>JBAQMZ010000030.1:0-41925 GCA_049303315.1 Candidatus Methanoperedens sp.
AATAGCGGTAGCTATCTGATAAAACATGCAAATTAAAGAAAAAATGAGAAACGGAGGCAGCATAGGCATGAATATTCATAATATGCTCGAATATCAGGGAAAATTACAAGTTAATCGAAATCCTCTTTAATTATATTAACAACTTCATCTAGAGAATAGTGAAATCTCTTACTGCTTGAAGCCGCAATAAATTCTCCAATTAAGTAAGGTGATATTCTGATTGGTTCTCCACTCCAACGTTTCCACAGTTCTGTTGCTTTTTCTATTTTTATTTTTTTACTTTCGTCGAGAAATTTTTCTCCATATACGTTAAGCGTACCATTCTTTATCTTCACTTTAAATTCATCGTTTCTCCCGTCGTTAATTGTCAGATTTGCCTTGGATGCCTTGGTTTTTTCATTGTTAAGCCTGAGCGAAAGAGAGTTCTTTTTAGTGGATACATTTATTGTCCTACCACCATCGGTTTCTTCAATGTTTTCAGTTTTTATCCCATTTATGTTGTATTTATTTCTTAGAAACTTTATGAACTCACCCATATCTTTTCCTTGAATTTCATCCCAGCTAAACAAATAATCTTCTTTTAAAAATATATCAACTATATGATCTGTATCAAAATACAACTTTTTTAAATAAATATCCATACTCAAGCCCTCTCAATTATGATTGTATCCCTCACATAAACGCACTTATTACAATATCAATGATTTTTATCCCAATAAACGGCGCTATTATCCCGCCTACTCCATAGACGAGCAGATTGAACATCAATAATTTTTCAGCAGGCATCGGACGGTATTTGACGCCTTTCAATGCAAGTGGTATCAGCATAGGGATAATGATGGCATTAAAGATAACAGCCGACAGGATTGCGCTGTATGGGTTTGCAAGATGCATGATATTGAGAATATCCAGTTGGGGATATATTGTGACCATTGCCGCCGGTATAATTGCAAAATATTTTGCGATGTCATTGGCAATGCTGAAAGTTGTCAGGGTCCCCCGTGTTATCAGTATTTGCTTTCCGATCTCGACAATATCCATTAGCTTCGTCGGATTGCTGTCCAGGTCTATTATATTTGCTGCTTCCCTCGCGGGCTGTGTTCCTGTGTTCATTGCCACAGCCACGTCCGCCTGGGCAAGCGCAGGTGCATCGTTCGTGCCGTCTCCAGTCATGGCTACCATATGACCCTGTTGCTGGTTTTCACGAATCAAACGAAGCTTGTCTTCAGGCTTTGCCTCTGAAAGAAAATCATCCACACCTGCTTCTGCGGCAATTGCTGCTGCCGTGAGATGGTTATCGCCTGTTATCATAACAGTCTTAATTCCCATTTTCCGCAACTGCAAAAATCGTTCACGGATGCCGCCTTTTAAGATGTCCTTGAGATGTATCACGCCCAGGATTTGCGCATTATGACATACAACAAGAGGTGTTCCGCCTGATTTTGCGATACTTTCCACCTTCGGTTCAAGCTCGGAGGGTACATTTCCTCCTTTACTTTTAACATACTCCGTGATTGCATCGGAAGCGCCTTTTCGATACGATTGCCCGTCAATATCAACTCCGCTCATGCGTGTCTGGGCTGTAAACGGAATGGATTTCGAAGTGTGGGGAAGGGCTGTCAACCGCATCTGGTATTTATTTTTTGCAAGTACGACTACACTTCTTCCTTCAGGCGTCTCATCAGTCAGGGAAGCAAGTAGCGCCGCATTGGCAACATCCTCCTCTGAACGCCCGCTCACCGGAATAAATTCCACTGCCTGCCTGTCACCAAGGGTAATTGTTCCTGTCTTATCAAGGAGAAGGATATCTACATCTCCGGACGCCTCGATTGCTCTCCCCGAAAGGGCTATCACATTTTTCGAAAAGAGCCTGTCCATGCCCGCTATTCCAATTGCAGGTAAGAGCGCGGCAATTGTTGTCGGTGCTAAACAAACAAAAAGTGCAATAAGCACAGTAAGCGAGACCGGCATACCCTGTCCCGCAGATTTTACGCTGTACAGTGATAAGGAACTGAAATTGATAACCACAAGCAGAAAGACGGCTGTTAACGATATCAGCAGTACTTCCAGTGCTATCTCGTTCGGGGTTTTACGGCGCTTTGCACCTTCAACCATTGCAATCATCCTGTCCAGGAATGCCTCTCCCGGATTCGCTGTTATGCGAACGATGATCTGGTTGGAAATGACTTTTGTCCCGCCTGTTACAGCGCTCCGGTCTCCGCCTGATTCCCGGACAACCGGGGCTGACTCACCAGTGACAGATGATTCGTTCACGAGGGCTGCGCCTTCAACCACTTCACCATCGCCGGGAATTATTTCCCCCGCTCCCACGAGGATGTAATCCCCTTTATGGAGGTTTGCAGAAGAGATAAGCTCATATTTTTCCTTCGACTCAGGATTTACAAGCCTTTTTGCCATTACTTCTGTGCGTGTTTTACGAAGCGACTCGGCGCGTGCCTTTCCCCGCCCTTCTGCAAGCGACTCTGCAAAGGTTGCAAAAATCACTGTCAGCCAGAGCCATAAGGATACAGCTCCTGTGAACCAGGAAGGTTCACCTGATTTAAAAAATAAGCCCGCAAGGAAACTGACCGTTGTAATAATGCTTCCGATTTCTACGAGGAACATGACCGGGTTTCGCCAGATGCTAAGCGGGTTAAGCTTTTTTAACGAGTCCAGTAATGCCTGGCGTAAAAGTCCAGATTCAAAGATCGTTGTATTTGCTTTAATATCGCCCATATTAATGACCTGCATGCATGATCATATGCTCCACAATCGGTCCAAGCGACAAGGCAGGAAAGAACGTCAGGGCTCCGACTATCAGAATAACAAAGGCAAGCCATAAAACGAATAAAATCTGATGTGTCGGAAGCGTACCGATGCCTGGCGGGATATATTTTTTCTTAGCAAGAGACCCTGCCATGGCAAGTGCTGCTGTTGCCGGAACAAATCTGCCGATAAGCATTGCAATGGCTGTCAAGAGGTTATAAAAAAGAGTATTGGCATTAAGTCCTGCAAATGCGCTGCCGTTATTATTGGATGCAGAGGCAAAGGCATAGAGAACTTCACTTAAACCGTGCGGGCCAGGGTTTAAAATCGAGGAAACTCCCGCATATGCTATCAGTGCAATAGAAACAAAAATGAGTACAAGAATGCCCGAGGTGAGGACAATCAACACTGACATCCACATCTCAAAGACTTCTATTTTCTTGCCAAGATATTCCGGCGTCCTGCCTATCATAAGACCTGCAATGAAAACCGCTATAATCGCAAAGGCAAGAATAGTGTAAAGCCCTGACCCTACACCGCCGGGAACAACTTCACCTAACAGTATAAGCAGCATTGTGACCATTCCACCTATTGGCGTTAATGAGTCATGCATTGTGTTTACAGCGCCGGAGGAGGTAGCTGTCGTGCTGACCGCAAAGAGAACCGAGCTACCGATACCAAACCTGACCTCTTTTCCTTCCATATAAGAACCGTTGACACCAGGCTGCACAAGCGGGTTGCCATTATACTCAGACCAGTACATCACTCCGAGGAATACTATGAACAGCATCATCATAGTTGTAAATAAAGCCCATCCCTGCCTGGTATTTCCTGCGAAGCGCCCGAATGTGTATGTAAGAGAAAATGGGATAAGAAGGATAAGAAGTATTTCCAGAAAATTGGTTAACGGGGTAGGGTTTTCAAACGGATGAGCCGAGTTTGCATTGAAAAAACCGCCGCCGTTCGTCCCAAATTCTTTTATTGCTTCCTGGGATGCAACTGGTCCCATGGGGAGCATCTGATTGCTGATGCTTTGCCCGTCCGGTGTTTGAATGGGTTGGAGTAACGAGCTATTCGTATAAGGATCAAAATTTTGGATAACGCCCTGGGAAACCAGTAGCAGGGCTGCTATGATAGAAATGGGCAGGAGAATGTATAATACACTTTTAGTCATATCCTGCCAGAAATTTCCAATGGTCTGGGAAGTATGCCTGGTAAAGCCGCGAATTAAGGCGAGAGCTATACACATACCTGTAGCAGCAGAAAGAAAGTTCTGTACTGCGAGGCCCGACATCTGGGTGAGATAACTTGCTGCCGATTCACCGCTATATGCCTGCCAGTTGGTATTTGTAACAAAACTTATGGCTGTATTGAAAGCAAGAGGCAGGTCAAATCCCGGGAACCCCTGGGGATTGAGAGGAAGTATTCCCTGGAGCAGCAGTATCAGGAACAGAACGATTAATCCCAGACCGTTAAATAAGAGCATTGCTTTTGCATAATCTTTCCAGTCCATCTCTTCATCGTGCTTTATACCTGCAGCTTTGTAAACCAGGTATCAGAATGGGACTTAAAAAAGTACGCTTGCCCTGATATACATTTGTCATATATGTCCCTACAGGCTTAACAAGCAGGGTTAAAACTGTCAGTAAAAATAACATCCCACCGATATCAAATAAGATTTCCATGATTGGCATAACGTACTCTGCTTATAACTGATTTTAATAACTTCCATTAGTCATACTATCCGGACTATTAAAGTTTTGGGACTGAACTTTTGTTATTACAGGAAAAAGATTAATAAATTACCATATCAAGGATGCTTAGTTCAACTCCACCCGTTCCCCGGTAACCATGAATACCACATTTTCAGAGAGATTCGTTATGTGGTCCCCTATCCTCTCAAGATACCTTGCCACAAAAGTCAGATGCTGGGCGCCGGTTATCTTTTTTGGATCCTCTATCATATAGGAAATCAATTCCCTTCTTACCTGGTCAAAGAGCATATCAACTTCATCATCCCGTTTCGCAATTGCCTTTGCAAGCTCCACATCCTTGTTTTCAAAGGCGCTCATTGTGTTCTTAAGCATCTCTTGGCATATCTCTGACATTCTCGGTATGTCTATGAGAGGTTTTACCGGTGGTACATTAGCTGATATTTTTGTAATAACCGCTATTTCAAGGGCTAAGTCTCCCATCCTTTCAAGATCGATGCTCATCTTTAATGCCGAGATTATAAGCCTCAAATCCCTCGCCATAGGCTGCTGGAGCGCGAGAAGACGCATGCAGTTTTCCTCAATGCTGTGATCGATGGCATCAATCTCTTTATCCATATCAATGACCTTCTGTGCCATCTCAACATCTCGATTCTTAAGAGATAATACGGCATCTCCTATCGTCTTGCCTACAAGGCTTCCCATGTTAAGCACTTCCTCCCTTAATTTGTGCAGGTCTTTGTGATACGCTTCCCGGGTCATGTTATCCAAACCTCCCGACTATGTAGTCTTCGGTGCTTTTCTCCTTTGGCTTCTTAAATATCTGATTTGTTTCTCCAAACTCTATCATCTTTCCATATAAAAAGAACGCTGTATAATCGCTTACTCTTGCAGCCTGCTGCATATTATGCGTTACTATAACAAGGGTATATTTTTCCTTAAGCTCTGTCATTAAATCTTCTATCTTACTTGTAGAGATAGGGTCTAAAGCTGAACAGGGCTCGTCAAACAGGATGACTTCCGGCTCAACTGCTAATGCTCTTGCTATGCAGAGGCGCTGCTGCTGACCTCCTGATAAACTTACGCCAGATTTATTGAGGTCGTTCTTCACTTCATCCCAGAGTGCAGCTTTTTTGAGACTTTCCTCAACTGTCTTATCAAGTATCTTCTTATCCTTTATGCCATTGAGTTTCAATCCGGCAGCAACATTATCATATATAGACATCGTAGGAAAAGGGTTGGGCTTCTGGAATACCATGCCTATGCGCCTTCTTATGTCCACAGGGTCAATATTGCTCTCGTAGATATCCTTGCCATCAACCAGCACTTTTCCTGAAACTTTTGCTTTGGATACAACTTCATGCATCCTGTTGAGGCACCGGATGAATGTGGATTTTCCGCATCCTGAAGGGCCTATGATGGCGGTTATCCCGTTTTTCTCGATACCAATATTGATGTCATGCAGTACCTGTTTAGCTCCAAACGATGCATTGAGATTTTCTACTGTGATTTTATTCTGCACGTTGATACTCCTTTTAACTATATTTTCTTCGAGTTGCGAACCTCACGCTAATATTCAAGATAAGAATCAGGATAATCAGAACGAGAGCCCCAGCCCACGCTTTGGCATGCCAGTCGGGAAAGGGTGTTATTGCATATGTATAAATCTGCACCGGCAGGGTGGATATTGGTTTATCTATCCCGTTAGCCCAGAACATATTGCCAAAGGAAGTGAAAAGAAGAGGCGCTGTTTCGCCCGAGATTCTTGCAATTGCAAGCAAAGCACCTGTAACTATGCCGCTCCTCGCAGTGCTTAGAACGATGTGTAATGTTGTTTTCCACTTTGGTATTCCAAGCGCCAGGGAAGCTTCTTTAATTGACCCAGGCACAAGTTTGAGGGATTCCTCGGTGGTTCTTGTAACAATGGGAATCATCAATACCGACAGCGCAACCCCGCCTGCAATTGCAGAGAAGCTTCCGAAATAAAGAACTATGAACGTATAACCGAACATCCCCGCCACTATCGATGGGGTACCTGTCAGGACATCAGCCACGAAACTTACAAAACGTCCAAACCTGTTTTCCCCGTATTCTGAAAGATAGACCCCTGAAAGAATGCCTATGGGAAGCCCGATTAAGCAGGCAATCCCCACAACAATGAACGTCCCCTGGATAGCATTTCCAAGTCCGCCGCCTGCTTCTCCTACAGGTTTGGGGAGCTGTGTAAGAAAATCAAGGTTTATAGATGATATCCCATTGATTGTTACAATATAGAGAATACTAATCAGTGGGATTATGGCAATTACAACGCAGGCAGCGGTCAGGAAGGACATAACCCTGTCAATTAATTTTCTTTTATTCCATTTCATGCAACTCCGCCCCCTTCGACTTTAAGGAGTTTCCATACAAGAATCCTGGCTGCTATATTGATTATGACTGAGATGAGCAGGAGCAAAAATCCTATTTCGATAAGAGATGAGATGTAAAGCCTGGAAGTTGCCTCCACGAACTCGTTTGCAATAACCGATGCCATAGTGTATGATGGCGAGAAAAGGGATTCCGAAATCCTGGGGCTGTTCCCGATGACCATGGTCACTGCCATTGTTTCGCCGATGGCGCGCCCAAATCCGAGAATCACAGCCCCGAATATCCCTGACCTTGCGTATGGCAGCACGGCAATCCTTGTAGTCTCCCAGCCTGTGGCGCCAAGAGCAAGGGCTGCTTCCCGCTGGTGCGTGGGCACTGTCATAATGACTTCCCTTGATACCGATGAAGTTATCGGGATTATCATGATTGCAAGAATCACGCCGCCGGTGAGCATGGACAGACCGTACATCGGTCCCTGGAAGAGAGGCAGGAAACCAAGGTAAGTGGAAAGGGGCGGCGCAAGATAGTCGCGGATGAACGGGGCGAGAATGAATATTCCCCACAGCCCGATGATGACGCTCGGGACGGCAGCGAGCAGTTCTATGATGAAAGAGAGTGGCGTCCTCAGTCTTTCCGGGGCAAGTTCTGAGAGAAATATCGCTATCCCAAGGCTGAAAGGGACAGCTATGAGCAGGGCAAGGAACGATGAAACAAGAGTCCCGAAGATGAAGGGCAGGGCGCCGAATACCTCAGTCACAGGGTCCCAAGTTGATGAGGTCAGGAAACCCAAACCAAAAGAGTCTATTGACAGTCCTGCCCCGATAAAAAGCTCCCTGAACAATAAAAATGCAAGGACTATTATGCCAAGAGCAAATAAGCCGACTAAGGCTTCAAAAATAAAATCGCCGGAGAGCTTACTCCGGCTGATACGGAAAAAAGGCAATCTCGATCTATCCATCTAGATTAGCGGTTGTCCGTTGTAGTTCATAAGCTTTATGGTTTTTTCATTCAGGCTTACGACTTCATTTGGCAATGGCACATACAGAAGTTCTGATGAATAATTCTGACCTTCGTGTACTACCCACCAGAGATATTCAGCCAGTGCTTTACCCTTTGTCTTATCTGCCTGGTCTTTGTACACAAGAAGATATGTAAAGCTGCCGATGGGGTATGAATTATCTCCCTGGGCATTCACAATACTTACGGATGACCAGCTTGCATCGCCTGCGGGCAATGTCGGCACAGCTCCAGCAGCGGCGTTTGCAGTTGTTTCAAGCGTGGGCTCGATAAACTTTCCTGCTTTGTTCTTTATATACGCATATGGGATGTTCTGGAGCTTGGCATAGATAAGTTCGACATACCCTATTGCATAGGTGTTCTGGTTTATGATACCTGCAACGCCCTCGTTGCCTTTCCCGCCAAGACCGACCGGCCAGTTGACTGATGTACCCTTTCCAACTTTTGATTTCCAGTCAGGGCTGACTGAGGAAAGATAATCTGTGAAGACGAAGGTTGTTCCGCTTCCATCGCTCCTGTGCGCCACGATAATATCCTTTGCCGGGAACTGGATACCAGGATTAAGTGAAACTATCCTCGGGTCGTTCCATTTTGTGATTTTTCCAAGGAAAATATCAGCAATTACATCGCCGCTCAATTTCACTCCCTTCTCTATGCCGGGAAGGTTATACGCTACAACCACTGCGCCTATGGTTTCGGGTATTTGCAGGATTCCTGTGAGATTTTTATATACCTGCTCCGAGAGAGGCGCATCACTTGCGCCAAAATTCACTGTTTTTGCTGTAATTTGCTGTATTCCAGCACCGCTTCCCACACTCTGGTAGTTGATCTGGATATTTGGATTTATCTTGTTATATTCCGAACTCCATTTTGATATCAGGGGATATGGGAATGTTGCACCTGCGCCGTTTAAGGTTAAGGTTTCCGGGGCTTTTGTGGGCTGCACTGTAGGCTGTACTTCGGCAGGCGGCTTGCTTACACATCCGGCTATCAGCACTCCTGCCAGAATCAAAATTAGTATTGTCTTTAATCGATTCATTTTGTTTAATCACCAGCATGAATTTTAGCATCAAATAATATATAGTTTCTCCCAAGAATCTATAGAGACTATAGAAAATCAGTAGAAATATGTACTGCATTTCGTTATCAAAGAACTGCAATCACCCTCAAACCTTTTCTGGCGAGTACCTGACAGCCAGCACCCTTATCACTCCAAGCACAAATAGCAGTGCAGAGAGGGCAAAAATCGTTTCGAATCCTAATGATTTGGAATAAAGCCCGACCGTGATTTCACGCATAGCTATTAAAATCGTGACATCGGTTATGTCGGTGAGCTTGATTCTTTCATGCTTGGAATAGTCTGCAAAGGTCTTGAAGAACTCAATCACAATAAAAAGCGTGAGAATGTTAGTAACTATTTTGTTAAAACCACCATCAAGTGAGTCTATCGCAACAGTGCGAATATCAAGTAATATCCGCAGCATTCATGCAATGAGAGCCAACAACAGTACATACAGGACGATGGTAATAATGGAATCAGTAATTTTTTTGAAAAATTTTGTGTGATCTATCACTTGAATACCATCCAGAGGGCAAGTAAGAAAAGAAGGATTGTTAGATAAATTTCTATTTTGTTAATATTCTGCATTCTCTTTTGCCCTTATTTGGCTGCAAAACCGCCCCGCAGGAACAGATAAAGCTCCCGGTCTTCTTTTCCCATTTCCTCAAATTCCTCTATGAATGAGTTGCATGGTATTGTTTTTCTCAAAATCTCCTTTTCTATCATTTCTTTCACCAAACTGATATTCTAATTATAAAGTATATATTTTGTCCCAAGAATCTATATATACTATAAAATATCAGTAGATTACAAGATTAAAATGGAAGCACGGAAAGTTTACGTAAGCGGCGGTTCGACCTATGTAATTTCACTGCCCAAAAAATGGGTTAGGAAGACTAACCTGAAGCCCGGAGACTCGCTTGTGGTTACGGAACATGGCAGTTCATTGCTGATTGAGACCAGTGTTATTGAAAAAGAGTCGCAGGTAAAGGAGATTAAAATCTCACAAATAACATCAAGCGAAGCTCTTGAGCGAATATTAATTGCTTTTTATCTGGTGGGTTATGATACAATCAAGATAAAGCTGGACAGGAAGGATCATCTTGCATACAGGGAGAGCATACGGAAGATTCTGGACTATCTGATAGGCGTGGAACTAGTCGAGGATACCAACGAAGCAATGACGCTTGAGATAATGCTGGATTACAAACGTATGAGCACCATGCAGATACTCCAGAGAATGTTTTCCATAGACAGGTCGATGCTTCTTGATCTTGGCAAAGCTTTGAAAACTACTGATATCGGGCTGGCAAAGGATGTAATCGTGAGGGAGCGGGAAATTGACAGGCTTTATTTTTTGGTGGTGAGGCAGCTCAAAAGCGCTGTTGAGTACCAGCAGGTAGCTGAAAAGCTCGGGATAGAAAACCAGAGGGATTGTCTTGGATACAGGATTACTGTAAAGGCTCTAGAGCGGATTGCAGACCATATTGAAAACATAGCAAAGAGCTATATCCAATTATCAGACATCCAGAAAGATATGCCATTGAATGATTTTATAAAACTCAATAACAGTATAATTGTAATTTTCGAAAAATCGGTAGATGCATTATTTACAAGAAATCATGTATTGGCCGAGAAAATTTTTCAGGAACTAAAGGAAATTAATGAATTTCATTCTGCTATTTCAAATGAATTACTCCAATCAAAAGATAAAAATATAGAATCCGCTATCCTGCAAAAAACGATGCTTGACAGTTTTGGGAGAATAGGAAGTTACAGCGGGGATATTGCTGAGATAGCTATTAATATGTCTGCCGGCACCCTGACGTTTGATAAACCATAAACGCTATATCGATTGAATATTATTTAACAAAAATGCAGCTATCGGACTAAAAATAAAAATCAACAAGACAAACCATGCGGCTGTGGTCCAGCGGTTATGACAGGGGCTTCCCAACGACCTTTTGCAGGCAAACGCCTGGACAAAAGGAGAGAAACAGCCTCTAACCCGGGTTCGAATCCCGGCAGCCGCATTAGTTATATATTGCACAAACCTTATGTAACAATAGAGATTAACATAATTAAGTGGTGGTGTAATTTTCAAGCTGGGAATAAACATGAAAAAAATAATTTTATTTTATTTTAGTTTCATACTTTTAATTAATACTGTTTCAGCTCTTGAAACTTATACAGATAAAGAAAACGGCTTCAAGATTGTATATCCATCTGGTTGGAATTTCTCTAAGGACTTTGAGACAGGAAGCGTGAATTTAGAAAATCCATCCGGCTACGCCGCTGTAACAGTCGCATTCGCGCCTACTGGCATTTTAGGGCTTTATGATATTGCTGCTATTAATGGTGCAGGTTGGTATGGAAGAGACATCATTATCAACAACCTGAAAGGAGTTGAATGGAAGAAAGTGGAAACAGACTATAACACAAATGTAGTCTATGAAAGAAAATATGTAATCCTCATTTCCGGCGATAAATATTATAAGATTACTACAAGCTCTCCTCAAGATTATTATGCAACATATTCGGATACCTACGATGAGATTATCAATTCTTTTGAGATCATAACCAAACCCACTCCAACTCCTAAAATAACAGTTCCCCTGAAGACGCCGACGCCTGTAGATACAATCGTCAAACCATCAGCGAGTGTCCAGCTCTATGGAGAAAAGACCGATGCAGTGCTTGGGGAGGATATCATATTAAAATTATCAGCGGTCAACGTTATTCCAAACCCTGTGATGACTGTCCAGGTAATTTTAATTCCCCCTTCTGGAATGTCCGTGACCTCGTCGGAATTCGTTACTTCAGGTGCAGGACAATATACAACGCTATATAAGCTTGATCCTGGCAATGGAAAAGATATTGAAGTAAGAATAAAGGCAAACCAGATAGGCAATTTTGAGATAAATGGGAGGATAGCGTATTTTTATGGAGACAATACATCAACTAAAGAAGACTATACATTGACACTTCCCATAAAAGTACGATCTGGTAAAGAACCAACAGAAAGTAAAGAGACGCCAGGAGAAGGAGAGACACCTAAAACAGCCGGATTTGTTGGTGTTATGGCTATCGTGAGTATATTGGCAACTGCACATATGTTTCGGGGATATAAAGACCGGAGATAAAAAATTAGGTCAGGCGCCCGCAAATTGGGAATTATCCGAATCACGGCAGCCGCACTAATTACATAGGAATATGGATGATATTCAAATATCATTTACGTAAAATTGCGGATATACATTTCTTACAGGTTTAATCCAGAGGATTCACAATTAAACAAAAAATATAAATAAACAAAAAATGATTTTACTATAAGAACATAACAGGATTAACATTATCCAGAGAATATTTGTTGAGAGGGAGGGAGGAAATGCTGATAGGTATGAATAATATCGGGCGGTTAATCGTGTCGCTAATATTCGTGATTTCATTGTTTGTAACTGTTGTTGATGCCCAAGAATCCGGAGTTATAGAAACTGATTTGGGAGTGGTTCATTACACCCAGGCGCCAAAAACATGGACAATAAACGTACCGCAGAATTTCAGTAAGGTTGAAGTTGCTCATTATTCCTCCGGAAAAATTGAAGCCAATAAGTACATGGGATGGAATGGATACCTGAAATTAAACGGGCAATACGTATGGGAGTTTGTGAGATTTGATGCAACGCTTGGCGGGATAATTTACGATTATATCGCAGGGATGGAAGTTCGGGAAAGCACTGGCAGAGGTATGTGGCTCGATGTGACCAGCAGGATAAATGTGGGGAGTAATACGATTACCTACTATCATTACACCGAGGGCGATGGCATAGGAGTGAAGGTCAGGATATACACAACGGCAACAACGCCTACCCCAACACCCACACCCAGTCCGACACCCGCGCCAACCATAACCGCAGTACCGATAACAAGCGCCTCTATCAGCCTTTATGGCATATCTTCGTCATATTATGCCGGGGATACCCTGACCACCACGGTTTATGTAAAAAACACTGGAAAAACATCCCATACTTTTCCGGTTGGCTTCAGCGTGAGAGACCCGGAGGGAACCTGGGGCGATGTGCCTTATAAAACCGCCACTCTCAGCCCCGCTGCGGATACCAACATTTATTTCGAGTATAAGATTCCTGCAGCCGGCCCCGCCGGAACCTGGACCGCCAGGGCTGCGGTATGGGACAGGGACGCGGGAGGGGGCATCCTCGAGACCAGATACGATTATTATGATAAGTCATTCAGCGTCAGCATTCCCGCAACGCCTGTTCCCACAACGACAATAACCCCAACTCCTGTCGAGACCATTGCAAAACCATCCGCAAGCGTTGAACTGCATGGAGAGAAGACCGATGTGATAATCGGTGAAGATATTATATTAAAATTGTCAGCCGTCAATATTATTCCAAACCCGGAGATGACTCTTCAGGTGATTTTAATCCCTCCTTCCGGAATGTCTATAATTTCATCAGATTTCGTTAGTTCAGGCGCCGGGCAATATACCTCTATGTATAAGATTGAAACGGGCAGGGGAAGAGACATTGAAGTAAGAATAAAGTCAAACCAGGTAGGCATTTTTGATGTTAAGGGAAGGATAGTATATTATTACGGGGACAATACATCAACTAAAGAAGACTATACGCTGACTCTTCCAATAAAAGTACGCCCTGGTGCAGAATCAACAGAAAGCAAGCAGGTGCCACGAGAAGGAGAGACACCTAAAACACCCGGATTCGTTAGTGTTATTGCTATCGTCAGTATTTTGGCAAATGCACATATGTTTCGGGGATATAAAGACCGGAGATAAAAAATTAAGTCAGGCGCCCGCAACATGGGAAGTATTCGGCTACCGAAAGCCGCATAAATGTTAATAAAACCAACAGATTTAATAAGTATATCGGGCATTTTACATCAGTTTTAATGGCTTAAAATTAAAGGGATTTTGATGAAAGATTATATAATAAAAGACATAAACCTTGCTGATGAGGGAAAGCAGAGAATCGAATGGGCGCGAAGGCACATGCCCGTGCTCCAAAAGATAAAAGAGCAGTTCGAAAAGGAAAAACCGCTAAAAGGCGTAAATGTGGTAGCATGTCTTCATGTGACCGTTGAAACCGCCAATCTCATTTATACGATGAAAGCAGGAGGCGCAAATATCGCTCTTGCCGCTTCAAACCCATTGAGCACACAGGACGATGTGGCTGCGGCGCTCGCATCGGAAGGGATAAAAACCTTTGCTATAAAAGGCGAGAATGAGAAGCAGTATTACGAATGCCTTGAAGAGGCGCTCAAGATAAAACCCCATGTCACTCTCGACGATGGCGCAGACACAATAGCGCTTGTCCATTCAAAACACAAAGAACTTATTAAAAACATAAAAGGCGGATGCGAGGAGACAACGACAGGGGTAATCAGGCTGCGGGCAATGGCGGCAGAAGGCGCGCTGAAATATCCGGTCATCGCAGTAAACGATGCCGAGACCAAGATGATGTTCGATAACCGCTACGGCACAGGGCAGAGCACTATACACGGGATAATGAACGCAACAAACATCCTTTTTGCAGGGAAAACAATCGTGGTTGCTGGCTACGGCTGGTGCGGCAGGGGAGTGGCTTCGCGGGCGCGGGGGCTTGGCGGCAATGTCGTCGTTGTGGAAGTTGAGCCAAGAAAAGCCCTTGAAGCGGTCATGGACGGCTTTCGGGTCATGCCCATGAAGGAAGCTGCAAAGGTTGGTGACCTTTTCATAACTGTTACTGGCGACATCTCAGCTATCAGGAAGGAGCATTTCCAGGTCATGAAAGACCAGGCTATAGTATGCAATTCAGGTCATTTCAACGTGGAAATAGACATACCCGCGCTCACAAAACTGTCAAAGAAAGTCAACCAGATAAAAAATGACGTGCAGGAGTATGTGTTAAAAGACGGCAGGAGAATATACCTTCTTGCAGAAGGGAGGCTTGTGAATCTTGCAAGCGCATTCGGTCATCCGCCCGAGGTCATGGACATGAGCTTTGCAAACCAGGCGCTTGCTGTAAAATACATTGCTGAAAAAGGTAAGACGCTTGATGACCAGGTTTACAGGGTTCCTGCCGAAATCGATAGCAGAGTAGCTAAACTCAAGCTTGAGGCTATGGGCATCGAGATAGATACCCTGACCAAAGAGCAGGATAAATACCTCCATTCATGGACAATGGGTACATAAGATGCAGTTGAGAATAAAAGCTGTTGAAAATTATCTTAAAGGATTATTCGGAAGCGCCAGGGTCACAGCCATTAGCGAGCTTGGCGGGATTCCTGTCGAGGTTGAAGAAGGTATAAAAGGATTCGGTTATGGGAAGCCTTATCTTATTGAGTTTGAGTCGAACGGGAAAATGCAATCCGTCGTGCTTTCCTCGATGAGGGTGCAGAAGGGTTTCGGGCATGACCATTTTTCTGACAGGGCTCAGATACTGATATGGCAGAACTCGGTTTTTAATAACCTGCCAAAACACGTAAAATCCCTGGACGTTGGCTTTTTCACGCACGAAGGAGAGCTTTCTTCGGCAGGGAAGGCAGAAGAATATTTCATTTTGATGGAAAAAATTGAAGGAAAAGAATATTTTCTTGACCTTGAGAGGATA
Source organism: Candidatus Methanoperedens sp. (assembly GCA_049303315.1). Taxonomy (GTDB): domain Archaea; phylum Halobacteriota; class Methanosarcinia; order Methanosarcinales; family Methanoperedenaceae; genus Methanoperedens. Next base: position 15,552 of record JBAQMZ010000030.1, read on the forward strand.
AAAAAGGAAGGGAAACTCACACCGCTTGATAAGGAAAGAACAAAAGCCTTATCCACATATCTTTCGCAAATCCATGCAAGCAAATACGATGACCGTGAACTTTACATCCGCAAAATCAGGGATAATGTAGGGCACGGTGAATGCATCATGGGATTGCTGGACAGCTATCCCGATAACCTGGATTTTGTGAGCCAGGATGACCTTTGCGACATCGAGAAGAAATGCGTGGAATGGCGCTATAAAATAAAAGGAAAGACGCACCGCCTTTGCATGACGCACGGCGACTTTCACCCATGGAACATAATGTTTCGCGAAGGTAGCGATTTCACGGTGCTTGACCGAAGCCGAGGCGAATGGGGAGAAGCGGCAGACGATGTGTCCTCGATAACCATGAACTATCTATTCTATTCCCTTCAGAAATACGGGAAACTTGCAGGACCGTTCAAAGAGTTATATGAACTTTTTTTCAGTAATTACCTTGAAAAAACGCAGGATTTTGAATTATTGCGGGTTATCCAGCCGTTCTATGTATTCCGAAGCGTTGTAGTGGCAAGCCCGATATGGTATCCCAACCTTGACCCGGGAGTTCGAACTAAGATTTTTAACTTCATCCATAATATACTTGATATTGAAGAATTTGATTACAGGAATGTGAATTCGTATTTGCAGGAATAAATAAAATGGCTTTTGCCGTATGGTTCACCGGTCTTCCCGGAAGCGGGAAAACAGCGATCGCGTCCCGTACTGCTGATATCCTCAAAACAAAAGGCATTGAAGTTAAAATACTCCAGCTTGATGAAATTCGCCGTGTTCTTACCCCTCATCCGAAATATACGGATGAAGAGCGAGATATTGTGTATGCTTCCCTTGCCTATATGGCAAAACTCCTGACAGAAAGCGGAATCAATGTTTTTATAGACGCCACAGCAAACAGGAGTAAATACCGTGAGGCAGCCCGCCAAATAATCCCCCAATTTGCCGAAGTGTTCATCCGGTGCCCGCTTTCGGTTTGCATGGAACGTGAAGCGCACAGGAAAGCCGTTTTTTCTCCAAAGGGCATCTATAAAAAATCGGCGCAAACCGGCGCCAATGTCCCGGGTGTGAATATCCCTTATGAAGAACCCATGAACCCTCTTGTCATAATAGACAGCGACATAATGAAACCGGATGAGAGCGCAAGAAAAGTGGCGGATGCCATTATCAATCTTTATGGAGCCTTGCATGGAAATTGAAACGTTAATTGATATCGGAATTGAAATCCGGGATATAATCGGCTCGTTCATCAGGGAGAACGCGGATTACGGGGAAATGGTTGCCAGACGCCCGAAGGATATCACGCGTAAAATGGATATGGCTGCTGAAGAGGCACTTGATAAGGCACTTTTACAGCGGGGGCTGTCGGCAAGAATAATATCAGAGGAGCTTGGAGACCGCATCGTGGGCAAACATCCCGGTTTCATGCTGGTTTTTGACCCTATTGACGGTTCTACCAATGCAACGTGCGGCATTCCCTTTTTCTGCACATCGCTTGCTTATTCTGAAAAAACAGACACGGCTGCCTTTGACGATATCAGCATGGCTGTCATCTGTGACATAAGGGGAAATACATACTGTGCCGAAAGAGGAAAGGGCACCTTTTTAAATGGCAAGCCGATTGGCGCAAAATTGCGTGGCGCCATGCCCAAACCCGTAATATCAGTGTATTCATACGGCGTGCCAGACGTCCCGAAGGGATTGATAGAACTTGAAAAATCAATAATTGTCAGGGCGCTTGGCAGTATTGCGCTTGATATGTGTTTCGTGGCTGATGGGACGCTTGACGGGATTATTGATACGCGGGGGCTTGTGAGCGGTTATGATATCATGGCATCTGCTTTGATATTGAAGGAGGCGGGGGGATACCTTACCGATATTGAAGGTAAAAAGATATCAGATGATGTGCAGGCTACTGGTTTATCTATAATCGGGACGAAAGACAAAGAGTTTCACGATAAAATAGTTAAAACACTGGCTCAAAACTGATAGCATTCGAAAACTATTATTTAACTGATTTATTTAATAAAAGTTCTTTTTGAGCCGACATGAGTTCCCGGGATCTGCGGTCTATAGCCTGTACATATACAAAAACCGGTTTATCTTCTGAAAACGTATCATAGAGTCCTACCCTGAAATTGTAGGTACGCGTGTCGTTCATCAACATTAATGAATACCAGTCTGAAACAGGTTTCTTCTCCTGATTTATTGACACTGCAATACCTGGCGCTTCCATAAGCCCGCCCCTGGGAAGACCTACCATTGAAATCTCTTCAAGATCACCTTCAATATTTGTTATACGTATTGATCCGTTCTGGGTTGCTATTTCTACCAAAACATTTATATTGGCGACTTTTGCTGATTTTGCACTGCTCTCGAAATAAAAAACACCAATTAATGCTGCAATTACAATGATGATTCCAATAACTATTTTTGCATAAGAATTCATAAATTATTCTTATTTTAACTAATTATAAATGTTTCTAAATTCCTCTAATAAGAATAACATTGTATAAAATTATGCAAAAAAAAATAATCGGAAGGAGGTAAACCTCCTTTCCTATTCTAATATTTATTGACCTGTGGAATATGTAGTCTTGGTTGTACCATTCACAGATATCATGCTTATGTTATACTCACCAGCACCAGTCTCGGTAACGGTCATGTTGTATCCAACAGATCTTACCCAGGTGATGTTCACAACAGCATGTGTATGACATCCAACACAGGCTTCGTTTGCACCTTTGAGTATATTGGTACCGTTCGTGCTGATATCTTGTACAGTTGAGTTATAGAATGCACCATGTGACTCATTTACTCCCGTAATCTCAGCTGGCACCCCTGTATGGCATGACGCACATTCCTTTGTTACTGCTGCATGCGCACCAGTGTTCGCGGTTACATTTTCATTCTTGGTTGTATAATTGTAACCCTGCGAAATATTGGTCATGTTCTTACCAGTAGGAATACTTGAAACAGTTCCTGTGGTGTGGCACACTTCGCATCTATCTCTGCCGGTTTGGTTTGTGATTGTATAGTGTACATTATACGATGAAGTACCTATTTCGTCCACAATATCCTGATGGCATTTGGCGCAGTTCACCGAACTTCCGTTGTAGAATTGATGCTGCCCTGAGAACAATGACAATGTGCTCGGCATTGCAAATAGACCAATTGCTATTACTGCGATTGATAACACCAATATTTTACTGTTCATTTTTTTTCACCTCCTTTCCTATCCATTATTATTATCTACCCAATTTGGGTTTAATTTGGGTATAATTTACGTTTGTTTCTGATGGGATATATACTTTACGATTTCTCTTTTTGAAATCCGAACCTGATAGTTATATTATACGTGAAGTTAATAAACACTACTGAATATACAAGCGGCATATTAAGATATAATCACCATCAAGAAAATAATATGAAAAAATGGATGATACTGGCATTCTTGCTTATCACGCTCTCAGCATATGCCTCATTGACAATACTCAAAAGCTTCAACGACCCGCTTTTTTGTGCAGGCTGCCACGCAGCCGAGTATAAGAATTACACTATACCTATCAGTTCGGACCTCTCCGTCCATAAAGAAAAAGGTATCACATGCATTGAATGCCATTCTTCTCCAGGAATTGAATCTGACTTAACTGCTAAAAAACTCCTCATTAACGCTCATCTCGTAAACTCCTCACTTCCTGCGATTAACAGATTACTGTCAGCAAATTTTACACTCAATACAAGCTTAAATACTTCTGATTTTTCGATTTTCAAAGCCAACTGCACCAAATGTCATGATGCTAAAAAAATAAAATCAATGAAATTCAATCATTCCAATGCTTCCAACTGCGAAAAATGCCATCTTTTTCATATAGAACCCACAAAAAATACTGAAGTAAGCTTTTGGAAACGTATTGGTGAAGGTGGACATAGAAATCTGACATGCAGTGACTGCCACGGCACTGACGCTACGCGTCTGGGTGAACTTCCTCAATGCACGAAATGCCATATCCCCCATTTAAAAGGTGCGCAATGGGATAGAAGCACCTGTCTTGGATGCCATAGTGACCCGCACATTCCCATCAAAAATGCCGTCTTCAAAGGCACAATAACTAAAGAAATGTGCGCTGCCTGTCACGATAATATTTACAGAATTTTAACGATTTATGACAGCAAACATAATAAAAATGTACCATCCTGCGTCAGCTGTCATCCAAAACACAGGGAAGCAAAAAAGTGTATGGACTGCCATGTTGGACATGGAGAACTTCATCCGGGAAGCAAATGTAGCACTTGCCACGGCTATGTCAGTGGATGTACAGACTGCCATACAAATCCCCATGCACCCTTCAGCGGTCTTCCCATGATTTCCGGAAACGAACAATTGACCGAATATGCAAAACAGGCAAGGAAGAAATAGTGCGAATTGAATATGGAGCATAAATGGTTAAACTCAAAGCCCACATAGTCTCACGGGGACGTGCTGAAGGCGATGCTCTTGTAACCTCGCAGCCTATTTCATTTCTCGGGAGCATTGATACGAAAACGGGCATCGTGATAGAAAGCGGTCATGAACTTGCTGGGAAAAGCATCAAAGGAAAAGTCCTTGTTTTCCCGGGCGGCAAAGGTTCGACCGTTGGCTCGTATGCGATTTACCAGCTCAAGAAGAACGGCGCCGCACCTTTAGCCATGATAAATGTCAAAGCCGAACCGATTGTTGCCGTGGGCGCCATCATTTCCGATATTCCGCTTGTAGATCGTGTTGAAAAGAACCCGGTCACCGCGATAAGAACCGGGGATAAGGTTTTAGTGGATGCGATTGTAGGGAGCGTGGAGATTATATGAACGATGAAAAAGGTTTTATGGAAATAAAGATGAGCTCTGGCTGGTTTATGACCATCTCGCTTCAGAAAAGCGACAGGTTTGAAGAAGAGAAGGAGTATGTGGAGATAGCCAAAGAAAGAGGCGGGCAGAAGCAGCGCAGGTTCAATATCAACCCGAAATATGTAAGGGCGCTCGGGGAAGCTCTTGTCAGGTTCGCTGATGAGAATAAGCTTTAGTTTTTCATTTTTAAGCTGTTAGTAAATGCGCCGGTCGGGAATCGAACCCGAGTTTAAGCGTTGGCAACGCCTAGTGATAACCGCTACACTACCGGCGCAAACCGAAGTGTAAAAACCTTGCGGGCATTCTCTTAATACTTTAATCTATATTAATAGTTTTCACTATCTTCAGCTTTGTACCTAAAGTACCATTTTGACCGACTTAGGTGCAAGACGATGGACTTTAGGTGCATATTAAAATCTTGAATACCGAAGTTCGGTCCGATATCGAAGGGTCTGTAACGCTAACGCTTGACATGATATTGTGTGCTATCACTTTGCACAACCATTGCCAGATTTCTAAAGACAAACCGAAATTGGAGATAGAAATGGCACGAGCAATAGCTTACATTCCAGAAGAGAAGCATATAATTAATATATTATACATAGCTCATAAGCCATTAACTACAAGTAATATCCGAGAGGGCAGAAATGGCATGGCAAACTGCGAAGAAATATTTGGTGCAGGTGCAAAGAAAAGGTATTGTTGATTGTGGAAGTTATGGGAATGCTGTTTATTGGTGGCTAAGAACTTGAAACAACAGGTGAAACAAATATGTTCGACAAAGAAAAAGCAAAAAAAGACATTCTTAATTTAATTCAAACATTCAAATCAAATATAGGAAAAGAACATACTGAAGATGATGTTTGTAGAGCATATTTATTACCTCTTTTTGAACATCTTGGATGGAATACTAAAGACTTAAATGAAGTAAAAGGACAAAAAAGCCAACCAGATGGACGCCCAGATTATATTTTTTACTTAAATGAAAGCATCGCTTTTTTTCTTGAGGCAAAAAAAATAAAAGAATTAACTGCACAGGACATAAAACAAGCAGTAAACTATGCTAGAAATAATAACAAACGTTGGGCGGTATTATCAAATTTTCAAGATACATACATTTTAATTTGTGATATAAAAGAGAAGAATTTACAAAACCATATTTTAAGGCGCCTAAATTATACCGTTCTTGACGCACGTATTGATGAAATACTACTTTTATCAAGAGAAAGTTTTGAACTAGGTGACCTTGATAAATATGCTGAAATTAATGGGCGGATAAAAACAAAAATAAAAATTGATGAAGAGTTACTTAATGATGTTTTGCTTTGGAGAAAAAGGCTTATTCATTCAATAAAACAAAATAACAAGAAAGAATATGAAAAAGAAACGCTTGAAGAAATAGTTCAAACAATATTAGACAGGATAATCTTCATAAGAACAATTGAGGATAGAAAAATTGAAGCAAAAGCGGATGATTTCATAAAAAATATTGTAAATCAATATGAAAAAAACAAAAACATAAATGTACAGCAAAAGCTTAACGATTTATTCAAAGAATATGATGCCATATACGATAGCAAACTATTCACCTATGATGAAAAGCACTTTGAAATTAGACATGAATGCGAAATTGTTAAAATAGACAACGAAACATTATACAAAATATTAAAAGAAACATACGAAAAAGACGAAATATATGCGTATAACTTTGCAGATATTGATGCAGACATTTTAGGATTGATGTATGAAAAATACATTGGAAACATACAAAGAAAAAGAAAGGAACAGGGCATTTATTACACTCCAACATTTGTTGTTGAGTATATAGTAAAGAATACTTTGGGTAAAAGCATCGTTAAATTAAAGAAAGATGAGTTGGAAAAAATAATTATTCTTGACCCTGCTTGCGGTTCAGGTTCTTTTTTGATAAAAGCTTTTGATTTTTTAGATAACTACTGGCGAGAAACTGACAAACATTATTCACAAACGCAACTTGATTCCTCAGAGAAAGCAAAAATAACAAGAAAAATGAGAATATTAAAACAAAATATTCATGGGGTTGATTTAGATGAAAAAGCTGTTGAAGTGGCTCAATTAAATTTGCTATTAAAAGCCGCCGAAACAAAATATCGACTTCCCGATTTACAAGAAAACATACAGTGTGGAAATTCTCTTATAAATGATAAAGAAATAACAAAAAGACCCTTTGATTGGACATTAAATTTTAGTGATGGGGTAGATGTGGTTATTGGTAATCCCCCTTATGAAAGAACACTTTATTTAGAGTCCGAAAAAGAGTATTATCAAAAAAATTATTTTTCAGCTTATGGAGCCTATGATATATTGATTTTGTTTATAGAAAAATCAATAAGCTTGCTTAAACCTGAAGGGTGTCTTGGGTTTATAGTATCTAACAAGTTTTTAGTTTCTGATTATGGTAAAAAAATAAGGGAATTAATATTAAAAGAGTGCAAGATTTTAGAAGTAATTGATTTAAGTGATGCAAAAAGAGTATTTCCTGATGCTTTGGTTTCAACTGCAATATTAATCATACAAAAAACAACTCCACCAAAAAATTATTCGATAAATTGTTTTGTGGCAACAAAGGAAACAAAATCATTAAATAAAATTCAATTCAATAAAATACCCCTAAATCAATTTGTGTTAGAAAATGGGTCATTTAACATAAGGTATGTTGGAGAAAAAAACACCATTTATAAAAAGTTGACTAAATTAGAAAAATTTGGCAAAATATTCGACATTAGAACGGGTATCATGGGGTTTGAATATTGGAGTTTTGACCCGTACATACATGAAGGTAAGAAAAATAAAAATGACATACGGATAGCAACCAATAGTTGTATAGAAGACTATCGTTTTCTTTGGAATAAAAAAATAAATTTATATAAAAAATCTTTAAAAGAACCTTATTTGGATATGGATTGTAATTTATTGAATGAAAATACAAAGAAGTTGTTTTTGACAAAAAATAAAATTATTGTCAGAGGAGTTGCACAAAAACTCTCATCCGCTTTAGATGAAGAAGGAACTGCCCTATTAGTTGCAGTTCATTCAATAATAACCCGAAACACCAATCCATACCTTGTTCTTGGATTATTGAATTCTAAAATGCTGAACTGGATTCACAAAGATAGATTTTATTTGGGAAGAATACCTGAAGGTTCATTAAAATACCCAGTTTCATTTTTAAAAGAGTTACCCTTCCCAAAAAGCAATAAGCTTATTGAAAAAGAATTAATCACATTGGTTAGAAAAAGAATTGATTTATCAATAGAATACAACAAAAATGCTGATTTGAATACAAACGAGCAAAAAAGGCTAAAAAGTGAAATAGAAACAATTGATGATAAAATAAACAATTTAACTTATGACTTATATGGGCTTACAAAAGATGAAATATCAATCATCGAGAAAGATTGAATTTTAGTCTCAATTACCGACTTTAGGTGCAAATGCGACTTTGCGTGCAAAGCTACTATGTTCCAATAACAATCTTTATCATATTTTAGCCTGAAATCAGCGTATAATGTTAATCAAACCTATTTCTGAACTTACGGCTGAGGAGTCGGCACGGCTGTTCAATCGCAGCGCAGGGCTTTCGGATGTAATGGCGCCTGTAATCTCAATACTCAATGATGTGAGAGAAAATGGGGACGCTGCCATTCGTAAATATACGGAGCAGTTTGACAGGGCTAAAGTAAATGAAATTGAAGTTTCCCACAAGGAAATCCATGAGGCGCTTTTTTCACTGGATAAGAATCTGCTTACCCATATCAAAAAGGCAGCCTCGAACATTCGTGCATTCCATGAAGCCCAGGTCTCAAAGGATTGGATAAAGGAGTTTGCACCCGGGCTTAAACTCGGACAGCGAATCACGCCCCTTGATATTGCGGGAGCCTATGTACCCGGCGGCAGGGCAGCGTATCCCAGCACGGCCCTCATGACAGTAATACCTGCAAAAGTGGCAGGAGTAGGCAAGGTTATCATATGCACCCCGCCGAAACCCGATGGAACAGTGAATCCGCTGACCCTTGCCGCGGCGCATATTGCTGGCGCTGACAGGGTATTCCGTGTAGGAGGCGTGCAGGCGATAGCAGCTATGGCTTACGGGACTGAAACAATTCCGAAGGTGGATAAGATAGTTGGACCGGGCAACGTTTATGTTACAGCAGCCAAGATGGCATGCGGTACAGCTATTGATTTTCCTGCTGGGCCGAGCGAGGTGCTGATAATTGCCGATGGTTCTGCAAGGGCTGATTTTATTGCGTCAGATATGATTGCTCAGGCAGAGCATGACCCCAATGCCGTTTCGATTCTTGTAACCCCGTCTGAAGAACTTGGAGAGAAGGTAAAACAAGAGATAGGAAACCGGTTAAAAAACGAGGCAAGGGCAGAAATCATCAGCAAATCGTTGGAAAATGCAGCCATACTCACAGGGACTCTGGATGAGTGTATTGGATTCTCAAATAAGTTCGCGCCCGAGCATCTTGAAATAATGACCGGGCAGGATATTCTCGGAAGGATAAGACATGCAGGCTCGATATTTGTCGGTTCACATGCGCCCGTATCCGCGGGAGATTACGCATCGGGCACAAACCATGTGCTTCCCACCGCTGGGTATGCGCGTATGTTCTCAGGTTTGAACACAGACCATTTTGTAACGAAGTCAAGCGTGCAGGTAATTGATAAGAAAGGGCTTGATGGAATTAGTGAGACAATTATCGGTATTGCGGAGGCTGAAGGGCTTTCTGCGCATGCGAATGCGGTGAGGATAAGGAAGAAATGAAAAGCTTCATCCAAAATAATCTTTCATATCTTTTAGCTCAAACAGTAGCACGCTGTTAGTTCTTGCAAGCTCCACCGCTTCTCTCGTAAACCCCGCTTTTGAGATAAACGCAAAATGCTCCTTTCTATTTTTGTTGAACCAGTTAACCTGCGGCGCTGTGTCCAGTAAATGTTGGATAGCATCAGCATCAATCTTTCTTTTATGCCACTTACACTCACAAAAAAGTATATCCAATGTATCACTGTTCAATGCCACAATATCAATCTCATTCATCCTGTCCCACCACCTGCCCCACTGGGAAAACTGTGCAGGAAGTTTCCCGGCGCTCCCCAATCCCTGAAGGAACTCCATTCCAATATGCTCAAAGGCAGAAGATGCATAATCAGGCATTGAAACGAGGATACTATCAAGCAGGCCTTTTGTGTCTCTCAACTCAATCCGTGAACGGTTGGGAAGAACGAACCTAAACCAGAAATTCAGGAAATTATCCTCGATACTGTAAACACCTTTCCTGAATCGCAGCGGGTCTTCAGTCACAGGAACCTGACGCGTTACAAAACCGATTTCCTGGAGCACATCTAAGTATCTTGTCACTTTTTTTCCATCGATTCCCACGAAATTGGATATTTCATTGAGTTTGGTATGCCCTAATGCGATTGCTTTCAGTATGGAAAGATAAACATTGGGATTTTTAAACTCCTGTGACAAAAGAAAAATGCTTTCCTGATAGAAGAATCCCTCTTTTTCAAGTATCTTCTTTTTTATGAACTCGCCTACGCTGTGTTCTTCTATTAATAACAGGTATTTTGCCACGCCGCCTGTGATGGAATATAACGTCACCCGCTCTTCGATGTCAAAATTTTTAAGGAATTTTGAGGCGTGCTTGAAATCAAAGGATTTCAGGTGTATCTGCGATGTGCGCCTGCCGTATAGGGGGGAATCGTAGTTCAGCACCTCTCGCAACATCATTCCCACATGAGAACCGCTCACGATGAGGAACTTTTTTGTCTTTGAGAAGGATGTATCCCAGTATTTCTGGAGGATGGACAGGAAAGCGGGTGTGCTTTTGATGATATAGGTTATTTCATCTATGCCGATGACCAGCCTTTTATCCGCTGGCAGTATCTTTGTAAGGTAGCTGAAAAACTGGTCCCAGTTATCAAACCTTGTCTTTTGCAGGAAATCATCACGCGTGTATTCATATATCTGCTGTTTGAAACTTTCTATCTGCTGTGTCTCTGTCTGCTGGTCTGCCAGATAATATATGAAGTCTTTTTTGTTTTTCCCGAATTCTTCGATAAGGGCTGTCTTTCCAATCCTGCGCCTGCCGTAGAGCACAATGAATCTGGACGTGTCTTTTGAGTATTCCTCGTCAAGATGGTTTAATTCGGATTCACGGTTGATGAACATGGTATTATAGTTGACGGGGATGTTATTTAAATTTAACTAATATGGATTAGGCTAATTTAGAGTAGGCTAATTAATCACAAAGTATAAATAACCACAAGTTGCTATAATGACTAAAGTATCTATATAGTCGAAATAGTTACTAATGGAGGAAAAATATGAACAAAATAGAATCTATGACCAAAATAGATATTGATAATGAAGTCTGGAAAGAGCTTCAAAAAAAGGCTATTCCATTTGAAGATACTCCAAACAGTGTGCTGAGAAAACTGCTTGGGTTAGAGGATACTAATAAAAAAAATTCTACAATGAAGCCCGATACGGAAATTTCTAATATATCCGAACCTTTTAAATTACCTACATTGATAAGCACAGCCCAAGTTGAACCACCAAATATAATTGGTTTATTAGAAGGAAAACGCCTCTGGAAAAAATTTAAGGGTAAAGATTGTTTTGCAGACGTAAAAAATGGTAAATTTATTATAGATGGCAAAGCGTTTGACAGTCCTTCGAGTGCTGCAATGCACATCACAGGAACTTTCGTAAATGGTTGGATGTTTTGGAAGTACAACGATTCTAATAGTAACCGATGGTTACCTATTGACAAACTTAGATGAACCAGTCATTACTATAAAATCTGAATTGTGATATTAAAATCACAACAATCTTTATCTCATTCCAGCCTGAAATCAGCATATAATGTTAGTCGAAGGGGCAAATCAAATAATAAAAAAACCGCAGAGGGCGCAAAGAACACTGATGACACGGATTAGACGGATTTTCACGGATTTATTTTCGTATCCGCGCGCATCCGTGTCATCCGTACAATCCGTGTTCTATCCCATGAACACCGTTAATCGCGTATCTGCGTTCATCAATGCCGAAACCCTGCGGGTTCTCGACTCCGCGCCCACGTATTGCGAAGCAATACGTGTACACGCCCTCCAGAGGCGTGACTCTGGGCGCCTTCATCTGCGGTTAATTTATTCACAAAGGGGGGCAAAAATATGAAATTCGCCGCCAGCGACGCGATGCTTTCTTATTTTAACGGCCTCGAATCCGAGCTTAACCGCGCCATCGCCATCGCAAACCGCGCGCGCGCCAATGGCGCCGACCCTTTGCCGTCCGTTGAAATACCCATTGCAAAAGACCTTGCCGACAGGGTTGAAAAGCTCATCGGCGTTGAGGGTGTTGCAAAGCGGTTAAGAGAGCTTGAATCTTCCATGTCCCGCGAAGAGGCTTCGTTGCAGCTCGGTCTTGAGGTAGCGAGCGGCAAAATCAAACAGTTTGAATCACAAAAGGATGCCATCGAGGCTGCCGTAAGAGTTGCGATGGCTGTTCTCACAGAAGGAGTCGTGGCAGCGCCAATAGAGGGTATCGCAAAAATAGACCTTGCGAAAAACGACGACGGTTCTGATTACATCAGGATTTATTATGCCGGTCCAATCAGGAGCGCGGGCGGCACTGCACAGGCGCTATCAGTGCTGGCTGCTGACTATATCCGCGGAAGCCTGGGGATTAACCGTTTCATTCCGCGGGCTGAAGAGGTGGAGAGGTATGTGGAAGAAATCGCTGCATATCACAGGGCAGTCCACCTTCAGTATTTGCCCACAGATGAAGAAATCAGGCTAATTGTGCGGAACTGCCCGATATGCATAGACGGCGAGCCCACGGAGGAGGCGGAGGTGGAAGGGCGGCGCGACCTCGCCCGCATCGAGACGAACAGGATACGCGGCGGCATGGCGCTTGTCATTGCTGAAGGTATCGCACTCAAAGCCCCGAAAGTGAAAAAGCATGTTGATAAACTGAAACTCCCGGGTTGGGACTTTCTTGAGAAATTCGTAGTAACGGTGAAAACGGATGATGCCTCGGCGCAGTTAAAACCAAAGGACAAATACCTGCAGGATTTGATCGCGGGGAGACCTGTTTTTTCATATCCTTCAAGACCGGGGGGATTCAGGCTCAGGTACGGCAGGGGAAGAAACACGAGTTTTGCAGCAGCGGGTATCAGCCCTGCAACGATGGTAATGATGGATGATTTCATAGCCGCGGGCACGCAGATTAAAGTGGAGCGCCCGGGTAAAGCAGCAGGCATTGCCCCTGTGGATACGATAGAAGGCCCGACCGTACGTTTATTCAACGGAGATGTTTTAAGAGTGGATACTCAAGAAGAAGCTTTAAAAATAAGACCATCGGTACAGAGGATTCTTGATATCGGGGAGATTCTAATAAACTTCGGTGATTTTCTTGAGAATAACCATCCTCTTGTGCCTTCATCATACTGCTATGAATGGTGGCTCCATGAACTTGCCGCAAAGACACCTCTAAACGAACAGGGAGATTTGAGAAACCCTGACCAGAAAACAGCACTGTCTTTATCGGACACCTATAAAGTGCCGCTTCATCCGAAATACACGTATCTCTGGCACGATATTTCACTCGATGAGTATACGGCTTTAGCTGAATACATCCAGAAAAACGGGAAATTTGCTGAAAAAGTTGAATTTCCTATAGATGACATAATAAAAACCATTCTTGAGACATTGCTTGTACCTCATACCGTGCGTGAGAAGCTTATTTTTATCGAAGAGCCGCTTCCACTGATGAGATGTCTCGGGCTTGATGCAAATTTGAAAAAAACATGGGCTTCTGTAGAATCTAATATTATGGATACTGTTTCAAAGGTGAGCGGAATAACTATCCGAAGCCGCGCGCCCATCAGAATCGGGGGGAGGATGGGAAGACCTGAGAAATCGGACAAAAGGGAAATGAAACCTGCGCCGCATGTGCTTTTTCCTATCGGTGAAGCTGGAGGACGGCGGCGGTCGCTTAAAAGCGCAAGGGATTATATCGATGATACCGATAACGGCGGGAAAAATAATAATGAGTTTAAGACAGGACTTTCTGTCCAGACAGAAAAGGCTGGAACGATAAAAGTCCAGATTGGCCAGCGCATCTGCCCTTCATGCAAGACCAGGACGTTCAAGAACAGGTGCATATGCGGTAAATTTACGCATCCGCTTCTTAAATGCCAGTCCTGCGGGATTGAAGTCCCAAAACCCGTGTGCCCGAAATGCAAGAAAGAGACCACATCCGTCACCGAACTGGGGATTGATTTCAAGTCGGAATACCAGCAGGCGCTGGATAATGTGGGCGAGAGGGACAACTTTGACTCGATAAAAGGCGTTATCGGTCTAACCTCAAAAAATAAAACGCCTGAGCCGCTTGAAAAAGGAATCCTTCGCGCGAAACATGATATTGTGATGTTCAAGGACGGTACTGTCAGGTATGACCTTTCCGACCTGCCTCTCACGCATATAAAGCCAAAGGAGCTGGGGCTTTCGGTTCCGAAGCTAAAAGAACTCGGGTATGTGAACGACACCTACGGAAAACCGCTCGTTGATGAAAATCAGGTCATTGAACTTAAAGTCCAGGACATTGTGGTCTCAAAGGACTGTGCGGAATACCTGCTCAAGACCGCAAGATTCATAGACGACCTTCTGACCAAATATTATAAAGTCGGCGCTTACTACAATATTAACAGCGCCGACGACCTCATAGGAAAACTGGTGATTGGGCTTGCGCCTCATACTTCGGCGGGTGTCCTCGGACGGCTGGTGGGTTTCACAACTGCGTCCGTGGGCTATGCGCATCCTTTTTTCCATGCAGCAAAGAGAAGAAACTGCTTCCATGGAGATGAAAAAATATTGGTTTACAGGGGAGACGGCTTTGAGCTTTTAACGATTCGCGAGCTTGTTGAACTTAGTCTTACCGGCAAAACAGAAAAAGATGATTTTGGAACCGAATACAAGAAGATACACAGCCTGAAAACATTTGCTTTCAACATAAAAACAAAAAAATTCGAACTGGCTGATATAACCCATGTTTCAAAACACATTGCCCCTGAAAAACTGATCGAAATAAAAACAAAAAGCGGTAGAAAAATAGTCGTGACTGAAGATCATCCGTTCCCGGATAAATCAGGAGTCAAAGTGAGGGCAGAGGATGCAGATGAATTATTGATCCCCTGGAACCTCAAAAGACCTCCTATCGAAAATAAAGATAATATCGATCTGCTTTCGATAACCGAACCTGAAGACGTTATGATAAGAACTGAATGCGATGTTTTCGATGAGGATGTATCTTTTTCACAGATAAGCAAAAATCTTGGAATGAGTTACAAGACATTTACAAATTATATTTACAGAAAGTCATATCCTTTAGAGATAGTCAACAGATTCAATCCTGATGTGATCGATACAGGAAATTACCTGATAGGGAGTAAAAGAGATAAGGTTTCTATAAAACCCAGCATAACTGTGAACGAAGATTTCTTATCGCTGTTAGGATTTTATTTAGCTGAGGGATTTATTAAGAAGAATCAAATAAATTGTCATCAGGTATCTATAACCGCTACTAAAGAATGGACAAGACGTATATTAAAAGAAAAAATAAACGCTGTTTTTGGTTTGCATCCCAGTATTTCAGGAAACCATCTAACGATATGCTCAAGATTCGTCTATGAACTTTTCGAAGAACTGAATATCGGTAAAGATGCGAAAACAAAAAGGGTTCCGAACTTTGTGTACGCCCTGCCAGATGATAAGATAAGCGCATTTTTGAAAGGTTATTTCACTGGAGATGGGTCGTGCTCCCTGCAAAGCACGTTAGAGGTCAATGTAACTTCAGTAAATAAATGGCTGATAGACGGCGTTTCCTTCCTTCTGATGTTTTCCGGGATTAAGCACTCTATCTATGAGGAGGAACGGGCTGTAAAAAGCGACCTCATTTTAAAATTCTATGGAAAACCGAGAATGATCCATTCGTATAAGATAAGGATATATGGCAGCGAAGCAGGAAAATTCATAGAAGACATAGGCTTCCTTGGTGAAAAGCAGGAGCATGCTGAAGAATTGCTTAAAAAATGGCTGGCCAAAAAAGGCCGGGCAAGAACCAGTTTTGATGGGGATGTGTTCATTGATAAAGTTGTAGAAAGAAAGAAGATAAGCTCTCAGGATAAATATGTGTATAATCTGACAGTCGATACTCATCACAGCCTCATTTGCTCAGGAATTACTACCTTCCAGTGTGACGGTGATGAGGACTGTGTGATGCTGCTGATGGATGGTCTTCTTAACTTCTCGCGCTCGTACCTCCCGGACAAGCGCGGCGGGCAGATGGACGCGCCTCTTGTACTCACCTCGCGCATCGACCCGAATGAGGTGGATAAGGAGGCGCATAATGTGGATTTGCTTTTCAGGTATCCTCTTGAGTTTTATGAGGCGACGTTGCAATACAAGAACCCGAAGGATATGGTAAAACTCATGGATACGGTGAGCGGGAGGCTCGGGACGCCGGCGCAGTATGAAGGTTTTGGGTTCACCCACGACACAGCCGATATCGCGGCAGGACCAAGGAACAGCGCGTACAAGACGCTCGGGACGATGATAGAAAAGATGGATGCACAGCTTGCCCTGGCGCGGAGGATAAAGGCAGTTGACCCGCAGGATGTTGCCGAGCGCGTAATCGAATCACATTTCCTGCCCGACCTTATCGGGAACCTGCGCTCGTTCTCAAAACAGAAAGTGAGATGCACAAAGTGCAATGCGAAGTACAGGCGCCCGCCCCTGCGCGGGACATGCCCGAAGTGCGGCGGGAATATCGTGCTTACGGTGCATGAGGGCTCTGTGCGAAAGTATCTTGAGACCTCACTCCGGATTGCGGATGAGTATAATGTGCGGCATTATACGAAGCAGAGGCTTGAACTGCTAGAGCTTGAGATGAGGTCGCTGTTTGAGAGCGATAAGGTGAAGCAGAAAGGCCTTGCGGATTTTATGTGAATATTAGGTTAATTCTCGTTTTAAGATTTTATGTGCAATATTAAGCTGCTTAAATTTCTCAGTGTCTCCGGTAGGCATATCCGGATGTAATTCTTTTGCTAAAGCTTTGTATTTTGTAGTAATTATCTCCAGATCGTTCAAATCGGGGTCAACGCCAAAAAACTTACGCGCCTCGGCGCGTTTATCATCAATATCCGAATCCTCCCTGAACTCTGAAATAAAATCGTCAAAAGTTTTTTTTTCAGAAAGAACCAGCTTGGACTCAATCTCGATTACCTTGAACAGAACATGGAGATTATCAACGAATTTACTCTGCATGTTATGACTGTAATACATTCGATGGCCGCAATAGTACCAGGTCGCAGAAGCTTTGGCTTTTTTTATAGCTACATTTTCAACAGGGACATCAATATCATTTTCGTTGACACCAATACTTCTTAAAAGCATAACAATATTATTTTTCAATTGCAAGGCCCTTCGATTATGAGCATTCTTAAAAATCACTGTCTCTATTTCGTGTCCTTTTATTATTACCATTTAATTCACTCATTTTCGTTAGTTGCAGCCATGACAATCAAAACCAAATAAAATGCACTTAGAATATTTAAATTTGACCTAACGGATATGAAAATCCGTTAAGTCCAGCCGACGCCAGGATTTTTGTAATTTTAGCTTAATACAAACGTCTGCGCCTGTTGCGCTGCTGCCCTCTTCTAACAACAGGCTTATTCATATCAGGCTTATTCATCCTTCGTTCAGGCTGTCTAATAGCGACCCTCTCAAAAGCAGGCACGGTCTCTTCCTTTATATCCACATCATTTTCATTCAAGACGGCTGAAAAGTTATCATAATCATTCCTGGAAATGATATTTATCGCCTTACCTTCTGCTCCGGCTCTTGCAGTCCTTCCGATTCTGTGGATATACTGCTTGCTCTCACGGGGAATATCGTAATTATAGACATGAGAAACACCCTCGATATCAAGCCCCCTTGCAGCCACATCCGTGCATACAAGGACACAGGATTTCCCTGAATGGAATGACCTCATGACATCGTTTCTTTTACCCTGCGGCAGTCCGCCATGAATAGCCTGGGCTTCTATACCAGAAAATCGTAAGTTCTTTGCAACTTTGTCCGTATTTCTCTTGGTATTGCAGAAAACCATCACAAGGTCTGAGTTCTCATGCTTCAGCAAATGCACAAGCAATGAAAACTTCATCTCATCGCCAACTTCATAATAAGTCTGGACCAGTTTTTTCGGGTCAACGTAAGAATCAACCGAAACCTGGAGCGGCTTTTTCATGTGGCTTCGGGAAAGCCGGACAACATCTTTTGTGATCGTTGCAGAGAACAAAAGAGTCTGCCTTTCAGCCGGGCATTTTCTGATTATTCTCTCCACATCATCTTTAAATCCCATATCGAACATCCGGTCTGCTTCATCAAGCACAAGTGTTTTTACATTGCTAAATTTAATAGTACTTCTCTGGATATGGTCAAGTATCCTCCCCGGAGTTCCTACTACAACGTCTGCAGTCTTCAGTCCCTTTATCTGCGGATTGATTCCTACACCGCCGTAGACCGCAATAATTCCTAATGGCCTGTATTTTGAGAATTTAATTAAAGCGTTTGCTACCTGCTCAGCCAGTTCTCGTGTGGGAGTCAGGACTAAAGCCTGGATACCTTTTCCTTTTTCGGAACTCTGTAATATACCGGCTGCAAATGCAAGCGTTTTTCCTGAGCCTGTCGCAGACCCGGCTATTACGTCCTTCCCTGCAAGTATCAAAGGGATCGATTTTTCCTGTATTTCACTTGGGCTTTCAAACTTTGAGTCGTTTATTGATTTCAAAACAAACTCACTTATGCCCAGATTTTTAAAACTTTCCATAATTTTATTTGAAAAAGCGTAATTGCTTTTTCTTCTAACCTCGTTAATTTTTATTTTTAAAACAATTAAGAGCTATAAGCACAACTTTAAAAAAGTCTAGATTAATTTACTACTTAAGAGTTATTAACCGCTTATAATGATAGGCTCCCTTTTATACTTTTGCCTGTTTTTTTTTGTTTGGAGAATCGGGCTAAATAGTGTCCAAACCAGAGAAAGGCTTATTATGAATGGAATTCGACTGTTAATAAAAGAATAAAAGGGCGTGAATAAGTGTTCAGGAGATTTTTGGAATCTTATATAAATGTTTGCAATAATATCGTAACGGAAGCCGCTAATTCCGTTTTGATGTTTGAAGCCGGGGAGCAGGCCGCGCTTGATATTAAAACCTCGAAAATCGAAGATATCCATCCCGAATTTGAAAAAGAGGGTATTACAACATCCATAGAAATCACAGAAAAAATGGTTATATTTCATGTTAAAGGATTATCTTTCAGAAATAATAAATGCGAATATTGCGATATTTTAAGAGGATTCTTCGGAGGACTGGCAAAAAAACATATCGATCCCAGGTTTTATTGCAAAAAAGGCGCAGAATGTATAATTGAGGGAGGAGACCAGTGTATTTTCGTGGCGGAGCTGATAGAATGAAAAAATATATACACGACCTTCAAGCTAGAATAAAATTTTTTGGAATTTTGGATAAGAATTTAAGTTAATCTCTCTATTTAAAGGTGCCCGATGCCAAAAGATTTGAAAGTAACCCTCAGCGACATAGAATATGAGATTCTTAAAAAAGTGAAAATAGTCGAGGGGGAAGATGGCGAGAAACTCAGGAACCTTTTAAGGCTTTATGTTTCCACGATACCGGAATTAAAATCATCCGAATATGCTTTAAGACGGGTTGAAAACAAGGGCAAAATAGAGGAAATCTTAAGGGATGTCTGGGCTGCGTATGAAATCACGGATTACCCGACAGAAAAATGGAATGAAGATAAGATAAACAAGCTTTACAGCGACCTTGTTGAAATCAATGTTCTTATGAAAATTGGTGAAAAACAGTATATACCATCCAATAAATTCAGGAGCCTTTTCAAAATGCTGCTCCATGATATTGCAGCCGAATCAAAAGATATTGATGAATATTCTGCAGCATGTGTGGCTACAATCCAGTTGTTGAGGGAGTTCAGCGCAGGAACCTTAAGCGAGGAAACAATAAGGGATGCTACTATTTTAATAAATGAAGGGTGGATGTTCGTTTACGCAACAGCCATGAAGCGGGCACGGGAGTTCATGAAAACCAAAAAAATGTTCCCGGAAGCGCAAATGCCTCTTCCTGAAGTATCATAGGAAATCCATAATGCCATTTGCATGGCAAAGCACAGGGTCAGGCCCTAAAATCCCTTTATATTGTTTTGCCCTGAACCTGCAGCCACCCCTGCAATCATGGATAAGCCTGCAATCTTTGCAATCAAGTTTATTAAGCGTCCAGAGGTATTTTTTACAAAGCTCTGCCCACGCTGAACGCAGGTCATTAACATCCCCGACTGGTTCATGGTCGAAAAATCCGCATTTACTGACGTTGCCATCGGGCGATACGGCGCACATATGCGAGCCGCAGGTATAATCGCCTGAACTTTCATGGGTGCCCGCGCCGAAACCGTATTTCAATAACAGCGACGCCTCCTTCATATTAAGAATAAACTCCCGGTTTTCCGCAAGCTTCCCGGTTACGCATGGCACGTCAACGCTCCATGAGAGCACACCCAAATCCAGGAACGACTGCTGCATCTCCTCGAATTCGTGAGCATTGTATTTGTGTATCATTGTCGCTATAGAAACCGGAATCCCATATTTTTTAAGATTGGAAATCCCGCGCATAGCCTTTTCATACGAGCCCTTGCCGCGTATCAGGTCATGCGAGCCGGTGCCGTCAATGCTGACCTGTACTTCATCCACATAATTGGCGAGTTTTTTTGCCGTTTTTTCATCGATCAAAGTGCCGTTTGATAAGAGTACCACTCTCAATTCATACGAAGGAAGGATTTTCATAAGAGTGAAGAAGCCGGAATGAACAAGAGGCTCACCGCCTGAAATCATGAGTTTCAGCCCGCCCATTTTTTCAAACTGTGAAACTGCTTTTTCAAATGTGTTTAAGCTTATCTCTCCCGTTCCCGGTCTTCCAATATAACAGTGCCTGCAGGCAAGATTACATTTATTTGTTATATTTAATAAGATATACCGAAGGGATGGAGCGGGCGAGGTCTTTACTTTTATGTCCCTCGCTTCATTTCCCATCCGGATTATCCCTTCATTTAGCATGTATTCAAGGGATTCCCTGGCGCCTGCGCTGTCTTTTAAAAGCTTTGAAACCTGATTCCTCCCATTGCATTTTTTCAGGAATTCAAAAGCCTCGTCATCCAGTTCGTACAACTGGTCATCATGTATGTTGTAAACAAATGGCTTCTCAAGCTTTCGCAGGACATACCCCGCTGCGAGGACGGGATATTCATCTAAAAGCATCTTTTATCTCTTCCGGCGATATCCTGCCTTTTGCAAGCATGTCTTTTAAAACCTTAAATGCCGCGCATTCAAGCTCGATGTCATCTTCCTTGAAGAACTCGCAATGGGTGCAGATAAGGGCTACATAGGGATTTTTTTCTTTTTTTGCCATGGTATCTCCCAACAATATTTGTATTATCTTACGGGTTTTTAAGCGATTCGCCCTGGAATCCGGAAAATCAAATTCAAACATTCCATAAACCTTTTTAACTTTCACGTTTTCTTAATACACAATATGATTCTCGGCATCGATATCGGCGGCGCAACCAACCAAGTAGCGTAGAAAGTCAGAAATATCTAAATGAGGAAACATGAAAATAATATTTACAAATCATGCCAAGGTTAAGTTTAAAATCCTTGAAAGACATGGATTTAAGATAACTGAAGCCCAAATAAAGAGAGTTATAGAAAATCCCGCTTCTAAAATCCATGGAAGAAAAGATAGATTGATTGTGCAGCGACCATTTGATGATACACATATGATAAGAGTTATTTGTGAAATTGAAGAAAATGATAACATAAAGGTTATCACGTTTTATCCTGCAAGGAGAGATAGATATGAAAGTTAGCTACAATCGTGAGCAAGATATCCTCATGTACGAGATTAGTGATGAGCCTATTGATTATGCCGAAGAGGTAGGGGACATTATTGTTCATTTTACCAAAAAAGGAAAACCAGTTCTTCTGGAGATACTGGATGCCAGTGAATTTATTGCAGAGACTACCAGAATCACTATGAGAACCTTAAATGAAACACCGGTTGAAGTGTTGTCATAAAAATTGAACTACACCTGCTCTTAATCCTTTCATGATTCTCGGCATCGATATCGGCGGCGCAAATACCAAAATAGCCTCGGAAGATGGCAAAATTGTAGAACTGCATTACATTCCCCTGTGGAAAAACACAAAACTCCCGGACGTGCTTCTTGAAATCGCAGGGCGCCTGGAACCTGAAAAAGCGGGGGTCGTGATAACAGGTGAACTCGCGGACTGCTTTCCTGACAAGGAAGCAGGGCTTTCATTCATAATCGATGCTGTAAATAATGCTTTTTCCGATGCTTATTTCCTTGACAGCAACGGGATTTTCACAAAAGAAAAAAAACGAAGCATTGCAGCCGCCAACTGGATGGCATCGGCGCTTCTTGTGGGAAGTGAATACAAGGATTGCATATTCGTGGATATCGGGTCAACGACAGCGGATATAATCCCCATTATCAATGGCAAACCCCAGGCAGCCAGGACTGATTTTGAACGCCTGAAAAAAAGCGAGCTTGTTTATTCAGGGGTTTTGCGTACAAATATCGCAGCGCTTCTCAAATGCGTAAATTTAAACGGGGCAGTATGCGGCATCTCGTCAGAACTCTTCGCGATAAGCGCTGATGCGTATATGGTTCTTGGACAAATTTGCGCTGACCAGTATACTTGCGATACGCCAGACGGGGCGGGAAAAACGATAGTTGATGCAAAAAGAAGGCTTGCGCGCGTGGTGTGCGCCGACCTGACAGAGATAGTGGAGAGCGACCTTCTTTCGATAGCAAAGCAGGTTATGGAAAAGCAAGTCCGGGATATCAAAGAAGCTTTGCTCATTGCCGCGAAAAGGCGGCGCATCAGCAAAGTCGTGGCATGCGGGCTTGGCGAATTCCTGGCTAAAAAAGCAGCGCAGGAATGCGGCTTTGAGATTATCCTGTTATCAGGAAAATATGGAGTAGAACTATCAAAAGTATTCCCCGCGTATGCAGTGGCGCGACTGCTGGGCAGGCATCGTTAAAGCAATCAAAGCCAACGTCTTTTATTTTAAAAATCCCCGGATCTTATCAAGGTCATCCTTTTTCAATACGAATTCCTGGTTGAATCCGCCCAATGTCGAATAATCCGCATGGAAATCATTTGCATCAGACGGTGAATCAAAAACATATATCGTGGCGTTATAGAACTCAGCAGATGTGTATTCCTGGCTGTTAATCAAAAACCTCTGGTTGTCATCAACTACAATCTTTGGTATTGTTGCCTCAAGGTAATAATAATCTATACCTTTGATATTCCAGTGCCTGTATTTACTGGAATTACCGACATCGCTTGCCTTCAGGGCCAACCATGCATGCTGTCTCTGGTAAGAAACAATAATTTTTGGCGCCACATGGTAATTGGTCCTGATATAACCCCATAAATATGTTGACATCCTTGAACAGTCAAGCTCATCCGCATGGTAAAGACTGAACCATTTTTTATCATAAAAGGAGGATAGGTTAAGGGATATCCTGTCGATCATCAAATCGCTTTGATTTGTAATGCTTCCTGTATGGGTTGTGTCAGTTTGAAGCATGCTCCCGCCAGCAGGAACCGGACTATTTCCCGTTTGATTTACAGTCTGGTTATTAATGCCTGAATTGTTTGTTATCCCTGGTCTTTCAGGTAAAATGGCGCCCGTGCCGGATGGTGTAGTCTGGTTAGAATCTATGCACCCCGAAAGAAATACAAAGAGAATTATCAGAATAAATTTCTTATCCATTTTGATTACATCGTTTCTCTATTGTTTCAGCCACGGCAGGACTTTCCTTTTAGCCCACCTTGCCAGCAATACTATCAATGCAATAAATACCACTATCGGCAGAATGTACCCTGTGAAAACGATTAGCCCGTTTACACTCCCGATAAATCCCGTTGCAGCCTCCCTGAGCGCGTCGGTTATCCCCCATCCTTCGCCTGCTATTGGCACCGGCTCCATAGCATTTACCGTAATAGTGGACATTTCAATGCTCTGGTTCAGGTAGTTCATCCTCCCGGTAAGGCTCTCTATTTCCCCGCGCACCCTTTCAAGCTCGCGCTCGACTTCAAGAACATCCTTAACCGTTGATGCATTTTTCAGGATTTCCTGGAACCTTGACTCCTGTTTTTTCAGGTTATCAAGGCGGGCGCCCACATCTATCCACTCTTCTGTTACATCCTTACCCGAAATCTGCCTGGATTTTTCGGTTCCCAATGCTTCTATTTGTTCGATGGTTGAGTAAAAATTCTTCTGGGGAACCCTTATAGTCATCTGGCCGTTTTTGCGTCCTCCCGCATCATAGGTTGACGAACCCGATATAAAACCCTGGCTCGCCTCTACTATTTTCGCTATATCATTAAAAGCCTTTTCTACGCTTTTTACCTCCAGTGTGAGGCTTGCAGTCGAAATAATCTTCCTGTCAATGATATTAACGGCATTTCCTGTTTGGCCTGTTGTCTGTTCCTTTAATGGATATTCGAATGATTTTGGAGGTGTCGCATACTTCCCCTGTATAGCACTATCTTGTTTACTTTGCTCACCCAGACACCCCGCTGTTATTACAAGAAGTAAAACCGCAAATAATAGTAAGGTTTTATTTTTCATTATAATCTAATATAAACCATAACAATATATAATGCTTACTTTCATCTTGATTTCATCTTGAAAAATTACAAATATCATAAAGGTGTTGTAGAAATAAAATGATTTACCTGAAAAAATATAATCTCCTTATACTGCTTGTGGTATTCTTCTTCATAATACCTACATCACCAGCCTCAGCCCAGGACGCAGCGCTGGATACCTTCAACGTTCCCGCATTCGGACCAAAGGATACAGGCTCTTCTGTGAACTCATCTGTGATTCTTGAAAGCGATTCGGAATATAAGATAGTAGTCTCCGGCACATTTCAATTTAAAGCTGGCGCTGATTGGGCATATGCGGATGCGCAGTACCGGATGGGCGCTGGCCGCAATTATAACCAGCAGTTCAATTCCATTGAATTCGATGGAGAGCGCCCCGGCGCCGATATAAGCGACAACGTCAGCCACACATATACATTCTACAGGAAGGGCAATGGCAAGAAGGTCAGGTTCAGTATATACGACGCCTTTACCACAGGTGAAAGGGGGGACTACGATAACAACGCCGGCTATCTAAAAGTCGAGATATACAGGCTGGATACTATATCCCTCACAAAGTCCATTTCTCCACAAACCATAGAGCAGGGACAGACTGCAACTATAACCATTACGTTCAAAAACACAGGAACCGGTGAACTGACAAATATTAAAGTATCGGATTCTCTTCCTGCAGGCTTTATTCTGGCGAGCGGCAAGATGGATAAAAACTACGACCTATTGGCGCCGAAAGATTCCAGGAGTTTCCAGTACTCAATCCAGCCGTCTGAAACAGGCACTTTCAACCTTGAGCCTGCCGCTGTTTCATATTACGATAAATACAACACTTCCCACACAGGCAAATCCAATATCCCCGCGATTCTGGTCATACCCTCCAATGCCACACCTACGCCCCAAATTTCAAATGCAAGCGTGCAGCTTCACGGTGAGAAAACAGATGTTGTGCTCGGGGAAGATGTTATGCTGAAACTATCGGCTGTTAACCTCATAACAAAGCCCGTGATGCATGTCCAGGTTATCATACTTCCTCCATCCGGGATGAGCGTTACTTCATCCGATTTTGTCCAGTCAGGCGCCGGTCAGTTCACAACCACGTACGAGATTCCGCCCGGCAAAGGAAGGGACATCGAGGTCAGGATACAGTCGAATCAGATAGGCGAGTTCGAAGTGCAGGGAAGAATAGTTTACTATTTTGATGAAGACAGCGCACACGCCGAGGATCACACGCTAAAGTTGCCTATCAAAGTGAGGGTGGATGCCGGGCAGCCTGTGCCCACGGACACGCCAGCCAACAGAATGTGGCTGCCTGGTTTTGAAGTACTGCCCGCTGTTATTGGATTATTGGCGCTGTATTTAATCAAAAAGCGGTAATGCTTTTCCTTAGTGACTTTCTATTTTATTCTGGATAAACGATTCATAGAAAAATTAACCACAGAGTCGGCTATGAACGCGGTTCATAAATGAACATGAAAAAGCCTATACAATGGTTGGCGTAGAACACGGATTTACGCGGATGGCACGGATTGGCACAGATAAAAAATCCGTGGGCATCCG
>JBAQMZ010000031.1:0-16361 GCA_049303315.1 Candidatus Methanoperedens sp.
TAAGTGCTTCCTGTTGAACGTCAAGTTCAACTGCGGATTTCAGCTCGTTTTCAAGTTCAGCAAGTTTTTTTGCCGGATCAAAGCCGCCATCTTTCAGTTCGGTTGTATTATCACGAATAAACTGTGCTACTGTCTGAGCAAAAGCAAGTTTCTGAGCATATGTTAATCTCGCCATTTTTTTTATCACCTCCTTAATAATTGTATTTATTTTATAAATACTTTCGCTTTGCTCCCCTCAAGCCGATTGCGATTAACGGTTTCGGTGTAAAAGAAGTTGCCGAAGGCAATTTGGGGAATTCTTTGACTTTTCTTTTATTTTATCCGCTGTTATACGCTCCTGAAAGGACAAGGAATGCAAAGCATTCCGAAGAGTCGGTGAAGGGACACCATTATTTCTTTTTTAGCTCCCTTGCTCTATACTCTGCTTCTGCTTCTTTCTTATTGAGTTCACTTTCTACCCAGCGAACGGCATCCAAGTAGTGCGCTGTTATCCCGATTCCCCAACCTAAGAGGGGATAAAAGAACCAGATAGCCTCGGGGGAATATCTGAGGTTACCTGCTATTAACATAGCATTAACCAGCACGTACACTACCAGATGAAATAAAAAACCTCTTTTCTCATCCTCCGCTCTCATTTCCCTATACGCCTTTTTGTATTCCTCTAATGAAATTTCTCCTGCCATATCTACTCACCTCATTAACAATAAATGATTATATCTATAAATCCTTTTCCAAAGCGTTCCGAAGCCGATTGCGTATAACGTATTGCGGATAAAAGAAGTTGCCAAAGGCAATTGGGGGAAATCTTTGACTTTTCTTTTATTTTATCCGCTGTTATACGCTCCTGATAGGACAAGGAATGCAAAGCATTCCGAAGAGTCGGCGAAGGGACGCCGTTATTTTCTTTTGGATTCTCTTGCCCTATACTCTGCTTCTGCTTCTTTCTTATTGAGTTCACTTTCTATCCAGCGAACGGCACGCAAGTAGTGCGCTGTTATCCCGATTCCCCAACCTAAGAGGGGATAAAAGAACCAGATATTCTCGGGGGACTCTATGAGGTTAATGGCTATTAACATAGCATTAACCAGCACGTACACTACCAGATGGACTGAAAAACCTCTTTTCTCATCCTCCGCTCTCATTTCCCTATACGCCTTTTTGTATTCCTCTAATGAAATTTCCTCTGACATATCTACTCACCTCATTAACAATAAATGATTAGATGTATAAATCCTTTTCCAAAGCGTCCCGAAGCCTACTGCGTATAACGTTTTGCGTGTTTGCGAAGTGCTGAAGGCATTTGGGTGAGTACAGCGAACCGCAAACACGCTGTTATACGACGCCCGCTACTCCAATATTTGCTCGATAATCTCTGCTGCATCTTGGACAAACTTTGGACAAAGAGTAGCAATGAGTTTCTTCTCTTTTGCAAGTGCCATTCCCTTGGGAGTGCTTATATCACACCCGAGTAGTTCTCTGCATATAATTGACCCATTACGAGACTTAAACTTGTCAACAAATTCCTTAACGAGGCTGTAAGCTTTCTCTTTTGTTTGCTCATCTTCAACTCTTGTCTTTCCATATTTAAGCCCTATGACCATAAACGCACCAGTCACCGCTCCACAGGTTTCAGCCATGCGACCCATTCCACCTCCAAAAGCTCCAGAAACCTTTAAGGCCATTTCACGATTTAGACCGAATTGTGCCCCGTAAGTTGAGAGCAATGCTTGAGAACAACTGAACCCTTCTTTAAAACAAGAAACTGCACGTTCAACCTTATCCATCTCTCGAACCTCCAATTTTTAAGCGGGTGGCGTATAACGTTGTATATCCGAACTTATTTCGCATATACATCCCTCTGGTCGAACTCCTTCCTCTTCAATCATCTTCTCCTCCTTTTATCTGTAAGCTATCCAATGGACTTATAATCTTCCCAAGAGCCTTGTTGCTTACATGGGTGTATATCTCTGTAATTTTTGAATTTTTATGACCAAGTAGTTCCTGAATATAGCGTAAATCTGTTCCGTATTCAAGAAGGTGTGTAGAAAAACTGTGCCTCAAGCTATGAACGGTTACATCCTTTCTAATGCTTGCCTTATTTTTTGCCTGCACAAAACTATAACCCAAGCTCGGCGCGTTTCAATTCACTTTTCTTCTTCTCAAGGAAACTATAAACCGGGCCATGAGCTGAGCCTGCAAGGAGCATATCAATGCCTGCTCTTGCCACCGCATTTTGTTCAGGAAATCCTATTATGCTCACTGTTTTTCCATAAACCGATATCTGCACATTGGTAAGGCTCTCAAAAACCTCGCGTGATTTCCCGCCTTTACCTATGATTCTTCCTTTTATGCGCTGCAGGTCTTTTTCTGTTCTTGCAATATTTGAAAGGTCCATTGTTTCGAACAGCAGAAGCTCTTCATCGAACAGCTTAAGGGCTTTTTCAGGGCTGAAACCGCGCGCTATAGCGTGGACTACTTCTTTTGTCCGCAATCCTTTGATAGCGTCCTTGGGATCACCTATCTCGACATCCCCGCTCTGGCTGTCGATATTTAGCGCCGCCGTTGATTTTTCTTCAATCAATTGTTTAATGCTCCCTTTCGGGCCAACAAGAACCGCCACCCTCTCAAGTGGAATTTTAATATGCTCTGTCATTTTTCCTCCTCTTTATTACTTTTTATAATCGACATCATCTCATCTTCATTTACCGGAATCTTCAATTTTTTAAAAAACCTTGCAATATTGGTAACATCGCGCCGCAAATACATATCGGCATGGTAATGGTCGGTCGTGACCGACTGTCCCATATCAATTATTACAGGCTCCATAGTATTCATGTCAACCAGAATATTATATTCGCTAAGGTCGGCGTGAACAAGTTTTGCTTTGGAATATAGGAGGCCCATATATTCGACAATCATTTTAAAAATATGTTCCGCTTCCTCCATGGTCAGTTTTACATCCTTTAATTGCGGCATCGGGACGCCGTCCTTCCCGATGAACTCCATCAACAGGATGTTCCTTTTAGTAATATATGGTTTTGGAACCCTGACCCCTGCTTCTTCCGCCCGCTTGAGATTTTTATATTCTTTTTTAGTCCATGCAAGAATTATATCTTTCCTGCTGTGTTTAATGCCAACAAACCGCGGGTCTCCCAGGATATAATCTTTCATTGCATTAAAATTTGCAGTGGAAATAAGGTAAATTTTTATGGCGATTTCAGAAGTTTCGTCTTTTTTCGATACGGCATGGAAAAGATTTGCTTCCTTTCCGGTGCTGAATGACCCGCCTATCGCGTCGATGTAACCTTTTCTTGCAAGTTCATAAAGAGCCATCAACGTGGCATTGTCAAAAACATCGTCAAAAACCTGTCTCAGGTCAGAATCCTTGATACGCGTGCGGAATTCATCGATTCTGTCATCCATCCGTTGAATCTTCTTATCCCTGGGCATACTATTGACTTAACTTTTCAAAAATCCCTTTCGCTCAAGCCAGTTCACCTGAGGGCCGCTATATTTCCAGATAATATCGGCTTTTTCAGTCTGGAAAGACCACGGGACCAGAATAACGACATCCCCTTCACTGATCCACACATTTTTTTTCATTTTCCCCGGAATGCGAGCGAGTCTCACCACACCATCCATGCACCTGACCCTAAGTTTATTTGCCCCCAGCAAACTCTCTACAGTACCAAGTATTTCGTTCGCTTTTTTTTGCGGAATGCGAACCCTGGTAAATTCTTCAGGCTGCTGGCTGCTACTTTCTCGCTTCTTCAGTATAACACCTCATCATTCGTCTTTATTGTTTCCGTTCTATGTAAAGGTTACTGATATAATAAAATCAAAAAATTTTTAAAATTATGCGATACTTATTTTAGAAATCAATTTAATGAAGTCATTTGCAAACAATCATGTCAAAAATTTCAATCCTGGGCATTGAGGGAACTGCATGGAACCTGAGCGCTGCGATTGTTGATGAGGATGATGTGATTGCGGAAACCACAGCTACATACATGCCAAAGACAGGCGGCATCCATCCGCGTGAAGCTGCGCAGCATCATGCAAATCATATCACCGAAGTGGTAAGGGAAACCCTGAAAAAAGGCAAAAGTGAAATAAGCGCGGTGGCATTTTCACAGGGACCGGGGCTTGGGCCGTGTCTTCGCACGGTCGCTACGGCTGCAAGGGCGCTTGCATTATCACTTGATGTCCCTCTTATCGGAGTCAATCACTGCATCGCGCATATCGAGGTGGGAAGGTGGAAAACTCCAGCGAAAGACCCTGTAACGCTTTACGTCAGCGGCGCAAATTCGCAGGTGCTGGCGTACAGGAAAGGTCATTACAGGGTATTCGGGGAGACGCTTGATATCGGAATCGGAAATGCACTTGACAAATTCGCACGCTCGGTAGGATTGCCGCACCCCGGAGGTCCAAAAGTCGAGGAGCTTGCCAAAAAAGCAGCAAAATATTTCCCGCTGCCCTACACCGTAAAGGGTATGGATTTTTCGTTCTCAGGTCTCACCACCGCAGCCCAGGAATCAGTAAAAGTCGCTTCATTGCCCGATGTCTGCCATTCGTTCCAGGAAACGGCTTTTGCAATGCTGGTCGAGGTGACGGAACGCGCGGTGGCTCATACTGGGAAGCAGGAGGTTCTCCTTGCAGGCGGCGTTGGCGCAAATTCACGTCTTCGCGAGATGCTAAATATTATGTGCGAGGACAGGGGAATCGAGTTTTATGTGCCCGAAAAAAGGTTCATGGGGGATAACGGCGCCATGATAGCATATCTTGGTCTTTTGATGTACAAATCCGGGTACAGGACACCTATTGCAGATTCAAAAGTCAATCCGAACTACAGACCTGATGAGGCCATCGTTACATGGAGACGGCTGGAAAAGATGAATCAAACGATGCCGGACATACCCCAACGTAGCGGAGTAATCGCAAGCGGCGCCGAGGCGATGATAGCGCTTGAAGGAAATATGATAATCAAGACAAGGATAGAGAAACGGTACAGGTTGAAAGAAATAGATGAGAGTATCAGGAGGGAGAGGACAAAAACCGAGGCAAGGCTGATTTCCGAAGCGCGAAGATGCGGCGTTCCCACGCCGATAATCAGGGACGTTACCGATTTTGAAATCCGGATGGAGTATATCGAAGGAACGGCGCTTAAAAATATAGTGAACCCCTCGCTTTCCGAAGAAACTGGAGAGCTTATCGGGCGCCTTCATACATGCGGGATTATCCACGGCGACCTTACCACATCCAACATTTTGTATAAGGATGGAAAGCTATTCCTGATAGATTTTGGTCTTGCGTATCTTGACAAGACGCTGGAAGCAAGGGGCGTGGATATACATGTGCTGTTCCAGACTTTTGAGAGCACGCATGAGAACCATGAAGAGCTCATAGAATCTTTCAAGAAAGGTTATGCCATGACCTTCAAGGGTGCTGAGGAAGTACTGGGAAGGGTAAAGGAAATTGAGTCGAGGGGAAGATACGCATGAAGAAAGGTATTTACAAGGTTTTAGGCAGGTTACCAACGATGGAATATTATAACTTTGTAAGACCACACCAATCACTTAAAGGTAAAACCCCAGCAGAAGCAGCAGGCTCAACTAGCCATATCGAAAATGGATTGAGAGATTTAATAGACTTGGCAATTAATTATAAAATTCATAAACTGAATAGTTTTCAGTAAGCTTTTTCATAATAGGAGCAAGTTTCAGAACATCCACATAGAGACATTTTATTTATTCTGCAATTAGGAATATTCATAAATATTTTTTGCCCTTCTCCAAGTTTAGTAATATCATTCTTTGAATATCCAAAACCGTTACAATCTTCTTTTAAAATCATTTATACCTCTTAGTGTGTAATCATTTCGAAAAGATATATAGCTATCTTAATGTAATTATTAATATTATTAATATTCAAAAAAAATTATATATGAAAGTATAACTATATACGTGATAGTGACCATTAGTAAATATCCCGATATGTTAAGGTTGTGGGCATTAGAACCCAAATGTAACAGAACTTTTCTACTGGGTTCAGGAATAAGACCTTTGAATTAATTCAGGGGACTAACCAAAAGGTGAAATATATGGAATTTAAAGAAATAAATGTACCGGAGGGCATCGTCCGGCAAATTGATCATGAAGGGCAGTTTGCTGGTATCACGGTTGATGTGGGAAATGCAGATATTGTCTATCCCAATGTCAATCTTGATGTGTCATATGAAGATACGCTTGAAGATATTGAGGAGATAAACATGGAAAGAGCAAGATACCTGCTAAGTACCGACGAAATGTTAGAAGAAATGCTGAACAAAACCCATGGGTAAGTTGACCACACATGGATATATTTGAGGTATTGACAGCAATTTCAAAAAGAAAGATGGCATTCATGCATGCAGGTGTGAACGAAAATGAAGCCTTGGTTAAGGCTGAATTTGATGTATCTAATGATTATCACATATCGCTGCTTGATATCGAAAAGTTGGTAGGTTGAAATTCAATCATACTGGACTGGTTGAGAAATAAGACCCCGTATAAATACGGGGAGTGAATAAAAAATTAAAAGAGATGAATAATATGGTTAAAAAATCAGAAGAAAGAAAAGATATCCACAAAGAAGATATCCACACAGAAAAAAAGGATAGTTTCAAGACATGCGAAGACAGCTACAAAGCAGTTTCAAAAATGTGGGAAGATTCCTACTTAAAGTTATACAAGCCCTGGTTCGAATCCACTGAAGCGCTTTTCGGGAAGGCGTTAGAACTCTCAAAGGATGCTGCACCGCAAACATATAAGGAATTTTATAGTGAATGGGTGAAAACCTCCCAGAACAGCTTCGGTAAATTTTATCAAATCCCGACCTTGGAATCCAATAAGGAAACATTTGAGAAACTCCTAGTTAGCGCAGAGGAATCGAATAAGATCTACAGTTCATGGATTGCCGAATTAGATGAGAATTCCAGGGCGACCCGCGAAGTACTCCAGGGCGAAGCAGATCCTGCAAAATATAAAGAAGTCTATGATATGTGGATCAAATCCTATGGAAAAATGCTTAATGAGCTTCTTACACTGCCATTGCAGCAAAATATGAAGGAGATCTTTGAGAACATCACAGGAACACCTGATATATATTCAGAGGCATTTGAGCAGATATCAAAAATATGGAAAGATTCATACGCGAAGCTATACGTGCCGTATACTGACTCCATGCTGAAGCTTTCTATGAAATCAGCAGAGATCTCCCGGGGGAATGCGAGCCCTGAAGCCTATAAGGAATTTCATACCTTATGGATGAATACGTATCAGGAGCTCTATGGCAGGTTGTTTGATACCCAGTCCATGAGACCTTCAAAGGAAGTATTAGAGCAATTTGAGCGCAGCGCAAACGTCAATCAGAACCTCTACAAATCCTGGATAGCAACCCTTGGAAAACTGTCACAGAAGGCTGAGGAACTATCAAAGCAGGGCGCTGACCCGGAGGCAAATAAAGAATTTTATAATATCTGGGCAAAAATGTATGGAAAGGCATTTGATAACTTCTTTGAGAACACACCCACATTCAGCCCGTTTAAGGAGATCATGGAGCCTGTGAAGAATGCTGCCAAGATATACGCAGATACATTTACAAGCATGTCAAATATCTGGGTAAAATCGTATCACACCTCCAAAGACGCGGTTTAAATAAAATACCCCGTATTTAAATACGGGGGACTAGTTAAAAAAATTGAGTTATTATGGTCAAGAAAACGGAAGAAAAAAAAGACGTGAATGAAGAGAAGATTTTCAAGACATGGGCTGACAGTTATACAGCAGTTTCAAAAATGTGGGAGGATTCCTACGTAAATCTATACAAGCCCTGGATTGAATCCACAGGAGAGATGCTCGATAAGACATCTCTTCTCTCAAAAGAAGCGACACCACAGAAATACAGGGAATTCTATGATGAATGGATTAAAACATATCAGAATACCTTTGGAAAATTTTATCCAATCCCAACACTGGAATCCAATAAAGAGACACTTGAAAAATTCCTATCAAGCGCAGAGGGATCCAATAAAATATACAGATCGTGGATTGCCGAGTTAGAAGAGAATTCCCGGAAGACTAGAGAGGTATTGCAGGGCGAACCAGATCCTGCAAAACATAAAGAATGCTATGATATGTGGATGAAGTCTTATGAAAAAATATTTGATGAGCTTTTAGAACTGCCTACTCAAGAGAGTACAAAAGAGATATTTGGGAATTACATGGGCATACCAGATATCTACTCAGGAAGCTTTTTGCAGATGTCAAAACTATGGAAGAAATCATACGCACAGCTTTGCGGGCCATTGAATGAATCCATGCTGAAACTTTCCGGGAAAATGGCAGAAATCTCTCGGGGAGATGCAGGCTCAGAAGCCTATAAGGAATTTTATACCTTATGGATGGATACATATCAAGAAACCTCTGGAAAGCATGTCCCGTCCATGGAACCTTCCAGGGAAATGTTTGAGCATTTTGTGCAGAGCACCAATATTTATGTGAGCATGTACAAGTCCTGGATCGATGCACTTGAAAAAATGTCAGAAAAGGCTAAAGAGCTATCGACACAAACCTCTGATCCAGAGGCATATAAAGAATTCTATAATCTATGGGTAAAGATGTATGAAAAGGCTTTTGATAGCTTCTTTGAAGACATACCGACAGTAGGAGGCCCTATGAAAGAGGTCATGGAGCCTGTAAAGTTCATGGCTAAGATGTACGCTGACACGTTTGCCAGGATATCAAAGATGTGGGTAAAATCTGATTTCGGTTCAGCGTCAGCATATCCGGGAAAGAATAAAAAATGAGAGATCCAGATATAAAAAAAGGTAAAAGTATGGAAAAATCCAGTTTTGAATCCACACAGGAATTTTATGACCAGTGGTTAAATACATACAAAGCCACAATGGGCAAACTCGTCGAGATGCCTGCTGTTGGTCCGGCACGTGAGAAATCTGAAAAAATGATGAAGGGTTTCTCTACATTTGTTAACCTTTATGCAGCCGGGATGGATACCAGTTCTAATTTACAGAGTGTATTCATGGAAGCAATGCGAAAAGTGCAGGAAAAAACTGCAACCGATATGGAAGGGGAAATCAGTCCTGAGAAATATAAGGATTTTTACAAAATATGGATCGAGACGTATAGCGAGACCTTTAAGGAATTCTCGAAATCAGGTCACTTTGTTGCAGACCTGGGGAAATTGAATTCGAATTTAATGGATTTTCAAATATACAACAAGGAAATGCTTGAAGAGAATTATCTGAAACCCATGAATCTCCCTACAAAGACGGAAATTGACGAGATCAATAAAGAGTTGTATTCTCTTAAGAAAACAGTAAAGGAACTAACCAGCCAGATCAAAGAACTAAAAGAGAAAAAATAGGGATTTGGATAAGGAGATGACATGAACGGACTTAATTTAATTGATGATTTTGATAAATTCAAATATGGAATGGAATTATTCCTGAAACCACCCGAATTTTCGGTTGGAACAACGCCTTCGGAGATCATTTATTCAGAAGATAAGATGAAACTTCTCCATTATATCCCGGCTGTGGAAAAACCACATCCAGTTCCGATACTCATAGTGTATGCACTGGTGAACCGGTACTATATTCTGGATCTCCAGCCTGATAAGAGTGTAATAAAGAAGCTTCTGGAAGAAGGTTTTGATGTTTATGTCATTGACTGGGGATATCCATCAGGAGCAGACAGATATCTCACACTTGATGATTATGTGAACGGTTATTTAAATAATGCTGTGGATAAGATCAAAGAAAGATCCGGATTGGATAAGCTAACCTTGCTCGGAGTATGCCAGGGCGGGACTTTTTCTATAATGTATGCCGCATTGCACCCTGAAAAGGTACAAAACCTGGTTACCCTGGTGGCTCCTGTGGACTTCGATACTGATAAAGGAATACTTAATCTATGGGCAAAAAGCCTGGACGTGGACAAGATCGTGGACTACTATGGAATAGTGCCCGGAGATTTCCTGAATTCAGCGTTCTTGCTCCTTGATCCGTTCAGGCTTATGATCGACAAGTATGTAGGTATGTTTGACCGGATAGAATGCAATCCGGATGATACAGCCTGCCAGCTTCGAAATGAAGATTTTATCAAGAATTTCCTCAGGATGGAAAAATGGATATTTGACAGTCCCGACCAGGCCGGGGAAACTTTCAGGCAGTTCATGAAAGACTGCTACCAGAAGAATCTTCTTATTAAAAACGAGATGATGCTCAATGGTAAGATTATCAATTTAAAAAATATTACCATGCCTTTGCTTAATGTAATGGCAGAATTCGACCATCTGGTTCCCAATGATGCAAGTAAACCGTTGTCTGATGCGGTATCAAGTTCTGATAAAGAAACTCTGGTCTTCCCGACCGGTCATATAGGAATATTTGTGGGCGGAAAATCCCAGAAGGAGGTATGTCCTAAGATCGCTGAGTGGTTAAAGCCCAGGTCTCTTAATGGAACAGGAGAAGAGAAGCCTGAATCGTCTAAAGAAAAGACGAGTGAACAAAAAGGAAAGAGTCGGAAATCAGGAGTGAAAATAAAATGAGACTTGAAAACAAGGTCGTAATTATTACAGGAGCAGGAAGCGGTATTGGTAAAGAGACTGCGCTCCTGTTTGCAAAAGAAGGAGCCAAAGTTGTTGTCGCCGATATGAATGAAAGGGCTGGCGAAGAAACAGTAGCAGATATCAAGAAAAATGGAGAGGGATTTTTTGTTAAATTGGATGTATCCAACAGGGAACAAGCAAAACAGATGGTTAAAATCACTCTTGAAAAATATGGTAAAATAGACGTTTTGATAAATAATGCAGGCATTGTCCAGGATGCCTTTTTATCAAAAATGACTGAGGAACAGTGGGATAAGGTTATCAACGTCAATCTTAAAGGAGTTTTTAACTGCGCCCAGGCTGTGGTTGAAGTCATGATGAACCAGGGGAATGGCGTAATTATCAATACGTCATCGATCGTAGGACTCAACGGCAATGTCGGCCAGGTCAATTATGCTGCAACCAAAGCCGGTCTGATAGGCATGACAAAGACCCTTGCAAAGGAACT
This sequence comes from Candidatus Methanoperedens sp., assembly GCA_049303315.1. Taxonomy (GTDB): domain Archaea; phylum Halobacteriota; class Methanosarcinia; order Methanosarcinales; family Methanoperedenaceae; genus Methanoperedens. The sequence continues at coordinate 11,117 of JBAQMZ010000031.1, forward strand.
CGGTAAAAAAGGGATAAGGGTCAATGCAGTGGCGCCAGGATTTATTGCGACTCCGATGACCTCAAATGTACCTGAAAAAATCCTTGAAATGATGAAAGAAAAAACTCCGTTGCGCAGGCTGGGTGAGCCAAAGGATGTTGCATATGCATATTTATATCTCGCTTCAGACGAGTCAAACTTTGTTAATGGAGCGGTGCTTTGCGTGGATGGCGGATTAATAATTTGAGAGTTATATATAAAAATTAGGTGAAAATATGAATAATGTAGTTATTGTATCGGCAACAAGAACTGCAGTTGGGAAATTCGGGGGAAGCCTGAAGGATTTCAGTCCCGGACAACTTGGTTCTATTGTACTGAAAGATGCCCTGAAAAGAGCAAATGTTGAACACAGTGAAGTTGAAGAAGTCGTCATGGGAAATGTCCTTAGCGCAGGTCACGGCCAGAATGTGGCAAGGCAGGCTGCAATTGGAGCGGGGATTCCAAAAGAGGTCCCTTCCTTTTGCGTGAACAAAGTTTGCGGCTCGGGCTTGAAATCCGTTGTTCTGGGTGCACAATCCATTATGCTCGGCGATGCGGATGTTGTGTTGGCAGGCGGCATGGAGTCTATGTCCATGGCTCCATATGCGCTGAAAAAAAACCGCTGGGGAGCAAAGATGGGCAACGATGAAGTCGTGGATTTGATGATATATGATGGGCTGTGGGATGTTTTTGGAAATTACCACATGGGAATTACAGCAGAGAACGTAGCAGAAAAATACAATGTTACGAGGGAAGAGCAGGATGAATTCTCAGCAATCAGCCAAAATAAGGCAGAAGCTGCAATTAAGGCAGGAAAGTTCAAAGAAGAGATTATTCCGATAGCAGTTCCCCAGCCAAAAGGTGAACCTGTTCTCTTTGATACAGATGAATTCCCCAGGTTCGGCACCACAAAAGAGACCCTTGCAAAACTAAAACCAGCATTTAAAAAGGACGGGACAGTAACTGCGGGCAATGCTTCAGGAATTAACGACGGAGCAGCTTGTGTTCTTCTTATGTCTGAAGAAAAAGCAAAAGACAGGGGACTCAAACCCCTGGCAACCATCCAGAGTTATGGGTTATGCGGGGTTCCTCCTGAACTGATGGGTCTTGGTCCTATCTGTGCGACCGGAAAAGCCATAGAAAAAGCCGGCATAACTCCTGATAAACTCGACCTTATAGAACTCAATGAAGCCTTTGCATCCCAGAGTATCGCTGTTAGAAGGGAACTGGGCTTGAATCCTGACAAAGTTAATGTTAACGGCGGCGCCATAGCCCTCGGGCATCCCATAGGGGCAAGCGGTGCAAGGATACTGGTCACGCTTCTGCACGAATTAAGAAGAAAGAAAGGCACATACGGCCTTGCAACCCTCTGTATCGGAGGAGGGCAGGGTATTGCCATGGTGGTAAAGAGGTAGATAATATGGGAAAGAAAGCAGGATTGGAAGGTAAAGTCGCTCTCGTTACCGGAGGCTCAAGGGGGATAGGTCAGGCAATCGCACTGCGGCTGGCGGAAGAGGGCGCAGACGTTGCAATTAATTATCAGTCAACCAGAGAGCAAGCTGAGAAGTTATCAAAGCTGATAGACCAGATGGGTATGATGGACGAATTTGACAGATTATCCCTGAAGATAGACCTGATGGAGACAAAGGAGAACGCGAAGGAAGTATCAGAGTTGATAGATTCCATGGGCAAGCATTCCATAATATGCCAGGCAAACGTCAATGACTTTGAGCAGGTAAACAGGATGCGGGACGAGGTTGTAAAGCAGTTCGGCAGAATAGATATTCTGGTCAATAACGCAGGAATAGTACGGGATAAGTCTTTTGTAAAAATGACTCCGCAGATGTGGACGGAAGTATTATCTGTGAACCTGGATGGAGCTTTCTATTGTACCAAAGCGGTAATAGAGGGAATGCTTGAGAGGAAGTACGGCAGGATTGTGAATATATCCTCGGTTATAGGGAGAATGGGTAACCGCGGACAGGCGAACTATGCAGCTTCGAAAGCAGGATTAATTGCTCTCTCGCAAACGCTGGCAAAAGAATTTGCAGGTAAGGGTATAACCGTAAACGCTGTTGCGCCTGGTTTTATTGAAACTGATATGCTAAAATCGGTTCCCAAAGAAATAATGGAAAAAATTCTTGCCGGGATACCGCTGGGAAGACTTGGGAAGCCGTCCGAGGTGGCAGGTGCGGTGGCATACCTTGTCTCAGAAGACGGGGATTACATAACAGGCCAGGTCATTGATATAAACGGAGGACTCTACATTTAATCTCAAATCAGAGGCAATCTCCTTTATGAAACATATGAATTTTAGCTGATGTTATTACACAATATCTTGAGAATCAGTGATATCTGTGCAATTCGATTCTACAAAGAGTTTATATATGAACAAGGCGCATTAACATTCGTCAGTTAGCTAATTAGTAACATATAGATTTTGGAATTGACCATCTGTTTGTGCTTTTTTAGGTATATTGAATAAATAAACAGAGGTAAAAATTTGTTAGAACAAGATATAAATTCTCCTGTCTCAACAGGTGATGTCCACGATGTAACTATTGATGGCATTGCAAGGGAAGGGGATGGAATAGCACATATACAGGGTTTAGTGATTTTTGTGCCTGGCACGAAGGTCGGAGACCAGGTAACGATAAAGATTGAGCGGGTTATGCGAAAATTTGCAATTGCAGCACTTGCGCAAAAAAACTAAAAGAAATAAATCAACGGAGATATATAAATGAATTTTGAAAGAAATGACCGCAGTGGCGGTTTCAGACCAAGTGGTCCGAGAGATCAGCACATGGGTCCGAGAGAAATGTTCAAAGCAACATGCGCTGACTGCAAACAGGAAACTGAAGTACCCTTCAAGCCATCCGGTGACAGACCGGTATACTGCAGGGAATGCTACCAGAACCATAGACCAAAGAGATTTTAAATAACATAAAAACGGGCGCTGATATTATATCGTTGCCCGCAATCTTTTTTTTATTTACCAATTGTTAGCCAGCGGCTTAAGATCATGGCTTTACTTCGGGTATCCACGATTGTGCCTCAGGGCGAAGTTTCGTATGGATAGCACTACTATTTCCAAAATACTAATGTTTAGCGTCAATCTTCATCGAATGCCGAAGCTCCACGGCAACACCCTTCCCGCACTCCTTCATCTCCCAGCCGCTCATCAGCGCGCGCCCCACACCGAAAAACTTCTCACCTTCAACAATCACCTCATCATTGGGACGAATCTGCGGGTCAGCATCAAGCACACCCGGTGCAAGGATACTGCTGTGCGGAGTGAAATCGCCTATTTTCACCTTATAGAGGGGATAGCCGCGAAGCCGCATTCCCCCTTCCACTGTCAGGGCGACAGTACCATACTGCGGGATTAAAGTTGCAAGCTGCTGTTTTCCTTCGAATAACTGGAACTTGGGATACGGCGCCCGGACATTTGCGCCATCCGTGACAAGCATATTCCCAGCGCTGCGCCCGAACTGGTAGTCAGCGGTCGCGCGCATAATGTCAAGGTTTGCTTTCTCGCTTCCCCGCTTTTTTGTATGTTCAAGCCCTGAAACAGTAGTTCTCAGTTTGTCAAGGGATGTGTTTGAAGTGACACCTTCATCTGCTGTATAAATAAAATCAAGACCGAGCTCGCTTTCCACTGATTCACATATTTCCCTGTATGCGCCGTGCACATGCGCGATAATGTTTTTATATTTGTTCTTCTCAAGATACGAGCGCAGGCAGCCCCCTACCCATGCTCTTTCCTCAAGGTCCCAGTGGCCCGTAACAGGGGTGTCGTAATGCGCAGCAGGATACAGCAATTCAAGTTCGCGCGGGACTACACCCATCGGGGATGTGATTATCACCTCATGGACAAATTTTCGGTACTTTCCCAGGGCATTTATGAATTTCTGGTGGGAAAGGGATATGGAATAAGGTTTTTTTGCAGAGCAAGGGAGAAGCACAAGTGTATCAAGCTCTGACGCGGTATAGCGTTCCACGACCCTCTGCGCAAACCTCCTGATTTCCACACGGTTTAGCGATTCCGATGTATTGGCATATAGCGTACTTGCCCTGAAAACCGGCGTCCTTTTTTCAAGGAACTCGTATTGGGCATCGACAAGGCGAAGGGCCGCAGTGAGCCACGGGCGCGCCCTGCACTGGCGTTCCATGTACTCGCGAAGATGCCCTGCCCTTATGTGCTCGCGGACGGCGCGCAGTTCCTCGGCAAGTTTTAAAGAGTTGTGCTGCGATAGTAATTCAGCGCGCTCTTTTTTGGATTTTTTAAGCAGTTCAGTCGAGGTATTCGCAAGACATACGGAACAGGCGCAGGGGAATTCATGCAGCCTGTCGAGGTGATGTTCGCCCGAGTTTGTGAGATAAATGTCCTGGTACGCTTTGATTATCGCTAAAGTCTCATCCACTATATCCACGCCCAGATACACAAGCATCGAAAGATTCTCAGGCGTGGCAAGCGCTGGCGCATATAGGAGCGAGTCGGCACGCGTGTTCTCCTTGAGCCTGATTATGGACTCCACGAGTTCGCGCGCCCTGTTTTCAAGCTGCTTTGCGGCGCCGAGAACGTACAGGTCTGATGCCGGGTATTCGTAGGTGAAGGGATGGATGACGGCGCCTGTGTGAGCAAAATTTGATGCGGGTTTTAGTTCCTCCTGGAGCTCTTTTATGAGCTCCTCTCTTGTATAGAGGGGCAGTGATTTGTGGGGAAGGATGACTATTTTTTTGGTGTCAGGTTCAGGGGGCGCAGTCCTTTTCCAGAGAGAGCCGGAATCGATTATGGGACTATCATTTTCATGAATATTTATAACGGCGGGGGTTGAAAGTTCTCTTTCCAGAACCAGTTTGCCAATCCTGGCTGCTGTGTCGCGATGGGTGATTTCAAATATTTTGGTCATAAGGTTCCATTGTTTATGCGTTTTATTCGAGTTCATTTAACCGCAGATAAACGCAGATGTTTGTTATTCTGCTTTTAGGCGAGGGTTTTATTTAAATATGAGCTTAAATGTGATGTTGACCATTAAAAAACCACAGAGAGCACAGAGGACACTGAGAAAAGCGGCAACTCTCTGTGCTCTCCGTGTGCTGGTATGAAAAAACGGAACAACTTCAACCGGAAAATGCAAGTCTACAAAGCAACAATTTTAAGATAGATTCTAATACCTTCACAATTTTATAGCTGAAATTATAAAACAATATTAAAAGTAATACT
>JBAQMZ010000032.1:0-77551 GCA_049303315.1 Candidatus Methanoperedens sp.
GGATAAGAGGTGGTTTGGATGGACGGTGGGACAAAAAAGGGATGATCGGATTGGTACTGCTTTAACCTGCACTGGTGTCTGGCATAATCTGTTAAACCTGTATCTCGCTTAATTCTGTCCCACAGCCCCCAAATTCTAAATTAATAAATCTTTTAGTCTCATAATTATTATGATAAAGTATATATGCGGTGAGGTAGAAGAATTGATTGGAGAAAAATGTTCGAATATTCTTTTGGCTCGAAAAGGAGAGTACCCATACCAGTTCCCCCCACAAGACCGAGATTTTACTGTGAAAAATTGTGCATGATGGTCACACTGTGCAGGTTAACAAGTTGTACGTTTTATAACCAATGCCAAAAAAGCACCAAAACGTTGTAGAAAATGCAAAAAGGCTGACAAAGGTCATACTTTTCAGAACAATTTTTTGAACCGGATATTAGCCAGACATCCATCAAACTAATATGCATAAACTGTTATTCTGGATGTATCGATTATGATACGCCTTGGAAAGATCGCTTTCGCTAATTGTGATTTCCCATATTATGCCATGGAACACGGAAAGGTAGAGGCAGACGATATAGAGATAAAGGAAGGTCATCCTGTCGAGCTTGCACACATGATTTCCATAGGCGAACTTGATATAAGCCCGATTTCTTCAATAATGTACGGGAAACGGAACGACCTGCTCATATTGCCCGGGCTTTCCATTACTTCCAATGATTTCACAAAAAGCGTATTGATATGCTCAAACGGAAAATTAAACTTTGAGCAGCTTGAGGGAAAAACACTTTGCATCCCGGAAACAACGGCAAGTTCAGCTACGCTGATAAAAATCATATTGCGGCTAAAAGGCGTGAATGTTAATATCAATCAATGCAAGGGAACTGATATAGACCAGATGTTAAAGCATGGCGATGCCGCTCTCCTGATAGGGGACAGCGCCTTACATGCCATAGGAAAATATGGGATTATCGCAGACCTCGGGAATGAATGGAAGAAGCTCACAGGTAAGAAAATGGTGTATGCATTGTGGGTTGTCAGGGAAGAATTCGCAAAAAAGCATCCTGATAAGGTAAGATATGTTTTTAAAACCATTCTCGAATCAAAGGATTATGCTTATAAGAACATCGGTGAAATCGCGGCTTTCATAGGAAGAGAGAAAAAAATCGATTGTAATTTCATGCGCGATTACCTTCATACATTGAATTATGATTTTGACGATGAGAGCATAGAAAGCCTGAAACTTTATTTTAAGTATGCAAAAGAATGCGGGGAAGTGTTGGATGTGAAGCTTCGGTTTTTCGATGATTTTGAAAGGGATGTGGAGAAGTAGAAAAAAAGCAGAAAAAAATTTAAGCTTAGAGAAACATTTAAGCTTAGTGAGGTAGTTCAAGGGGCGCACGTCCACGAGGTTTTAACAAAAATTGCCATTGATTCAGGAATATTTTTTATTCATGACTGGTAGCGTTAGTTTAAATATAGTGGATAATATGTTTGGGCTCGTAGCTCAGTCAGGCAGAGCACCGGGCTTTTATTCAATCCGCAATGGGAATGAAAAGATACCCGATGGTCGAGGGTTCAAATCCCTCCGAGCCCGTCATGCACGGGAGGTAATTGTGTGAAAGAGAAAGAGCATACTGGAAGGGAATTCAATCCCTTGGAACATAAAATGGTACCAAATCATGAAATATTGAATGAAGAGGATCTTAATAAAATACTATCAGAATATAAAGTAGAAAAAGAACAATTGCCAAAGATTCGTATTTCAGACCCATCTGCCGTGTCCGTCAAAGCTAAAGTCGGCGATGTCGTACGGGTAACCCGCGAGAGCCCGACAGCAGGCAAGTCATATTTCTATCGATTGGTCATTGCGTGAGATAAAATTTGAGGTAATATGTTAGACAGAAGGGTACTATCAAAAGCGTATTTTACAAGCGAAAAAATAGTCCGTCATCATGTGGATTCTTTCAATGATTTCCTGGAACACGGTCTTCAGAAAGTCATTGATGAACAGAGGATTATTGAAACCGATATTGAAGGAACGTATGTAAGGCTCAAGAAAATCCGCGTGGGTAATCCGGTCGTGAAAGAAGCTGACGGCGCAATGGATAAACTCTATCCCACAGAAGCAAGGCTAAGAAACATAACCTATGCTGCGCCGCTTAAACTCAGTATGTCCATTGTCAGTCCTGAAGGCGAAAAGGAGGATAAGGAAGCAGAAATCGGACTGCTGCCTATAATGATATGGTCAAAAGGGTGCAACCTTGTAGGATTGACCCAGAAAGAAATGATAGAGCTTGGGGAAGACCCCCAGGATCCGGGCGGTTATTTTATAATAAACGGTACCGAGCGCGTAATTACCACGCTTGAAGACCTTGCACCTAACAAAATCCTTGTGGAACTGGAAGAGCGATACGGTGAAAATATCGAGGTTGCAAAGGTTTTTTCGCAGAGGAGAGGTTATCGCGCGCTGGTTGTCGTGGAACGGAGCAGGAAGTCTATTCTTGAAGTCTCATTCCCGTCAATATCGGGGAGAATCAATTTTGTCACACTCGTCCGCGCATTGGGCATTGAGACCGACCAGGATATTGTGAATTCAGTTTCAGAAGACCCGGAGATTATTAAATTCATGCTTGAGAATCTCGAAGAGTCAGAAGCCGCGAATAAAGAAGAAGCCATGGAAAAAATCGGGCTGCGGGTTGCATCAGGCCAATCCAGGGAATACCAGGTAAAAAGAGCAAATTACGTGATTGACAGGTATTTGCTGCCGCATCTTGGAAATGATGAAGCTCACCGTATGCTCAAGGCGCAGTTCCTCGGGCGCATGGCCCAGGCATGCTTTGAACTTGCTCTTGGCAAAAGAGGCAGCGATGATAAGGACCACTATGCCAATAAGAGACTCAAACTCTCAGGCGAATTGTGTGAAGACCTGTTCAGGGTTTCTTTCAACAGGCTTACGCGCGATATCAAATACCAGCTTGAAAGAGCCAGCATGAGGAACAGGGATCTCAATGTTACCACCATCGTGCGGGCTGATGTCCTGAGTGAACGCCTGGTGCATGCGCTTGCTACGGGCAACTGGGTCGGAGGCCGAACAGGCGTCTCACAGCTTCTTGACCGCACCGACTATATCGCATCGCTCTCGCATTTACGCAGGGTCATATCACCATTATCAAGAGCGCAGCCTCATTTTGAAGCAAGGGATTTGCATCCCACCCAGTGGGGAAGAATATGTCCTTCCGAGACCCCTGAAGGACCCAATTGCGGTCTTGTAAAAAACTTTGCGCAACTGGTTGAGATTTCAACCAGCGCGGGGGATGAAGCCCAATTTAAGAACATGCTTTATGAATTAGATGTAGCCCCGATTATCCCGCAGCTTGTCGGGATGGAAGAAGTGCCCACAACTTATGCCACGGAATTGGAGGCGCTTGAAGAAGCCGAAGAAGTAAAAGTTGAACCCGAAGAGGAGGTTGAATCCTTTGAATAAGGCAAGAGTTTTCTTAAACGGTGAACTGATAGGAACCCATGATAAACCAAAAGAACTGGTGTCGAAACTGAGAAAAAGGCGAAGAATGGGGGATATCAAAAAACAGGTGAATATCATTTACTATGAGGATACGAATGAGATAATCATCAATTCTGACCAGGGAAGGGCAAGACGCCCTGCGATTATCGTAGAAAATGGAAAGTCTCTGGTAACGCAGGAACATATCGAGCGATTAAAAAAGAAAGAAATCACTTTTGACGGTCTTGTCGATGCCGGCTTAATTGAGTATCTTGATGCTGAAGAAGAAGAAAATGCGTTCATAGCTATCGATGAAAAGGATTTGACATCCAAACATACACATCTTGAGATAGACCCGTCTTTGATTCTCGGTATCTGCACTGGCATGGTGCCTTTCCCGGAACACAACGCATCGCCCAGGAATACGATGGGTGCAGGCATGATCAAACAGTGTCTTGGCATGTCAACGCCCAATATGAAACTGCGGCCTGATACAAGGGCTCACGTATTACATTATCCGCAGAAGGCGCTTACATCCACACAAACTGCGGAAGCAATCGGGTTTGACCTCCGGCCTGCAGGACAGAATTTCGTAGTGGCGGTATTATCATATGAAGGATATAATATCGAAGATGCCCTTGTCGTGAATAAGGGTGCGATCGAACGCGGTCTTGGCAGGAGCCATTTCTTCAGGACAAATGAAGGCGAAGAGCGAAAATATCCTGGCGGCCAGGAGGATAAATTTGAGATCCCGGATACTGAAGTCAGGGGCGCAAGAAGCGCCGAGGTCTACAACCAACTGGACAGCGATGGTATTGTCAATCCTGAAATACCTGTAGGGCCAAATGATGTCCTGATAGGAAAGACAAGCCCGCCGAGGTTCCTTGAAGAACCAACCGAACTTGGCATAAGCCCTGTGCAGAGAAGGGAAAGCTCGGTTACCATGCGTTCCAATGAAAAAGGGATAGTGGATACCGTAATACTCACAGAATCAGAAAATGGCTCACGACTTGCAAAAGTGAGGACAAGAGACCACAGGATTCCTGAAATCGGGGATAAATTCGCATCCAGGCACGGGCAGAAAGGTGTAATCGGCCTTATCGTACCTTATGAAGACATGCCTTTCACCGAAGGCGGTATGGTTCCCGACCTGATAATTAACCCGCATGCAATCCCCTCAAGGATGACCGTGGGGCACGTCCTTGAAATGATTGGCGGGAAAGTGGGATCGCTTGAAGGAAGAAGGGTGGACGGCACTGCATTCTCGGGCGATTCCGAAGATGACCTGCGTTCCGCGCTGCCCAAACATGGTTTTTCACATACAGGAAAAGAAGTTTTCTACGACGGCATAACAGGAAACAGGATACAGGCTGACATATTTGTCGGCGTTATCCTGTACCAGAAACTCTATCACATGGTATCGTCAAAGATGCATGCAAGGTCGCGAGGACCTGTCCAGGTATTGACCAGGCAGCCCACGGAAGGCAGGGCAAGGGAAGGCGGCTTGAGGTTCGGAGAAATGGAACGTGATGTCCTTATCGGGCACGGGGCGGCCATGGCTCTTAAAGAACGGCTTCTTGACGAGTCGGACAAGGTCATGGAATACGTCTGCTCCCACTGCGGCATGATAGCGACTCTTGATAAAAGAAGAAATATCACCAGATGCCAGGATTGCGGCGCAGAGACTGATATACACCCTGTTGAAATGAGCTATGCTTTCAAACTATTGCTTGATGAAATAATATCTCTTGGCGTTGCGCCAAGGCTTGAATTAGAAGATGCAGTATGACCGATGCCCCAGTCAACGTGGCGTGCACCTTCGGTAGCACAAAAATTGAGTAGGTGAAGAATATGGTAATAGAAACTCCAAAAAGAGTTAAACAGATAAAATTCGGACTTATTTCTCCCAAAGAATTCCGTAAGATGAGCGTAACGAGAGTCATAACGGCTGATACGTATGACGATGACGGTTTTCCGATTGAGATGGGATTGATGGATACCAAGCTCGGGGTAATCGACCCGGGCCTGCGCTGCAAGACATGCGGCGGTCGCGCGGGCGAATGCCCGGGACATTTCGGGCACATAGAACTTGTGGCGCCTGTCATTCATGTCGGTTTTGCCAAGCTCATACGCAAGATTTTAAGAGCCACATGCAGGAAATGCGGCGCGCTGCTTCTTGAACCCAAGCAGAAAAAGGAAACAGTTGAAAAGATAAGAACGCTTAAGAAAATGGGACAATCCATCGAGGATGTTGTCAACGAGGTTTTCAAAGAGGCGCGAAAAGCCGGAAAATGCCAGTACTGCGGCGAAGTCCAGCAGGAAATCAAGTTCGAGAAACCCACTACTTATATTGAGGACGGGCACAAGCTGATGCCCACCGATATACGCTCGCGTCTTGAGAAAATAACAGACGAGGATATAGAAGTTATCGGCATGGACCCCCAGAACGCACGCCCGGAATGGATTATTCTAACCGTGCTGCCCGTTCCCCCGGTCACGATGCGGCCTTCAATAACACTTGAATCAGGCCAGCGCAGTGAAGATGACCTTACCCACAAGCTCGTGGATATCATAAGGATTAACCAGCGATTCCAGGAAAACCGTGAAGCAGGAGCGCCGCAGTTAATCATTGAAGACTTATGGGAATTATTGCAGTATCATGTGACCACTTTCATTGATAATGCAGTATCTGGTGTGCCGCCTGCCCGCCACAGGTCTGGAAGACCATTGAAAACGCTTTCCCAGCGATTAAAAGGCAAAGAAGGGCGGTTCAGGGGAAGCTTATCAGGTAAACGCGTAAATTTCTCGGCAAGAACTGTAATTTCACCGGACCCGAACCTCATGATACATGAGGTAGGCGTGCCTCTTGCGATAGCAAAAGAACTCACTATCACAATGAACGTAACCCCGAGAAATATCGATGAAGTGAAAGAATATGTGAGACGGGGTCCGGACAACCATCCGGGCGCCAATTATATCGTGAGAGCGGACGGGCGAAGGGTAAAAGTCACTGATAAGAACTGCGGTGAACTTGCTGACCTTATCGAACTGGGATGGAAAATTGACAGGCAGATAAAGGACGGAGATATCGTATTATTCAACCGGCAGCCCTCTCTTCACAGGATGAGCATCATGGCGCATGAGATAAAAGTGCTGCCGCATAAGACGTTCAGGCTCAATCCTGCAGTATGTCCCCCGTATAACGCTGACTTTGATGGTGACGAGATGAACATGCATGTGCCGCAAACCGAGGATGCGCGTGCCGAGGCAAAAATCCTGATGCACGTTAAAGAGAACATTCTCTCCCCCAGATTCGGCGGGCCTATTATCGGCGGTATCCATGACTATATTTCAGGACTATTCCTGCTTACAAACAGTAAAGACAAAATATTTAAGGAAGATGCCCTGGAACTTCTTGCAAAATCCGAGATCAGGGAATTGCCGGAACCGGCAGGAAAAGAGGATAAAAAACCATACTGGACAGGAAAACAGATTTTCAGCCAGATTCTTCCCAAAGGTCTTAACCTCCAGTTCAAGGCTGAAATCTGCGAACACTGCGATACCTGCAAGGGTATGGATTGTGAACATGATGCCTATGTAGTCATCAATGACGGGGTGCTTGAACGCGGCTCAATCGATGAAAAAGCCGTAGGCGCCTTCAAGAGCGTGATACTTGATAAACTTATAAAAGAATTCAATCCGGATGTGGCGTGCAAATTTATTGATGATGCGACGCGCCTTGCCATACGAGGTATTATGCGCTACGGGTTCAGTTTCGGTATAGACGACGAATACGTCCCGCCTGAAGCGCAAAACCAGATAAACGAGGAATTGAGTGGGGCTAAAAACAGGGTGGAAAAACTGATAGGCGTGTTCCGGGCCGGCGAGCTTGAACCGCTGCCAGGACGGTCTATCGCAGAAACCCTTGAAATGGAGATAATGAAAGAACTATCAAAAGCAAGAGACACTACAGGAGATATTGCAGACCGCCATCTCGGGATGGACAATTCCGCCGTAATAATGGCGCGGTCGGGGGCGAGAGGTTCAATGCTCAACCTGACGCAGATGGCTGCATGCGTGGGACAGCAGGCGGTGCGAGGCGAACGGATCAAACGTGGATATGCGGGAAGGACATTATCCCACTTTGATAAGGGAGACCTGGGCGCTGAAGCCCACGGGTTCGTGGAAGCAAGTTACAAGGGCGGATTATCGCCAACTGAATATTTCTTCCATGCCATAGGCGGGCGTGAAGGTCTTGTGGACACAGCCGTGCGAACGTCCCAGTCGGGTTACCTGCAGCGCAGGCTTGTCAATGCATTGCAGGATTTGGAAGTGCAATATGACGGAACGGTCAGGGATACAAGGAATATGATTATCCAGTTCAAATACGGAGAAGATGGAATCAACCCGATGAACAGTGATTTCAGTAAACAGGATGCAATGAAGCGTATTTTCGCTTCCGTATCAGGGGTGAAAGAATGAAAAACTTTAGGAAAGTTTTATCAAAAACTGTTGCGTCAGTTTACACCGCACACACGTATGGCTTTGCCATACGTGGATACCGCAAAACCGTTGCGCCGCTTTACTTCGCAGACACGTATGGCTTTGCCATACGTGGACACTGCGTAAACCGAAGTTTCGGTTTTCAAACGACAGGTATGCGAAGCATACCTGAACACCGCATAAAGCGAGGTGTCGCTTTATGACCAGCCTGTCCCAAAAAAGTGTTGAGGAGAGGGTTTCAGCTCTCCTGTTGCCTCAAAAAGTGATTGATAACCTGATGCATGAACTCAAAGATAAAAAAGTTTCAAAGAAACAATTGGATTTAATCGTTGAAAGGGTTCTTTCAGGATACGAGAACGCCAAAATCGAAGCAGGAGAAGCTGCTGGTGTTGTTTCGGCGCAATCAATAGGAGAACCTGGTACACAGATGACAATGAGAACTTTCCACTACGCAGGTGTAGCGGAAATCAACGTTACACTCGGATTGCCCCGCCTGATCGAGATAGTGGATGCACGGAAAAACCCGAGCACCCCCATGATGACGATTTTTCTTGAAAAGGAGTATGCGTTCGACAGGGATAAAGCACGTGAACTCGCGTGGAAAATAGAAGCTACCAATATCACAGTGCTGGGCAGCATGTCAACGGATATTGCCGAAATGAAAATAATCATTGAGCTTAATAAGAAAGCGCTCACCCAGAGGAATATGACCTCGAAAGAGGTCGCAGGCAAAATTGAAGAAGAACTCGGCGTTTCGGCAGAAATCAAGGAAGATAATCTTTTACTGACACCCGAGGAACCCTCGTACAGGCAATTGCTCCAGCTTGTCAAAAATGTCCAATCTATCATATTGAAGGGTATCAAGGGAATAAAAAGGGTCGTTATCAGGAAAGAAGAAAGCAGCGAATATGTATTATATACAGAAGGCTCGGTGCTCAAAGAAGTTCTGGCAATAGAAGGCGTTGATGCGACAAGAACGCGCACCAATAACGTCAATGAAATCTATGAAGTGATGGGTATAGAGGCTGCCAGGGCGGCATTGATACATGAGGCCACAGAGACGCTAAGGGAACAGGGTCTCACCGTGGATGTGCGACATATCATGCTAGTTTCTGATATAATGACTGTTGACGGGGATGTAAAACCAATAGGCAGGCATGGCATATCCGGTGAAAAAGCAAGCGTTCTTGCACGGGCTGCATTTGAAGTGACCGTCAACCATCTTCTGGATTCGGGAATGCGCGGGGATATTGACGAACTCCGTGGAGTAACGGAAAATGTAATAGTAGGGCAGCCCATAAGGCTGGGTACAGGAAATGTTAAGTTGATTGCAAAAAAAGCTACATAAAGGAGAATAAGTATGGAAACTGATATTAACAAAGTATTGAGAAATGTTTTATCAACAGGGAAAGTAGTAATCGGCTCAAGGCAGACCACTGATGCTGTAAAGAACGGCAAAGCGCAGGTTGTTGTCGTGTCGTCCAATTGCTTCGAAAAGACGATGAATGAAGTGAAGGGTGTGCCTGTTATCAATTACCCGGGAACGGGCGTTGACCTCGGGGTTGCATGCGGCAAACCGTTTTCGATTGCTGCGCTTGCAGTGCTGGAACCGGGAGAGTCGGAAATACTCTCTTTCAAGGGAGAATAATGAGTGAAGTCAAGTTAAGCACCGATGGAATACGGTATATAGCATTATTTGAAAACCTGACAGGTGCAAGGGTGAGAGATTGCTATGAGGATTCGGAGAACAACAGGTTGTTGTTTGTTGTTAAAAATGGAGAGATGGGATTGGCAATCGGGAAAGGCGGGGACCATATCAATCGCGTGAAGAATGCAATCGGAAAACATATTGAAATAATCGAACATTCCGATGACCCTGCCGAGTTCGTGAAAAACGCATTTCATCCTGTTTTGGTGAAAAATATAAATATTTCAGTTACTGATGGCAAGCGTATAGCTTATGTAGAAGTTCCAACTAAAGAGAAGGGGCTTGCCATCGGGAGAGACGGCAAAAATATCGAAAAGGTAAAAAAGCTCTCCTTAAGGCACCATAATATAAACGACGTGATTATTCAGTAATCAAAATTATTTGGAGGAAAAAACTACATGGGAAAAGGATTATACGCGGCTCGCAAACTAAAGAGCGATAGCAAGAATTTCAGATGGGCCGATGGCGATTACGCAAGACGGGCCCTTAACCTGGACGTAAAGGCAGACCCTCTCGGGGGAGCGCCCCAGGCACGAGGTATTGCGCTCGAAAAGGTCGGAATTGAGGCAAAACAGCCCAATTCCGCTATCCGCAAATGCATACGCCTTCAGCTTATCAAGAACGGGAAACAAATATCGGCATTTTGCCCCGGTGACGGCGCGATCAATTTCATTGATGAACATGATGAAGTAATCGTGGAACGGATAGGCGGCAGGATGGGCGGCGCTATGGGAGATATCCCGGGCGTACGCTGGAAAGTGATAGCTGTGAATAACGTAAATTTAAGACAGATGGTTCTTGGTAAAAAGGAAAAACCGGTGAGATAATATGCAAAAATTATTCGGAAAATGGGATTTTACAGAAGTTGAGGTTAAAGACCCAAGCGTCAAAGGCTATATCAATCTCTTACCGATTGTTATTCCCCACTCCGGCGGCAGGAATGCTAAACAGCAGTTCAGTAAATCGACATATAACATCGTCGAGCGGCTTGTCAATAAGATAATGCGTGAAGAAAACAACACGGGGCAGAAAATAACGGTTATTAATAATATCAAGGAAGCTTTTGAAATCGTCAATAAGAAAACAGGACAGAATCCTGTGCAGATGCTTGTGAATGCAATCATAAACGCAGGGCCAAGAGAGGAAACGGTACGATTGCAGTACGGCGGCATAGCAGTTCCGAAATCCGTTGACACAGCGCCCCAGCGTCGTGTGGATACAGCGTTACGGCTCATAGCCGAGGGAGCGCAGCAGGCGTCTTTCGGTACAAAGAAATCCCTTGCAAACGCTCTTGCAGACGAGATAATCGCAGCAGCCAATCATGACGTTAAAGGATACGCCATGGGTAAGAAGGACAATATAGAAAGAGTTGCGAAAGCGGCGCGGTAAAATCGCATAACCTCCAGGTTATGTGATACTTTTTTATTTTCCCATCCGGTTCATACAGTACATATCACTTATAAAAGCATTTTTCCTTTCCCCGTAATGTTTTTCTGGTTTTCAAAGTGTTTATATAGGATAGAATAATAGAGAACCAAAATTTCCAATAAAAGAGGTAAATCATATATGGGCAGAAGAAAGAAAATGGTCGAGCGTGTGACGGCGCTGATGGATAAACCCGAGTTTATCCGCAACATCGGAACAGTAGCGCATATCGACCACGGAAAAACAACATTCTCCGATAACCTGCTCGCAGGAGCCGGCATGATTTCAAAAGAGCTGGCAGGCGAGCAGTTATTTATGGACTTTGATGAAGAAGAACAGAGACGTGGAATCACGATTGATGCTGCAACGGTCTCAATGGTGCACGAATACGAGGGCAAGGAATACCTTATCAACCTTATCGATACGCCAGGTCACGTTGACTTTGGCGGCGACGTTACTCGCGCTATGAGGGCTGTGGACGGGGCGGTTGTGCTGGTTGATGCTGTCGAAGGTCCAATGCCGCAGACCGAGACCGTATTGCGGCAGGCGCTTCGTGAGAATGTAAAACCTATACTTTTCATTAACAAGGTTGACAGACTTATTAATGAGTTAAAGCTCACTCCGGCGGACATGCAAATGCGCCTGGGGCTTGTCATTGATAAAGTCAATAAGATAGTTAAAGGTCTGAAGCCTGATCAGTATGATGACCTGAAGCTGGACCCTGTAGTTGGCAAAGTTGCTTTCGGATCAGCCCTTAATAATTGGGCAATCAGCATTCCCTATATGAAGAAGACTGGCATCGGATTTAAGGAAATTATTGAATTATGCCAGGCTGAAAAACAGAATGTACTTGCTGAAAAATGTCCGCTTCATGTTGTAATGAATGACATGATAATAAAATTCCTTCCAAGCCCGGTCCAGGCACAACAAGAACGAATAAAAGTCATCTGGCATGGGGATAAGGAAAGCGAAATCGGAAAATCCATGATAGAAGTGGACAGGAACGGCAAGGTAGCTCTTATGATAACCGATATCACCACTGACCCGCATGCAGGTGAAGTGGCAAGCGGAAGGCTTTTCTCCGGTACTCTTGAAAGGGGTAAGGAAATTTACATTTCAGGAATGCCTAACGCGAACAGGATCCAGTCAGTAGGTATCTTCATGGGTCCTGAACGAATCGAGTGCGAAAAAATCCCTGCCGGAAATATCGTAGCAGTAACCGGTTTAAGTGATGCCATAGTGGGTTCGACAGCATCCACAGACAAGAGCATGACGCCATTTGAGAGTATAAGGCATGTCAGCGAGCCTGTGATGACTGTGGCTGTGGAGGCTAAACACATGAAAGACCTGCCAAAACTGGTTGAAGTATTAAGGCAGGTCGCAAAAGAAGACCCCACCCTTAAAGTAATGATAAACCAGGAAACTGGAGAACATCTTCTGGCAGGCATGGGTGAACTTCATCTTGAGGTTGTTGCAGGCAGGATACAGCGCGACAAACATGTTGAGATCACTACATCCAAGCCTCTTGTTGTATATAGGGAAACAATCTCAACTCATGCCGGGCCTGTAGAAGGAAAATCCCCTAACCGGCATAACAGGTTCTATGTTGAAGTTGAACCGTTGTCTCCCGCTATAATCGAGCTTATCAAGAATAATGAAGTTTCAATGAGGCAATCTGAAGTTGAGCGCAGGGATATTCTCATGAAAGCAGGTTTTACCAAGGATGAAGCGAAGGGAATTACCCATATCTATGAGACCAATATCTTTATCGACATGACAAAAGGTATCCAGTATTTGAATGAAACAATGGAACTCATACTCGAAGGCTTTGAAGAAGTCATGAAGGCCGGACCGATGTCAAGGGAACCCGTAATGGGAGTCAAGGTAAAATTAATGGATGCCAAACTCCACGAAGACTCAATCCACAGGGGACCGGCGCAGGTCATCCCGGCGTCAAGACAGGCCGTCCAGGCTGCAATGCTCATGGCTGGGGCTACGCTACTTGAGCCATTCCAGAAAGTGTTCATCCATGTTCCCCAGGACCAGATGGGCGGTGCGATGCGTGAAATGCAGGGAAGGCGCGGGTCCATACTTGATATGAAAACAGAAGGCGATACCACGATTATCGAGGCCAAGGCGCCTGTTGCGCAGTTGTTCGGATTTTCCGGCGATATACGCTCTGCAACCGAAGGCAGGGCATTGTGGAGCACGGAATTTGTGGGATTTGAACCCATACCCGGAAACATGCTCAATGACATCGTGATGGATATCAGGAAACGCAAAGGATTGAAACTCGAAATGCCAAAACCGAGTGATTTCATCAGTCCCTGAACAACGCAAGGTTTAAAAACAAAAACAACAATACGGTCACAAAACATATCCTAAAAAATTAAAGGAGAAATATTATGGCAGAGAAACCACATTTAAATTTAGCAGTTATCGGGCATATTGACCATGGGAAATCAACTCTCGTAGGAAGATTATTGTTTGAAACTGGCGCGGTACCACCGCATATTATAGAAAAGTATAGAGAAGAAGCAAAAGCGAAAGGAAAAGAATCCTTCGTCTTTGCATGGGTCATGGACTCTCTTAAGGAAGAGAGGGACAGGGGTATAACAATCGATGTTGCTCACCAGCGATTCGATACCGCAAAATACTATTTCACGATAGTGGATTGTCCCGGTCACAGGGACTTCGTCAAGAACATGATCACAGGCGCCTCACAGGCGGACGCAGCCATCCTGGTATGCGCTGCCAAGGAAGGTGTACAGTCACAGACAAAAGAACACGTGTTCCTTGCAAGGACGCTGGGTATTACCCAGTTGATCATAGCAATCAACAAGATTGATGAAGTCAACTATGACAAGGCACGATTTGATGCGGTTAAAACCGAGGTCAGCACCCTTCTTAAAATGGTCGGCTATAAACCGGATGAAATGAACTTCATCCCTACGTCAGCTTTCAAAGGCGATAACCTTGCCAAGCCAAGCGAGAATACCAAATGGTATACAGGACCGACATTGCTGGCATCTCTTGATATGTTGAAAATGCCAGAGAAACCCACGACATTACCACTTCGCATTCCTGTCCAGGATGCTTACACCATATCAGGTATCGGAACAGTTCCGGTAGGTAGAGTTGAGACCGGAGTAATGAAGCCAGGTGATAAAATAATATTCATGCCGGCAAAAGCTGTTGGTGAAGTAAAATCAATTGAAATGCATCACCAGGAGATCAAGGAAGCGGTACCTGGCGATAACATAGGATGGAACGTTAGAGGTGTTGAGAAGAAAGATATCAGGCGTGGAGACGTCTGCGGACATGTTAGCAAACCGCCAGTAGTTGCGGAAGAATTCACTGCTCAGATCGTAGTATTGCAGCATCCATCAGCAATTACCATTGGTTATACGCCCGTCCTGCACTGCCATACAGCACAGGTTGCAGGCACGATCACAGCGATATTAAAGAAACTTGATCCAAAGACCGGTCAGGTTGCAGCGGAAAATCCCGACTTCATAAAAGCCGGAGATGCCGCAATTGTGACGATCAAACCGGCAAAACCATTGTGTATCGAAAAAGTGAAAGATATTCCTCAGCTCGGTCGCTTTGCAATCCGGGATATGGGAATGACCATTGCAGCAGGCATGGTCCAGGATATTAAACCACGCATTTAATCTCCTTTTTTAATTTATAAAACGGAGTTCAAAATGGTCCAGAAAGCAAGAATACGTTTATCAGGAACAAGTCCTGTTACACTTGACGGGATATGTTCCCAGGTAAAAGACATAGCAATAAAAACCGGAGTTAATATCTCCGGTCCGGTTCCCCTGCCAACCAAAAAACTGGTGGTTCCGTGCAGGAAAAGCCCGGATGGTGAGGGGAGCGCGACATGGGACCACTGGGAGATGAGAGTGCACAAGAGGCTCATCGACCTTGATGCTGATGAACGGGCTTTGCGCCAGTTAATGCGCATACAGGTGCCAAAGGATATCAGTATCGAAATAGTCCTGACGACTTAAAAATGGTTATTTTTAACCATTTTCATATTTTTATTTTTTAACATATTCATAAAGCGACACCTCGCTTTATCCGGTGTTCAGGTATGCTTCGCATACCTGTCGTTTGAAAACCGAAACTTCGGTTTACGCAGTGTCCACGTATGGCAAATCCATACGTGTGAATTTAATAAACTTTTCTAAAAGTTTTTGATAAACCTTTCTTAAAGGTTTGTTTTAATATTATTGAACGCTTAATTAAAGTTGTGAAAAGTGAGAAAAGCGATTCAGCCCAGGTAACCATAGACTATATCACAGGCATCGGGATATTTCTACTGGCTGTTATTTTTGTATTCCAGTTCGTTTACGGTTTATTCGTACCCTTCCAGTCGGGCTCGGATAAGGCGACGCTTGCCGCGGACAGGGCAGGAACCGTACTTGTTGAACGTTTGCTTCATGCCGATAAATCAAGCGAGTTAAATGTCATAGACCAGGGCAAATTATATTATTTCAATAATTCGAGATTGAATTATTACAACCAGAATAATTATAATGCTGCGCTTCGGGAAATCGGGCTGTTCAGCAATGAATCCGTTTTTGATATGAATATAACAGTTGCATATCCAGGTGGCGCTATTATGAACCAGAGCGGACCTGCGCTCCCCGAAACCACCGATATCGGACAACTTAAACGACTTGTATTGATTATAAATTCCTCGACAGGCTATAATGAAACAGCAATCATTTCAGTGAGGGTCTGGTAATGTTCGATGATAAAGCCCAGATGCATACCCTGGAGGGCGTGGCTGCTGCTACAATAATGCTTCTTGTCATAGTATATGCCATAGACGCGACCTCGATGACGCCGCTTACTTCTTCAACCGCAAACGTGCATGTGGAAACCGAGCTTCAGGTGCTTGGACAGGATATTCTGGGGGCGCTGGATTATGCCGAGCCGGGATATAATTCAATGCTTAAGAACGATGTGCTCACGTGGAACGGCAGTGAATATATCTGGAGCGGAACTAACTATATGGAAAAAGGCGGCACGGCGAATCTTGCCAATAACCTGACCAATATTTTAAACGCTACTTTAATCGGGCAGGGCATTGCCCATAATGTAGCGCTGACTTTCCTATCTGATAACGGAGCTTCTTATTCCACCGAGAGAATGATATACAACGGCGACCCCTCAGAAAACGCCGTAATAGTTTCAAGGAAAATCGTATTGCAAAATACTGATTTTACTCCGTCTGCCAACTATCCAATACCTGACATCGATCCATCAACAAACCTGTATAATATTGTTGATGTAAAACTTATTTTATGGAGAATGTGATGGGAATAATAAAAAACGAAGATGCCCAGTTTATGCTGCTTGCAGGTTTCATTATTGCTATTGGACTTGTAATAACCACGGTGATGCTCAATAATATCATATTTGAAAGCAATATGGCTGGGGAAGCGGGAGGAGACCCAATAAAATATGATATAGTGAACCTGATGCGTATCAGCGGGGATGAAATGAAAAGTGCATACAGGAACGCTACCAATGTCAGCGCGCCAAAGGAGAACATGATTGCCAATTTCACAAACCAGACGCAAAATTTCAGTGCTAATCTGCCAAAAATTTATGCCCTGCATGGGGAGGGTGTGAACGTGAGCTGGGATGTGAGCAACTGGAATAACAGTAATTACGCTAATTTCACTGAAAATGGGACAGCAAATGGAGCAACGAACTGGGTTGTAATCCAGAACGTTAACAAAAGCAACATTACAGTCTATATAACATCGGGAACTTTCTATATCAACATAACAAATACAACTTCATTCTGGAATATTACTTTACCTGCAGGGTCTAATTCCTTTAATAGCACAAATATTTCTTCTAATGTATTACCTCCCTATTCCATTACATTCTTGAACGGTGCAAATGCGTATGGCAACTACAGCATCAACGGCACAGCATCAGGCAGAGCCTTCACCCGTGCCCGCGATTATATCCTTTACTCAACAGTAACCCTTTCCACCAGCATTATGCGCACCAATATCACGATTCCTGTTTCAGTGCCGTGGTGAAACCTATGAATCAAAAAAATCTCCTGAAAAATGAGGATGCGGTATCCATTACGATAGGTTTCATTCTCATTTTATTCATTACAGTGATGATTTTCTCTGCAACCATTCTTTCTTTTTATACGCTCACGCTGCACTCCCAACAAGCGGCAATGAGGGAAAGTTTTGATATCCTGGGAAGCGGATTTGCAGCACGGGTAGCTTCCATGGATACCCTCGTAAATATAACAAAATCAAACGGGGGCGCTGTGAACCAACTGGAATATGATTTTTCAATTCCCGCATCCATTGCAAATCAGGAATATGGCATCAATATAACCAGGGAAAGGATATTCCTGGATGCGGAAAATGATGCAAAAGCCTGGATACCTTTCAATTCTTCCTATAACATAACTGAGCAGATATACAGCAATGCGCAGGACTATACACTGAGATACGATAACAACAATAATTCAATGAAAATTAAACAGCAATGAAATCCATTAAACTTCTTTCCTCGGAAGATGCAGTCTCTGAAGTAGTGGACTTTGTAACAATCCTCGGGTTACTGGTGTTATCCATCGGGATTATAGGAGTGGCAGGCTACCCGATAATAAAGAATGCGCAGGAGGCAAACCACATAGAAAATACCAAGCAGAGTTTTATTGTTCTGGCAAATAACGTCAATAAAGTTGTGATTGGGCAGGCGCCTTCACAGAGCGTTGAGCTAAAGATGTACGGCGGGTCGCTGAGCGTTACGGGAAGCAGTTCGATCAAAATTAATGCAACAAATTCAACGAACCAAACCATCACTCTGGTTGACAGTCAGATGCGAAGCATCGAAAGTACCGTGGGGGACACTTATGTCGCTTATGAAGGCACAGGGGTATGGGCAAAGTATCCGAATGGGAATACGATACTTGTTTCAAAACCGCTTATTACCAACCAGAGCAATGTGCTCGTGATTCCTATCGTTACCATAGGAGGGATTTCATCAGCAGGCGGCAGCGGCATGAGCAGGGTTACGGTTAAAGGTGTGCCGCGTGTTACTTTTTATAAAAATGTAAGCAATATCATTGTAACCATAACTGGCGATTACAACAGGGGCTGGGAAAACTATTTTAAAAATATAATGTCGTGGAGCATCCTTACATCTGGCACAACAACGAGCGAGTTAATAGCAAGATTTGATACAACGAATAATATAGATGTATATATATTGAACATCCAATTAGACACGGAGGTCGTATGAAGCTCCTAAGCTCAGAAACTGCAGCTTCTGAAGTCATAGGTCACATCCTTATCCTGTTTATCACTATTCTTGGAGTTGGCATGATAGCCCTTTACGGCGTGCCTGCGATTTACAGCCTGGAGGATATGGCAAATTCCAAAAATACGGAACAGGCATTTACTGTCCTTGACTCGCGGGCGAGCAGGGTAACGCTGGGCGAGTCGCCGCTTCAGGTAACAAATATCAATCTCGGAGGGGGCACAATGACGGTTGAGCCGAACAGCTCAACAAATCCGAGTTATATGGTTGTAAATAGCAGTTCTTTTAATGTCACTATACCTATGGGAAGGGTAAAATATACTCTTGGGGACAGGATTGTAGCTTACGAGGGCGGCGGGGTATGGGCGCAATATGCAGGCGGGGGCACGGTTATGCTTTCTCCGCCTGAAATACATTATAACGGCTGGACATTAACACTTCCAGTAATTAATGTTAGCGGCAGTGCGTCTGTCGGTGGAAAAGGGACTGCGGTAGTTTCTTTCAAGAAAATGGCAACAATAATACAGTATCCCAATGCAAGTATCGCAGGAAGGACGAATCCGGTAAACGGCAGCGATATTGGAAAAGTAAATGTCAATATCACGAGTGATTATTATAAGGCATGGGCTGACTATGCGAGAACGCTCAGTTATACGAATATTTCAGTCAATGACACAGGCAAGACTGCTATTATCGAGCTTGAAGTGACATCCCCTATGGGAACTTTTTCCCTGCCTGGCCAAATTGTTATAAGGAATGTTAACACAAGCAACCCGACTCCTTTAAACAATTTTTCAGTTAATCTTTTCTCGACGGCACCGACAGATGAAATAAAGTTGGAACTTGAAGTTAAAAATGAAACAGGATATGAGTTTAAAATAGACCTTCACAGGGATGGAAACGGAGTAGTAGACATCGAAGTGAAATATGAAGGGAAGAACCCGAATCCAGATGAAGAGTGGAAATACAGCTACACTGATACCTCTTACCCCTTCAATTTTGATTTCTTGAATAGGAGCATGAACCTTACATATGATGATAGTCATTGTTCTCAAACATGGACTCCACAGTATTGCAAACCTCCCATCCAATACAATCAGACGAGTTTATACAATATTATCGAGCATTATTTCCAGCTTTTGGGAACTGATTTCACAATAAAAGTAGAACATGAAAATCATGTGGATTACTCAAGATCGACATATACATTAAACTACGACCCCGGCCCCGGCGCCCTCACCTACCTGCACATCACGGAGAACAGGGCTGATGTGGGGATAAGCTGAAATTCCAATGCTCGTAGAAAGAATAATAAAGGTGGAGTTTTCAGTTTTTTTATCTCCTGTATCAAGAAAAGTATTAAAGATTTGAATCGATATAGAGCATTATAATTTTATGCGATAACACTTCAAAAGCAGGAGTCAGGATGGTAAACTGGGATAATATTAAGCCTCAGGATTTGGAATATGCCTTGCGGGCATTCAACCACGGTATCACAAAAGAAGAATACGAAGAGATATTCCGCCACCCATGCTACAAAAAGAAGTTCAAATATAAGGGCGAGCTTCGATATCTCATCGTTGGAAAAGCCTATGGAAAATATATTCTGGCAATTGCCACTCCTCGCAGAGGCAAGCTTAGAATATTCAGCGGACGGAAAGCGTCAGAAGAGCATAAAAGCTTTTATAGGAGGAAGTATCAGAAATGAGTGTGGTAAAAATAAAAGAATTCAAGGCAAAGAATGAAGAAGAACTTCTGGATTTAGTGACGCTGTGGCCTAAATTTGATGAGGAGTGGCATAAAGGGGGAGAGTGGATAGAACCAAAAGAGAAGGCGCAAAGCACAGCTAAGCAAAAGACTGTTACAAAACGGAAATATAGAGCACGATAACCTTTGATTCGGGCCTGTCATAATTGTTAGAATTGGTTTTATCAACTTTTCAAGGCATAATTTTAAAAGCAAATTCGGATGCTGCAATTCCACCATGCTCCTCAACTACACAGCGGCGCCCTCACCTACCTGCACATCACGGAGAACAGGGCTGATGTGGGGATAAGTTGAGCATCTGAAAACTCGCAGGAAAAAGAATAAGTTACCTTTATAAGAAAACGAACTATTTGGAGGGTAGAATGAAAAAATGAACAATAAACAGGAGATAACCTTAAGGCTAAATAATCTCAAACATACAATTCATGCTCTAAAAGAAGAAGCTTCAGACGGCATAACGGCTGAACAGCTTGAGAATGCTTTAAAATCAGGATTTGAAGTAATCGAAGAATATCCCGACGACCCAAGAGGAATAAGCTGTATGGTGCTCTGTTCAATAGCTGGCAAGCCTGTGCACGTTGTCTGCGCCCCTCATGAAGATGCGCTGATAATAATCACCGTCTATATACCAGATGCATCAAAATGGACTGATAATTATAAAAAGAGGAAATAAAATGAAAACATGCTATATGTGCAAGGGAGAAGTCAAATTATCGCTTGTGGACGTGGAGGTTAAGGGCGTTGTGGTAAAAGATATACCTGCTGAAGTCTGCACGCGATGCGGAGAGAAATATTTTGACACCAAAACAGCGTCGTTTATTCAGGATATAACCGGCTGTATAAATGAGAAAAAGAGAGGATATATCGTAGATATAGTTAGTTCTGCCCGCAACACAAAAAGTGCGGTAGAAGCATAGTTGGGCTTCTATAGGCTCCTCCATGCTCCTCAACTACACCACCAGCGCCCTCACCTACCTGCACATCACGGAGAACAGGGCTGATGTGGGGATAAGTTAAGGCGCAAAAGCTTTTATCATTGAGGTTCTAAAAGAATATTATGAGTTCTGAGATTGAAAATGAAGTTTTGTCCGAGTTCAAACATATTGCCAAGCCATTTATGGAACTAGGTTTATACGATTCTACAAGGGAATTTATCAGGGATGTTACTGCGGAATTAATCCGACATAAAATAGAAATTTATCAAAAGCAGCTCAGAGCATTTGAGCAAAAATATAGTATATCATTTAATGCTTTTTCAAAGAAATTAGAAAAAGGCGCATCCATAGCAGAAGAAGATGAATGGATGGAATGGGAAGCTGCAAAAAATATGCTGAAGGCATGGAAGCAAGCAGCAAAAGAGATTGGTATAAGTGCATAGAACTGTAAAAATTTTAAAGGAATCCAGGATTATTGAAACCATTCTCTCGATAGATTCCGATGCTTATGGAGAATACTACAAGTTAAAAATCGAAGCGCGCTTAATAAATGGCTGGATGCTTCATGTTTGGGAGCATGCGACTCCACAACTTCAAAGATATGCGTATCATATATCAAAAGGGTCGGAACTTATCATCAGGTGGGATAACGCGCCGCACCACAGGCAAATCAGGACTTTTCCTCATCACAAACATCTTAAAGATGCTATTCTTGAATCTGAAGAAGTAACCATAGAGGAAATTCTGGAAGAACTGGAAGGAATGATTGAGGATGAAATTAGAGATACTTGACGTTAATTCCACCATGCTCATCAACTACACCACTATCGGCGCCCTCACCTACCTGCACATCACGGAGAACAGGGCAGATGTGGGGATAAGCTGAGAACTCAGGGGAGATTTGCAATAAAAATAACGAATTTATCAAAATCACCAGATCGTTTTCACTATCTTGCTTCTGGTAATCTCCTCATCTTTCGTAATGAGGATGACATTCTCAGAACCCGATTTTTCATTGAAAAGAAGCGCTGTTGCAGTAATAATCGCATCATGTATTTCTAGCGTTGTTGGGAGCAAATTCACTATATCCACATCCAATGGCTGGATAATACATCTCGGATCTTTTTCTATTACGCTGAAAACATTACTTAATGTTGTTGAAAATTTATTTTTCGCAAATAAAAATTTAATCTCTGCCAATACTATAGTCGGTATAATGAGTGAGGAGTCCGAATCTAAAAGGGCATTTCTTGCTTTTTTGCCCAGTTTCGGACTTTTTTCCAGAAACCATACAAGACTGTGAGTATCGATAATATAATAAGTCATATTTCTTTTAATTTTATCCGGGCTGCCCTTATTTCTTCATCCGTATGCTCGATTTCACCTTGAAATATCCCTTCAAGTGAAACAAACTGATTCTTATTTTTAAGACTGCGTTTTTCAATTTCACTTAATAATTCATCTTTAACAAAATGTATTAATTTTGATATTTTTGGTAATAGAGAAGGAGGAAGCCCTCTAATGTCTTCCAAAATCTGTTTCTCATATTTTGAT
The DNA here is from genome assembly GCA_049303315.1 of Candidatus Methanoperedens sp. Lineage (GTDB taxonomy): Archaea > Halobacteriota > Methanosarcinia > Methanosarcinales > Methanoperedenaceae > Methanoperedens. Next base: position 22,718 of record JBAQMZ010000032.1, read on the forward strand.
GTAGTTTCCATGAATTGCACCTGCACGTAGTTATTACCTTAATCATTTATTAGTCTTCTTACGAAAACGAATCCAGAAAACCTTAACATAAAATGACACTATGCTCTCCTCAACTACACCGCCATCGGCGCCCTCACCTGCCTGCACATCACGGAGAACAGGGCTGATGTGGGGATAAGCAGAGCCTGTTAGAAAGAATAATAAAGGCTGAGGTTAATAATAATATAACATGACCGACGTAGTAATTAAAAAGGGTGGAATAATTGAACTTCCGAAGGCTTTGATGTCCGAATTGGGATTAACTATTGGTAAAAAAGTCGTTTTAAGCATCAGGGATAAAGAACTTCTGGTAAAACCTGTTGAAAACATAACCGAAAGAATCACAGATTCCATAAAACTTGAAGATAAAAAACTAATCGAGGAAATTGTAGAGACCGAGGAATGGATGTGAAAAATCTTCTCAGCTTGATGCCTTCAAAATCAAAAGAGAAAATCCTTGCGGAAATACATGAGCAAGCAAAATCTATTCATGTAAGTGAAGTTAATGTTCAAAGGATGATAGAGCGCGCCAAGAAAGCTGTTAGACAATAATAAAAAAATTACAGCGGCTCGGAAAACTCCGAGTCGAATTTACCGCTATTAATAGCTGCAATAGCTTCCTTGGGTTTTAAGCCCTCAAAAGTAACCCCAAGCGGGACGCATGAGCCAACAACCTCTTTGACAACATTCTTCAATGACTTTGCAAGGGTGTCGTTCTTCTTCATGCGCGCAATCTTTACTGCCTGTTTCACAGTAATATTGCCCACAGTCTTCGTGTTCGGTGTCCCTGAGCCGGTCTCGACGCCTGCCTCTTTCTTTATGAGTGCTGAAGTCGGCGGGGTTCCAACCTGTACCGTGAATTGTTTCTTATCATCCACGATTACTTTAACCGGGACTTGCATTCCGCTGAACGCTTTTGTTTGCTCATTTATCTTATCTATAATCGCTTTTACATTTACGCCAAGCGGCCCGAGTGAAGGACCAAGTGGCGGACCCGGGGTGGCTGAACCGCCGGAGACTAATGCTTCTACAACGCTAACCATTTTTGATTTCTCCTATTAATATTATTTCTCTTCTTCCTCACGTTTCAATATTCTCACATTATCCCCGCGAACTGTGACCGGAATGGGAACCATCGCCTCGAACAGTTCTACGGTAATCTCTTCATGAGTTTCATCAATCCTTTTTACTCTTGCCTTTTCTCCCTTGAAAGGACCAGAAATAAGTTCCACTATACTTCCTTCGGTTATGCCGGTTACGGTAAGTTTTGGCACGAGAAAGTGCGCGATTTCGTCGAAACTTGACTGCCCTTTCACCAGAGTCCTTGCATGCGGCACGTTCTGGATGACCTGGTCAACGACTTCAGGACCTGCTGCCTCGACAAGAACATATCCTTTTAACTCGTCCGGCGCAAGGATGGCATGAATTCCAAGATGTTCCTTTTTTGCCACTTTCTCCATAAGGTTGGCAACGGTTCTTTCCTGGTTTGCTGTTGTCTTTACAACATATATGGCTGTTGAAACTACATCATTCATTTAAACCAGCCCGGCATTACTGTTATTATTAAATATATGATAAACCCTATAAATCCGACCAATAATATGCCTGCCCCGGCTACTTTTGCAATTACGGTAAACTCCTCTCTCGTTGGTTTCCTTGTCAGCTTCAGCACCCGGACATATTCGCCCAGTCTTAAGGGAACATTGCCTGGTAATTCTTTATCTTCCACTATATTTCACATCCAATGTAATTATTGCAATAATTTATATAAAAGCTATCCTAAAATAATAGCAGTCTATAATTAGACTCAACGTAAAAATAGTTTTCGATTAAACAGCAGGTCGCAAGTTTCTTCGTACTGCCTTTACCATATAATATTTAATATTCCCTGACAATAATACGGTTTTATGAAAATCTCCGCGCTCCTGTTTATGATGCTTCTTGTTTCCGGCTGCCTAGATGTAAAACCGGAAACCATTTCTAACAATACTATCTTCCCTGAATCACCTGTGGTGGATATTGCAAGAGAAGACCTTGCGCATCGATTGAATATCACCACGGATGAAATAAAATTGGTCAAACTGGAAGTTGTAAACTGGCGTGATAGCCGTCTTGGTTATCAGGAGATGGATACGACGTATGCGCCGGTGATCACGCCGGGATTTCGCATAATACTTGAGGCGATGAATAAAACCTACGAATACCACAGCGACTATAAGCGGGTAGTCGGGCCAAAAGAAGTCAGGGATATTCAATAGCCGATATAGTTTCCAGTCTTTTTGATATGATCGCCTATGATAAGTCCCGCGATTACCCCGCTTAAATGGGCGCTGCGTGCTATCGCATCTCCGGAGCCTATGAACAGGAGGTCAAACAGGGCAAAAAAGATCAACGCGTGTGTTATTTTCATGGGTATAAAGTAAATATACACCTGAATATGCGGAGCAAGAACCGCAAGGCAGGCAAATATCCCGAACAATGCACCGCTTGCCCCGACTGCGGAGGCAAAAGGATTTTTCAGGACAAGCAGAGTCCATATCGAATAACCTATCGCAGCAACTATTCCTGAAGCAAAAAATACAGCAAGGAACCTTTTTCCGCCAATCCTTCGTTCAAGCTCGGGCCCGAAAAAGAATAAGAACATCATGTTAAATAAAAGGTGTATAGGACCGGAATGAAGGAACATATGTGTGACAAGAGTCCACGGACGTGCGGCTATAGCCGCAGGGTAAAGAGCCAGGTATGAAGTATATCCCTGGATAATGTACTGCAAAAAGAAAGATATGATAGCTAATGTCAAAATTGTCAGCGAATAGTTGCTTTTTATTATCGAAATTGCCCTGGAAAATGTATTAAAATAGTGCCCACGCTGTTTCTTCGCAATTAATTCGGGTTCATATTGATACAATTTTCCACTCTCACGGACACGCTCTTTGTAAGATGCAAGCCCGGCACAATCATGCGATTCGGGCAGGCGGTGATTATAACAATATGTCCTGCCGCAAAACTTGCATGTAAACGGCAGCGGGTCCTTGAAACCGCAATAATCGCATCCTTTTGGCATTGTGTATTCACCTGTAATAATTGATATTCTTTTGTTTTAGGGGTTAATAATGTGTTTGGAAATTATTTCTTTTTTAAATGTTCCCCTGAAGAATACATAAACCTCAATGTCTTTGCCTTTCGCGTACTCCCTCATCATCCTGTCATACATCTGCCGGCTTTGTTTGAGATTATGCTTTTTGAAGTGTTTTTCTATCTCGCGTATGAACCCCAGTTTTTGCCTCAGGAAATCAGATTCATATTTTTTCACAGTTTTTAATATTTCTTTGCACGTTTCGTCGCTTATATCGTTGTGGTATAATCCGTGCCTGTTTAAACCGCCTACCTGCCTGAACTCAATGTTTCCCTCTTCATCCGGTTCCCTGTGAAGCATGTAAGGGAAAATCCTGCAAATATCAGGTCGAATTGCGTAATGTTCGCACCTTCCGCCCGTATAGAATATGCATTCGCCCCATGGTTTATTTTTGAGGGCATAACCCATAACATAGAACCTGCCAAGATTATCACATACATCAAAATAAGGCGCAGGGCAAAGATTGCCGCCGCCGCAATTCTTGATTAATCTTTCGGCATCGTCATCGAGGAGAAATACATGGTCGTTGAATTCGCTGGTACAGCACTTACCGCAGCAATCGCATTCAAATCCCACTTCACGGATTATCTCTATGAATTTCTCATCAGGGAAGGATGCTATGGATTGTATCTCCTTTTCAATTTCGTCGGTTTTCATCATATAATGCGATTGATTCAGGATAGTTTCATTATTTATCTAATTATGGATATTCAAGTTTCGGAAATAGCCTAATGAACACATAAAATAATGATAAAAAAAACGATAAATTATATAAAGTATCAGGTCAAGAAGTAATACAATCAAAAACGGGACAAAAACGGGTATAAGGATAGGAAACAAAACATATCAGGCAAGGTAACTCAAATGGCGTCCCCGGGAAAAAACCTGTATTTATTATTAAAAAATAAATTTGTATTGATTTTAATACTTTTAATCTCATTATTTACTTCGGTTGGTTATGCACAGGAAGATATTTCATGCTATCATTGCCATACCAAGGTGGTATCCGAATTCAGGAATAATATCCATTATCAAAAGGGTTTCACATGCGCCGATTGTCATGGGGGGAATGACCAGTCGAATGCTTCCGTGATATCTTACAGCGTGATGTCCGGGGATTTTATCGGAAGACCTACCAGGAACAATATAACAAACGTCTGCTCAAAATGCCATCCAAAGGAAACAAACGATTATAAGATGAGCATCCACTGGGAACAGATTAAAAAAGGTCATCCTGAAGCGGCAACATGTACGGATTGTCATGGGATTCATGAAATTAGGGCAATCTCAGACCCAAATTCATCCTCGAACCACCAGAACAGCCCTGCAACATGCGCTAAATGCCACTCGAACAAGGAAATGATGAGCGCATGGTATTATGGTATCAAGACTGACAGGTTTGATACGTATAAAGAATCTTTCCACTGGAGAGCGTTGGATAAGGGTTATACCCTTGTCGCCACATGTTCGGACTGCCATAACAACCATAATACAAAATCCCACACAGACCCTGCTTCCAGCACATACCCGGAAAACCTTCCCAAAACATGCGGTAAGACGAATTGCCATCCTGGAGTCAATTTTGATGCCAAGATAGCCTCAGGACTGGTACATGACAAGGAATCACTCCATACAGGTGAACTCGTTTTCAACAAAACAAGTCTGGAACCCCAGATGAAAGATTATTTCTTCGGCCCTTTCGACCTTGCTTACTGGATAGCAATATTTTTCAAGGTATTAACGACCGGGGTCATCGGCATCTTTGCCGGGATGGTTATTCTGGATTTTCTTTCACGGCTTAAAGTCCACAAGAGATGGTAATAATGCCAGGACAAAAATTACTTGAGGTTTCCGATTCGGAATTAAGAGGAGATAATACTATGGGAGAAGTTTTCTTCAAAAGGTTCACTTTCAATCAACTTTTAGAGCACTGGGTAATGATCGGGACTTTCATGCTCCTTGTAATCAGCGGAATGCCCCTTAAATTCCCTGACGCATGGTGGTCTCCGGTAATCATAAATTTTCTGGGCGGATTTGAAATGAGGACTCTTATACACCATACTGCCGGTATTGGAATGGTTCTTCTGGGGATATACCATGTTGGGTATCATGTTTTTGTTGATAAGGAACCATTGCTTGAGCGCAAAGTGTGGCCTACTTTAACAGATGTAAAGGATTTCTGGCAGACAATACTATTCTATGTCGGGAAGGCAGAGCATCCGAAATTCGGAAGGTATAGCTGGAAGGAAAAATTCGATTACTGGGGCGCCTTCTGGGGAATGGTGATGCTCTGTGTTACCGGACTTATCATGCTGTTTCCTTTTGTTGCTATGGAATATATTCCCTATGCATATGTGCACCTGTCAACTATCATTCATACAGACGAGGCGTTACTGGCAACCCTGTTTATTTTCATAGTCCACTGGTGGAATGTTCATTACAGCCCTGAGGTTTTCCCGATGTCAAAAGCATGGGTTACGGGCAACCTCTCAGAGGAGCAGATGAAACATGAACATCCGCTTGAGTATGAAGAGATAATGAGACAGATGAATGAAAAAAGCGAGAAAATTACATTTAATAGATAATTTTTTTAAGTTTCATGTAGATGGCAGATATTGTAAGGTTGAGGTTGTGTATTCGGGTATCCGTGAGAGTCTGACAAAATCAGGTTAAGGCTGCTCCAAAAACCAGTCAAAATAAAAAAGAAAAACGTACCCGCAAGAAAGGGTACTGTTTTATCAATTACTTTCCTGTTTTGCCACTGGCTACTCCAGTGGCATGGCAATCTGCGCAAAACTTGGGTTGATGGCAATCACTGCACACCTTACCTATCAAAACCTGCGTCTTATGCGTTTTCAACCAGTCTGCAGGATGCTCTTTGCTGTGGCAGGTAGCGCATAGATTCCCCTTTATTGTGGGAGTATGCTTTACATCAGAATGGCAGTTATAACAGGCGATCTTGTTGTTCGTTACATGAGTCTTATGCACGAATGCGAAATCATCGTATTTGTCTACCCTTTCCCTGATATTATGGCATGAATAGCATTTATCTTTCGGGACTATATCGTTAGCTCCTGTTGAAAGGTTTGTATGGCATGTCAGGCATTCATAACCCCGGTTCAGATGACTCGTATGATTGAAGTTAGTATAATTCCGGTGCATTTCTTTTGGCGGTCCGTGACAGGATGGACACCCCGATACCGAGGTATTGCCGGGCACGTCCCTGAAATGACAGGTAAAACAGGTTGAAGTGGTCACCACAATATGTCCGATATCATTTCTGGCAATGCCAGGATGGCATTGATTGCACGATGGATCAGATACAGACTGGTGCTCTTTCATACCGATGACAAGCATGGAATGACAGCTTGTGCACGTCAAACCAATCCCCCTTTTGGATTGAAGCAGATGGTTCTTGTGACTGAAATTGACGCCTGTATATGGTACATCCGAGGAAAATATACGCTTTTCATGGCAGATAAGACAGTTTTTATCCATCACCCTTGCATACAATTTCCCTGAATATTCTTCAACCGTGGTTTCATAACTGTAAAACTGCATAAGCCCATTAATCTTGCCTTTTAAATGTCCAATCAACCCAGGTTCATAATGGCATTCAACGCATCGGACATCATTATGGGAAGAAGTTCGCCATGAGTCGTAATACGGTCTCATTATATGGCAATTCTTTCCGCAAAATGCAGGATTTTCTGTGATTTCCAGCATTTTTTCTGTGGCAACAAACATCACGGAAAGAAGGACAATCAATACAATTACGATTGATAGTTTATTTCTTGAAATCCAACTCTTGACTGCTGCAGAAAGTGATATCTTATCCATTAGGGTCACTCACCGTTTTCTGAATAAGTATAACACTGCAAATATTCCTATTGCCATGATAATCCCAAAACCCGGCGTGCGCGGCGGTACGGTGGGTTCAACGCCAGAAGTTTTATATTCAGCCTTTTTAGCAGAATCAATCCCGCCCTGTATTTGCCTGTCAAAATCCTTAAGATTAAATGCATGCCATAAATATGGAATGTCTTTCATGACTGCATTTGCTTTATCCAGGTCAAGCTGTGCCGATGAGACATCTTTCCCGCTTGCCTTTGCATTCTCGACCGCTTTTCTTGCTTTAAATACCTCTTCCTGGAATTCATTGGCTTTTTCAAGGGCGCGTTTTGCATCCTGCGGGACACTCGCCGTTGCTATCTGGTCTTTGGGGTTATGGCAAACACTGCAAAGTGGAATGAGTTCGGACGCTTTAAGTACCTTAAATGTATGAGGTTTATGGCATATATTACAGGAAGGAGCAAGGGATTCGGATTTCAACCTCTGGTAGTGCATGGTGTTCTTGAAATGGTCAAGTTCCTCAGCATGGCATTTCCCGCATGTGTCGGGAATATTTTTAAAATAAACAGAACTGCTTGGGTCATTTGGGCTTTTCATTGCGGCATGAGCCCCGGCTTCCGTTTTTGCAGTGGGGTCCCCGCCGTGGCAGGCATCGCAGGTCACGTAATATTTTGAATGGTCAGAATCAGACCACTGCTGGAAATTGTCAGAGGCTCTTTTACGGATGACGTCTTCGTGGCATTCAAGCGAGCAGGAGATATTTCTCTCGGTATGGTTGAGTCTTATTTCATTAAAACGGTTCTGCTCATCTGTAAATGGGGATAATGTTTTATGGCAATCTACGCAAGAATTATTAAGAGCATCCAAGCCTATAGCCCCGGTTGGAGCAATCAATATTATGAAATATATATAAAATAAAGATATAGCTATAAATCTATGCCAGCAGGGTTGTAATTTTTCATTTTTTGAAAACATTTCTCGTTTTCCACCGTTGTTATGATTCACATTATCCATCTCAAAGACAGAACAGAGTACCCGTTTTTTATTCTGGCCTTCTTGGAACACGATGATGATTTGATACAATAAATAGCTTACTATTTTGATACGCCTATTGGACAGGTTATTAATAAAAGTTTAACGTTTACACAGGATACATGAAATGCCAGAGATGCAGCAAAAGCGCTGTCTTGTACCAGAAATACTCAAATGCACACCTGTGTAAAGTTCATTTTATCGAGGATGTGGAAAGAAAAATAAAACGCGATATCCGAAAGTTCAAAATGGTAAAGCGTGATGACAGGATAGCAGTGGCATTAAGCGGGGGAAAGGACAGCATTGCACTGCTCTATATATTGCACAAGATTTTCAAGAATCGACCCGATATTGAACTTTTAGCCATCACAATAGATGAGGGTATCAGTGGATACAGGGAGAACACGATAAAACATGCTGAAAAGCTTACGGGCGAACTGGGAATTCCCCTTAAGGTCAGTTCGTTTGGTGACGGGTTTGGTATCACGCTTGATGAACTTACAGGGAAGAAAGAACATGCAGCATGCACCTTGTGCGGAGTGCTGCGTAAAAACCTTCTCAATAAAGCTGCAAGGGAACTTAGCGCGACAAAGCTCGCAATAGGTCACAATCTTGATGATGAATCCCAGACCATATTGATGAATTACCTTCGGGGGGATGTGGACCGGATTAAAAGAATGCTTCCTGATGCAATCCAGCCCGGCATGGTTCTTCGAATAAAGCCTCTCCGAAGCATTCCTGAAAAAGAAGTGGCGCTTTACGGATTCCTGAATGACCTGCCAGTGAGTACGGATGAGTGCCCGTATTCGGGTGAGGCGCTTCGGAACGAGATACGTGAAATAATTAACAATTATGAGGTGAAACATCCGGGTACAAAGTACTCCTTACTTCGCGGGTTTGAAGCCATCTCGAAGGTATTGAATCCTCTAGGCACACAGGTTTTGCAGTGCGAAAAATGCGGTGAGCCAAGCAGTGAAACGATATGCAAGACGTGCAGGCTGCTGTGTCGGTAATTTTATCCTATCATCAATATTACAATCCGCACAATTATCAGCACCCAGCCCACTGCCACAACTATCCATATCGCCTTTTTTGCCACTTCTGCTATTGCCAGGAATATTGTAAGTATAACAAGCATCCCGATGGCATCCACTATCGACTGCGGGATTATTATCCCTGCAACGGATTGAATCAGTTCTACTATCTTTTCACCTATCCAGTGCCCTATGGTATAAATAAAAGCTAAAATAGTTGTAAGTAAATCTTCTGCCATAAATCACCCGTCAATTTTGTTATGTATTAATTGTTCCGGGTCATTATATACACTTCGCTAAAAAATCAATTAAAATGAAAAAAGTACCCGGGAGTTTTTTAACATTCTCTCCCGGGGCCACGTTTACTGGTATATGAAATTCTCGGATATCTTGGTGTACTTCTCCAGTTCCTTCTTTGAATACGGTTTTACTTTTACCATGGCGTCCCTGAAATTATGGTAGCCCACTTTCAGTCCCCTGACAGAGTTTTCATCCTCTGTAGGCTTACCCGAGGTCACATACTCCCTGATGGCAAGTATTGTGGCTTCATTGCACACAGATGCAATGTCCGCCCCTGTGAAATCTTCCGTGTCATCAGCAAGCGTATCAAGGTCAACATCGCTGTCAAGCGGGGTTTTGCCGGAGTGTACCTTGAATATCTCCAGTCTTGCGTCCCTGTCAGGCGGCGTGACATAGATAAGCCGGTCAATCCTTCCGGGTCGGAGAAGCGCCGGGTCTATGATATCGGGCCTGTTCGTCGCTGCAATCACGGTAATGTTGTGCAGCTCTTCAAGCCCGTCGATTTCTGATAGCAACTGGCTGATAACCCTCTCGGTGACATGGGAATCCGAACCCGTTCCGCGTACAGGTGTTATCGAATCAATCTCATCAAAGAAGATGATGCACGGCGATGCCTGTTTTGCCTTCCTGAAGGTCTCGCGGACCGCCTTTTCGCTTTCGCCAACCCATTTGCTCAGGAATTCAGGGCCTTTTACGCTTATGAAATTCGCCTCGCTTTCGGCAGCGACAGCTTTTGCAAGCATTGTCTTGCCTGTTCCGGGCGGGCCGTAAAGGAGGATTCCCTTCGGCGGTTTTGCGTTTGCCTCTTTGAACAGCAGGGGATATTTCATAGGCCATTCAACCGCCTCTTTTAATTCCTGTTTTGCATCAAGAAGACCACCGATATCGCTCCAGTGGACATTTGGCGTTTCGATGAACACCTCGCGAAGCGCCGATGGAGTAATTTCACGCAGGGCATTACCGAAGTCCTCTGCGGTCACTGTCATCTTGTTCAGGATATCTGCCGGGATGCTCTGGACCTCAAGGTCAAGCTCAGGCAGCACGCGCCTTATGGAACTCATGGCTGCCTCCCTGGCCAGGGCTGCAAGGTCTGCGCCCACAAAGCCGTGAGAAATGTCTGCAAATTTTTCAAGTTTCACATCATCAGCCAGGGGCATTCCCCTGGTATGGATTTGCAGAATCTCAAAACGCGCTTTCCTGTCCGGGACGCCAATCTCGATTTCACGGTCAAACCTTCCCGGGCGGCGAAGCGCCGGATCAATTGCATTTGGTCTGTTCGTGGCACCTATTACCACGACCTTGCCGCGGGCTTTAAGACCGTCCATCACAGCCAGGAGCTGAGCAACCACGCGCCGCTCCACTTCGCCTGTAACTTCCTCTCTTTTCGGGGCGATGCTGTCTATCTCGTCTATCAGTATGATGCTGGGCGCATTATCCTCAGCCTGCTGGAATATCTCCCTTAGTTTTTCTTCAGATTCGCCATAGAATTTACTCATTATTTCAGGCCCGCTGAGAGTGAGGAAATTCGCGTTGGTTTCTGATGCAAGGGCTTTTGCAAGCATGGTCTTGCCTGTTCCCGGCGGCCCGTGAAGCAGTACACCCTTCGGGGCTTCAACCCCGAGGCGTTCAAATAGCTCAGGATGCCGGAGAGGAAGTTCAATCATCTCGCGTACTTTCCTTACTTCATCTCCCAGCCCGCCGATATCTTCATACGAGACCCTCGGAATTGAGGGCATTTCTTTTGCTGGCTTATCGCTTATCTCTATACTCGTACCCGAGCCGATTATGACAGAGTCAGCCACGGGTTTTATGGAGATGACCACAAGGTCAACGCGACGTCCCATGATATTCAATTCCACTACATCCCCGCGGGTGATTACCCTTCCTTCAAGGTTATGGGCAAGATATGCCTCACCGCCCTGGATTTTCAGGGGCTGCGTGGGTGAAAACAGGATTTTTTCAGCGGGCGCCGTATGTATCTTTCGCACATGCACCCTGTCATCGATGCTGACGCCGGCATTTCGTCTAACAGTCCCGTCAATGCGTATGAGACCGCTGGTGCTGTCCTCAGGATACCCCGGCCATATTATTGCCGCTGTCCTTTTTGTGCCTTCAATACCTATGACATCGCCGGTTTGAAGACCGAGTTCATAGGCGGCCTCAGGGTCCAATCGCGCAATACCGCGTCCTGCATCGTATGATTTTGCTTCGATGACCTTTAAAGTCACAGCTTTATCTTTTTTATCCATAATTCTCTTATTAAACTCCTGTTATAATTATTCGATTTTCACAATTTTACCTTCGGGTTTGCGTGAACCTTTGAGTTTGAGAGTAATTTCAAGGACACCGTTGTTATATTTAGCTCTCGCGCTGTCGGGAACGACAGGTGAAGGAGTTGCGATGGTCTTAAAGTATTTCCTGTCCGAGCTCTCCGCTTTTATGACCAGCCGGTTCTCTGTTGCATTGAGTTCGATGTCTTCTTTTTGAATTCCCGGCATTTCTGCGGTTATGCACAGTTCTTTATTTTTCTCATCAATTATGGAACTGGCAAATGGTTCTCTCACATCCTGCTCTTTTGGACCGGGAAATCCGCCTATTTGCTCCAAACCATCCTTCCTCACGTTCCCGAAGTGTTCCACATGCGGGACACCGTCAGGCCCGATATGCATGCTGAATCCGTAAACCATGGGTTCTTTTCCGGTTTCATGCATCATTTTCTCCATAAGCTCATTCATTTCTTCAATTTGCTTCTCGAATTCTTCAAAAATTCCCTTGTCAGTTCTTTTCCATCCTTCGAACATATTTGTACCTCTATTTTTATTTCTATTTTAGTTTTATATACTTTAGCCTATAATGTAATTATTTTCATCTTTTTTTATTATATCTTTTCGTTCCATTCTATCCAGGTATTCCTCAAGCACATATTCAGGTATGCCAAGCTGCATGGATAACACACGCTGGGTCATGGGGCCTTTAATTAGTGCATAGAGTATTTCAGCCTCAATGTGGTCTTCTGCGACGTCCTCGATGGCGTTCATGCATCGCCCCATAGCCTCGGTGATGCCTGACTGGACTTGCTGGTACTCCTCCATCAGGGAGTGGCGGTGTTCCAGAAGCCCCTCCACCTCGCTATAAACGGATTTTAACCCTGAGATGGTTTCCCGGGATTTCACATGGTTCCCGGGCGCTTCTGTGATAGCGATTGTGGTGGTTTCCACTTCAAAAGAATAAGGCGACACAAATACTTCAAGACGGAGGTTGTCTGTTATATGGAAGTACTTGCGCCGCTGGTCGTCCACGTTGCCTTCAATAAGACCTGCGTTCTCAAGAAGCAGAAGATGCCCAAGGACAGCTTTGGCGCCTACGTCCAGCCGTTCTGCTATTTCGCTCATGTAGCAGGGGCGGCTTGCCAGAAGCTGCAGTATTTTCCTTCGGTTCCCGTTCCCGAGTATGTCCAACAGTTGTGCCGATTCCATATTTATGCTTCACCCCGAGTTAGTGACTTGAGGTTACTAACCTTAAGTTAGTGACGATAGTATATATAGATTACGCCAGATTTTCCCTGATATCTTTTCCCAAAAAAATTTCCTCATTCTAAATAAATGTATATATGTGGTAAAAATCAAAAACAAGCGGAAACTTAAATGGTGTTTGAGAAATTATGATTCAGGTTATTTTTCCTCGAATATCTCAGGCACTATCCTTCTTGCAACCTCGCGATAAGCAGCTACAAGGTCTCCCTTATCAAACCTGAACACATCCTTATCAAGGGATTCGCCTGTTGTTTTATCCCAGAACCTGCATGTATCGCATGAAATCTCATCAGCCAGGACTATCTTTCCCTTGCGCCGTCCGAACTCAAGTTTAAAGTCAGGCAGCAAGAGATTTCTCTCATCCAGATATTCAATAAGTATTGAATTAATCGAAAGTGCAAGTTTTCGTATCTTTGAGAGTTCAGCTTTCGTTGCAATCCCAAGCGCAAGCGCAATGTCTTCATTAATCATCGGGTCGCCGTATTCATCGCTCTTATAATCGAATAGTATTATCGGGGGGTCAAGTTTCTGCCCGGTATTGAATGGATATTTCTTGGTAAGCGAACCTGCTGCGATATTCCTCACAATTACTTCGATTTTTATGATATCCACAGCGTCCACGACCATCTCGGTTCCGGAAAGCATACTGTCAAAATGCGTTTTAATGCCTTTTTCCTCAAGAAGCCGCAGGAGCTTGGCAGCTATCTGGGCATTGTAATATCCTTTTTTTGGAGCTTCGCTTTTCTTCTTGCCGTCAAAAGCCGTCAGGCTGTCCCTGAATTCCATTATCAGCTTTTCAGGATTGTCTGTTTTAAAGACCGTCTTTGCCTTGCCGGAATAAAGTTCCGAGAGCTTAATCATGGTCTCTTTAGTGGTATCTTTATGGATATAAAGGAGACGCTTTTGCACTCTTTATTGATGGCGGGAATGTGATAATCTATTCAATAAGTATTAAATTTTTCATCAAAAAAATTTCGGTAAATATATGTATGGGCATAGTAATTGATACCTGAAATCCAGGGAGGACAGTTATGACAGACGACAATGTAGTATATATCGGAAATAAACCAGTGATGAACTATGTTCTTGCAGTAGTAACGCAATTTAACAACGGCGCATCCGAAGTTGCAGTCAAAGCAAGGGGAAAAGCAATATCAAGGGCCGTGGATGCAGTGGAAGTTTCAAGGAACAGGTTCTTACCCGATACCAAAATAAAGGATATAAAAATAGGCACTGAAAAAATCGCCACGGATAGGGGAGATTCCAACGTGTCCATTATTGAAATTGTGTTGTCCAAATAAAAATCAAATTTCCAAGCTTTTTTAGTTTTATAATGCCATCACAGAAAAAGAAATGAAAGCCGCCGGCTTTCACATCATACCGGGAGGCATGCCTCCCATACCGCCCATGCCGCATGGCGCTCCGCCAGCCCCGCACGCTTCGCCCTGTCAGGCGCCGCCGCCTGAAGCAGCAAGCACGTCATCTATTCTCAATATCATAATGGCGGTTTCAGTCGCCGAGTTTATAGCCTGCGTCTTGACGCGAAGAGGTTCAATAACCCCGTTCTTCCACATATTTTCAGCTTTTCCCGTGAATACGTTAAGCCCTGCATCCCTGTTTCCCTTCTCATGCTGGCTGCGGAGTTCCACAAGCATATCTATGGGGTCAAGCCCCGCATTTTCCGCAAGGGTTTTCGGGATGATTTCAAGCGCCTCTGCAAACTTTGTCACAGAAAGCTGCTCCCTGCCTTTCAATGTCGATGCGTAGTCTTTTAACCGCAAGGCAAGCTCGATTTCAGGCGAGCCTGCGCCTGCAACAAGTTTTTCATCTTCAACCGCAACGCCCACAACCCTTAGCGCATCTTCAAGAGCCCGTTCGGTGCTCTCCAGTACATGCTCTGTGCCGCCGTGTATAATGACCGATACTGCCCTGGGATTGCTGCATTCCGTAATATAAAGCATCTTATCCTCGCCGTGACCTTTCAATTCAACAAGTCCCGCGCTTCCCAAGTCCAAGGCGTCGAAATCGTCAAGGCTTGTAATGAGATTTGCCCCGATAGCCCGTGCCACCTTTTCGATATCCTTTTTCTCAACGCGTTGTACCGCAAGAATATTCGCTTTTGCAAGGAAATGCTGCGCGAGGTCTTCTATACCAAGCTGGCACAGCACAACATTGGCGCCGCTGGCAGCGATCCGGTTCACGATATCATGGACAATCTGTTCTTCCTGGTCAAGATATTTTGAAAGCTCATCCGGCGTTGAAATATTAATCTCCGCTTCAAGTTCCATCTTGCTGAATTCAATGGGCCGCGTGATGAGCGCAATCTTTGCGTCTGCAACCTTGTTTGGCATGTTGTTGTGGGCTTTATCTTTATCAAGAACAATCCCCTTGATAAATTCGCAATCATCAACGCTTTTTCCTACTTTTTTCTCGATTTTAATATTATCAATATCGACTACTTTCTTCCCGTCTTCCTCATCTACGATAGATTTGATAGCAGCAACTGCGATTTTTGCAAGTTTTTCTTTTGAACCCTCGGCACCCTTTCCTGTCATTGCGGTGCTTGCAATGTTGATTAGATGCTCCTCATCATTCTCCGTGATGGTGTGCGTAATTTCCTTCAGGAGTTCAATTGCCCTGTCAGCGGCCATCCTGTAGCCTGTTACTATTATTGTGGGGTGCAAGTCCTGGTTCAATAATTCCTGGGCTTTTACCAGCAATTCTCCCGTAAGAACGGCGGCTGTGGTAGTGCCATCCCCGACTTCGTCATCCTGTGTTTTTGCTACCTCTACGAGCATTTTTGCTGCCGGGTGCTCTATTTCCATTTCCTTCAGGATGGTGACGCCGTCGTTTGTGATTGTAATATTCCCGCCGCCCACAAGCATCTTATCCATGCCTTTTGGTCCCAGTGTGGTTCTCACGGCGTCTGCAACTGCTTTTGCCGCCATGATGTTATTATTCCTTGCTTCCTGCCCGCGTGTTCTCTCCGTGCCTTCCCTTAAGATTATGATAGGTTGTCCGCCAAGTTGTGCTGCCATAGATAATTATCCTCCTGATTTCAGTTTTTAGTAATATTATTTTGATGACCCGATTATATATAAATTTAATATAATTATACAATTATCGGGCTGCTATTTTGGCAAATCAATGTTTGTTGTTCTATATAAGAATTCCGATGAATTCTGTCTATCGGTGAACTAAAAAGCTACAAGATTGTCGAGATTAGTGTCAAGAATGATTCTATAAAAATACTATATGGCGAAAGATGAGAGCGGGGTTAAGGCAGGGAAGGGTCTCGGAAAATAGGTTTGCCGAAATTTAGTAAATAGCATCAAGGTAGGTCTTTTTACTTGTCGAGAAATCCTGTCGCAAAAGGCACTATTACCTTCCTCCCCACTGGGCTCAGACCTCGGAAGTGCCAGTTTCCGAGAACTGAAAAGGATAGTTCGAGAATCCAACAAAAAGCTAGAATTTGATTTTAAAAAGAAATAAAGGGTCAATAAATCTTATTGACCTTTCTGATAATTCACATCCGTAAGGGTTGCCATATCACTAACAGCTCCGGCATAAATGGAGGATATCTTTACGCTGAAAACATTGTTGTAATTATAGGTCTCACCCTCGGACAAAACCCTATCATCTAATTTATTTTCATTTCTATAAAGGACAAGCCATATCTGTTTTGGGGTTGCTTTGGCATCTATTGCCTGTGCCTGGACCGACCAGCCATCACCGATACTCCAGGTCTCACCAACAGCCAGGGTTATTCTCGCTCCCGATGTTTCATCAACGATTCGAGATGGCGCTGATGCTAAATTTAGATATATGCTGCCACTCTTTACCCCGCCATTTGAGGTTACGGTGATAGTTCCTTTATAGTTTCCAGGAACGAGGTCAACGGTATTGATATTAATGGTAACAGTACCGGAACCGGTTCCGCTTTCCGGGTAAACTTTTATCCACCATGGCTGGTCAGTTCTTACACTCCAGGACAATGTCCCGCCACCGGTATTGAATATCGAGAAGGTCTGATATCCTGCTGCGCTATCAAAATTAAAGGATGGCGGGTCCGGGGATACGGACAGAAGTGGCGGTCTGGCAAACAAGTATGCGAATATGCCAATGATAATAAAAACAGCAACGATAATTATATATCTCATGTTTGAAGGTTCTTTCTTCCCCGTATCTTCGTTCATTTCTTTCACCACTTTACCGGAGTTTCCAGGCCGAAATCATCTAACTTTGTTACTTCCATAGTTTATAACACCCTTTCCTTGATACATCCTTCAAAGATATTAACATTACTTTCATCCTCTTGTTTCGTTATTCGCATATACCTTAGACCTGATGATTATAAAATCTCTAATTCAAAACAAACCGCAGATAAACGCAGATTTGTTGTCTCGGAAAATAAGTTTGCCGAAATTTGGTAAGAAGCATCAAGGCAAGTCTTTTAATTCATCCATACTTTTACGATATTCTCTAGCGAAAATAAAGAAAAGAATAAGAAAAAATCCAATTCCAACCCATGCACCAAAAGAATAAGCCCCTTTTGTTTGGAAATCAAATAACCCGAGTCCAAATATCGTCCCAAGAAACCCAGTTAACATTATTTTGAATAAATCAAGCTCTGCTTTTACATAATCCTTTTGTGTCATTTTTCAACCTATATATTAATTGATGAGCGAATATAAAGATGCATCGGAAGTTATTTGATGAATAGAGATTATTGAAATTGAAGACGGTAATTATGGAGTTATTTTCTCAAAGAAAAGGTATCAAGCCAGTCAAGAATGTTATGCAAGTTGATAATATGGATGTCGATTTGCGTAATAGGTTATGGAATGCGTTAGCAAGTTATTTCTGGGATGAATGTAGTGTTCCGTTTATCAGCAAATGGAGTAATTGTCCTGAATTGAGGACTTTGCTCAATAGAATATGGCACAGTTACTATAAGCGACCACTAGATACTATGAATGACTATTGGCCTCAAACATATAAAGAAATAAGAGATTATTATTTTAATTGCAAATGTAATGAAGTTTATGATTTTATAGAATTCATCGCTAACAGTTATCCTGATAAAAATAATTCTGTAAACCCAAAATTTATGGAATCATGCAATTATATTTTAAAGGAAGAATTATCAGCGTATCGTTTTGTCGGTGGGAAGATTACACAGATAACCGCTGAAGAAGAAATAGCTGAAATAGAAGAAGCGTTAGAGATTCCAGATTCATTAAAACCTGTTAAAATTCATTTAAAGACAGCACTTGATTTACTTGCAGATAAAAAATCTCCTGATTATAGGAATTCTATAAAAGAATCTATTAGTGCTGTAGAGGCAATTTGCAAACTAATAGCGAATAATAATAAAGCATCTTTAACAATAGCTATAGAAACAATAGAAAAGGGTAAAAAGATGAAGTTGCATCCTGCTTTGGGACGTGCATTTATTGACATGTATTCATACACAAACGCTGCTGAGGGGATACGCCACGGGTTATCAGATGAGCCTAATTTGGATTTTGAGGATGCGAAGTTCATGTTAGTATCTTGCTCGGGATTCATCAACTATCTTATAGTGAAGTCATCAAAAGCAGGGATTACGTTATAATTTATTATAACACTGAAACTTTGTGAGGAAAAGGAAAGCCAGCGGGTGAAAAATGTTAGAATAGCTGTTTAATGCAATTCTGTTAATTTTTTGCAATACAGTTTATCCTGATGTCATGGCTCCAATTATGCATTAAAATACGTTAAAACCGTTTTATAGCTACTGATTTAAAACAAATTATGACCCTACAGAGCAATTATAAATAGTTGCATCTTTATTTAGCCTATTCATAAACATGAAAGTGACAATCCAAAAATCGGACATAAAAGGAACCGTCAACGCCCCACCCTCAAAAAGCTACACCCACAGGGCGATTGCAATAGCCGCGCTCTCAAAAAAAGCGACAATTAATAACCCGCTGATATCTGAAGACACAAAAGCAACGATAAGGGCATCCGAAGCTTTCGGGGCTGAAATCGTATCAAAAAAAGATTCTCTTGTTGTCAAAGGGTTTGACGGGAAATTAAGAATCCCCGACAATGTAATAGATGTTGCAAACTCAGGCACCACTCTTCGCATAATGACCGCTGTGGCATCGCTCGTAAACGGCGCAACTGTCCTGACCGGCGATGCAAGCATCAGGACAAGACCCAATACACCGCTTCTGAATGCGTTAAACGACCTCGGGGCTGAAGCTTTCTCCACGCGCAATAACGGAATGGCGCCGATTGTGGTTAGAGGGAAAATGAGGGGAGGACCTGTTTATATCGACGGCTCGGTAAGTTCGCAGTTCATATCCGCGCTCCTCATCGCCTGCCCGTTTGCATCAAACAGGACAAAAGTGATGATAAAAGGCGAATTGAAATCCAGACCGTATGTGAATATTACAATCGATATGCTAAAAGGCGCAGGCGCAAAAATAATAGCAGATAACCCGAACACTTTTACAATTCCGCCTGAGCAGGAATATGACATGAGTTCCTATAATGTCCCGGGCGATTTTTCATCAGCATCGTATATGATGGCGATAGGTGCGCTGTGCGGTGATATTACTATTAAGAACCTGTATCCTTCAGAGCAGGGTGATTCGGCATTGATTGAGATACTCGGGAAAATGGGAGCGCAAATCTCATGGAACGAGAAAAAAGGAGAGGTCAGGGTAAGCAAGAGCGAGCTTAATGGCATCGAAGTGGATGTCGGGAAGACCCCGGACCTTGTGCCAACGCTGGCTGTTCTTGGCGCGGCCTCGAAGGGAACCATGGTCATCGGGAACGCAGAACATGTCAGGTATAAGGAAACCGACAGGCTTCATGCGATGACCGTTGAACTCAAGAAAATGGGCGTGGACATCACAGAGGAAAAGGACAGGCTGATAATAAAAGGCGGCGCGATAAAAGGTGCAGAGGTGCACGGCTGGGATGACCACAGGATTGTCATGGCGCTGGCTGTTGCCGGATTGGTGGCTGGCGATACAACGATTGATACGATTGAATCTGTAAGCATTTCGTATCCCGGCTTTTTTGAGGATTTAAGAAAAGTTGGGGCTGCTGTCGAAATGCCTTCGCAGGATTAAAGTATCGCGCAGGAATACGATATATTTTAATACACCCTTTGCATGTAGGAAAGGTTTGTGCCCAGGTGGCCTAGTTGGTTAGGGCGCCAGACTCATAGGGTAAATTTGAAGAGGCGCTAAAGCTTCCTGAGAAATCTGGAGGTCACGGGTTCGGATCCCGTCCTGGGCATGTAATTTTTTGTACAGTTTGGATATGTCTCAGACGTTATCGAATTATAATATTCAAAATCGTATAACAAATATATATATGAGTTCTCATATAGTAAATAGAAGGGATAATAAAATAGTGGTGAAAAGATGTATTGTAAAAACTGCGGTGCTGAAATCGACGATAAAGCCGAAATATGTCCTAAATGTGGGGTACGAGTTAAACCCATTTCCATTAGTATTGAGAAAAAAAGTTCGGGAATTGCTGCAATAGCGTCATTTTTTGTTCCAGGTCTTGGTCAGATATATAACGGAGAGATAGGAAAGGGTATAATGTATATTATAATTGGAATTGTATTCGCTCTAATGATGTTTGTATTGATTGGATTTATATTATACCCATTGTTCTGGATTTATAATATATATGATGCTTACAGCACCGCTGAAAAAATAAATGCCGGGTTGAGGTGAGATTGCGCCACTCACGCCTTTTGCGAAGGCGAATGATATGTGCATCACATATCCTCCTATCAAGTAAGCAAATAGTTATTTATTTTAGAAATTAAGAGCACATTCTTGAAAGTAAAAAGTAAAAAATAGGTACCGGTGTTATCTTCTTCTAACCAGTACCATTATCAGCAATGCTGAAATCGCCAGAAGCGCTTCAAATGCCGGTGTTTTTGGCGTGGCAGTCGGCGCCGCTGTTGTGGCTATCGGTGTGGATGTTGCTGTCGGTGTTGCAGCAAGAGCTGTTGTATCTATAAATCCTGCATCAACGCCTGCTTTACCATAGTGACACCTGTAACACCAGCCGTTGCTGGTTGCGACCTGCGTGAAAGTTGCCGGTTTCGTGTCAAGTTTGACATGGCAGGTATTGCACTTACTGTCGGTCTCATTGTAATCATTTGCGTGGTTCTTATCGCCAAGCATCCATGTCGGGAACGTCGGATTGACCGCAGTCGAAGTGCTCGGGTGAGTGGCTGTGGTCGGCGTATAGTTATTTAATTGAGATGCCGTTCCAAGCGCATTAATCTCGAGTTTCGCAGGACTGGTCTTTAGGGACAATATGACATATGCATATGTTTCAGGAACCTCATTGGAGCCGTCGGAATACACAGCAACCGGATGCTCTCCCTGTCCTTTGGAGAACGTCTGTACCCGATAGGTCGGATCCGAAAGGCTGCCGATGACCGTTACCCGTAACATCTGCCCAACGAACTGGCTGATAGCCTTCGTCGGGTCATCGATTCGTGTCGGCACAAGGTCGTCGGCAAGGCCATTTACCCTGATGAAGTAATCGCCTGCAGCTATGCCGCTAAGATTAAACTGGGCTGTTCCGCCAGCCACGGTCGCCGTTTTCATAACCGTTCCGTCCGGGCCGAGCAGTTCGGCCGTGGTAATGGATGTTGCCTTGATATCTCCTTCCCTGTCAAGGCTGGACTGTAGTCCTAGCGTCAATTTGCCCGCTGTTGCAGCCATTGGGGTCTCGGCCGCCACCAATCCCATACCTAATGTAAGCCAAATCACTAGCCCTATTATATATTTATTTACCAGATGTTTTCTATGCGTATTCATCATTCTTCTCCCAGAGAACTTATTGGAGTAATACAATCCCTTTTTCCGCACTCCAATCGCTCTTAGCCACTTCAATAAGTTTTCTATATTATATATATTTTCATGTAGGTCCAAGAAATGGAAAAACATTGGAAAGTTAAATAGCGGCGGCACCATGGGAGATATGGATGCGGTTGTGGGGTATGCGGGGATTGTTGTGGAGTAAGCCCTGCATTGGTTGGGTTGGATTTTGCAGTAAGGGAAAGTTTTTTATTATTTACCTTTCAATTCCTTATTGGTGTACGCTTTGGTCGATATATTCACCCCTGAGAAAAGAAGCAAGATAATGTCATCAATACATGGCAAAGATACGAGTATTGAGCTTCTTTTAAGGAAGGCGCTTTGGAGAGAGGGAATCAGGGGATATAGGGTTGCCATGAAACTTCCAGGCAGGCCGGATATTGTTTTCCCGAAATACAAAATCGCGGTTTTCTGTGATGGGGACTTCTGGCATGGGTACAAATTCGAGGAATGGAAAGGGCGTTTGTCACTAAAATGGTTCAACAAGATACAAGGGAATATGGAAAGAGACAAGAAGAATGACTTAAATCTCATGAGGGAGGGATGGATCGTCATACATCTATGGGAGAGTGATATTTTAAAAAATGTTGAAACATGCAAAAGAAAAGTGATAAGCACATTAGTTGATAAGGGATTTGGAAAATAGCCCCTTATATTATTTAATAAGAATTATTTCATCTTGATTTTAAATGTGTTGGGTGATTTCATCTAAAATTTGGGATTGAGTTTTAATGTTTTTTCTAATGTCCTTGCACCATTCATCATCAACAACTATTTTTTCACCTTTTTTATTAATTTGGCTTATAAGTGTATTTTTATGATCTTCATCTTCTCTGGTATGTGCTAATATATTCCTTTTATCTATTACTTCTTCTTTTAATTTTACAAAATTCGATTTTAGTTTTTCTAGACTTTGTTTCTTTTTTCTTAATTCTTCTTTTTGTTCACCTTGCAATTCAGCTTGTTTAGTCTCTATAGACTTTATTCTCTCTTTCAATATTTTATTTATTAAATCCATTTTATTAGTTATTGAAAGAGCATCAAAATCAGGGTCAAGAATTTTTCCACAAACGACCTTTTTTTCATCATCCGACCCAAAATATGTCAAAATAAGGTTGTCCATTTTTGCTTCCAAATCTATTGTTTCTGCAATGACTAAACCCCTCATATTATTAATATCTTGATTTTTCTTAACTGTTAAATCGATTATTTTCTTAGCTTTTTCAAAGAGGTCTCTTCGTTCTGAAAAGAAAACTCCCTCTAACCTTCTTTCAATTGCATCTTCAAATTCAGGAAGTGCAGAATAAAAAATAATTTCTGTATACAATTTATGGTCTCGAATCTTGTTTATCAATATATTACCATTTTCATCGCCTGCATTTCCAATATTTAAATTAAAATCCATTAATATTAAATCAAGTTCATCATCTTCGGTCATCTCTTCCAAATCATTTCCGTTAGGTTTTACATCGATTATAGGCGTAAAGCCTAAATTTTCAAGATACTCCTCTATTCTGGGTTTCAATGATTCCACATAGGTCTCTGAGTCTTCAAACCATAAAAGATTATATTTTAAATTCATTTTTCCACCTTAATAATAAACTCAATCCCTTTTTCTAGCGAATTGTTTACCGAAATAGTGCCATTAATTTTCTTCACTATTTGGCTAACGTGGTACAAGCCAATTCCCGATCCCCCTGTTGTTGTATACCCAAAATCAAAAATTTTGTTTATATTTTTCGTGGGTATACCTATCCCATCATCTTTAATTCTTAATTCAATGCCGTTTTTATTAAGCCTATTCATTATTATTTCGATATTATTAGCCTTTGCTTTTATAGAATTATTTATCAAATTATCAAGAATAATTATAAATTCAAGAGGTTTAAAATTATATATAAATTCAAAATTATCTTCAGATTTAACTTTAATGTTTAACTTGTCATTAATCGAAGTAATTTTTTTATACTGTGTATATACGTTCTCAACGTACTGTTTTATAAAAGATACCAAATCTTTCTCTATTTTTTCTGACATCAAGTTGAAATTAGCTTTTGTATGAAATGCAGATATAGAAGCTATTTTCTGGGTTTCCAAACTAATTTTATCAATAATTTTTATCAAATCTTCATTCGAGACGGACTGCCTTTTTTCTATTTTGTCTTTCAAGAACATTAAATGGTTATTGATAGTACTTGTTGCAAGCCCAATATGGTGTTGTAGGCCCAGAAGTTCTTTCTTATCTTCGCCTGTTACGGATTTCAAAAAAAGGATTTGTTTCTCTGTTTGTTTTAAATCCTTTTTTAATTCTTCTACTCTTTCTTCGGTCTCTTTTTTATCATCTTCAATAATTTTTGTAGCCTTTTTGAAAGATTTTAACTGTAAATCAATATAATCCTTTTCTTTTTGTGTCGGGACAAATTTTTTTAGGGACTCAACATTTTTAATTAATTCAGGGATTTTCTCAACTTGTTTCTTTTTAAAAATATCAAGTAAATCCGGATTGAAATTTATCTTTTTTTCTGGGTCTTTTACTTGTCCAACAATTTTATCAATTAATGCTAAACTATCCTCCTCTATCTTTTCAGGCGTTTTTACGGAATTTCCTGGGTCCCAGTCAAGCCCCTCAACAACGTATTTTTCTAACCTTCTTAAGACTTTTTCTGTAAAAAAATCCAGTAATTGTTCATAGCTTTGGGTCTTTATTACACCACCATCCCTGCTTGAAACCTCCTTGAAATCAGGTTGGTAGCCATTAATTTCAATCCTCCCCATCAATTCCCTATTTCCCATGAATCTTTGGTAACCTTGGGTTTTTCTTCTATCCAAGCCAAGCCAATCATCACCGAAATTCCCATAAGGATGGATTCTAAAGCCATTTTTATATAAGAAAATTGAGCCATAATTTACTGGTTGCAAGCCCATTATTTTCGTGAATGTATATTTTGCTTCTTGATTCAAGAAAAAGAGCTTGATACTAATATTTTTTAAAGCAATATACTCGTTTTTTTCCTCAAGACTAAATATAGATTTGTCCTTATCAATTAATTCTGTGTATATTTTTTTACCATTCTCATCAATCTTACAATTGATCTGGGTTGTTTTTATACCAAGTCTTTCAAAAACTATGTTTTTAACAACGCCATTAATTACTTCAAAATCTCCCTCAAGCCGGTGTTTTTCATCCTCTTTCATATATTCTTTAGAATCAAGGAAAATTTCAAATTCATGATTTTCACCAACTTGTGAGGGGTTAATCAATCTTTGCATGTATCTTTTCAATTTTAATAGTTTTTCCCTATCCCAGTTATCATTCAATGAACTAATCTCAAGAACAGTTCCTTTTGTTAACTTGATATTTAATTCTTTGATCTCCATCTGATTATTCTTCTCATAATTCACCTTAATTGTCTGGAATTCCTTTTTCGGATCTTCTTCAAATTTTTTCCAATCCATGCATAACTGGTGGACAACATCTTCATTTTCTTTTTTCGTATACAGTTTAAGGATGCCACCTAACCTGTCGCATGAAAACCTTCCGATACCTTTTGCACCTGCAAAAATCCTTTTCCTTTTTCCAATTTTATCCCTGAAATCTTTAACATCCAGTTCTTTTTCAAAATCTTTTTTTTCAGAATAACCAACAAACAGCCATTTTTTTTCTAAATCGTAGCGAGACATTCCATCCCCATCATCAATTATCAGGATTTTGGGGCCTTTGCTTTTGTTTTCTTCTTTGATATTTTGGAAAACAATTTTTACCGACTTGGCATTGGCATCATATGAATTCTTGACAAGTTCAAAAATGGCAATCAAATCATCAGTAATTAATTCCTTGCCAATGATATTCTTTAATCCTGAACTAATTTTAAATTCAAGTTCTTCTACCATTATTTCGCCATCGCCCTCAGTACAATGCCTGATAGCTCCACAAATAAAGGAGGGATTGCATTTCCCACTTGGGTATATCTTGGGACTTCTCCTTTTCTTAGCTTTCCGCCCGTAGTGTATTTATCCTTGAATTCAAACCAATCCTCAAAAGATTGTATCCTAGCATACTCCCTGACTGTTAAAATCCTTGGTTCAGAATAATGGATATAGTCATCAGGAAGGGTTGTCAATGTTGGGCTTTGCGTGTTTTTGCCCAGTGGCCTGATGCAATTTTTATTCGAGTTGAACCTATTTTTGGTATCACGGCTAACGTTTTTGTCTTTCGGGCAATTGTCCAGGATATATTGGAATTTTACAATTGTTTCCTTCTTATGCTTGGCAAACCTGTGGCTATCGGGCAATTCCTTGTCATTATCTTTTCTTAATAGTTTTTGGTAATTGCTTTCAGGTATTCCATAAATCCCTTCCTTGAATTTTTTAAATGCAGCAGAATTTACCTCTCCATTCTTTCTTTCCAAGTCTGAAATAGCCTCCTCAAGAGTAACCGTATCTTTTAAACTTTTATTATTAAGAAATTCGGCCTTGTTTTGGACTATCTGTTCAAAAAACAATCCAGGATTTCCCTCCAACATCCCCACCAAAATAAACCTTTTTCTTCTTTGCGGGATACCATAATCTGAAAAGTCAATTATCCTGGCACATACCTTGTAGCCTAATTCCCCAAGTTCCCTTAGGACATAATTGGAATAGGCTTCTCCTCTTGTTTCCTTGTTCTTGAAACCGATGGTAAAACCTTTCACATTTTCAAAAAAAAGGATTCGAGGTTTAACTATCCTGATGAATTCAATATAAGAATCCACTAACTTATTCCTCTCATCGTTTTTATTTCGTCTTCCAGCTATGGAAAAACCTTGGCAAGGCGGCCCGCCTGCCACAAGATCGACTTTCCCATTAAGGTTTTCAAGCTCATTCCTGTGATTTTTTAAAACTTCATTAATATCATGTTCAGTAACAGGCAACCAAGTTGGCCACTCGAAATGCTTTTTTTTATCGATCAAATTGTGTTTAAGGGTTTCAAATGCCATTTTGCTTTTTTCTATGGCAAATAGGCCTTTCCAGCCAGCATTATATAGTCCAAGTGAAAGTCCACCACAGCCAGCGTAAATATCAATATAACATGGAACTGGTGTTTTTTTCATGAAACAATGTTACTTATTTTATAAATATAAAAAACTTTTGCCAAATGGTTTCATAACTTCTCTATAATATTACTCGCTATCTTCGCATTCATAAGATAATCATCAACCGAAGCAAGTATCGTTCCAACCTTATCTCCTTCGAACATTACCGTAACCGAATTTCCATCAACGATGGTTTTCATCCCTGAAACATTATCAGGCGCCAGGGACCGGGCAATGACACTGACAAGCTCGTCGGCTTTTTCACTTTTCAAGGTCAATTTTCCTTTAATTCTCATCATACTTTTGCCTTCAACTGCTTTTCGATAATTGTATCCGCAATATCTATGAACTTCATCGAAGTCCCCTTTGGTATTGTAGCGCCTGAAGCTATGTCATGCCCTCCGCCCATACCTCCCACTGATGCGGATGCCTCGCGCATCACTGCCGCAAGGTCAAGCCCCGCCGCCACCAGTTTTCTTGTCCCCCGGGCAGAAACCTTAATCTTTCCCTCAACCTCGTTAAGTGTAATAAAAGGCTTATCCGGATAGAGATAACGGGTCATGGTGCCGGCGATTATTCCTGTTCCGCCTGAATCGTCAAGGAGCACGTACCTGAAATTCCGCGCCGATTTGATTTGCGCCTGCGCCTTCTTTATTGTTTTGATTAAATTATGCTGGTGCTCACGGGTAATTGCCCTGGCTTCATCGACTGCCGATGCATCCCGCATGCAAAGCGCAAGAGCCAGACCCGCTTTCTCATCTTTCCCGCAGGCGTTCATGATATTGACAAAATCGTAGATATTAGGCACAATTTCATTGTTCAGGGTGTAACAATCGCCGATTACTGATTCGATAGCCGGGACATTGCCCTGCTTTGCGAGCTTAAGGACAATAGCCGAGGAAAGCTTTATCGATTGCTCTTCAGGAAGTTCAGCCAAACGGCCTTTTACTTCCAGTTTATCAAGGAACTCCTTGATTTTTTCCCTGTCACCGGTAATATCCAGATAAGGCTCAAAGCCGTATTCCAGTAATTCCAGAACGGGGTCATCACCCATCCTGAGCCCTTTTCTGATAGTCACAGCCTTTTTCCCGATAGCTTCATCAAGGATGAATTTATTCCCGCCCTTCATTGGCTGCTTATCCCCGATTGCCCCGGCAAGCGCAAGCCCCGCGAGGTCGGTGTTCTCACCCATCTTCCGCGCCACCATGTATGCTCCGCACGAAGCGCATAATTCAGACGAACCGTCAATGCCGGCAAGGTGAGGGTTAAAATGAACGTGTTCCAGTTTCCCGGTGGGTTTGTGATGGTCGATAATAATCGCTTTTTTTATCTTTGAAGTAAGTTCAACCTGCCCGCTTCCCATATCGCACAGGATGACAGTGCCGTGGGATGTTTTTTCTATTAAGTCGATTGTTGACTGGTCAAACTGGCTCACAATAGTGGCCTGGAAGATTATCCCGCTCCGGCACAATGCATTGCACATGATGCCGGCAGCGGATAATCCATCTGCATCGTTATGGGAAACCAGCCTGACTATCTTATTTTCAAGTATAGCGTCTGCTGCCTGCTTACTTAACTCCTCAAGCTCAACAAGGCTTTCCTTTCCATCATTCATCGAGATTTATCTTGAAATCAGCATCTCAGCTTTCTGGATGGAATAACTCCATTCTGCTGGAAGCACGCCTTCACGGTGATAATATTTTTGAAGCCGCCTTATTTTTGACTCCATGTTATTAAGAGCTCTCTTGTTGTGTACATCCTTGGGGTTCCTGTCTGTGTGTTTTTTAAGTTCAAGGACATTTATTATCAGGTTATGAATATCCTCAGGCACCTTGGGAGCCACATTTTTTTCCTTCATGACAGCCCCGATCTTTTTCCCGGTTACAAGACCGGCATCAGGGACTCCATAACGGTCTCTTAAAGTCATGCCGATCTCGCTTCCGCTTTTTCCCTGCGATGCGAGCTGCGCAACTAAAGTTTCAATCTCTTCCTTATTTGAATTTGACCACTTTGGCGGCTCGGTTCTGACTGGTCTTTTGGAACCTGCCTTTCCTTTCCTGCGTGTATGCATTTTTGCCATTTAATTTTCTCCGATTATCATTATTTCATTGTTTATAATAGCGAAGGTAATTCTTAATGGAGATGGTATGTTAAATAATTTCCTATTACCTGTTTTTATACTCATTTCCAGAGAGGATGTATGAGACAAACCAACAGCAAGCAGAAGAAAGAAATGATTTCATAATTAAAAGATGTGCCGTTATCGCGCTGGATGAATATATTGCAGTTGAAGCCACAAAAATATATGCTGAGAACAAAGTCACACGACATCGCCGTAAATCGGCGGGGCATCAGGTCGTATTCAATACGAAGAATTATATCTTTGTATTACGTTTACATCTCGGGCAAAGAAGAAATGGATATACCAATTATGCTGAAGGAGCAATGATTTTTTCGAATTAAGGAAAAATTTAAAAATTATGAATAATTATTAGACCTCCTGCGGATGAAAAAAAAAATGAAAAAACAATTCAACAATAAAATCCTTATTATCGGCTATGGCTCGGTTTCACAATGCACCCTCCCAATTTTAATAGACAAAGTCGATGTTCCGCTAAAAAACATCACCCTAATTGATTTTGAAGACAAATCAAAAGCCCTGAAAAAATTTACAGACCAGGGATTAAAATATGTTTGTGAAAAAATTACTCCGGAAAATTTAGATCAGGTTTTATCAAAATATGTGGATAATGGGGGCTTGCTCATTGATTTAGCGTGGAATATCGGCGCCAATGATATTATAAAATGGTGCCATGATCACAAAGTATTGTACGTTAATACTTCGGTTGAACTATGGGATCCTACTGAGGGAATTTTTACAAAAAGCCCATTTGAAAAGTCGCTCTACTGGCGTCAAATGCAATTACGTGAACTTTCCCGTGATTGGAAAGATGCACCAACCGCTGTTATCGACCATGGCGCTAATCCCGGCTTGATATCTCACTTCGTCAAGCAAGCCTTGCTGGATATTGCTGCGCGCATCAGTTTAGATAAGAAAGTTTCTCCGCAAGATGAAGAAGAAATTGCCCATCTTGCAAAAGACAGGGATTTTGCCCGACTGGCGAGGAAATTAGGAATAAAAGTGATCCATTGTAGCGAGCGAGATACTCAAATTGCAAACAGGCCAAAAGAGGTTAACGAATTTGTAGGGACATGGAGCATTGAAGGATTGCGGGAAGAAGGGACGGCTCCTGCTGAAATAGGTTGGGGAACGCATGAGAGCAAGTTGCCGCCCCTGGCGAATATACCTCCGTGCGGACCGAAAAATCAGATTTTCTTACCCCAGATGGGCATTAATACATGGGTCAGATCGTGGATACCGAATGAAGAAATTATCGGTATGATGATCCGCCATGGTGAAGCATTTGGCCTTTCAGACCGGTTAACTGTTTGGGAAGATGGCAAGGCGATTTACCGGCCAACTGTAAATTATGCTTATATGCCCTGTCACGATACACTTTCCTCGCTTTGGGAATTGCGCGGCCGGAATTACGAACTCCAGCCCAGGATCCGGATTATGACAAATGAAATTATATCCGGCGAGGATACTCTGGGGGCGCTCTTGATGGGTCATTCTTATAATTCCTGGTGGACGGGCAGCTCTTTGAGCATTGGCGAAGCCAGATCTCTCGCTCCCGGCCAGAACGCCACTACCCTTCAGGTAGCGGCAGGTATTGTTGCTGCGGTACTCTGGATGCTTGAAAATCCGCGGGAAGGTATTAAATTGCCCGATGACCTGCCTCATGATTTTGTTCTGGATATTGCTAAACCGTATCTCGGAAAATTTATTTCCACTCCCTCGGACTGGACACCGCTCAAAAATCGCAAAATATTTTTCAAAGAAAACCCGGCAGCAAAATACAATCCCGATCCATGGCAAATTGAAAATTTTATTTTTATAGGTTAATAATTAATGATTTGTTAATAATATCGGATACAATAATGATTGAAAAACAAAATAAAATATTAGAAAAAATCGCGGAAGAGCACGGTACGCCGGTTTTTATTATAGATCATGAAAAAATCAGGGAGAATTATCGTGAATTCAGGGGAAAATTGCCTGATGTGCAGGCATATTTTGCTGTCAAGGCCAATTCCAATCCTGAAATTATCAAAACCATGTATGATATGGGTGCAAGTTTTGACGTGGCTTCTTTCCCTGAATTTATGCTGGTTCATGATAATATCAAACTTTTGCCAGAGAAAGAACGGCAGGATTTTATCTGGGATAAGATTATTTATGCTAATACCATTAAGCCTGCCGAAGTCCTGGCTAAGTTAAATGAATATAAAATATTAGTTACTTTTGACAATATTGAAGAATTAAAAAAGATAAAAAAACATGCCCCTGATGTTGGTCTTGTTTTAAGGATACGTGTGCCTAATACAGGTTCTATGGTTGAGCTGTCTTCAAAATTTGGAGCCCATCCCGGAGAAGCGGTTGATCTTATCGCCGAGGCTGTGAAATTAGGGCTTGGAGTTGAAGGCATTAGTTTCCACGTCGGCAGCCAGTGCAATAATTTTGATAACTATTCGCAGGCTTTGAATTTCGCCTCATCGATTTTCAAGGAAGCAGAATTAAGAAATTATCAAATCGGGTTTATTGACAAGGAAGGCAAAAAAAGAAAGGTTTTGGATATTGGCGGCGGCTTTCCGGTTAAGTACACGCCGGATGTAAAATCTTTTGCTACTTTAGCCAGAAAATTAAATTCTGAAATAAAACGTTTGTTCCCCAAGGATGATATTCAGGTCATTGCCGAGCCGGGGAGATTTATGGTGGCGACTGCCTGTACCTTAATCACGAAAATTGTTGGTAAGGCTGTTCGTGATGGAAAAACGTGCTATTACCTGGACGACGGTGTTTATCATACTTTTTCAGGACAGGTTTTTGATCATCAGCATTATCCTCTGCATTCCTTCAAGGGCGGTGAGAAAAAAGTTTGCGCTACGTTTGGCCCCACTTGCGACGCTTTCGACACTATTTCACTGGCCGATGAGCTGCCAGAAGATCTGCAAATTGACGATTTGCTTTATGCTGAAAATATCGGTGCTTATACAATCGCCTCAACCACCTATTTTAACGGTTTCCCGCCTCCAAAAGTGGTGCATTTGAATAAATAAGGTTCAGCAAGAATCAATACCTAATCTCTTTTCTTTTCTCAGATAACTCTACCAAAAGAGCCTCTTTATTCCTAAATTCAACAGAGCCTCTCAATTCTTTGAGTTTATCAATATTTTTTCGGGATTTTACGAGCCGTTCAAAAAAATTGCTGAAGCTCTCGTTTGTTCCCTTTATCGAGAGGAGCTTTTTGTAAATATCTTCACGGATGGTTATGGTCTTGGCTGTCATAAGTAAACGTATGTTTAAACATATATTTAAATTTAATTCAAAGCAAGCGCATTCGGCTGAACATGTGCTGACCTGTTCTGAATCCTTCAGGGTCGGGCGTACCGCATTTGATCGTGTTCCCCGCACCTGTCCCGCATGCCGCACGCGCCGGGTCTGCCAGCAGGGGGCGGCGCAAACCCGGCCCATGTAGAATAATTGAAGAAATGAATCCAT
Organism: Candidatus Methanoperedens sp.; assembly: GCA_049303315.1. Taxonomy (GTDB): domain Archaea; phylum Halobacteriota; class Methanosarcinia; order Methanosarcinales; family Methanoperedenaceae; genus Methanoperedens. The sequence goes on from JBAQMZ010000032.1 coordinate 55,251, forward strand.
TAAGCCGATGAAAGTATTGGAAAATCATAGCATAACTGCATCGTTGAAATTTTTAAAATGAGAGTCTCCAGTCAGTACTTTCATATTTCTGCTCCTTGCTGATGCAAGTATGATGGCATCTGCAAGACCGAAATCCGGAGTTTTGACTTTATTTTCGGCATGTATCTTTGCGGCTTCAATCGCGATTTTTTCATCCAGCACGACGACAGCGCACCTTTTCATTATAAAATCCGTTCTCTCTTGCGCATTGCCGTCAGTCCTCTGGGATTTAGAATATATCTCTGCGATCACAATGGGGGATGTGTATAATTGTGAGTTATCCTCCACAAATCTCTTGACTTTTTCACCTTTATGGGTCCCCATGAAATATTCCATCCATGCGAATGAATCCAGAAGCATTATAATCTGTCCTCATGGTCCCTGAGGTCGGATAGGTCTGTCTTTTGCATTGTTCCGAAAAGACTTTTTTTCTCCTTGAAAAGCATTTTTATTAAAATTTCATTTATTTTTTCTGAAATATTCTTGATTCCGGCTTCTTTTTTCAGGGTCTGGTAAACATCTTCTCTTAATTTTATTGTAGTTCGGACATATTCTGTCATCATAAACACCTGCATATATGATATCATCTACATCAACATAAAATTTGCGGTGCAGGTTTATAATTTGAGCTAACTTTTCCTGAAGCCTTCATCCCCATAATTAATTACCCCCTCCCTCCAATCAGTACCTCAAGAATGCTCCAAATCATCATCCACCCCCAGAAGTCAAAGCTCATCATCCTCCCCATAAAAGACAACGGAAATGTGCCCTCATTCCACGGAACCCTGATACTGAAGCAAACCTCCAAAGGCGCACGCGTGGGGAAATTCAGGATAAAGCAGGGAGAAAAGGAAGAATTCAGGGCCCCGGCGGAACTTATCGAACTTCTTCGCCTCTCGGATAAGATTCTGATTGCAGAAGGGAACGAAACCTCTGAGGCTGAATTCAAGGAATTGCTGGCAGCGTATCAACTGGATTATGGTTATACGAACCCATGCCGACTTTGCCTTATTAACGGGAAATATACGGTACTGGATAGCAATTCCATCAGGTTTCATAATGAATCGATATGCGAAGACTGCGCAAAAAAAGAACTTTTAAAGGAATCAAAAACTATCCGGCTGGGAAAACACGGGCAGGAAAGGCTTATCCAGCTCTTATTAGGAACAAGAAATCTTGATAAAGTCCTTGCAATGATAAGCCCTGAAAAACTGGATTCAGGCTTAACAAGGTTCGATACGATAGAAGCCAGTAAGGTTGAGAGTTCTGTAAAAGTAAAAGACCTGCCTCTGCACGAGGAATTTAAAAAGATACTCGAATCTCAACTTGATGACCTTATGCCTGTCCAGGCGCTATCTGTAAAGGCAGGGCTACTTGAAGGAAAAAACCAGTTAATCGTTTCAGCAACAGCTACGGGGAAAACGTTTGTCGGGGAACTTGCCGGCATCCAGAACATCCTGAGTGGAAAAGGCAGGATGCTCTTTCTTGTCCCTCTTGTCGCGCTTGCAAACCAGAAGTATGAACAATTCACAAAACGTTATTCTTCTGTCGCTACCACCTCGCTGCGCGTGGGTACAAGCCGTATAAGCAGTAAGGTAAAAGGCATCCGGACCTCGCTATCTTCGGACATAATCGTGGGCACCTATGAAGGGATTGATTTTATAATCAGGTCGGGCAATTCGGGGATGCTGGGGAGCATCGGGACGGTAGTCATTGACGAAGTGCACATGCTTGAGGACAAAGAAAGGGGTCACAGGCTGGACGGTCTTATAGCGCGACTGAAATTTACAGCGCCCGAGGCGCAGTTCATCTACCTTTCTGCCACAGTTGGAAAACCGCAATGGCTTGCTGAAAAACTCGGGGCAAGGTTAATCGAATTTGAAGAGCGTCCTGTCCCAATAGAACGGCACCTTATCTTTGCGCCCGAATACGAGAAGAAGCGGTTGATAGAGCGGCTTGCAAGGCAGGAATATGATAAGAAATCCTCTAAAGGTTTTCGCGGGCAGACCATTGTATTCACCAATTCGCGCCGGAAATGCCACCTGCTTGCGGACGGGCTTCTCATTAAAGCAATGCCGTATCATGCAGGACTGACTTATAATGAACGAAAGAGGGTGGAAGAGCAATTCGGAAGCGGGAACCTTCCGGTTGTGGTGACCACAGCGGCGCTTGCGGCGGGCGTTGATTTCCCTGCCTCTCAGGTAATTTTTGAATCCCTTGCCATGGGTATTGAATGGCTGACCGTGCGAGAATTCCAGCAGATGCTCGGGCGCGCGGGAAGACCCGATTACCATGACCTGGGAAAAGTGGTTCTTCTTGCAGACCCTGAGAGCAGGTTCGGGAAAGGCGATTCCGAGGATGAGGTGGCTTTTCGGCTTTTAAATGGGGAACTTTCGCATTTTGGCGTGGACTATGGTGATGATGAACTGCTTGAAGAGACCCTTTCCAATATTGTAGTCGCCCATGCGCTTTCCGATATCAGGAAAATCGGGGGATTATTGCTCTGCGAGGGAGACCTTGATTACCTCCTTGGCAAACTCCGGGAATACGGGTTCATTGAAAAAAAGGGGCAGGGTTTTTCTCCAACAAAACTTGGGAGCATCGTGGCGTCGCATTTCCTGAGCGTTGAGCAGACTTTCCTGATAAAGAATGCGCTCATGGAAGGACGGGAGCCGCTTGAAATAGTCACAGAGCTTGGAACTATAGATTCCGTATATTTCAGGTATGCTTCACAGTTATCCGATGCGCTGGGAACAGATATCCCGACCCGCGTTTTCGGCGCAGGTCTTGATATTGTTTTCTCGGCAGACGGTATGTCAAAACTCAAAGAGAACGTAAAGCGAACCATGCTTGATTTTGCGCGGGAGTTCATGGCATGCACATGCAGGGATTCACCATATTGCGGGTGTGCTGAGAAAAAATTCTCGCGCCGGGTTATTGAGTTATGCGCTGAGGGTCTCTCGCCGGAAGGGATTATCGAAGAGCTTACGAAGCAGTACGGGGTTTATGCATATGCAGGGGATGTGCTCAATTATCTTGACCAGGCTGCGAGGGCACTTGAGGCTGTGGAGTTGATTGCAGGAATTTATGGGAAAAAGGAGACGGGCGAGAAGGCGAGGGGGTTGAGGGAGGGGATGGAGGGGTAAATATACTATTATCTATGATGATGATGATGAGTTATTGAAGGAAAGCTTTTATAGTATCATGGATAAAGCTAAATTGATAAGGAAATATATATCTACATTACGAACTAATTCCTTCGTAATAAAACGAACCAAACCAAAAACGGATAGGAAAAACACGAAGGGACTTCCTCAGAGAATCCCTTAAATTAAAAATGGTAGGATATGGCTGCAAAAACGCATGGAGATGGTAATCTCCATAAAACGCGGAAGAAAACGATATTTCTAGCGTTGCTCATATTCGGGGCAATAGTTTTTTCAGCAATGCCTGCTGAGGCTGCCCATGCTAACAGCGTGGTGACTTTTACAGATAAAAAGACCTACATGGGATGGTGGGTTGACCCCACTAAAAACGGCGTAGGATATACTTATGTAGGAGTTGATACAGCGCCGCTGGATGTATATGTCTATGCCATGGTTCTGGACAGTAAAGGCACTATTATAAAAGGGGAGGAAAGCCAGTTAAGCGGATATGTGGTGGATTACAAGAGATTGGCGCCAGGTGGAGCCAGCGGGCATCACATAGAGTATTATGGTCAGACCGTTTTCGGCAATATGTCGCTTACGTTCACGGACGATGGCTCTTTATCTGGCGATATTGCAGGGGATGGGGTATATGTTGCAAAGGTAACTCTTGACAAAACCAAAGGCGCAACGCTGGCTGGAGACCACATGGTGATGAATGTGACGGTTTCCTACCCGGGCATGGCATCTGATACACAACAGATACTTATTTCAGGATTTTACTGCATGAACGGCGTGCAGAGCGGCGCAGGTCATGCGCAGCATACTTCCCAAACAGGGACGTCTGCCAACTGCGCCGTATGCCATCACGGATATGAGCACTGGTTTGAGAATGTATCCAAAACTTTCAGGGACGACCAGCTTGATATACATATGTTCAAAACCAATCCACCAGACCCGGATGGTACCACATCAAACGGTTTTGACGCCAACCGCTGGAACTGGTCAGACGATGGCGGGGCAGGCGGTCTCAATACTTTCGAGGCGCAGGTACCCGGGTCTAAATACTGCGCTTTCTGCCATGAAGTATCTGGCAGCGCTACCTATGATTATGGCGCAGGCGACCGCACGAACATGGCTGACAGGCCTTCATGTAATGGCGCTGCCTGTCATACCATTACGGAAATCAATAAAACCACGGTGCCTGCATGGACTCAGGCAGCAATGCCAAGTGTACCTTCCACAACAACAAGGGCGGCATATAATATAACAAAATCAGAGAAGCATGCCCATGATAGCGTGGGAGTGGACACTGTGCCGTGTGTTTCATGCCACAGGACAACACATTCGCTTGAGCTTCCAAACAGGACTTCAACAGATTACACAGACCTTTCAGGCAGGTGTCTCTCATGCCATTCGTTGTTTAATAAGCACAATGCTAACGTTTCCTGCATAAAATGCCACGGGAATGACACCCATAATATCAGGTTTTTGCAGCAGAATCTGAGCTATGATTGGAGCACTACTAATATAGTGACCTGCGACAACTGCCATACGAATACAACTTTCTCAGGCTCGCTCGGTTTGAATGCTCCGCAGGTGCCTTATACCAACCACAGCGGAGACGGCGATGCAGGCCAGAAGTGGGGCGACTACTGGACATCCAAGAACCAGCAGGCTGCGGTAGGAGGCTCGAATTTGATTCAGTCCTCAACCGTGGTGGTCTGGTCGCAGTCCGTGCAGTACGGCTCAACAACAGCGCTGTCAGGCGCGCAGACAGAGGACGGGACATACGATACGCTGACAGAAGGTCTAAAATCCGTAGCGCCTGTGGATTATTATACTTACGTTGATTCCAACAGCACAGCTTACGGCACAGTTACAAACTGGAGCAATATCCAGAACGCCTCTGACGGCACAGCTTTTGCCAACTTAACGGAAGTATTGAGCACCTCAGGAAGCGACACTTATTTCGGGTCAAATACAAAGAGCGCAGGAACAACCACGGATGCGGGCAATGTAGCTGCTATTGATGATACGAATGCAACCCTTTTGGTCACAGGCGACAGCGTATCTGCAGGAATATGGGGCGGTGGCGATATTGGAATCGGGAATATTACCTCAGTGAACTTATTCACACGGCTTATGACCACTGGTAATGAGAACTATATAATAAACTATGATATTGGAGGAGTGGCAGGTCCAGCAGGAACGGCTGCTGCAGCTTCAGCAATAGCTCTCACCAACTACAGCAGAAACGTAACCACCGACCGCTCATGGAAGTGGGATGATATAATGAAACTCAATGCCACGGCGAATCTCGAAACTGTGGGTGGAGCATCCAGCATCTTGGTGGATGCCATCTGGATTCGGGTAAACTATACTTCGGCAAGGGGTCTTGCTTCAACAATGGTTTTCGCAGGAGTTCCTGTGTCGGATAATTATTATCTGGAGATGAATTACAAGACTATAAACGATACATATGACATTTACGTTCATGACGGCAAAAATTGGACCGACAGGGGAAATTTAACTGCCACAACATTTACTGTTTTCAACATCACTTTATCAAATGCCGAGTACAATGCAGGAGCCCCAGAGGTCTTAATAAGGGATAAAAACGCAACAGCTACTACGGGCAATATATCCATAGACTACATGCGCATCCATGGCTGGACTGCAGATACCTCGCATCAGGAAATCAACCTCAACCATAATTTCACAGGCATCCCCAAGTATGCGGCTTCGGAGACCGCAGAATATACGCTCACCGCCAAAGGTTACGTGACGGCGGGTGAAAATTTTGACATTTATTACTATGATTACGACTCAAGCGGCTATCAACTGTTAAAGAGCGCCGCATTCCCCACAAGCAATGGCTGGGTGAACTGGACCATTCCTTACTCAAGCATAAGCAGCAGCGGTAATGCAAGCATCCAGTTCAGGGACAGCAATAAAACAAGGAATGATAATGTAGTGAATAACTTCTATCTCGACTACGTTGCCATAAAAGCGGACAATTACAAGTACCTCCCATGCTACTACTGCCACGCCCTGCTTGCAAACCACCTGCCCCGCGCCATCGGCGACATTGAGTGGGTGCAGAGCGGACCCGGAGGGAATAACCCCGATAACAGCACAGCCTTTGGAACAAGCTACTGGTGTGCCAACTGCCACTACAACGGCTCTTCTGCAGCGGGAAGCTACAGGTACAACGGCTCTCTGTGGAGCCCAGCGCCGCCTCTTGTTAATATTAACAATGTGCAGAACAACTCCGGTTCATGGTACCAGCATGATGTGGCTTCAAATTTCACGGACGCTAAATGCAAGGAGTGCCACGGGACTGCTGCTGCCATCAAGACCACAAAGGACTTTCCGCATGCGGTTGAAGTGGGCTCAAGCGGCGGTGCAAACTGCACAGCATGCCACAACGCTGGAGGCAGCGCGGGCACGGGAAGGCTTGTGAACTTTACAGCGATGAATGATACGAATGCTATCCACAAGAACCTGAACAGCGGCGCGACAACGAGCCTGCCTGCTGAAAACAAGAAATGCTGGGCATGCCACGGAAACGGTAGCGAGCCTGGAAGCGGTCATCCAACTAATTACAAGACGCCTTACAGTTGTACTTCCTGCCATGTCAATGGAGCAGGCCAGAACCTGAACTTCACCCCGGGCAATACTTTACTTAACGTCACCCAGCACTACTGGAATGGTTCTAACATATCGACTGCAAATGCGACTTCCTGCTATGCCTGCCACAACAGGAGTGAGATGATGGTAGGTCTCAATCTCGACCCCGACGGCGCAGCCAGCGTTTACGGCGGCGCAAACGGCGGCAGTAACAGCTCAAGCCACTACGGCAAGAAGCGCTCTGACATGGCAGGCTGGGACACAACCACATATTGTACCTACTGCCACAACACCACTACCAACAACGCCACATTCTATGTGAGCAGTTTCAACAACACGATTTTCAACCATACATCAAGGGCAACAACGCCACTGTGCACTACATGCCACAACACAGGCAGGATACACAACAGCACTCTTGCAAAACCCGTGAGCAACGACTCTTATTGTTCCACATGCCACGGAACAAGCGGTACTGCGGCGACAAATAACAAAGTGAAGCACAAGACATTATATTGTACCGAATGCCATGCAAATTCCTTAACTGGAACACTGGCGGGCAAAGATATACATGCGATCAAATACCTCACCCAGAGCAATACATTTGCAACGTCAAATACAAGCGCTGTGAACTGCGTGACCTGCCACCAGACAACTACAGTTGATTCATCGTTGACCGGGTTCACTCCTTTCAAGATAAAAACCCCCACGCGTCACAGCGACAACGTTTCCAACGGCTCTGTATGGGACGGCTACTGGACAAATACCACCCCGCAGACAGCCTGCATATACTGCCATAACAACACGCTGCACAACGCCACGCCTCTTGGGAGAATACTCCAGTGGAACCAGAATTACAATATGTATGGTTCTATAGGTGCAACCAATTCTTCCTGCGGGGACTGCCACTACAAAGGCGATAGCAATTATACCCAGATGAACTCATCGTTTACATCTGCAGGACTTAAAACGCCGCCTGAGATAACCAACGGCACAAACTGGAAAGGGAATTCTTCGAATTACTATAACCACTCACTTGATACATACTACGACCAGGACTGCAAGAACTGCCACGGGTCATTGCTGAGCGCAAGCGCAAACATGAGCGAGTTCCTGCACAATGCTGCAATAGGGGTAGCAGGGGGCGCCAATTGTACAGCATGCCATAACATAGGCGGCACGGCAGGTTCAGGCAAACTTGTTAACTTCAGCGCCATAAACGACTCTAATGCCATCCATAAGAACCTGAACAGCGGCGCTACCAACTCGAGCAATGCGACAGCAGAGAACAAGAAATGCTGGGCATGTCACGGAAATGGCGGCGAGCCTTCGGGTCATCCGTCCAACTACAAGACCCCGTATAACTGTATTTCATGTCACGTCCAGGGCGCAGGGCAGAATCTGAATTTTACCCCGCAGTCTATCCTTAATGTTACCCAGCACTACTGGAACGGCACAAGTGTGATTACGGCAAATGCAACCTCGTGCTATGTGTGCCACAACAGGAGCGAAATGATGGCAGGATTGGCGCTTGACCCTGACGGCGCAGGCACAGGCGTTTACAGCGGATCCAATGGGGGTAATAACAGCGTGAGCCACTATGGAAAGAAGAGAGGCGATATGGCAGCGATGGCTAATACAACATATTGCAGCTACTGCCACAATAACGCAACGAGCGTATTCCCGTTCATCAACGCCACCAATAACAGGACGATTGCCAACCATTCGCTGAATTATCCGGCCACGAATCCGGAATGCAAGGAGTGCCACTCATATGGGAGGCTGCACAACAGCACGATATACAGACCGGCTTTTGCCCTGCCCAATTCCACTTATTGCCTCGTATGCCACGGCTCAGGCGGCAGCGCCACTATAAAGAACCTTGAGAGGCATAACAGCACATCGGCTACAGCTCTTAATTGTACCCAGTGCCACCTGAACTCAAGCAAGAGCATTCACCCGGTGAGGTATCTCCAGCAGAATAGCGCATGGGACATATCGAAGACAAACGCGGTTAACTGTACAACATGCCATCAGGGTTCAGGATTTAGCGGTTTCGGCACTGCGCCTATAACGCCCAAACCCATGAACCACAGCACCAATACCTATTCAGGAGCCCTGTGGAACAGCACGCCGGGATACTGGACCAATACAAGCCAGCAGTCAAGCTGCGATTACTGCCACGGCAAGATTGCACTGCACAATACCTCAGGACTCGGGAACATAACCAGAGTAAAGGGCAGCAACACTGTAAGGCAGGCTCTTGCTAACAGCACATGGTGCGCAAATTGCCACTATTCCGGAGCGACAGGATATGCCGGTACATCCTTCTACCCTGAGCCGCCTGAAATCACGAATGCCAGCGGCAAAGTCCTGCTCAAGGCCCGCGATAATACTAATTTCTATAACCATTCGCAGGACATGGCGACTGGTTACAATGATTCAAAATGCAAGAACTGCCATGATAACGCACTTGATGCAGGTGCGACCTCCCTGAACTTCAGCCATAACGTTGCGGCTGGCGGCGGAGGCGCCAACTGTACGAACTGTCACTACATTGGTGGAAGCGTGCAGAACATCAATATCACAGCAATAAACGATGCCAGTTCAATACACAAAGACCTGAACAAAGACACAACAGCTTCAGACAATGGATACAACGACAGCAAGAAATGCTGGGCATGTCACGGCAATGGGCAGGAACCGAGCGGGCACCCGACAAGATACAAGACTCCATATAACTGTACGGACTGCCATGTATCCGGGAGCCAGAATTTCAATTATACCCCTAATAACACCATACTCAACGTCACCCAGCATTACTGGAATGGCGCCAGCATAAAAACGCCTGCTGCAACTTCCTGCCACGCCTGCCATAATACCACAGGCATGATTATTGCAGCCAACGACCCGGATGGTGCATCTTCGAATGTTTACAGCGGCGCCAATGGTGGTAATTATAGCGTGAGCCACTATGGAAAGAAGAGAAACGATATGGCAGTCCAGCAAAATACCACACCATATTGTGACAACTGCCATAACAGCTCATCAGCATTCCCGTTCATAGATAACGCCAATAAGACAATAGCAAACCACTCACAGAATTATCCGGTGACAAACCCGGGATGCAAGGACTGCCACAGCGGGGGAAGAATCCACAATAGCACCTTATACAAGACTTCTCTTGACCCGCTGCCAAATGCCACCTACTGCACAGGCTGCCACGGGGTCGGCGGAAGTGCCAGCAAGAATAATCTTGAGCGCCATAACGGCACGGGAACGTCATGCAGCTCATGTCACTTGAATACATCACGAAATATCCATCCGGTGAACTATTTGCAGCAGGATAATACATGGGCAACCACGAAAGCCAGTGCTGTGAACTGCACGAGCTGCCACCAGGGATCGGGTATGAGCGGCTTTGGAACAGCCCCGAGAGTGCCCGTGCTGAATCACAGCACCAATACCTATTCAGGAGCCCTCTGGAACAATACACCGGGCTACTGGACGAACACCAGCCAGCAGAGTTCCTGTAATTACTGTCACGGAACTTTTGCCCTTCACAACACCTCAGGGCTTGGCAATATCACAAAAGTGAAGGGTACAAACACAGTAAGACAGGGCTTCACAGGCGGCTACTGGTGCGCCAACTGCCACTATTCAGGCGCGGCCAATTATTCGGGAACCCAGTTCACTCCCCAGCCGCCTGAAGTACTGAATATCAGTGGACTGGTTCCGTCGGTTGCGAACGATGGCACACAGTTCTACAACCATTCAGGCGACCTTGCATCGAGCTATGATGATGCCAAATGCAAAACCTGCCATAATAACAATCTCGGAGGAAGCGCGACCTCGTTGAATTTCACACACAGCCTCGGCACGGGCGGCGGCGGCGCCAATTGTACAAGCTGTCACGGACTGGCCGGAACGTTGGCGGACGGAAAGAGAATAAACCATACGGCGATGAATTCCAGCATACATAAGGACCTGAATAAGGATGCCACTGCAAGCGATTCCAATTACTCCGATAGCAAGAAGTGCTGGGCATGCCACGGTGACGGCACAGAACCCGACGGTCACCCTACAAGATACAAGACCCCATACAACTGTGTGGACTGCCATGTGCAGGGTGCAGGGCAGAATTTCAATTATACACCCAGCAACACTTTGCTCAATGTCACACAGCACTACTGGAACGGCACGAGCATCAATACCACGGCGGCGGCGACATGCTATATCTGCCATAATAAGAGTGAAATGATGGTGGGCCTTACTCTTGACCCCGACGGCGCATCAAGCAATATTTATAGCGGAGCCAACGGAGGCAACCTGAGCGTGAGCCACTACGGCAAGAAACGCAGCGATATGGCTGTGATGGGCAATACCACTTATTGTAATTACTGCCACAACAACCTGTCCAGTGTATTCCCGTTCATCAATGCCATTAATAATAAGACAATAGCCAATCATTCATTGAATTATGCTGCCACCAACCCGGCGTGCTCGGACTGCCACTCATCAGGCAGATTGCACGACGGCACCCTTTATAAACCAGTATTCAGCCTGTCCAATAGTACATATTGCCTGAGCTGCCACGGCAATAACGGAACCGGAGGCACAAATTATACAGGAGCAGCTACTGGTTATAAAGAGAAACATAACAACTCGATATGCACTGAATGCCATCTGAACTCAACAAAGAGCATTCACCCGGTTCGTTATCTGAGACAGAACAGCACATGGAGCACAACAAACGGAAGCGCAGTGAACTGCACAAGCTGCCACCAGGGTTCGGGTCTTGCAGGCTTTGGCAAAGCTCCGCTTGTGCAAACTCCGATATGGCACAGCAACAGTTCATATTCAGGAAAGAGGTGGAACGGTTCTCAGAAAGCCTTCTGGGATAATACAAGCCAGCAGTCAAGCTGCGATTACTGCCACGGTAAGATTGCCCTTCACAATGATTCGGGTCTTGGCAACAGTACGAAGATACAGAATGGAAACCAGAAGAACCAGAGTCTATCGGGCAGTTACTGGTGTTCAAACTGCCACTATGATGGCGCTGCTCCAGGCGGGAAATACAAATATCTGGGCAATTTATTTGATCCTAAACCTCCCGAAATACTGAATAAAACAGGTTTGGTCCCGGCAAACTCATCAGACGGCATGCCTTTCCAGAACCACACGGATAACGTTGCCGTGAAATATGATGACGAAAGGTGCAGTAATTGCCATCTCTCGGATGCCACGACCAGCGCTGCCTTCCTGCACAAACTCAATGAATCCAAACCAGAAGCAGGCGGGAAAGATTGCCTGAGTTGCCATGCCACAACTGCCAATGATCCTAACGGTCCCCCGACAACCCGGAGGATAAACGCGACAGCCTTTGTTAACTTCAGCGTCCACAGGAACCTGAACAATAACACTCTTCCCAGTGCTGCAATGTCATTTAACAACGCCTCAGTAGCCTGCTGGGCATGTCACGGTGACGGAACACAGCCAGCCAGGCATCCGGCTAATTATCTCAATCCAAAGCCGTGTGAATACTGCCATGTCGCCGGAAATTTCAACGCGACGCCTGTGTACCAGCATTATCCTGGTTCTACCTTCTCTGGACGTGTTGTGTACGATAGCACCAATTCCAGCAGGACTTGTGTTGCATGCCATAACAACAGCCAGGTGGCAAACCTGAATCTGATATATGGAAGCTATGATGCAACCAAACTAAAGAACGCTACGGTATCCCATTACGCTGTTAACAGGTCGTTTGGCGAGAGTATGCCAGCGGCAGTAACGGGAATTCTTCCCAACACAAAGAATACGACAGGAACTAATTATGGATGCAATAAATGCCATGACGGCGGGGCGACAGGGCTGGATTATGGTAATGCCAGGAATATTCCATCAGGTCATAATAATATGGGAAGCAAGGGTATTTCCTGCCAGGAATCCTGCCATAATTCAAATCCCCAGGTTAATATAACACTTCACGATAATAAAATAGGCCTGTATCTGAGTGCCGGCGGATGCTATTCATTGGGCTGCCACATGCAGCCAAGCACGGGGACAAAGAAGAAGAGGTAACTATGAAAAAATTAATTTTATTCCTGATTGTGCTTTTGATGATAACAACGGCATCCACCGGCATAGAGCAGCATGCAGGTTTCCCCATCAATACAGGCAGCGCGATAAAAACACGTGTAATCGCACAGGATATTGACGGTGATGGAAAGATTGAGATAATAGCGGCATCCGAGAACAGGATGGTCAAGGTATTTGATTCTACGGGAACGCTTAAATGGGAGAACACTGGCGGAAAGTCCGAGAACGATGAAGCAAGAACCCCTTTCATAAGTAACCTGAGCGGTGACAGCAGGCTTGAAATACTGTCATACGGAAATCCGGGTTGCTCTAGTCCTGATAGTTGTACTGCTTCAGGCGCAACTTTTTATATGTGGGATGCTTCCGGCATTAAACTCAGGGAAATCTGGATTGGTAAATATCTTGTCTCCCCACCAGCAGTCACAAAGGAAGGAATTATCCTCGCAGGGGTAGCGAATGCTTCACAGGGGACTAAGACCCAGGCTACAGGAGTTTATGCCTTCAATCCAGAGGGAACCGCTCTCTGGTATCTTGAACTTGGCAGGAGCGTGAATTATAAAGCGTCAATCCAGGTTGGCGACATAGATGGAGACGGCATGGATGAAGCTGTAATACTGACCCATGATATAAACGCCCCTTATCCGGCAGATGGAAAAGTATGGGTAATAAAAGTGGACTATGCCGGGGGAACCGTACTCTGGAGCGCCGACCTTGGAGGCGATGCCAGGGGTGCTGCGATAGCTGACCTGGATAATGACGGCAAGAATGAAGTCGTTGTAACCTCATCCTCAGGACTATATATTTTCGATAGGAATGGGGCTCAAATTAATAAGTTTAATATAATCAGTAATAAAGCAGCTCCGGCAATTGGGGATATAGACGGGGACGGTGTGAATGAAGTTGTAACAGCATCAAGCGATGACAAGAAAATATACATAATTAGTAAAGGAAATTTAAGGGATTTTTCATCTATCGGCAGGATAACAACGAATGCGGCTCTTGGCGACCTGAACGGGGACGGGGAGCTTGAGATAGCCGGAGGCGACAATTACGGTTCCATGTATATCTGGGATTATAATGGGAACTTGATGGAACAGGCGAGGGTTACTTTTGATGAGTTCACTTCAGCGCTCATAACTGACCTGGATAAAGACGGCAACAAGGAAGTTATAATGGGAAATAACAATGGCTACATCTATGCTTTTACCTTTATGAGCAAACCAAAAGATACAATTCCTCCAGTGACTACCGATAACACCGATGAATTGTGGCATAACTCAAACGTAGCTATCACCCTGACCGCAGTGGATGAAAATTCCGGCGTTGCAGCCGCGTACTACACGATTGACGGTTCCGAACCGACAATAAATTCTGAAAAAGGAAATACGATAACCCTATCAGAAGACGGGATATACACGCTCAAATACTTCAGTGTGGATAATGCGGGCAATGTTGAGAAGACAAAATCTGCGGTTGTGAGGATTGATAAAACTCCCCCGGCAACGAAGGATAATGCGGATAGGCTTTGGCATAACGGTACTGTTACGGTTACCCTGACACCGTCTGATACAGGGTCGGGATTAAAAGAAACGTATTATATCGTCGATGATGGTGTTCCAGTCATGGGAACAGATATTACCATCAGCGGCGAAGGAAACCACACGATAAAATACTATAGCGTGGATAATGCGGGAAATGCAGAACCATTAAAAGAGACAGAAGTCAGGATAGACAATACATCTCCTGTAACATCCGACGACTCTGATAATAAGTGGTACAATAAGGATGTTATTTTAAATTTGAATGCCAGGGATACATTGTCCGGAGTTGAAGCTTTATATTACTCAATTGGCGGCTCACCGGGTAAATCCGATTCAGGCACCACTACCCTGCCATTCTCATCTGAGGGTGTGCATATTATTGATTATTATAGTGTGGATAACGCAGGGAATATAGAATCAACTAAAACTGCTGTTGTAAGGATTGATAAGACAAATCCGATTACAGTGGACGATGCCGATGGGGAATGGCATAATTCAGGCGTGGTTGTAAAACTTACAGCATCCGACAATTTAGCCGGTCCTGCATCCACATATTACAGCGTGACTTCAGGTACAGCGACATGGCTTGAATCGATGTTTTCATGGCTAAAAACTGTTACCGGACAAAACACAACCCAGCAGGGTGAAAATGTAGCCATATCTGATGAGGGAATTTTCAATGTACATTATTATAGCACGGATAATGCAGGCAATATGGAACCTGAAAAAGTATCCGGTCTTGTAAAGATAGACAGGACACCGCCGGTTTTGGCGGTAAGTTCTCCGGTGAGTAAGACCTACCTGCACTCGGATATAATCACGTTTGGCTTCTCGGCAGAGGATTCGCTTTCGGGAATCAGAACCACAAATTCAGCCATAGACGGCGCACGGCAGGTAACGAACGGACAGAGCTTTTCAATGCTGGGGTTGGATTTCGGCGCGCATGAATTTACTCTCACTTCCGGGGACAATGCAGGGAATACCAACAGCCAGAAGGTAGTTTTCAATGTGATTGCCACAATAGACAGCCTCCAGGCGCTCACCGAACAGGGCACTTCCGGCAGTTCAGTATCAGCACTTACCGGCAGTTCCAGTGCCTGGATAACAAGTAACGGTGTAGCCAACAGTTTGAAGGCCAAGCTTAACTCGGCAAAGGCAAAGATAAATGCAGGACAGAATGCTGCTGCCAGGAACATTCTTGAGGCTTATGTGAATGAGGTTGAGGCGCAGACCGGGAAGGCTATAACACCCGAAGGGGCGGGCATTCTCAAGGCTGAGGCAAGGTATGTGATAGAGCGGCTGTAAGGAGCCAATATAATTAAATACGATTTTTTACTTATGTGCCCGGTTACGTTGACCAGGCTGCGAGGACTCTTGAGGCTGTGGAGTTGTGATTGCGGGGATTTACGGATGGAAAATGGTTTTTTCATAACTTATGCGTAAAATAAGCCACAACCTCGCCAACAACGCTGTCGATTCTTACAAACCCGAACAACTAAAACTGCACGCTGGTGATATCTATTTTAATTCCTTTCATCAGTTTGGGCTTATTCCACAATAATCCCCGCATAACCCACAACCGCAGCTAAATCTCCTGTTGTATCACCGCTTGTACTGTATTTGAGCAGGGTGGCTTTTTTCGCGCCAAGCTTTTTCGTTGCCGTAAGCATCGCAGCTATCGGGCCATATCCGCAGACGCTGGCATTGCGCTCATACAACTTGCGGTAAAATCCCGGGACATCGAATTCCAGAATTGAGCTTATATAATACGCATCATTCTCCCGCGCCACTTTATCAGGTTTATAATGGGTAAAATCGCTTGATGCTATTATCACGACTTTCTTCCTGACCTTCCGAACCGCCTCGGCAAGTTCCATCCCCACATCCAGCGCCGTCTCCTCATCCTGCATTCCCATGCAGATGGGGACAATATTGAAATCCCCAAACCTGTGCTGCAAAAAAGGAAGCTGTACTTCTATGGAATGCTCGTATTTGTGGGCTGTCTCATCAAGGTCGATTATCCTTTTCGGAAGCGCTTTGATAAACTCACTGTCCGAGCCGACTTCCCCGAGCGGCGTGCTCCATGATTCGCCGGAAACGGATACAGGTGAGCCGTATCCTGTATGATTTGGCCCGAGCATCACGAACGTATCGGCTCTGGGCAATGCTGAATATACGTATGCTGCGGTGTTTCCGGAATAGATATAACCGGCGTGGGGCACCACAGCCCCCAAAACCTGTCTTTCGCCTGGCGGGACGCCTTCAAAGCACCTGCTGATTTCCCTGTCCAGGTCGTTTTTACTGCGCGGGTAAAACTGCCCCGAGACTGCGGGTGCTCTCATATTCGTTTATAATTTTCGTTTATAATTCAGCTTCGAAATCAGCTACAGTATAGGTTATTGAATCTCCTCTTTCCTCAAGCGTCTTTTTTGCCATGAGCCAGTATATCAATGCGAGGGCTTTTCTTCCCTTGTTATTGGTGGGGATCACAAAGTCAACATTGGAGGTCGAATTGTTGGTATCGCAAAGACCAATGACAGGTATACCGATATTAACTGCCTCATTCACTGCCTGCAGATCTCCTGAAGGGTCTGTTACTACAAGGATGTCGGGTTCTATGAATAAATGCAACTTCGGGTTTGTCATAGTACCGGGAATGAACCTGCCCGTTACCGCTCTTGCTCCTATCACTTTTGCGAACATCTCGGACGGATAATGGCCATATTGCCTTGCCGAAACTACCAGTATTTTTTGCGGATCGTATTTTGCAAGCAATTTCGCTGCAAGCCGTATCCGCTGGTCGGTTGCCTGTATATCAAGGACATATAAGCCGTCTGTCCTCACACGATATACAAACCGCATCATTTCTTTTGTCTTTTGCTGTGTTCCTATATGAATTCCCGCTGTGAGATACTCATCCTGGGGAATAATAGATTCATAACCTGTATCCTGTTTTACATCCTGTTTGATATCAATGACATTTTCCATTTCAATCACACCTCAAGCTGCTTTTTTCATAGTTTTTACCGCTCTTTTCACTGTAATGGGGATTACGCCTTTTTCCAATTCCATCATTGCAATATCGATGGGTTCACCCCTGCCTATATCTATCAATACCGGAGCACCCAGAGAAATCTGGAGCGCCCTTGCGCCGATAATCCTTGCGCGCTCATATCGTGTTAATTTAGTTTCACTCACCTGCGTCACCTCAAAACAAATACCCGAAAGTTTAATAAATGCTATCTATTTTCACATAATTTTTTTCCCAGAGTCCCTCTGAGAGTGGTTCATGTTCTATTCATTAGCCGTTTCCTGAGAAATGGGGTTGTTGAGATTTGAACTCAAGTCACGGCGTCCCGAACGCCATAGGATGGACCAGGCTACCCTACAACCCCTCCTCACTGGTACGGTGCAAGCAGGTCCACCAGCTCTACATGAGTCAGCAGCATTCGCCTGCAGCAGTATCGTTCGATTCCGAGATCGTCGAGTACTTTACCTGCGTCTTCAGTTTCGCTTCGTTTTTTGAATTCATCCCATACGCTGGAGATGACTTTACCGCATGAAAAGCATCGTACCGGTATCATGTTTCACCTGTATGATTTCTGTCTTCTCTTTCTTGCGCCGCGGCCGCCGAATCTCTTGGGCAGCATGTAGCGCGTGTCATTTACGAGCAAACTCCTGTCATACTGTGCCATTGCGTCGCGCAGTGCCATATCGTTTGTCCATTCCACAAGACCTCTGGCAATAGCAGTTCGCACAGCGCCTGCCTGCCCGAAGATGCCGCCTCCGTGTACATCCACATCGATATCCACGGTCGGAATAACATTGCCTGCAAAGTCAAGTGGTTCTGACATTTTAAGCCTGATGAGTTCAGGTTCTACGATTTCAATGGGTTTCTTATTCACCCTTATGCGCCCTTTTCCTTCCCGTATTGTTGCACGGGCAATTGCGGTTTTTCTTTTTCCTGATGAGTTAACGATCTTCATAAAGCGACACCTCGCTTTATGAAGTACAGGGTATGCTCTGCATACCCTTCTTTTGTTAAAACTTTCTTAAAGTTTTTCATGCAAAACTCCTAATATTTTGACCCTAATTTCTTGCTCAATTCGCCAAGCACCATATAATTAGCTGTGCTGAGGCGCATGATACTTGCTTCTTCGAGTGTACCTGCCTGTTCTTTACTCAATTCAGGCGGAACGCCAATATAAACTCTCAACCTGTTATATGCTTCCCTTCCTGTCATTTTTGTATGAGGTATCATGCCGCGGATAGTCCTTGATACTATCTGGTCAGGACGCCTCGGGAAACGGGGGCCGAACTCGCGTGAACCTCTATCAACGTACCGTTTGTAACGGTCAAATGTAGTATCTTTCCTGCCTGATATGATGGTTTTTTCTGCATTGATGATTTTGATTTCTTCACCATTTAACAATCGCTGCGCGACTGTACTTGCCATTCTTCCCAGAATAAGATTGCTTGCGTCTATTACTGTCATGTTATCACCCTATTATCCTTACCCTGGAGCCTTCCGGGTTCTTGCTCATGAGCTCTTCGATTGTGAGACAGGAACCTCCTGCTGCTGTTATTTTGTTCTTTGCGCTTCCGGAAAAGCTCATTGCCGCCACTGTCAACTTGTGGTTCAATTCACCCGCGCCAAGCACTTTTCCCGGGACAAGTATCAAATCTTTTTCTTTTGTGTGCCTGTTTATCCTGCTGAGATTGACTTCAGGATAATTCCTTGTAGGGCACTCAAGCCTCATTGCAATATCCCGCCAGAGAGGCACTTCCTTTTCCCTTGACTGTTTTTTAAGACCTGATATAAGGTCTAATATTCGTGGGTTTGTTTTATAATTATTTTTCATTTGTTCCCTCCGTAAGACCAATTAAGGTCCGACTCACGCAAGATGCGTTCGGTTTTAAACCATACGCCGCAAGCGGATGCTTGCTACGGTTTTTGTTGAACCATAAAAAGATGATTCAGACTTCACCTTTATTCAGTTCATATTACATAAAGGTAACGCAATTGAAATTGGTAGCCACGTGCGCCTGCAACAGCCCTTGGGGGCGGATGCGGGGTTGGACTGCACGCTCGCGTATTGGGGTGTGTAGAATAATTGATTGTCAAGTCAGAAGGTATAGGGCAAATGTGAATAAGGAAAATCTCTATAATTCCGGATTTATAGTCTGCAACCCTTCCTTTTCCGCAACAGAAACAAGTTTTTTGTCAGCGCAGACAAAAGTAACTTTAAGCTCCTTCACGCCGATAGCAACTGCGAGCTGCAATGCATCCAGAGTTCTTATGTTTCTTTTCAATACCAGCATTATACTGCCTTTAATGTGTTCTCCATCAAGTTCAATAATAAGAAAATCCTTTATTGCATCATGGAAAAATTTTGACAGCGCAATCTTCAAATCTTCTTTCAATATTATTTTATCTTCCTTCTTCCTGTTAAGCGCGGAAACCATCTCGGTTATTGATATGCTTGAGATGACTATTACCCTATCGTCCTCAGAAAAAATCTTGTCTATCTTATCAGTTCCTTTTTCAGAGTGATACCTCTTTACAAGCGCGCTTGTATCAAGAAAATAGAACTTCATGTTCTTTCAGCTCTGCCTTCAATTATTTCCTGTGAAAGAGAACCGCTTATTTTGGCAAGCCTGCTTCTGACTTCATTAATATCAACTTCTCTCTTTATGTTTTTCTGCATATACTCTATGAGAGGAGATTTTTTGGCTTTAATGACGGCAAGCTGAATTGTTGCCTTTATAATGCCCTGTGACATGTTATCAACTACAGCGGAATCAGATTCAGATTTCATATTCTCACCAATATAGTATGATTCTAATGGCTTAAATAGGTTTATTTCTTTCGATTTTTAATGGTGGATTCAAATATGTATAATTGTAGCCTCACGCGGTTCCATCCCTTCTCCTTCCTCGTCAATTTCATAACGTAGTTGGAGTGGAAACAAGGGTATTTTTCACAGGCAAAACACAAAATCAAGCAGCAGAGAGCAAATTTTCGTTTTAAATAAACCCGTAACGATAGATTTATATACCTTAGCGTCAGACAGTATGTCAGACGCATGGCATACGATTGTCGCACAAATAGCAGACAAATGTATGTCATCAAACCTCCCACAGGGAGATACCAATAAAATGCAAAGAGTAACACTAAGGCTCCCGGAACAGCAATTAAAAATGATCGACATGTTGGTGGAATATGGCGAATTTCCGTCCGCAAGCGAAGCAATCAGGACGGCTATCAGGGATTTAATCGATCAGCGAAGCGAAAAATTGGTTGGCAGGATGAAACTATTTGAGAAAGCGCAGGAACAATCAAAGAATGTTGAAACGTTCTTGCGTCTGAAAGAAGAACAATAATCCGAGGGGATAAAATATGGAATCATTTGTACAAGACGCACTTAAAATGGCAGAAAAAGAACAACTGTTCAAACAGGCGGCAACAGGCGGAGCTGAAGAAGTTGAGGAATTCGGGACACCAAAAATAGTTGTAGTGGGATGCGGGGGCGGCGGCAACAACACCGTAAACCGTCTCTATAACATCGGCGTTGCCGGAGCAGAAACCATTGCGATAAACACAGACAAAATCCACCTTGACATCACGCAGGCGGATAAGAAAATCCTGATAGGTAAATCAATAACCAGGGGACTTGGAGCAGGCGGATTTCCAGAGGTCGGAAAAAGAGCTGCGGAACTTGCAAGGGGAACGCTCGAAGATGTGTTGAAGAACGCAAACCTTGTATTTATCACAGCGGGTATGGGCGGCGGAACCGGAACAGGCGTTGCGCCTGTGGTTGCACAGGTAGCCAAAGACCAGGGTGCAATCGTCATCGGTATGGTCACAAGCCCGTTCAAGGTCGAGAGATCAAGGATGTTCAAGGCTGAAGAGGGACTTGATGAATTGAGAAAAGCCGCTGATACCGTGATTGTACTTGACAACAACAGGCTGCTTGATTATGTGCCCAACCTCCCGATTGACCAGGCATTCTCGGTAATGGACCAGCTTATATCAGAGACAGTAAAAGGGATAGCCGAAACCATAACACAGCCGTCATTGATCAACCTTGACTATGCAGATGTCAGGGCTATAATGAAGGGCGGAGGGCTTGCAGTAATGCTCGTCGGCGAAGCAAAAGGGCAGGACAAGGCAAAAGAAGTAGTACGCGCTGCATTGAACCATCCGCTGCTTGATGTGGACACAAACGGCGCAACAGGCTGTCTATTGCATATCACAGGCGGAACAGACATGTCGCTCCATGAGGCAGAGTCAATCGCCTCTTCATTGACATACGAACTTGACTCCCACGCCAATGTAATCTGGGGCGCAAGAGTAAAGAAGGAGTACGAGGGTAAAGTCCGCTGCATGGCGATAATGACCGGTATCCATTCAGCCCAGATAATGGGCCCGAAAGGCGAGAGTATGCCGGTAAGCCGCAGTGTTCCAGTCGAGGAGAGAATCCCGGCAAGCAGGAATTCCGGCAGGAACAGCCGCTCTATAATCGACCAGATAATGTGAGAACATGAAATGCAAACACGCAAATTGTAATTGCACGGTTCGCATCATCACGCAGGCATGGGAAGAGATACGCGCCTGCGAGCATGGCGTATCCTGCAATTATAACAACAAACAGGTACTAAAGGTATAAATCCGACAACAATATTGTCGGATTTTCTTTTTTTTAATTAATCTAAATATTATAGAGAATTTCGAAAAACCAGATAGAATCGAAATATTTAATACATAATAACTATATTTAGTTTGTATGGCATCATTCATAGATTTTGCATTTAGAGAAGAGTATGAGCGAGTGAAAGTTTT
>JBAQMZ010000033.1:0-9859 GCA_049303315.1 Candidatus Methanoperedens sp.
ATGTCTACACCGTTAACATTCATCATGGAGATAAACTGTTAAAAAGAACGAGTTCTGTGACTGAAGAGCAGAAAAAAATTATGGAAGTTTTTGGCTGTTGTCATAACCAAGGGTGAAAGATGGGTAATTGCATTCCTTTATTTTTCATATTTTTCCTCCTTTGTATTTTCGTTCTCCCGGAGGCAAAACCAAGCAAGCTTTAAGTATTCCTAAAGCCAACACAGATTTGCCTTCGGGCAATGCTGGGGCTCAGTTGCTCTCTTGAAGCGGCGACTGAGCCCCACGTTTTTCATGGGCTGCAAAATCCGTTGTTAGAGTTTTTATTTCCCCAACCTGCCAACTTTACCGACCCATTTTTATGTCAACCTTTATAATTTTTCAGTCAATAAAAAATTTATCTTGAATCTCTGGCGATAAATCGAAAGTTTTCACACCAATATCCCGCAGAGGGGATATAAATGCAATGGAGTATTTTTCTAAGTAGAAATCAATTTTGGGTCCAGCTATGTAGATAGGTCCTTTTATTATTTGGGATATACCATAGCCTCTTCCATCTTTTAAAGAAAATTCAATCAAATAATCATATCCCATTGAACGTTCCAAGGGAACCTCAACGTGTTTAGAATTCATTCCTTCATTGAATAAATCTGCGAACCGTTCTAAATCAGGTAGAATCTGCCTTAATGGAAGTTGTTTGGCACCTTTATAGATATATTCGTGTGAATCATATACACCAACTTCAATTTTTGCAGTATTATTGTCATAAATATTTATAAAAATGAAGTCGCTACCATGCAAACCTGCATGAGCTTCAATTTTAGTTATGCTTGAGTTAAGCAGCATTGGAGATTTCGGTGGTGACTCTAAACACCCAGATAAAAAAATAAACAATCCAATCAATATCCAGAGTCTCATTTTAATTTCCTAAGACAATAAAAAATATGGATGCTAATTTAAAGCATCCACATACAGTGATATTCTCTCTGTTCCTATAGAGTTTTTCACATCAAATATCCAAACTGGTGTATATACTTTCTGCTCTTCTGTAGAGTCTGCTTCATAATACCCAAGCTTCGCTCCGACTATTTCAATAGATTTCAATGGAGTCACTGGAACATCTTTAACTTCTAATCTGCTTAACTTTTCAACAGCTCTACTAAAAGGAATGATTCCAGATGTTCCTGCTGGTTCGAGTTGTCTCCAGTTTTTAAAGAGATATATTGGTTCCCCATTATTGCCTACATCAACTATGACTTTTCCACCCGGGCCAACAACAGGCATTCCATTTATATTCCTTCTGAACTTGACTTGCACCATCATTGGTATTTTATCTAAGATCTGATTTGTCTCAACGTTAAGTTTATTTAGATAGATAGTTTCTGTTTCAATCGATGCGTCATTTAATGTGATACTGTGACTTTTAAGGAACTCTTGAGCTATTTTGATTGCTTCTGATTCCGGCGGTAAGCTGGCACTCGGCTTCATGACCTTGTCATTCTTGGCGTATGTTATTGCGTTACTCGATGCGTCTATTCCAAAATGCTCGTTTCCATTTTTGAACAGATATTTTGTTTTCATCGGGCTTGATTTATTTTCTGGTTGTGTCGGATAGGTAATTACTACCGGATTGGATGTGAAACTGAAATCTTTTGCTGTTAATATTGCTTCATTCTGGCTCACAATAGCTTCAGCAACTCTATATACTGAAACTTTGTCAGGCACAACGGGAGAGCCTACATTGATTTTGACGTCGATATTAGTATTCTGAGTAATTGAATCTACTTTTGAAATACGGTCTAGATGGACGTTTGCTGATACTATCCCTATCAAAGCGATTCCAACTACTAATGCAGTAAGTAATATTTTGTTTCTCATATAATTCACCTCGCTTAACTACTCCACTCAGCATACCAAACGATATTATCGTTCGGCGATTCATCTGGCATTACTTCTCCTTTATTCCATAAATGGTCATAATAGAATTGATCGCTTGTATCGGCGACTGCCACTGCTCTTACATCACTACCAAAGGCGCTTGTAGTGGCAGTGTAGTATGAATTCACCATGGTGTTACCGTTGTCTGATAGCTGGGAATAAAAGGTATCAAGTATTCCGTAGTTTGTGGTTACGACTGTTGTGAACCCCAGTTGTATGTGTGACTTGTTTAAGGCTGCACCCCACTTACCTATACTATTGTTGAATATACTGCAACTGTATATGAACGTCCATTCATTATCCAATTCCCACTTGCCATAAACCTCATCCCAAGCTACATCGCCAGTCAGATTGTTGTGGCCTTCGTTGCCCCAATTCCAGTCGTACAAGACAATTTCTTGTTCATTAGTGATTTGATCTTGTCCTTCATGCCCGAAATGTATGTGGTAGTCTGCTTCGTCTAAGCCTTGATAACCTGAGTTCTGTTTGCCGAAATCGATGTCCCAGACAGTGTCGTTGTACCAATAGAAATTTTCAGTCCATGAATTTTGGTTTTGTAGCCAGTATTTGGTCTTTGGATATACGTTATTTGCCCCAAATGGCGGGTTAAAGTTCCAGTTAGGATTCGCGTAGCTGTCTATCGTTGTGACGCTATACTCTGCAGTTAAGTCATCGTCGTAGCTAGCTGCCGGTACTGCTAAAGCCAACAACACAAACTGTATTGCAAGCAGCACAACCACAAACGGTACACTTAATCCTTTATGTCGTGTCATATTTTTATCCTCCTTTAATTTTCTTATCCCGGAGGCAAACCCAAGCAAGCTTTAAGTTACCTCAAAGCATACCTGACCATGCCTTCGGGCACCTGGGGTTCAGTTGCTCTTGTGGAACTGCTGAACCCCACGTTTTTCATGGGCTGTAAAATCCAATTGTTAGAGTTTTTATCTCCCCAACCTGCCAACTTTACCGACCCATTTTTGTACAGATTTTTTTATCTGCATACCAAGTCTATTCTCTTATAATATATAAATTTTTTGTCTTTTACTAATTACTTTATAAAAAAAACTAAAAAACAATGTTTATATTTACAAAAAATAGTTCATATTTAGAAAAACGGTTAGTTAGGAAAAATTAGAATACGGAGGAGTTGGAATTTTCAATAACAATCCATACATATCAATCCTTAAATTAAAAAGCAGTATCGTTGACCTTTCTGTAGTAGCAGTAACATGCGCCGTTCTTGGCATCTGGGATTACAGGGCAGCAATTGGGATCATTGCTGGAATAATGATACATGGTGCATGTGATATCATAAATGATATTTACGATGTTGAAATAGACAAAATATGCAAACCAAAGGGAGCAATTTCATCGGGTCAAATCTCAGAGAAAAATGCATGGAGATACATGATTTTGTTGATTTCGTCAGCACTTATTATTTCATTCAACCTGAGCTTTATTCTGTTTACATGTCTCTTGACAGGAATTATTGTCGGGGGAATCATGTACTCCCATCCTTCATTTCGTTTCAAGGATAAACCCGGCTTGGCAATGGCAAATATGGGATTGTGTTTCGCTCTTGAATCCATAGGTATATGGGGCATATATTCTCCTGTTAACAGTGAGAGTTTAATGGTCGCCATCTACATATTTATACTTGTATTCTCCTTGACATTCATGAAGGATTTTAAAGATGTGACAGGTGACATCAATTCATTGCCGCTATTGCTGGGAATTCGCAAAGCAGCAAAGGTATGCAGCGCTCTGGCAATATTGCCGCTCATCCCTATATTACATATAATAATAAAATACCATTATTCAGGTTTCACTGCTATTATATATCTAGTACTTATTGCAGGTTGCATAAGAATATTGATGGGAAATCCAGTTGCGGAGGGTCATCGACTTAAAAACTGGATGATATTGGCATTGACGGTTCCCAACTTCAGTATGTTATTTGCCAGTATTATTGAGTCATTATAAAGGCATATCATGCAATTCTTTCAAACCAACAGCAGAATCACCTGCTTTCCCTATCTGGAAAAATTCTTTGAGCCTTTGAATTACTTTCTCATTGATGAAGAACTCGCTTATAGTCTTGTATTTGTTTATCAACAGGCTTACTTTGACATTTGGGTACCTGTTGACAAGATAGTTCTTACAATAGACCGCAGCATCCTGGTCAGATGTTGCCCTGCCGATTATTACCGCCATCGTTTTATCACCAAAACAGTGGTATACATTCTCAAGGATAACACAGCCTGAAATCATCGGAATTACGGCAATATCCCCCTGCTTCGATGCATATTCATCAGTCATAACCACATGTATTTTTTCAATCTCAAGCAGTTGTTCTTCATTTTCCGCTTCAGCCAGTACGATGAATTCCGTTGCCAGACCCACACGTTTCCAGTTGGGAACGATGGTATATCTATCAATTATTCCATCCTGCTGCATGGTGCGTGTGTGATATGCCGCTGAATTCCCGTCTTTGAATTTCAGTATTTTTGCAAGCTCAGCATTGGTTATTTTACTGTCGGCAAGCAGGGTCAGCAGAATGAACATATCGGTTTCGTTTAAATGCGATACTTCGGATATTGTTTGCGCGATTTTTTTAATCCGGTCTGGAATTATTTCATTCATTGTAATCAACGATACTAATTATTCGTTTAACTAAAAGAAGTTTTCGTTTAGAATGCTGCTCTACATCACGCCCATTTTATGCCCGTATGCTTCTTTCGCGAGACCACATTTCACACAAAATCATCCATAAGCCCGCTTATATCAACCTTATCAATCGCCTGTTTCACAAGCGGCATCTCCTTAATCTGCGGGAGTTCATCCTCATAAGTGGGCGATTGCACCCTGTAAAATACTCCTATTGGAATATGTTCGCCCCATTCCTGCGATTTTACAAAAGCTGCCATCTTATCCCCGGCATTATGCCCCGATGCCTCAAGGTCGTATATTCTTTGTTTATACCAGTCGTACGTGTTAACATGGTTGAAACTCACGCACGGCTGGAACACATCGATCAACGAGAAACCCCTGTGTTTTACGGCGTCCACAATTGTTTTCTGGAGATGCTTCACATCGCCTGCAAAACTTCGAGCCACAAATGTTGCGCCTGAGGAAACGGCAAGAGCGATGGGATTCACAGGCACTTCGATAACACCCGAAGGCGTTGATTTGGTCCTCATCCCCTTCTCGCTTGTGGGGGAAGTCTGTCCTGTGGTAAGCCCGTATATCATGTTATTGTGCACGATATAGGTCATGTCGATGTTCCTCCTCATTGCATGAATGAAATGGCACATGCCGATACCATAACCGTCGCCGTCCCCGCCCACTCCAAATACGGTCAGTTCATGGTTTGAAAGCCGAACAGCCGATGCAACCGGCAGGACTCTCCCGTGGATGCCATGCAATCCGTATGTTCTTATCCAGTGCGGAACTTTCCCCGAACAGCCTATTCCCGAAATTACTGCAATATTCTCAGGCTCGATATTGAGTTCGACAATCGCGCCTTTAAGAGCAAGAAGGATGCCGAAATCGCCGCAGCCGGGACACCAGTTGGGCTTGTCAATAGTATTGATATCAATCATCCTAACCATGTGCTACCTCCATAATTTCGCGGTGTATTTCTTCAGGATAAAAAGGCCTGCCGTCGTATTTCAAAATCCTGCGACCCACGCTCTTTCCCGTCTTTTCCATGATGATATCCGCAAGCTGTCCCGTGAAATTATTCTCAACCACAACCGTTTTCTTGGCAGAATCTATAACATTTGCCACTTTTTCAGATGGGAAGGGATTTAAATACAATATCTGAAGGTAATTCACGGTAACGCCATCTTTTTCAATCATCAGCATAGCCTCCTTTATCGGGCCTTTTGTCGAACCCGCCGCAATAATTGTGACGGCTGCATCCCCCTGCCCCACTAGCTCTGGCTGCTTCAGCTCCTTTGAAAGAGAATCAAGTTTCCTCATCCTTTTATTCATCATCTTTGTCCTGTTGCCTGAATCCTCCGTGATGTTGCCTTCTTCATCATGCTCGTCGCTTGTGGCAGTGTATATTCCTTTTTTCGTGCCCGGGATGGTTCTCGGGGAAACGCCATTTTCTGTATACCTGTATCTCTTGAAAAAAGTCTTTTCATCGGAAGCGGCAAGCTCCGAAACTGTCGCGAAACTTCCGCGGTCTATTGTAATCTTTCGTTGATCGAACTTTTCTGTGGTCTTGTGGCTTTCTGCAAGGTTCTTGTCTGTCAAAACAATAACAGGAGTCTGGTATTTCTCGGCAATGTTAAATGCTTCCTGTGTCATGTAGAAACATTCCTCGTTATCACCAGGAATGAGCACCGGGCGCGGGAAATCGCCCTGGGAAGCGTTGAGCACGAATTTCAGGTCGCCCTGCTCTGACCATGTAGGCATGCCTGTGCTGGGACCGGGGCGCATCGCCATGATTATTACAACCGGAACCTCAATCATCCCTGCAAGCCCGTAGCCCTCAGACATGAGACAGAACCCGCCGCCAGATGTGCCGCACATAGCCCGCACACCTGCAAAGCCTGCGCCGATTGCCATGTTTATTGCCGATATCTCATCCTCGGTGTGCTTCACCACGATATTGAACCGCCGCTCGTTGGCTGCCATGAAATGCAGTAAAGAAGATGCGGGGGTCATGGGATAAGCAGAATAGAATTTGCATCCGGCTTTTATTGCGCCGAGGCAAATTGCATCGTTTCCGGTAAGAAGCATTCGTCCGCCTGTCCCGATTTTTTCAAGTTTGTAATTGAAATCATTCTGGAAATTCTTTTTTAAATAATCATATCCGGCCTGGGCAGCCTTCGTATTTTCATTGATTATCCTGTCTCCTTTTCGTTTGAAGGTATCCTTTATGACCCCGGCCACGATATCAAAATCATAATTTATAAGCGCAATAGAAGCGCCCAGGGCAACGTTATTTTTCATAATCGGCTCTGCGCCGATTTCCTTGATTATGTTATTAAGCGGCACAGGATAGAGCCTTAGGTCTTCCCTGAGCTCTTTACGGTCTAAAACTTCAGCGCTGTCGTATATAATCCCGCCGCCGGAAGTGAGTTCATCCCTGTGCATGAGTATTGTTTCTTTATTCAGGGCAATCAGCACGTTGACGCCCCTCAGCTGAGAAAATATCTCTTTTTCCTCCACTCTAACTTGCAATGTGTTATGACCGCCTTTAATAAGGGATGGATATTCATTGATATCATACACATGCAGGCCCCCGCGCGAGCATGACTGTGAGAAAATAAGCCCTGTCGCCATTATTCCTTCCCCCGCCTTTCCGCCTATTTTCCAGGTAAGCCTGTTTTTTTCCATTTAATCAACTCATTCCCTGTATGATGAAATCCATGTTTTTTATTCCAGCCGATCTCCTGATAAAAGATTGTATCCAATATGCAATATAGTTTATGGAATTCACAACTAATAATAGATTATCACGTCAGGTCATCGCGGGTTCGAATCCCGTCCCTCAGCGCAGCGATCATTCAGACGTTCTGCACTATTTCAAGCTGTTTATTTCACACCTCACCACCTTCTCCTCACACCCCCTCATAACCCTCTCAAAAACTTCGCTGTAATAATCCTCCCCTTTCAGAAAAATCCTCTCATACTCCGGCAGCACCTCCGGCTTAAACCCCGAAATAAACTCCCTCACCCTCTCCCACACTCCTTCCTTCAACCTCAGCCTGTCCACAAGCACATACCTCGGCTTCACCTCTGCAATAGCACAAATCAGCGCCTCGACATCAGTAATATACGGCATTACTGGTCCAAGAAAGACCCATGTTTTAATCCCATTTCTCGAAAGCTCCGAAAGCGCGCGCAGCCTCTCCTTCACACTCGATGCGCCCGGCTCCATTTTAGCCCTCACGCTGTCGTCAAGCGTCGTTAGGGTTACACCCACCTCGATATTTGTGAACTTCTTCAGCAGGTCAATATCTCTCAGCACAAGCGAGGATTTTGTCTGGATGCACACAGGAAAGTCGTGCATCAGCAGGAGTTCAAGGCACCGGCGCGTTATCTCGTATTTCTTCTCAGCAGGCTGATACGGGTCTGTAACAGTCCCGAGCCCGACAACGCCTTTCTTCTTTATCCGCAGCTCCTTTGAGAGGATGCGCGGCAGGTTTACCTTTGCCTCCACAAGCTCGCCCCACTTCCCTTTATCCCAGTGGATGACCGACGGCGCATAGCAATAGACGCAGGCATGCACGCATCCCCTGTATGGATTGAGGGCATAGTCCAGGCCGGGAAGTTTTGACGGGGAAAGCGCGGTTTTCACTGTTATTTCTTTTATCATATTGTTAAACATATGAACAAATCTGCGTTTATCTGCGTTCATCTGCGGTTAATTTCACCTGCCAAAGAAATCCTCAAGCCCTCTCTGGTACAATGTATTTTTCAACACAGTGCTCTCCTTTATCCACCGCGCCTTCGGGATGACAAGCCTCGTTGAAATATACGCAAAGGCATCATCCAGGGAAGCGAACTTCATCGGAGGCGCCCGAACAGCAGCCCTCACGTTCTCTCTCACATTCCACACCCCGACTGGCATGATGTAACCCGGATGCGCCTCCCTCAGTATCACCACGCGCGCCTGCCTTCTCTCCTTCACGAGGTATTCATTCACCGCAAGGCGCGCAGCATAATAACAGCCGCCAATCTCGGCATACGTCGTTCTCCCCTCATAACCCTCTGAGGACGACATTATCGCCACGTCCTTCCCGAAGGGGTTCCAGACTGTTTTGGGATACCATGCCTCGATAAGCTCGTAGCTCCATGCGCGCGGCATCATCATGACCACGAACCTGTTATCGAGCTGCCAGGATTCAAAAACAAGGAATTCGTTAATCAAAGGGAAATCCTTCATTTTCTCCATCAGATTAGCGCCAATCATGCTATCCACAGCTGTAATGCTCCACCGCGTGGGAACAAAGCGCCGGGCTTTTCCTTCCCCGAAAGAGCCTACACTAAAGGCTTTCTGGATGCTTGAGACAAGAGTATCCCTTTTGTAAAGCTCAAGCACCGCATCCTTTGCCTTGAGGTCGGTATCATTGTATGCCTTTTCCATCCTCTGGTCAAATTTCGTGTTCCCGACATCGATTTTCTTAAGGGGCGCCGTTGGTCCAAACGGCTGCACCTCGTCATCGAGTACAAGCCTTGCCCTTGGTTTTTTCAGGAATTCAGCCTCTACATCCACAGGGGATGCGGACAGCGCCATCTCGCGGGTAGCTTCTACGATGCGGCTGCCTTCAAGGTCTCTTATATGCACAAGGTGCTTGCCGCGAACAAGCTGTGTGCGGAAATCCACGATATCATCGATACTCTTCCCGATCCACATTTCGGGCGTGTCAAGAAGAGTTGTGTCGCCGTGCGATGGCGGGATTAACGGGCCTATGGACACGTATGGATATCCGATTCTTCCCACAAACACGCCGGGCGGCGAGGAGCCATCGATGTTCAGACTGTCGGTGAGCGGCTTCACTTTTGCTCTGGAATAGAATTTGACAAGGACTGGACACCTCTGTTTGCCGCATAATAATTTTGCGCCCCGGCAAAGAATGCACAGGGCATCACTGGCGCCGCTAAATAGCGAATCCGGGCTTTCCATATATTAATTGATGATATGCATGGATATAATATAAACGCAAGCCGGGTGAAAGTAATTCTGACAGGACGGTAAAAAAGTTTGGTTTTTGATATAAAATATTAGCCACGGAGGCACAGAGACACCGAGAAATAATAACTCAGTGACCTCCGTGTCTGGTATGAAAAAACGGAACAACTTCAACCGGAAAATGCAAGTCTACAAAGCAACAATTTTAAGATAGATTCTAATACCTTCACAATTTTATAGCTGAAATTATAAAACAATATTAAAAGTAATACT
>JBAQMZ010000034.1:0-42574 GCA_049303315.1 Candidatus Methanoperedens sp.
CGCCAAATCCCCCTCCGAAGCCGCCGCCGCTATGCCAGCCCCCTCCGCCACCCGAACCCCAGTTCCAGCCGCCACCAATTGGAAACTCCACAGGACGTTCTCTATAGCGATGCTTTCTTCTCCATTCAGGGTCACTGCTGTACTTTTGATAATTCAGGATGCCCATAATAACAACAAAAACTATAAATAAAATTACTATAATAAATATCAGGGCAAATATGTAAGGAATTGCCCCGTCGTTGCCGCCTTGCTTCATGCTGTACTGGGATATTACTTCTTCATTGCCTTTGACAAGACCTTCGATAACCACCATTGACTCGTATATGCCTTTCCCATATTCGCCATTCCTGAAATTCGGCACGATAATCCTGTCCCCGATATTGACCTTCATGCTGTCCGTGATAGTGCCTTCAAGCCCGTAGCCTACTTCAAACCCGTATTCCCGTTCCTGTTTTGCGACCAGGATCAAAAGACCGTTGTCTTTATCCTTTTTCCCGATGCCTGCTTGTCTGAAAAGCTTTTCAGCGTATGTATCTATTGATTCGCCTTCAAGTGATTCTATTGTTACTATTACAATCTCCACTGTGGTTTCCTTTTCAATATTCAGTGCAAGCTGCTTTATCTTATCTTTATATACAGGTTCTATAATATTGGCGTTATCAACAACAATTAGCTGCCGGTAATCGACTGCACTCGCCACGGGCAGTAACAGGATTAAGATAATCAGTAGTGTCCACTTTGCCATATTGATTCCCTAACGTATTGGATTCAAACAGTATTTAAAGGATTCTGTTGTAGTTGAGAAACTATTTATCACGTTCTTCTGCAATCGATTCCCGGTATCCCTCTTTAAATTTTTTCACGGACCCGTAAAGAATGAGGATGAACCCTGCGGTTATCATCAGACTTGAAGCCACTCCGTATTCCTGACTCAATTGAAAAGTCTCGCCAATGATCAAAGTTACAAAAAATTTCGGCAGAGCAGCAATAATCGGGGTTATGGCTAAAGCTGTACCAGCTATCCTTAGAGCGTGAAAACAACCATCTGATTTCTCCAAAAACATTTCCTCCAACAATTTAATAAAGTAAAAAGTCCTGTTTCGGGAGGTATTCTAAAAATAAAAAAGAAAAAAAAATCGGTGTGTATTTACACCAATTTCTTTATGGGATGCGATTCCGCAAGCACGCTAAGACCGAGGTCTTTTGCAGTCTCTGCCAGCATGATATCAACCATCGCCACCGCAGGGAACACCCGCTTTACGTTCTCAATTGGACCGTACAGCAGGAAATTCGCGCCCATTATCTGAGCAACAAGGTTTGTGCCTATGTCCACAGGCGGCCATGACTCGGTCTTTGCATCAGGGTCTGTTTTCTTGTATTTCTTCATCCAGTCCCATGCAGATGCCATGTTATGAAAACCTCCGCCTGCCGGCAATCCCAATTTGCCTTTTACAGCAAGAACCGACCTGATTGTAGCGCCCGCGCCTGCTCCGAGAGGCGTTGCGGCTACGTCCACGAGAGGTCTTGTGATTCCAACTTCCTTCGCGACATCAAGCATGCCTTTTGCCTGTCCTGTTCCCCCCTTCTCAAGGATTTCAAGCTTGCCTTCAACGCTCGGGTTTGTGGCGTTAAATGCAAGTACGATAGCCGAGGTAAGTTTGCTCTCTTTGAGCGCCTTTATTTCCTCAGCGCCAATGCTGGCATTGATAGAGTTGTGTATGGCACGCTTTTCAACACCGATTTCTTTGGCGTATTTTGCAGCCGCTGCTCTTGTATGACCGTCTGATGAATCAACAAGGAAAGGAACATCATCACAGATATCCACGAACCAGTCGATATATTTCTTAATCGCTTCAGGTGTTTCACCCACAAGCTGGTTGAAATATGGATTTCCTGTTGTATCTCCCATCACTTCCTGTGTATTCCACAGTTTCTCTGCAGCCGCTTTATCGAAAACACCCCTGTCTTCATCGGTCACAATCTTATGTTTTAAGTAAAACATCGTACTGACCAGTACTGTAGGATATTCTCCCGGCTGTCCGCCGACTTTTATCTTACCGAATTCAAACACTTCTTGTTTCTTATCAAATCTGAACATCTTAGCACCTCATTTAAATAATACGCTCTGGAGGAATGACTGTAATCTTGGAAGCACAGGCGAGAGCAGAAGTAATAAATATACTACTACTACCATCAGGGCAGTGCATATTCCATACAGGATTCCAATATCTCTTCCGATTTTTTTCCCATATCTCTGGTGAATCTCCGAATTTGTGAACTCGATCTTTTCGTCAATCTCGTTCAATTTCAGGAGAATATTCTTGTAGTCCTCAGGATCTACGATTACTATCGGGACTTTCTCTGCCATATTATCACCTCAATACCGGAACCAGTACCGTCGCCATAACTACCACGAAACCGATTACGAATCCTATCACGCCGGTGGCCCCGACTCCGGATTCAAGTTTCTGGTTCCTTGCTATGAGCTGGCCCCTGTACCTGATATCTTCAACCAGTTGTTCAATGGCTGCCATTGAAGGGGCTATTACCATGGGTACGCCTTTCCCGTATTCGTATTCTTTCTCTGCCATTTTAAGCACCACCTCCGAATATTGTTATGCCAAGTATGGTTAATCCCACTACCAGGCCAATCATTATGCCCTCTATTTTTCCTGCATAGATGCCGGACATTAGCTTGTTGAGATTGCCGATTCCGATGGTCTGCGCCTGGATTCCCTTAATCCGTGCCTGTATTGTGGCTATCTCAGCCGACATCGGTTTCACACCGCCAACCTCCGCAGCCTCTTCCTTTTTGCCAACCTGTATTATCATCGGTTCGCCTGCAAATGCGCCAGGGTCTTTTGCCGCAAGTTCCTTTACCTTTGCAACAATCGCGCCCTCATCCTCGGTACCAATCATTTCAACTACCTGGATTTGCGCCTGGAATCTCTTTATGGCATCATCAGGCAGGTTTTCAATATACGGGATAGCTCCCGTAGCCCCGACAATCCTGTTTTCTTTGATGCCGTTCTGGTGTATCTTAATTATGGCTTCACCTGATATATGTCCCTTGACTTCCGAACCCGTTACGAGCAGGAAGCGGATATTTGGATTGGAGATGATATTTGCGACAATCTTCTCTATACCGAGGTTTTCTGTTTTATGCGGTCCTGTTATCGCAGCGCCTGCGGCAATCTGCGATGCGCCTTTGAGATGCGAACCGCATGTTGTCACTGCGACAGGGTTTTCAGGATTTCCAGATTCGTATTCTCCTTTAACAACAGGCCATCCTGCCGCGGGTTTGACTTTATTTGCCATTTATATCCCTCCTATCTTCACAAGGATGAGCAATAAAAAGGAGACAATAAATCCTATTACTGCTCCATAGTATGCGTTTGTTACTATCCCGGCGTTGTAAGAAGCGTTTTCTCGTCCGGGGAACATGTTCAGGAGCGGCGCTTTGGGGTCGAGCTGGTTCATCATATCCGTCACTATTTTATCAAGCTCGTCCAGTTGTGTTTTTACGCCATCCAGCGAATACTCCACAACATCATCCCGCTCTTCAGCGATTACGCCCGTTGCAGGATTCAATATCAAATGCAGTTCCGGAGCTACTCTTATATGACTCATGTTTATGCCTCCGTCTTTGGAATCAAGCCGGTTCCGACCACTGCCGCAGCATCGTTATAGACTTCATCCCAGAATTTCTTGTAAAAGATGAGCCATAAGACTATTCCAAGAAGCAATGTAATCGATCCTGATGCGCCGAGGGTCATGACTGCGGCTATACCCATCAATGCCATTGTGATTGCGCCTGTGGAACCTGCAAGGTACAGAAGCCTTTTCTGTTTCTCGTCAGGTCCAAGGCAGGCGTTGAATGGATGAAGCATTGCTACCGCTCCGACCCAGAACACAGCAAGGATTACGCCGTTATCGAAAACCTTTGGGATTAAACTGCCTACGAAATCGTAATTTCCTGCCACCGCTGCGCTAAACCCTATAATGATCAAAGCGCCTGCGGCAGCGATTTCAGTCATGCACCGGATCATTACCGGGATTTTCATTTTTATTACATTCTGGGCAAACCAGCCTATTATGAATCCGATAATCGATGCAGTTATCAGTGCCAGGATAGGACCTGCAAGCGGCATTGATTTTACCATCGCAAGACCGAACATGGCTGCAATGATGCCCATACCCATGGCTATCTGACCTATAGAAGGCACGCCTGTTCCCAGACCGTACTTAGCAACGCGTCTTACTGCTTCAGCACTCCATATAACCGCGCATATTGCTCCAAGCGCCCCTGCAGTTGGGAAATAAGGAGAGAGGTATATCCCAACAAGTCCTCCGATTATTCCGAATAGCATCAGGTTAGTAGGGGTTATTTCTTTGACATCGCTCATGCTGTCATCCCTCCGGCGATTAATATTGCGACAATGCCGCAGAGCATACTCACAACAGCGCTTGTGAACACGTCTTTTGGAACCACCCGCTTGAACTTGGGGTCATGGACTCCTTCGATTGTGCCGCCCACGCCGTAGGACGGGATAACCGAATTAACATAGAAAACACCCATGGTAAATACGCCTGCCACTGCGGCTGCGTGGGTAGTTATCAACGGGCTGTAGTACCCCATCAGGACGAAATAGATAAGCCCTCCGCCTGCTCCGCCAAGCGCTGCGCCTACAACGCCGCTTACGAAACAGATGGTCGGAATGCCCTGTCCCTGTGTTCCTTTTGATACATAGGTGTCTTGCCGCTCGCCTGTAATCGGGTCTTTTTTAACCTGAGCAGAGGCAAAAGGCACAGCCACCCCGTATGCGTATATGAAACCGCCGGCAAGCATCGTGCTCGCCAGCATTATTGCAGCGCCCATTGCTCCCGCTGCCATCACTAAATATACATCAGCCGATGGTTCATAGGCATACATGTAACTTGAGGTTATCAGGCCCACAAGTCCTGAGCCTGCCGCAAGTTCCACAGTTCCTGTACCTATTCCTGTAGCCTGCGCCATTGCTGCAGGCGCGCCGCCTACAGGGATAAAGTGAACAGCAAGACAGATGAGTGTCCCGCTTAATCCTATTAAAAGGATATCGATAATTGTTGTCGGATCAAGTAATACCATTATGCTTGAGCCTCCTTTTCATTTTTGTCTTCTTTATACGGCCCGTAAGCATTCTTCACATTAATCTCTACAAGCCTGTTCATGATTGTCATAACAGCCAGTATAATAACGCCTACCGCCATCGCAGTCCATGTATAGCCCCAGATTGTTGTGGGCCAGCTTGAGAAGAACACGGTGAGACCGAGACCGATGCCTGTAGCCGGTCCTCCGAACTTTGCGCAGAACCAGACGTTGTCTATGCTGTTCCGCAAGCCCGATTCGGCTCTCCTTACAATGCGCCCGGAAAGCGCCGTGTTAAGACCGCATCCGAATTCACGGTTCTGGAATTCGCGTTCTCCGCCATAGTGTACATCGCCGACCGATGAACCGATGGCACCGACCGATATTCCCCAGATTAATGCAAGGAAGGGGATCGAGAAGGGGTAACCCAGTATGGCAAACTGGATATATGCTATTGCCACAAGACAGAAACACACAATGAAATTATGCCCTATAATCGAAGGCGTGGTGTATCTCATGATATCCATGTACAGGGGTTGCTTGAACCTGCTCTGGCTTGCAACTCTGCCTGCGTAGGATGTTGTCGCAAAAATGCCGTATATAATTGCTGCGATAAATGCGCCTATTACTATCGCCGTCAATGGATAGAACTTTGCGTTTAAAAGCACTGTAGTAATAACGCCGCCGGTCACTGCTGAGAGACCGTTGCTTATCGGCTCACCTGAAATCGCTTTGTTAAATATTCTGTGCAGAAGATTCATCTGAGGGGCTAATTGCACCTGGGAATTGGGATTGCTCTGGGAACCTACATCGGATTCCAAATCTTCGATGCATCCCGCAATAGTAGCAAGCGCTCCAAGGAGTGCCAGTATAGCCATGCTCATGGTTAAGTCTAAGACCATTTATTTTTTCCTCCTTTATTGAACTGAAATCACCATTAAAAAACTATCGTGGACTAGTTTTCTAACGAGCTACCTTATTATACATTATAAATCTTTCCTTTTGGAATAACGATTTTTCCTCAGCTAAGTATGATATTGTCTTTTTGTCTTAACATAGATATGTTTTCATCACAAAAAGGCTAATTAGTGTACAATTGTATGATTTTTAATCATTCGAAAAGATGCAGGTTTTTTCTTTACCCCAGCGGTCTGGGCTGCTTGTGCCCTGGAAGCACGGGCAATTCGGTGGTGTTGATAAGAACAGGTGAATCGATATCCTTTGCCCTTTCAATAAGCATCTCCTTGCCTTTTTGCGTTATGGCAAACATTGGCACGGAAGTGCCTGCCTGGAGAACGGGTTTTACTAGGTCGCGCACCGTCTTTGAGGCGCATCCCGTGATAATATCCATTTTCTCTATAAACTCGCGGGCATCCCCGTATTTTAACCCGGTCAGGTGCGCCCCGATAAGGATTAGATTGACATTATACTCTTTCTCTATTGCGCGAAGTTCCCCCGCATCACGAGGCGCTGTAACACTCACGGCAATATTCTTATACCCGAGTTCACATGCCTTCCTGAGCCCCATAACCTGGTCGATTATGGCGGTTTCTTTATCAAGTACAACGCCGCCGCGCGATTCAATCCCATCGATAATTTCAGGTATCGGCTCGGTCTCGATAAGCCCTGACATCAAAGCACCCATGCCCTGGACAAGCGCCGGGTTGCCTGTTATCACAGTGCCTGCGCCATCGCATACCGTGACCGTGGAATCGAGAATACCGCGCCGGAGCGCTGTCATCATTATTTCGCTTGCGCCAAAATTAACGAAAATACCGTAATCAAATCTTCTTTTCGGGGTG
The DNA here is from genome assembly GCA_049303315.1 of Candidatus Methanoperedens sp. Classification (GTDB taxonomy): domain Archaea; phylum Halobacteriota; class Methanosarcinia; order Methanosarcinales; family Methanoperedenaceae; genus Methanoperedens. Next base: position 6,931 of record JBAQMZ010000034.1, read on the forward strand.
AACATCCCGATTTCCCGTATCCTGTATTCCATATTCTTTTTTGCTTCTTCCCTTGTGAGTTTTGAAACATCAGCGACCTTGCTGAACACAGGACACCAGTCCGCAATTGGTTCACCCACCTCCACCACTTTTCCATCTTTCACCACAACACGGGTTTTTCCGAATAGCTCCATTACATGCGGCATTTCAATCACCCACGAACTTATAAAGTTCAAGCAGTTCTGCGGCTATAACTTTGGAGATGCGGGCGCCAACTACTTCTATGAGGGCATCGGCATGCTCTTTCTTTACGCAGTGGAGGCTCTCCATGCCTTCAAAAATCAGGTTGGTAAGATAGTTCAATTCATCATCTGAAAGCTTCATGAGACGTTCCCTGAAATCCCCCGGGGATGTGGAAACGTGCCGGCTCACCGGGGGAAGCACTGACCTGAATTCATGACCTGCATGCCCGCATGTGGTTTCAACAAGCTCAGGCGCAAGCTTCCTTAGAATGAGTAAGTCTTTGGAACTCAGCTTTCGTGCCATCATCCATACTAATTTTCTTGCGATATATATTACCTTCGAAAGTAATACGCGTTATGGTGTTATTTCTGGAAATACTGGTCGACGCTTTCCATGTCAAGTTTTGCAGGGCGCACCAGTTTGAACCATTTATACTCTGCCATGACGATGCACGCCAGGACGCCGAGATGGCTTGCTTCACGGATAAGCTCTGAAGAACTATCTGCTATAAATATTCCGAACATTTCATGGAAATCTACTGTGGCAATAACGAGAAATAAGAAACATGCTATAAATATCATCATCCAATTATCCTTCATGAACGATTCGTTAAGAAATACTTTGGCTCCCAGCACTTTGCTATCTATTTTCCCACGCATGGCATCTGCAATATTTGCCACAAGAAATGCGCCTGCAAGTGCTAATATGATGGTGACGATTTGTATAATGGTCTTCATGGTTAACATATTGTTTTAATTTAGTTTAATTCTATAATGTGTTCTATATAAACAGGATTGTGAAGAATATGTGAATCAAGCTTAACCAATAGTTGATTATTCACTGCGGAATTCAAACCGGTAATTTTATCCATAAATATAAAAGCTTTAACCTAAATTTATAAAATATATGAATCTTGCACTTATTGCGCCCACACCCAGTGAAACAGGAGAACTGGGACGAGAAATACGGCCGCAGCCGGATGCTGAGTTAAAAATTATTTCAGAGGGTGAACTGCATGGGAAATCCATCATTTTCACCCATTGTGGGGTGGGCAAAGTCAATGCGGCTCACTCCGCAACCCTGATGCTTGAAAATTACGATGTGGATTTAATGATACTTTTCGGCGTCGGCGGTGGGTACAAAGGCGCCCGGATAGGAGATGTTGCGGTTGCGCAAAGCGAGAACTATGCCGAGGAAGGAGTATTGACCGAAGACGGCTGGAAATCCATGGAGTTCATAGGTTTTCCGCTTTTTAAAAATGAAAAAGAATATTTCAATACTTTCCCGATGGATAGCATACTGTCACAGCTTGCTGTAAAGGCTTCCGGTGACCTCGGATTTAATGCGGCATACGGTAATTTTATAACAGTATCGCAATGCTCGGGAACCAGGGAAAGCGGAGAGCTCCTGAAGAACCGTTTTGACGGGATATGCGAAAATATGGAAGGGGCCGCAGTGGCTCATATTTGCGCCATGTACGGGATACCCGTAATTGAAATACGCGGCATAAGTAATATCATTGAAAAAAGGGAGCTAAAAAAATGGAACATACCGCTTGCAGTTTCAAATTGCAATAAGGTGGTAAGCGAGCTTGTTAAGAGGATATGATGGAAAAAATCTCATTAGGATATTCCCCGTGCCCCAACGACACATTTATTTTCTATGCTTTAGCCCATAAAAAGCTTAAAATGGATGTCGAATTTTCTGAAATACTAAGAGATGTTGAAACATTAAACCGGATGGCTTTTCATAATGAACTGGATGTTACCAAGGCTTCCTTCCATGCTTTTGGTTTTTTAAGAGAGGAATATTGCCTTCTCCATTCGGGAAGCGCGCTTGGAAGGGGCTGCGGGCCTTTAATTGTGGCTAAGAAAAAGATACAATATTCCGAACTCCCGCGAAAAAGCATTGCCATCCCGGGAAAGATGACAACAGCGTACCTGCTCCTTCGGCTATTCAATCCTGAAATTAGGAACATTGTTGAGATGCCCTTTGACAGGATTATGAACGCGGTCAGCCTCGGAACGGTTGACGCTGGTTTAATCATCCATGAAAGCAGGTTCACGTATCCTTCATATAATCTTGTTAAACTCGTTGACCTCGGGGAATGGTGGGAAGAAAAAACAGGTTTGCCAATACCTCTTGGCGGTATTTTTGCAAAAAGAAAATTAGGCGCGGCAGCAATCCGCAAAATTGATAGCCTTATTAAAAAAAGCATAGAATATGCATACCAGAATCCAGGACAGGCGCGTGAATATATCAAAAGCAATGCGCAGGAACTGGATGATGACGTGATAGACCAGCATATCAGGCTGTACGTGAATGACTATACGCTGGAAATCGGGGATGGTGTAGCGGCGGTTGAAAAACTGTTAAAAACTGCCGGGGAGTTAAACCTGATACCGCATTCAGATAAACCGTTATTTATTGATTAAAGGAAGCTTTTTCACACATTTATGCCCTAAAAACATGGGTGCTATATGCACCCCAGGCATCCATCTTTTTGTTTAGTTACCGTGAAAATACTACTTTCCCTGAATAGATTTCAGTATCAACTTTGATTTTTGCTGTTCGCTTAGGAATCCAGGTATTTTCTCGGCAAGAAATTCCACTCTTGCTTTTGCTGGCTTCTTTTTTTCTTCCTCAATAATATTATCTACGGTAGTTCCAGTTATTTTTAGTGCAGCCTCATTCATAAAAAATACCCCATTTTCCATTTTTTCTAAAATAAATGGCAGGGCATCTTTACCCAGCTTCACAATTTTGCGGTATGGTTCATTATCTGTATAATCCTGCGGTCTGGAACTAATCTGGATTTTTGGGTCCTGGATAACTTTCTCCCATTCAGCATATAGAGCATCGAATTGTTCCTTTGTTTTCTTTGATTTTTCCATGTTCATCCTCCTATATTATCTAAGCAAGGTCAAGGTTTGCATTCGGGTCGTATTTTTCATAATATTTGATAATATTCCCATATGAGCCACCCTGCATCTGGAATTTGTCATGCATAATCCGTTCAGCTGAACCGCATTTGCTTTCATGCCAGTCGCAATCATATGTTTCCCGCGACCCGTGAGTGCACCCGGAAGTATCAGCCCACAAAGCTACTTTTCGTTTCTGATATTCGCGTTTTCCACTTGCCGATGGTGTCCAGCCGTAAGAAGCATAAAACGCATCAAATGCAGCTACGGTATTGCCTGGCCATAACCATTGATTTGTAACCCCAACACTCCAGGAAATGCAATTGTAAACTCCTGTACTGGGGGCGGTTACATTCCAATTTCTAAGGTTTGGAAACCACCCCAAGAACCTTGATTTTTGCTCTGGATTTGGAGGGGTGCCGAGTGGCACAACAGCATGAGTTTGAATTTCCTCAGACCATGGAAAGCCTGCTGCATCGTTGTTGCGCCAAAAATGAACTAAACAGCTACCACGCCGCGTGAGAAGTTCAAAATTGCCTTTATTGCCGAAATTGCTTTGAATAAGAGACGGCTGATAAGTAATGTGATCGCTAAACAGGGGCCCTTTGTTCCAGGGGAAACCCTGCGCATCGTTATTGCGCCAGTAGTGGCGCAATTGGTTCCCTTCTCTTACCACCAGCTCAAAATTGCCTTTGGTGCCGAAATTGCTTCGAATCATTGTTGGGGCAGAGCCGACATTGTCGCCGAACAGAAGCCCTTTGTTCCAGGGGAAACCCTGTGCATCGTTGTTGCGCCAGTAGTGGCGCAATTGGTTCCCTTCTCTAACCACCAGCTCAAAATTACCTTTAGTTCCGAAATTACTTTGAATCAATGTAGGAGCAGAGCCGACATTGTCGCCGAACAGAGGCCCTTTGTTCCAGGGGAAACCCTGTGCATCGTTGTTGCGCCAGTAGTGGCGCAATTGGTTCCCTTCTCTAACCACCAGCTCGAAATTGCCTTTAGTTCCGAAATTGCTTTGAATCATTGCTGGCTCAGAGCCGACATTGTCGCCAAATTCCACGCTCTTATACCATGGAAAGACCGAGTCATCATTGGCTCTCCAATAATGCACTAAACGGTTTCCTTCGCGCAAGACTGCTTCAAAGTTTCCCTTATTTCCAAAATTACTCTTTATAAGATACATTCCTTGCCACCTTCCTGTTCTTTAATCAAGATATCGTCTGAACTCGTTCATCTGCGAGAGATACCACCTCTTTTTCTTAACATTTCATGCTATATAAATATTTTGGCACATTACGGTAATTTCAGATGGAGATAAAATAAATTATAAAATTATTAAGAGCAAAGATATGTCATTAAAAAAAGCTCTTTATCAAATCTTCCCTTGACTTTTTGTTATCACTGCCGTCATTTATCTTTATTATCTTCTGCGCTCTCCTTTTTGCGGGAGGGCACCCCGAACATTCATAAATAAAATGGATATAACCGGTTTCAGGATTTTCCACTGTATTCTTATGTTCGTATTCGGTATTGCAATCCTTGCATATCCCGACTTTCGGAACGATTTCATTGCAATGCTTGCACTTGCACACCACGACATCTATGACTTCATTTTTTGTGTTAATAGCAGATAATTTGTATTCATCATCTTCGTATTTCAGTGGGGAAGGCATATATTAATCAACCTAATACCAACAGGATATATTAAAATCTTATTGGTTTATTGCGGTATTGCCAAAGCACTGCATAACAAAAGGTTTATTCGCTTTTACGTTGTTACATACAAACGAGGTGAAATGTTTGACCGAACATATTCCATCTAAAATCGATTATCTGCGTGCTCTTGAGAATGCCTGTTTACATTGCGGCGACAAACATAAACCGGATTGCCCTGTGGGGATGGCAAAATCGCAAATCAACTGCACAAACGACATAATAACCGAATTTTATAAACACAAATAAACCAAAACCTATTATATTCCCGAAGGTATATGGGCGTATCGTGACGAACATAGCAGTGCTTGTTTCGGGAAGAGGTTCAAACCTCCAGGCTATCATAGACAGCATCGGGAGCGGATATTTGAAAGCGCGGATTTCCGTCGTGGTCAGCGATGTGGGGGATGCATACGCCCTTCTGCGCGCAAAAAAACATGGAATCGATGCTGTTTTTGTCACTCCGGAAGATTTTGCATCAAAGGAATTATACGAGATAGAGATTCTTAAGGTTTTAAAAACGCATGATACACAGCTTTTGCTGCTTGCCGGATACATGAGGATACTCGGAAAAACACTGCTTCTCTCTTACAGGAACCGCATACTTAACATACATCCTGCGCTCCTGCCTGCTTTCACAGGTCTTCATGCGCAGAAACAGGCGTTCGACCATGGCGTGAAAGTGGCAGGATGCACAGTCCATTTCGTGGATGAAACACTTGACGGAGGTCCAATAATCCTGCAAAGATGCGTGGAAGTGAAAGAGAACGACACGCCTGAGACGCTTGCAGACAGGATACTTGAACAGGAGCACAAGATTTATCCCGAAGCCGTGAAATTGTTCATCGAAAACCGACTGCAAATAGAAGGAAAGAAAGTAAAAATTTTACAATCATAAAACCACTGGAAAAGGAATTATCATGCCATTAAAAACAATCGACCCTGAAATTTATGAAATAATGAGACACGAAACAGAAAGACAGAGGAATAAACTCAACCTCATCGCATCGGAGAACTATGCAAGCCGCGCAGTCCTGCAGGCGCAGGGCTCGGTGATGACCAATAAATATGCTGAAGGTTATCCCGGAAAGCGGTATTACGGCGGATGCGAGTTTGTGGACGCAGCCGAGAACCTTGCGATAGAGCGGGCAAAGAAACTTTTCAAGGCTGAGCATGTCAATGTTCAGCCGCATTCGGGTTCGCAGGCGAACATGGCTGTGTACCTTGCCATGCTCAAGTGCGGGGATACAATCATGAGCATGGATTTATCTCATGGCGGGCACCTTTCCCATGGCAGTCCGGTGAATTTTTCAGGAAAATTGTTCAATATCGTGCCTTACGGTGTTTCAAAAGAGACAAGGACAATAGATTACGATACCCTGTTCGAGCTTGCCAGAAAACACAAACCAAAACTTATAGTTTCAGGCGCAAGCGCATATCCCCGCGAGCTTGATTTCAAGAGGTTCAGGGAAATAGCCGATGAGGCAGATGCTCTTTTACTTGCAGATATCGCTCACATTGCCGGACTGGTCGTAGCCGGCATACACTCCGACCCGGTTCCTTACGCTGATTTTGTCACCACAACCACGCACAAGACACTGAGAGGCCCACGCGGAGGCATGATAATGTGCAGGTCCGAATATGCCAAAGAGATAGATAAAGCAGTATTTCCGGGGATACAGGGAGGTCCTCTTATGCATGTCATCGCGGCAAAAGCTGTTGCGTTCAAGGAAGCGATGAATAAGGATTTCAATGATTACCAGAGGCAGATAGTGGCAAATGCAAAGAAGATAGCATCTGAATTGATATCAAGGGGTAACGAACTTGTCTCGGGGGGCACGGATAACCATCTTATGCTTGTTGACCTTACATCTTCCGGTATTACAGGCAAGGATGCCGAGGCAAGGCTTGGCGAAGCGGGTATAATCCTGAACAAGAACACCATACCTTTTGAGACAAAAAGTCCTTTCATCACAAGCGGCATAAGGATTGGCACGCCCGCAGTTACCACAAGGGGTATGAAGGAAAAGGAAATGGTGACTATTGCTTGGGCAATCAATGAAATCCTCCAAAATATGAACGATGCTGAAAAATTAAAAGAAGTAAAGAGAACTATCCTTGGCCTTTGCGGGCAGTTCCCGATTCCATACGAGTGAGGTTCTTTGATGGAGCCGCTTCCTGAGGTCACAGACCCGCGTGTTATTGACGGGCGAAAAATTGCACAGGATATAGAATCACAAGTCAAGAAAGAGGTTGAAGGATTCGTAAAGGAACATGGCATCAAACCGGCTCTTGCAACCATACTCGTGGGCGAGCATCCCCCTTCAAAGTTGTACGTCAAGCTCAAACACTGGGCATGCAAGCGCGTGGGAATTGCATCGGAAGACCACAAGTTTCCCGCGGAAGCAAAGCAGGAAGAAATAATCGGGCTGATCGATACCCTGAATAAAAGACCTGAGATACACGGGATACTCGTGCAGCTTCCGCTTCCGAAACACATCGATGAGCGCACGGTAATGATGCGCATCGCCCCTGAAAAAGATGTGGACGGCTTCAATCCGCTCAATATGGGAAAAATGTTCATAGGGTGCGAAGGATTTGTGCCATGCACGCCCAAGGGTATTATCCGGGCGCTTGAGGAATTCAAGATAGACCCGCAGGGTAAGGAGGTGGTAGTGGTCGGGCACAGCAATGTAGTAGGAAAGCCCGCTGCGATAATGCTGCTCAACCGCAACGCTACTGTCAAGGTATGCCATGTCTATACAAAAGACCTCAAAAGCCATACCAGAGAAGCGGATATCCTGATAGTGGCAACAGGCGTGCGCGGGCTTATTAAAGCCGATATGGTGAAGGATGGCGCAATCGTGTTTGATGTGGGTATAACATGGCAGGACGAGCGGGTATATGGTGATGTTGATTTTGATGACGTGCTGCCGAAGGTGAAATTAATATCGCCGGTACCCGGAGGCGTTGGACCCATGACGATTGCGATATTGATGGAACATACGATGATGGCGGCGAAGATGCAGATATCCTGATATCCGCAAAACATCAACTATGTGGGAACAGGATTCCCGCACGTTTATTCATGGGAATTAGTTTTATGAGTGGATAGCGTGTATTTAGGATAGCAGCATGAAGGGCTGCAAGGAGATTAGAATATGGCAGAAACCAAGAATTTTGTTTTAAGGAGTAAAAGCGGAACAGAGACCAGTGTTTTCACGGGGAAGCAGCCGCGACAGGCAGCGCTTAAGGCCGCTAACCGCATCGGAGGAACAAAAAGTAAGCCGGCAGAGATAAGACTGAGGGAACGGGGGACAAAAAAGGTTCATATATTCAAGGGCTGGAAGGAGATTGTGAGCGCTCCGAAGAACAAGCCTGCGTGGATGCCGGATAAGATTAATAAGCCATTCGTCAAGAAAGCAGGAATTGAAAAACTGGATTAAATCCAGATATTTATTATTTTTCAATAACAAAATTGCTTTTTTTTATTTCCAATTTTTATAATCCGGATTATCCACTGAATTCTATTAAATAAAAAAGTATAGAGCAATTCAATGCTCTATTATTTGAAAATTATCAAAATATTATCGGGTAATATTTTTAATATCTCTTTGGTTTGTGTTTTTGGTAGCATTCCCTGCAATATACAGGTCTGTCGCCAGAGGGTGCAAAAGGTACTTCAGTTTCCTGACCGCAATCTGCACATGTTGCTTTATGCATTTCTCTTGGTCCACTTGGTCTGAATCCTCTGCCTCCTCCACGGAAGCCGCCTCTTCTATCGTTGTCCATTTAATTTCTTTCCTTTATTTTTAAACCAATTAACCTAATAAAAACAGCCCTGGACGGATTTAACCATCTGAGTTGCCAAATAAGCCAACCGATTAAGCCGATAATTGTAGCTTACACCTTATATATTTTTTCCTCGTTCGAATTAAACCGGCAGTAAATTGTAAATCATATAAAGTTAGAAAATTATATTAGTCTTTAAGTTATATTGATTTTAGATGAGATATTACATTGCAGCATTAATCATAATTGTCTTGTCCACAGGTATGGCATCGGCTTTTAGCCCGGTTGACATTGAATGGGCTACTGCCGTATCAGGCACACTTTCCAAGGGAAGTACGCTCACCAACGGACAGTACATGGTAAAGGCGGTGCAATTTCCTTCACCCGTTCTGGGCATTAAGGATATCAATGGGAATATAGTCCCCGAAACAGATGTTGACCCGTCGGTCCTTCTTGAACTTTATAATAATGGTGTCCTCATAAAACAATTTATAATGAACTTGCAGAGCGAGCCTTTTATCGACCCCGATTATGAAGTCAAAGTATTGGCAACCGGGTTTATAGCAAAAAATGCAAAAGAATGGGTATATGAATACTATAACCCCTCCGCAACCATATCCATCCAGGTGCGTGGGACGCCTAAAATTGATGTATCGGTCGCAACAGACAAAGGAGCATACACATCTTATGACGACAAGACAATTACAGCAACAGTGACAGTAACAAACAGCGGTGAAGCGAGAGCAAAAAACGTTGATACATACCTCAATATAGGCGAATTGAAACTCCGAGGAGGGGATACAAGCCAGCTCCACCAGTATAATTCCACGCTGGAGAAGGGAGCAAGCCAGAGTTTTTCAGTGATCCTCGCAGTTCCCGAACTTATTGACCAGAAATCCTACGTTTTGAGCGCGAATGCCAGGGGAATTGATGTAAAAGACCTCGAATACAAAGCGATATCGGCGTCGGTTTCTATTTCGGTTTCACCCAAACAGAATTATTTTACGGTAAGTAAGGCAGTCAGTAAAGACAGGATGTATTTGCAGAATACAGTGCTTGCCAGGATTACAGTTTCTAATAGCGGTATGTTCGATGCATACAATATCCATGTTACAGACAGCATGAGTGATAATTTTGAGTTAAAATCAAATACATCGCTGCAATGGGACTACCCGGTGCTGAAAGCCGGAGAATCGAAGGAGATGACCTATTCCATCAAGCCTCTTGAAACAAATATTAATGGCTTCACCATCCCGGCGGCTTCCGCACAATTCACGGTTAATAACAAACCCTACAGCGCTTCTTCTAACACATTCACGGTAATTGTAAACGGCCCCAAGATTGTCCTTAACAAGAGTGTGGATAAGACTTCTGTGAACCTGAGTGATGAGGTAACAGTAACCGTGAGTATCAATAATGTTGGGAATATAGCGACGAAAGCCGAAGTCAAAGATTCATTGCCAGATGGCGTAAGCCTTGTAAGCGGTACTACGTCTCTTGATTCCACACTATTGGACCTGAACTCTCCCATGACATTTGGTTATACTATAAGAATGAACACAGAGGGAGAGATTGTATTGCCGCCTGCTGTGGCTAACTTTACCGATATTGAATACAGGGGCGCTACCAGAGCTGCGAAGACCTCGGATAGACTTGTTATAACCGTTATCGATATAAGCAAAATTACACCTGTTCCGACAGAAACTCCTGTACCGGAACAGACAACAGCCCAAACAACGCCAGAGGAAACTGCGCCAGGTACTGCGCCGACTGAAACACCCGAACCCACTCCTACCCCGACAACTCCGGGTTTTGACATTGTCTTTGCAGTTGTTGTTTTAATTATAGCGGCAGTTTTAAGGCAGAGATAAGGATTGTTCTTTCACGTATCACACGTTGTTCACAAATCCGTATATATTCTTAATAACAAATAGTGTGTTAATCATATCAGGTTAAGATGGGTTCGATAATTTTCACTCACGGAGATTGCGATGGGATATGTTCCGGGGCAATAGTAAAAAGCGCACTGGGTAAACCGGATGTATTTTTTACCAGCCCTGTGAGCCTGTTAGGCGATCTTGAGAGCCTTGAGAGAAGATATGACGATATTGTTATTTGTGATATTGCAATCGATGAAAAGACGTCCAGGGAATTGGAAATAAAATTGGATGAGCTTGCGGAGGTCTCAAATGTAATTTATGTAGACCATCATCCGTTGCCCGCGAGAAAATATGATGCCGAATGGTTTTACCATGGCACATGCTCTGCTGCCGAGCTTGCGTACCTTATTTTTGAGAAAAAGCTTGACCGTGATGAGACGTGTGGCTATATACGGCGCTATCGCCGAATTCAGCGAAAGCACGATTGTAAAAAAATGGGAGCATGACTGGGATAAGAGGACGCTTTATTTTTTTGCAGGAACGCTGGTTCAGGGAATAATAGAAGCCGGCAGGAATTATGACTATAAAAGAGCCATCTTAAATGCTCTTTCAGAGGATATCCCGCCCCCTGAGATAGACGGGCTTTTGAATTCCGCAATCATTGCATCGAGGAAGGAAGAGCATATCATGGAGCTTGTCAGGCAAAAAGTGGTGAGATTAAGGAATCTTGCTTATGTTATTGATATTAACGGTTATATGTCAAAAGCGGCAATATATGCAGCTTCATACGGGAATTCCATTGTAGGTGTTTCCTGCGAATACAGGCAGCATAAACATGTTTATGATTTAAGTATTCGCCCAAGGGGCTGCGAAATGGATTTAAATTCTATACTTCGTTACGTGGCGGTCAACCACGGCGGAACGGGGGGCGGGCACCCGTCAGCAGGGGGTGCGCGCATTCCAGGGAAGAACCTGGAAGCATTTTTATATGAGTTTGATGATGCGTTAGGGTAATGGAAGAAATAATATTCGCAGGGCGTTCCAATGTCGGCAAATCCACTCTCATCAGGGCGCTCACAGGTATCAAAATCCCGGTGGGCAGGCGTCCGGGCGTAACAAGAAAAATCCTTAAGATTCCTTACAGGAACATCCAGATTACAGATATGCCCGGATTCGGGTTCATGAGCGGCGTGTCGGAAGAAAGCCTGGAAGCCATCAAAGATAATATCGTTCATTATATAGAGGATAACACAGGGAATATTGTGCTTGCCGTGATGGTTGTAAATGCAGGATCCTTTGCGGAAATCGTGGACAGGTGGAACGAGCGGGGGGAAATACCTGTAGAGGTTGAACTGTTTGAGTTCTTGCAGGAAATGAACATCGATGCAGTTGTTGCTGCAAATAAAATAGATAAGGTCAAAGATGCGGATAAGACGCTTGATGGGATTGCAGAGCGGCTCGGAATGATGCCGCCCTGGAGACAGTGGCCTGACAAAATAGTCCCGGTGAGCGCAAAAAAAGGGGAAATAAAAGGGTTAAAAGAGCTCATCCAGAAAAAACTGGAAGAGAAACAAAAGTCGTTATAATATCCCTGATTTGACCATTTTTTGGGGATGCGTTGCGATACATTCAAATGCTATAAAAACATCATTGTGACTCATGGCAAAAAAGAAAGAAGGCAGCGGCCTTATGTCTTCAGCGGGTTTAATGAGATATTACGATGCTGAAGAGACAGCAATAATAGTTGAGCCAAAAACCGTTGTTACTGTAGCAGTAGCGGCAGGTTTAGCTATCCTGGCTTTGAATGCATACTATCATATCTGGCCTTAATCAGGATTTTCCATCAAAATACTTTTTAACCATCACAATTAATTAGGATAGCATGAAGCTATTCGGCGTTCTTGGAGATCCCGTTTCCCACAGCCTGTCTCCCGTTATGCATAATGCGGCATTCAAAGCTCTCGGGATGGACTGTGAGTATCATGCATTCAGGGTCAGTCCCGAATCCTTGCACGATGCGATACATGGCGCGCACGTTCTCGGGTTTGGGGGATTAAACCTCACCATACCTTTAAAAGAAAAAGCTCTTGAGATAGTTGCGCCCACCGACATTGCAAAACAGATAGGCGCAGTGAATACCGTGGATTTTAAAAAAGGAATAGTCGGATATAACACAGACGGGCTGGGGGCTAAAATGGCGCTAAAAGATAATGGCGTTGGAATAAAAGGAAAGAACGTGCTGCTTCTCGGCGCCGGGGGCGCTGCCCGTGCAATCGCATTCCAGCTTGCATCCGATGGGGCAAGCGTGACTATAGCCAACAGGACGCCAGGCAGGGCGATTTCCCTTGTAAAAGAAGTAAGCGGGATAGGAAAAGCCAGTGCAGGGGATTTTCGTGATCTTAAAAATCTAATCCAGGATAGCGATATTCTCATAAATTCAACGTCAATAGGCATGTTCCCGAAAGTATCGGAAAGCATTGTTACATCGGACATGATTCACAGAAACCTTGTTGTGTTCGATATTGTTTACAACCCTGTAAACACGCAGCTTCTCAGGGAAGCCAGGAAGGCAGGCGCAAAAACAATCGATGGAGTGATGATGCTCGTGTATCAGGGGGCAGAGGCATTTAAAATCTGGACCGGAAAGAATCCGCCTGTTGAGGTCATGGAAAAAGCGGTCCGGGAGAAGCTGGCATGAAGATATTAATCATAGGCGGGACAGGTGAAACCGGAAGATTTTTTGCAAAATTTTATAAAAAACACGGGTTTGATGTGGCAATATGGGGAATCAATAAGAAAAAAGACATAGCTCTGGAATTGGGCGTGCAATTTGCCGAGGACCTCGATAAGGAAATAAAATCAAGCGATGTTGTAATGATATCTGTGCCCATCAATATCACAGAAAAGACCATAGAAGAAATCGCCCCAAAAATGCACGCCGGAAGTTTGCTCATGGATATCACATCTATAAAAAAGGGCCCTATAGAAGCAATGATAAAACATGCTCCTCCAAATGTGGAAATCCTGGGGTCGCATCCCATGTTCGGGCCATCAATACCTGATATAAGGGGACAGATAGTGATATTTACACCAATCGAAGGAAGGTGCAAAAAATGGTTCCCGGTAATCAGGAACCTGTACGAAAACAACGGCGCCCATATCGAGATAATGGACGCAGTGGCGCATGATAAAATGATGGCTGTGGTACAGGGTCTCACGCATTTTGCTTATATTTCCATAGGAGCTGTTTTCAGGGAACTTGAATTCGATGTTGGGAACTCAAGAAGATTCATGAGCCCGATGTATGATATTATGCTTGACCTCGTGGGACGGATACTGGGGCAGAACCCCTACCTGTATGCCATGATACAGATGAACCCGGAGGTAGCGAAGGTTCATAAGGCATATATCGAACAGTGCAACCTTCTGGCGGGCATAGTCAAAAAGAAGGATGTGAAAGGCTTTGTGGGTCTTATGAAAAAAGCTTCGGCGCATTTTGGGGACACGGAATCAGCGTTGAGGCGGTCGGAAAAACTTATCGGTACCAAGATAGCGGAACATGAGGAGCTTGTGCGTTCTATCGGCAATGAGAGGGCGCTCAAACACATTTATTCAGGCGTTGTTCACTTCGGTATCGTGAAAAAAGTGACCCCGAGGACTGTTCTGCTTGAGCGGGGAGGAAGGACGATTGAGCTTTTGATAGAGAATGTGAGACTTTTAAATGAAAAGGAATTGTCCGCATGGAAAGCTGCAAATTTAAAGAATGTGACACGGGATATCTCAGTTTTTATTCCGAAGGGTTCTGACGCCGGGATTATAAAAAATGTAATAAGGGGCACAAACAGCGTGGTTTCGGTAGATGTTATCGATGTATATTCGAGGCAAAATACCCAGAGTGTTACATATAGAGTCACAATATTCGGAGACCAAGACGCTGCATCTGTGCAGAAAGGTGTCGAAACTCTTTTAAGAGGAATCGGCTGTACAATCAGGTAAGTATAGATTCGGAGCAGAAAGTCATATTCTTATTTTTGAAGACCGTCTGCCAACTTTACCATCTTGCTCATTCCGTTATCATATCTTATAACTAAACCTCTTTTCTCTAAGTCTGCTAATGTCCTTGACAGAGTGGATTTTGCTATATCTGCTCTAGCTGAAAGTTCTGCTTGATTCAGTTCACCAAGTTCTAAAAGTGTTTTTGCGACTTCGCGTTCATTGCCTTTTAGGATTTTTAGAATGTCATTGGCATTACCTTTACGTGCAATTGCAGATATTTCAGCAGATTCCATTTGTACAGAGTTAGAAAAGGGCACATTATTACTTGCAATATGTTCCAAATTTTTATTCGGAGCGTTTTTGAAGTCAAAAAATAGGAGGTACATAGTACTGATTCCAAGCAGAAAAGCGGAAAATGCAGCGATGACAATGTCCATAAGTGCATAAAAGCCCGGAATCTGACTTGCAACTACATCGCTTCCATCTACAAAAATCTTGATGGGTGTTGGAGTCATCAATTTTATGCCTAAAATGAATATGGACGCTATGAATAACGCAGCCATGAACATCTGTTTACCTTGGAGATTCATCATCTCCTCTCCAAGAAATTTGAGCGCATTTTTGAACACCCAACAATCCTATTTTACTTTAAACATATCAACAGTACCATTTCCATTGCTACTGTAACTAATATTGAAACTATTATTTAGTTCTTTTACCTCTTCAACAGCAACAACTTTTTCACTGCTGAGATTTACTATAACTTCATAATTTTTGTTTCCTATAACTATAACCATCTTGGCCACAACACCTTCTTGGTCTCGCATAATTCCGCTCATTGGTATAGAGTACTCTTTTCCAGTAATGAGTTGTTGTACTCTCTTATCGGATTCAGCTATTTGAATCGCCTTATCCACTACTTCGTTACGGGCATCAATTTGTCGTTTTAATTGTTCATTTGTCACATAATTTATTGTGGTTTTTCCATTCTTTTTATCATATGAATATTCAACGCCAGCTACTCCTTCAGGCAGTTTTACACTTTGTATGATTTCGTTATTTTGAGTTAAATTCAAGGTTCTATTACCCCCATCTACTACCGCTATAATCGTGGTTTGAAATTTTCCAGATAATTGTTCTGACACACCCGTTGTATACGCTGCAACAACCATACTTATCCCTATTGCCGTTAATATACTAAACAACTTAGCCTTGTTTCTAATATTTTCCATTTAATTCATTCTCGTGCTATGCATATGGTTAAATGAGTTCTTGGAACGCATATATGCATGAGTATATTCTTCATAATGTTCTGATGGAGAGAGATATGTAAAAGAATAAAAATAATTATCTACCTTTGCGATAACCTGTGTCTGAGTATAATTAATATCATTAAGACTGTAAGAAACACTTATTTCTTTTCCGTTTGAATCTCCAAGCATACTTTCTCTTTCATAGTTTATTCTTAAATTCTTGGTCTTTTCACGAAGCTGCTGAATCAAATCAGATATCACGTTGTCTGTTAATTTATATGTTCCACCGCTATCAATAGATAGCAATATCTGCATGTTTAAAGTTATGTATCCTCCTTCGTATTCTTTTGGTAAAATGAAAGAAGTTTTTGATTTAGTATTCTGAACAATTTCCCAACCATATGGATATTCTATAGAGAAATTAAAATTTGTATCTCTATAGGTTGTAACGTTTGTAGGTTCTGCTTTATAACTGGTGTTAGTAATATTTCCATTATTCTGAATGCATCCGCTAATCAGTAACATTAACAAGATTATGGTAACCATATTTGAGTTTTTTGCCTTCATTTTATATGCCCCTCAAAAATAAAAATTTAGTCAGCTACAAAGAATAGCCAACTAAATTAAATTTTCATCACATTTTATCAACTAACCATGTGGCTCACCAAAAGCTACATGATACGGATGTGCCGCTTGCCTGTGCGCTCGCTCCGCCATTGTAGTTCGAAGATGACGCACTACAGCCAATACCTGCTCGATAGTTCGTTGCAGATGCTATGAAATATATGGTTGCTGGTAACGCATCTATCGTTGCAGAAGGTTTATCCGCATTTAGACTACCATTTTCATCTACTATATTGACTGGAAGCTTCGAATCTGGGGTTATAGTAACAGACTTGCAGTTGGCTAACCCATTGCATAGATCATTTTTGGGTACTAGCACGGTGTTATCTTCACTTATCGTTATTTTTCCAGATGCATCCTGTGCTACTGTTACTGTCGGACTGTTGCTGTTATTAACTAACGTCTTGCTGCCGTCAGTGTTTATTTTATACACAGTCACGTCAGCACTTGCAGGGAATACCGCTGCTACTACCATTAGAAGCATTGCCAATCCCACAATCTTGATTATTGATGATGTTTTCTTCATTTCTTTTCACCTCCTCTTTTTTGTCATGCGGCATTTTTGTGCTCGCATGCAAAACCATTATTCGATGGAACAGCCAAAATATGTGATGTGGAACAATCGTTCCAAAAAATGGAACAATCATAGAACCGCAATCCGAGTTAACTGACAATTATAAATACACGTGATACAGAAAAGCGACATAAAGTGATATTATGGTAGAAAAAACAACAGTTCGACCAAAGATCAAGGATTTAAAAATAGGGGATGTTCTGCATGTCGGAACAGAGGAAAAAGGGGAAATTTTTAAAGTAACAAAACTGGGTGAAAATACTTTCATATACGACCAGGGTGGCGACCTTAAGGAATATGGAAGGGCGGTAATGGCGAAGAACATCTTCGGTTTTGCAGAGAAGTACAAGGCGGTTTACTGGATAACGCATGACGAAGAGTGAATTATAGAAGATTTGATTAAATCTCGATCAATAATATCTTCTCGATTAATTCAGAAATTCTGGGAATATCTTTCATCTTCTCAAGAACATTGTTCTTCCCTTCACTATCGCACAGATTCTTCAAATCCTTTAGTGTTTTAATCTGATATCCAAGTAATTTTTGGGTCTCTTCAACAGTCCAATTTGAAATCCCAACCGCTCTGATGTCTGAATGTAAATTTAAAATATCAAAATAATCCGCCTTTTCCTTTGAAATATCACGTGATTTCTTCAGGTCTTCAAGAGATAGGGTTTTTAGATTTTCCCTCGCTTTTGTTTGTTTTTGATTAAATCGGTTTGATATTTTCGTATTTTCAGTAGCTACTTCCATTCCCCAATCAATTGAATCAATATCCACATTTGCAAAATCTTTTATTGAATATACTTTGGCTTTATCGACCAACAACTCCAATTCAGATGATGTCAAATTTAAAATTTCTTTCAATCTTTTTATTTCCGCAATTTGCTCATTGGCTTTTCCAAAAACATAGTCAAAGTATTCTTTAGTTATTCCATCTTTATTTTTCAGCTTTTCGAAATCAGCGACTGCGAGTTGTTCCACAGTGTCTATATCATTATAATATAATTTGAAAGCAACATCTTTCTCTATATTAAGCCTAACCACAAGTTCGGAGTTTTCAACGTCATATTTTTCTCTTTCAGTAACTTCCGTCCTTAATTCTTCAGGCAATAATCCTTGAATTGATTTATATAACCATACCTCTATTGTTTTTGTGAACATGCCTGTAAAAAACGAAAATAGCAAGACGAACCATGAATTCTGTATTTTGGCGGCATCCAATAAAATGTAAACACCCAAAATGGCAATATAGGGCGCAATAATGGTCCTTCGAACATAACCCCACACGATACTTTTCTTTTTATATACATGTATGACCTGTGTAAAAACTTCCTGAATACTCAATAATAAATAAGAAAGGACGCCAATCAGCGCTGCCGCCGGAATATATACTGGAAAGCGGAGATTTTCCATTAATATGATATTTTCCTTATGTTCATAGAGCAAATAAAAAAGTATTGCAGGCCAAGAAAATAATGATAATAACAATAAAAAATTTCTTATGTATCTTTCAGGCATGGATGGATAAATCCGATTCAAATAAAATCTATAAGCCCAGAATATAAACATTAAAAGCCCCAAAAATGCCGGAATAAAAATCGGCAAAAATCCGGAGTCTTTCTGGCTTTTAAGCGGAGTTAAAGTAAACTTTAATTTATTCTCAGTAATAAACGGTGAAATCGTTATGTTCTTAGATACAGGTTCATAGTTTTCAGCTGTAATCTTGAAAGTGTATGTCTGATTTTGCTCGCCTTGGAAAAATGCAGTCCCGTTTTCATTTGAATAAAGGTACAAACTGGATGCATTAGACACATTAAAGGAAAAAACCTCAATTGTTGCTTCTTTGACCGGCAAATCATTAGTGCCGTTCACATCGATCTGGATTGTGGGATTGGCAATCCCGTAAGTAGGCTGAATGAATAAAGAGACTAAAATTAAAAATATCAGACCTGTATTTAACCACCTCATAATCTTCAGTTTGATAATAATTGTATATAAAATTATCGACTGTTTAAAGTTATCCATCACAAAAAAAATAGTAATTCGTGTATAGCGGGGAATGGATTCGAACCATTGATCTACGGGTTATGAGCCCGTCGGGATATCCTGACTACCCTACCCCGCTGCTGGAGTAAAAATAGTAAACTCTTCATGTGAATGATAAATGATAAAGCCTTCGGTTATGGGAATCTCTATTATCTTTAAAAATAATTATGACACGAAAACATGCTTTATGCAATCGAAACCCTGGAGATAACAAAACACTTTGATGAGATTACTGCTGTAAACAAAGTCAGCATATTTGTCAAACCCGGGGAACTATTCGGGCTCCTCGGGCCTAACGGCGCAGGGAAGACCACTCTCATACATATGTTATCCACGATGACTGAACCCTCAAGCGGCAGCGCTAAAGTCTGGGGTTATGATGTCGCACGGGAACCCGGCTCTGTCAGGCAGAATATCGGTGTGGTGTTCCAGGATACCACGCTGGACGACCGTTTGACCGGCAGGGAGAACCTCGACCTTCACGGCAGGCTCTATGGTCTTGACAGCAAAACAAGGAAAAAGAGGATAGAAGAGGTGCTTTCTCTTGTAGAACTCGCGGACAGGGCAGACGTTCTCGTCAAGACATATTCCGGAGGAATGATGAGGCGCCTTGAAATCGCACGTGGGCTTATGCACCACCCGCATGTACTATTTCTAGATGAGCCTACCCTTGGTCTTGACCCGCAGACAAGGCTGCATATATGGGAATATATAAAAAAATTGAATAAAGATGAAGGCGTGTCAATCATGCTCACCACGCATTATATGGAAGAAGCCGACCATTTATGCGACAGGATTGCGATAATCGACCATGGCGAGATTGTTGCGCTCGATACTCCCGAAGCCCTGAAAACCATGCTCGGAGGAGATGTAATCACGCTTGAACTCGAAAAACCCGATGACATATCCAGATTATGTGAGATATATCAAAAAAACGGTTGCGCCAATATAGTTTCAAAGAAAATGAATGCGGTTTTTATAACTGTAAAAAACGGGGAACGCCAGATTCCCCATGTGCTATCCCTGGCATCCAATGCCGGTATTTCCATCCAGTCGGTCAGCCTCAGGAAACCCACACTGGATGATGTATTTATTCATTATACCGGGCGCGCCATAAGGGATAAAGAGGGGAGTGAAATTGAAACAGTGGGATATAAAATTCGCTCAAGGAGGAAATGATGGTCAGCGCATCGGTAAACAGGGCGGTCCAGACCGTATATACCATGTGGCTTCGCGAGATGATTCGGTTTTCACGCTCAAAATCGCGAATTATCGGCGCTCTTGCAACCCCTCTTTTTTTCCTTGTCATCCTTGGGGCAGGATTCAGTTCGTCTTTCCAGGTCCGCGGGGGCGGGGCTTTTGACAAAAGTTATCTTGCGCCGGGCCTGATAGGCATGTCGGTGCTTTTCGCTTCGTTGATGGGCGGCGTATCTATCATATGGGACAGGGAATTCGGATTTCTTAAGGAAATTTTAATCGCGCCTGTGAGCCGTTTCTTTGTGGCGCTCGGAAAAGCAATAGGCGGAGTCACAACAGCCATGATCCAGGGGATATTGATTATGATTATTGCATGGCTGATAGGGGTTCATTATATTTCGATATGGGGTGTGCTGGCTGCTATTGCCATCATGTTCATTTCAGGCATCGGGTTCATCGGACTGGGCATTGCGCTTGCATCGAAAATCGAGAGCCATGAAGGTTTCCAGATGGTCATGAGTTTCCTTACAATGCCGCTTGTTCTCCTGAGCGGTGCTTTTTTCCCGATTTCAAACCTTCCAGGCTGGCTGAAGGCGCTTGTATATGCAAATCCCCTTACGTACGGCGTGGAGGCGCTTCGCTTCTGTTTATTAGGAAGTTCTACTATTCCGATTTTGCTGAGTATCACAGTCCTGATATTATTTGCATTCTTGATGATAGCGCTGGGAGGAAAATTGTTCGGGAAAATGAGCGTTTAATATGATTGTTCTATCAGGCGGCACAGGCACACCCAAGCTCTTGCAGGGTCTTCGCAAGCTTATCCCGGATGAGAAGATAACGGTAATCGTGAATACGGCTGAGGATATTACAGTTTCAGGAAATTTTGTCTCGCCTGATGTGGATACGGTTTTATACCTTTATTCAGGAACTCTTGATACTTCAAAATGGTGGGGGATTGAAAAAGATACCTTTCACACGAATAAGGCTTTACAAAGACTGGGTTTCAATGAAAAGCTCATGCTCGGGGATGCTGACCGTGCCACATGTATTTTCCGCACGGAATTAATGCGAAAAGGAGAAAGCCTGACAGCCGCGACACAACAGCTTTCATCGAGGCTTGGGATAAAAGCCAGTATTCTTCCCATGTGCGATGAAAAAGTGGATACGATGGTGAATACCCCCCATGGGCTCATGCATTTCCAGGATTTTTGGGTCGGCGCTCGCGGCGAACCTGAGGTTCTTGATGTCAGGATTTCGGGAATTGAAAAGGCAAAACCTACAAAAGAGGTTTTAGCGGCGCTTGAATCAGAGGACAATGTAATAATCGGGCCGAGCAACCCCATAACAAGTATCGGGCCTATTCTTGCGTTAAAAGGAATGTGGGATATATTAAGAAAGAAAAAAGTGCTTGCAATAAGCCCGATAATTGGAAATGCGCCTGTGAGCGGTCCTGCCGGGAAATTGATGAAAGCTGCGGGATTTCCAGTTTCATCGATAGGAGTGGCTGAATGTTATGGGGATATTCTGGACTTTATGGTGATTGATGAAAAGGATACAGTGGATGAAAATGACTTCACAGTCAATGTGGTTAAATGCGATACACTGATGACCTCGGTTGAAAAAAGTAAAGCGCTTGCCCAGCGCGTACTTGAGCTATTTCGGGATATTCGATAACAGCACAAGCCCCCTATCGGTCAGCCTGTAAGTATTCCCTTCAATTTTCAGGTAATTCCCTTTCATCAAAAAATCGGTCTGGAAATTGAATATATCAGCATCTACGCCCACTTCTTTTTGAAGCCCGCTCTTTTCTTTCCCGAAAACACCGATTGCTTTTATCATCCTGCGCCTGATGGGATGTTCAAGCGCCTTGACCATCAGTGCATGGTCATCCACCTTTGCCTCGCGCACAGTGGGCTTGCGCTCAAGCATGGCTTCAAGTTCGTCCTCGCTGATTTCAGGCATATCACTCATTACCGCTCAGGAACATCTCCACCCTGCAAAGGTAAGCGGCTATCTTATTGTCCCTGATTTCCACATCAAAGCCCTTGATTGTGGCTTTTGTAATTGTGCCTTTCCGTTTGAAAATCGGGAGGTCTGATGCATCTTCTATCGCATTTTTAGCAGCCTGCTCCCAGCTTTCGGGAGATGAGCCTACGGTATCGATTATTTTGACAAATGGCATTTTAGTTTCACCTATTGCATTTTATGTTGCGAGAGTATAATATTATTTGCCCGCAAGACCAATAAACAGTTTATGAGTACAATGAAAAACCGGACTGAAAGAGTGAAAATACCAGAAAATATCCCCATCATAACTCCAGAAATGATGGAGAAAACCGCCATCGAAATCGCTAAAAGGCGGGCTGGCAAAAAATAATCGCCAATGAAGCCATAAACGCGATAATAAGGTGGTATCGTGAAAAGAATAAAAATAACAAACCACAGATGTGGCAGATAGTTTTTTATACTGAACTTGCGTTTATTATATTGAACGGTGGTTCATTTGATTGAACTATTCAAAACATATGTTAAATGGAAAATCCTGGCTCATTTCCTTGCCAACCCAAACACCTCTTTCCACATAAAACAGCTTGCGAGGATACTTAATGTCAGCCCTGCGAGCGTGAGCAGTGCTGTAAAATCCTTCGAGGAAGACGGGCTGCTGTCGAAGGAGGAAAAAGGACTGGCTCATATTTACAGGCTGAACGTTGATAATAGCATGGTAGCGCCGCTGAAAAAGGCATACGGGATCGCTTTTGTGCTTTCATCAAAACCAAAAGAGAAATTCCTTGAAATTGACTCAAATATTATTTCCCTTGCCCTTTTTGGTAGCTTTGTAGAAGGCAATTTTGACGAAAAAAGTGACATCGATTTTCTGGTAGTGACAAGCGTCAGGAAAGAAATGTTCATAAAAGCAGCAAAAATATTGGAGGAAGTACTGGAAAAAGAGGTAAGTTTATCAGTATTAAAATTATCAGAATGGAGGACTATGGCAGAAATGGGTGATGCATTTTATAAAAGGGTTGTTGAAAATCACATCCTGCTCTATGGGAGCGGTCTAAAATGAAAATGGCAGAATGTTTCCAGAAAGGTCTGCTGAAAAGAACAACGCCTGATATGGAAAATGCCCTTCGTTCACTTGAGCTTTCAAAAAGCAATATCGAGGATGCTATTGAGAATATGTCCATACATCGCTACAGGGTCGTCGCTATCTCGAGTTATTCATCCATGTTCCCAGCAAGAGCAATCCTTTTCAGGGACGGTATAAAAGAGCGCAGCCATGAATGTATCCCTGTTTATATTAAAGAAAAATATCCGGAATTGGAAACTTTAGCAAATATTATTGATTCATACAGAAGATTCAGGCACGATGCAATTTATGGGCTTGATTTCGCTATTGACGAGAAAGAGGCAAAAGCTGCCCTGGATTCTGCAAAAGAAATTCTGGAAAAAATAAAATTTTTTATAGTTGAAGCTAAATGAAATTAGTTCAGATAAATAGATATTATCAAAGTTTCAAGAGTCCTTCACCGCATCCGCAGCCAATGTCTTATAATAGTCTCTCGTTATCCTTTCCGAAAGCACAACAGCCTCCTTCAATAACCCCTCATCCTTCTGTTTAGTTCCAATAACCCTCTCAGTCTCCACGATTTTTAACAACACGGCAGACTTCTCAAAATCATCAGCAAATCCATCAGCCAGCGTTATTGCTCTCTTTATGAACCCGTAACTTCGTGTATCGTTCAATAATGAAAGCAACGATGCGAAATCACAAAACGCGAAAGCAAGAAAAACGGGTTCTACATCTTTACTTTTTTCGATCAGCTCAATTGCGCTCTCAAGCAATTCAAGCGCCCTTTTGGGATTTGCGCCAACCTGCAATCTGGCAATGTTCCGTAAAGCTGAAGAGCGGTACGTGTTCAACGGGATTTTTTCTGACAAATCCAGGGAATAAGAAAAAAGTTTTTCCTCCTTTCTATCAATACTGATTTTGGCAAACGCAACTACAAGTTCATGAAGCGCTACCGAAAGGTCGAGGTAGTTGTCGATTCTCCCTGTTATTCTAACCCCATCTTTGAGCGTCTCTTCATCTTTCCTGTTTGTCCCGATTTTTGCCATGGCGCGGATAATATCCACATAAGCCTTTGATGGGTCATCGGTAACAAGTTCCGCAGTTTTAATGGCCTCTTCAAGATACCAGGGGTCATTTGACCGGGCCGCTTCCATCGATAAAATCCCAACGATATTGCGGTATTTCCTCGACTTCTCTGCTGGATCCTGGATTTCCGATGCGGAAGAAATCATACTCAATATCCGATTTTTCTTTTCATCAGTCATATTTTTTTAAACACTCTGCGTACTTTGCGCCTTTGAGGTGCGCGATTTATTCACCGCCAAGACGCAGAGGTCGCAAAGATTTTGGTTAATAGTTTGGTTACATCCATATATAATTTTGTTAATCGACAAAAAGTATTTTGCCTCCAAAAGCCTTGAAATATACGGTGGTTAGCCATGAAATCATTAATTACAGCCGAACTTGAGATTGTCGCTCTTGGAACAGGAGATACAGGCATGAGCAAATATATAGCAGAAGCGGTTAAGGCTATAGATAAACTTGGTATAAAATACCAGTTGACCCCGATGGGCACGGTACTGGAAGTAACGACGATTGATGATGCCTTCCGGGCAGTCAAAGCGGCCCATGAAGCGCTGGTCAAAAACGGGGTAAAAAGGGTAGTCACCCACCTTACCATTGATGATAGAAGGGATAATCCAAAAGGAATGGCAGAGAAAATAGACGCGGTGAAAAGAAAGCTTTAAAACCACTTCTTTGTTACTTTGTTTTCAAAAGTTACACTCATACCATCGTGCGCAGCTATGACGTTGACACCTGTATTTTCCGATATTCTCCTTGCCTGGAGTTCCGGGCTTGCTTTTAATACCTGCAAACCAAAATGCGTCAATATCGCACGCTTCGGACGTATCTCATCTATTAACTTTGCAGCTTCATCCATATTCAGATGGCGTATTCGTTTATCGGTTTTCATACGTACCACGTTGATTATCAGGAAATCAACACCCTTGTAAGCCCCTGCAAGTTCGGGAAAATATTCAGTATCCGGTATATAGCCAAGGCGGCCTTCTTTGAATGAGTAAATGGTTCCGTACGTTTCAACAGGATGCATGGTCTGGATTGGAAATTCGATTTTTATGTCACCGAGAGTTATGTCAATACCTTTTTTCATTTCAATAATCTCAACAAACGGTCTAACATATTGAAGAACAACGGGGTCGGAATTCAGGCAATCTGCCGGGACAATCAACCGCCCGCGAGGCTGAAAACCACCTCCTGTCATTGCTTCAGTAATCACATTGACGTCATTTGAATGGTCGATGTGCCTGTGGGACAGCATGATTGCGTCAAGGTCGCGCGGCTTTAGGCGGAGCTGGTGAACCATTACGAGTGAACCGGGTCCCGGGTCCTGTAAAATATTCACATTATCCAGTTTAAGCCAGAAACCTCCGCTTTTGCGCAACTGGTTCAGGACCACCATCCTTCCTCCACCTGTTCCAAGAAATGTTACACTTGACATTTATGATTAAACACGTATAAGTTATACAAAAAAATATCTGAAAAAAGAGAGCTGGTTGCAATTCATGTTGGTAGTTATCCTGAGATACAACATATTACCTTGATACCGAGTTATGGTTGTAATCTCCAACTACGTCGGGTATTCTATTTGGAATACGTCGAATACTATTCCAATATTTCTTTTTTCTTTTCATAATCTCATTGATAAACTGTGAAAAAAATATTATCTATTTCGTCTATTATTTTTTTCATATTGTTCATAATATTTTCAATCTTATCTTTAGTATATTTTTGCATTATGCCACAGTATTGAATTCGGTCGAATTTGTTATGAATAGTTTTATGCCTATCATCGATAAATTTAACTATTTCTGTCCAATTCTTTTCATCAATTTTTACTATGTCAATATCATATAATATATTAAGAAATTTTTTTAAATATTCTATATTTTGATAGTTTATTTTGTGATTAGTCTTTATATAATTTGCAAATTTTAAACCTTTAACCTGAAATCGGTTTAAAAGCATTTCGCTATTAAAATCTTGCCACAAATTAAATTCTGTTAAAAATTTTTTTAATTTTTCTTTATCTTTATAAATTTTTTCTTCGAGAATGTTATCTATTAAAATAACATCAGATATATCTGAAAAATAACCTTCCCAATTCGAGACGCTGTTAGTTATTATTAGGTCTCTCAACATTTCATCGAGATTTTCTTTTATCATTATATGCTGATTCTTTCCGTAAAATCTTATCTCCATTACCAAATTTTCGTAAAATTTTATTTCTTCATTAGTAAAATCAATACTATCGTGAATTTTATCTATTAAATGAAGTAGAATTATGCTGTTAGCATAATTTTGGTCAAAATTGTCCTTGGACTTAGAAGGTCCTGGATAATCTATTTTGGTTAACTTTTCTCTTTTTTCTTTTGTGAGACCATATCCATATGGCATAACTTTCTCCATTTATTAACATATTCCAGTCTATCTTTCTCGCATTAATTAGGGGACAAAAACTACGTCTAACCTATATTAAACACAGGCTTGCATCATTGCGTATTGCTTTATGGCAGTATGAATCTATTCTTTGGTTCCAAAACCCTTTTTTTCTCGATAACCCGAATCCTCCAACCGTAATCTTCTAATCTTACACTACCCGTATGAAAACACTTTATCCAGTACCAACGATCAATTAAGATATTTCAATTCGTATTGATAGTTATCAGAATATACAATACCATCAAAGCTATCATTAGGATTGCCCCCCCGCCCTAAAGGAGCACGCAAAAGCGAATGTGCGCCTGCCCGCGAAAACATTCATTTTTTAACATTCGTTTCAATTTCAACCCGAATTGTAACTGTCACTGAAAAAATGCATTGAATTGGATAAATGATTTAACTTCAGAATTCATGATAACGGGGTGTGAAAGAATTCAGGAAACTCGTTACCATGGATGAGGCAAGGAATATTATCGAGAGCCTCGATGTCCACTCAAGCTCAATAGAGGTGGACATTGAAAACGCATCCGGTTGCGTCCTTGCAGAGGATATAGTTTCTGAAGTGGATGTGCCTCCATTTACCAGGGCTTCAATGGACGGTTATGCTGTTTGTGCCCCTGATACTTACAAGGCACGCGAAGATAGACCCATCCGACTTAAACTCGTGGGTACCATTCCGGCCGGGTTAAATCCTGATATCCATATGGGACCGGGCGAGGCGGTTGAAATATCAACCGGGGCTGTCATGCCCGCAAGTGCAGATTCCGTGGTGATGGTAGAGTACACGCATATCGACAAGTACCTGTATGTCCTCCGCCCCGTTTCTATCAATGAAAACGTAATGCATGCAGGTTCGGATATCATGGTCGGTGAGCGGGTATTGAAAAAAGGGGCACTTCTCACAGCGCGGGAAATTGGAGTTCTGGCTTCAATAGGGAAAAAAACAGCAAGCGTTTTAAGAATAAATGTTGGTATCATCTCCACTGGTAATGAGCTTGCAGAGCCCGGCTGTGAACTCGGTGAAGGAGAAATATATGACATTAATTCTTTTTCGCTCTTTTGTGCGGTAAAGGAATGCGGCGGGACACCCGTTCGCTACGGCATAGTAAAGGATAACGGGAATGAAATAACAAAAGTCCTTAAGAAAGCGGCAGAGGAGTGCGAAATCATCCTTACATCAGGGAGCACTTCAGCAGGTTCGGGTGATATCATGTACAGGATAATCGAGGAAAATGGCGTAGTTTTAGCTCACGGGATAGATATCAAACCCGGAAAGCCTGCGATTATCGGAAAAGTATTCGGGAAACCGGTTTTCGGTCTTCCCGGATATCCGGCATCTTCGCTTACGATTTTTAATGAATTCGTGGCACCCCTTATCAGGAAAATAATCGGGAAAAAAGAAGAACGCTTACAAATAAAAGCAAGAATGGCTGTTCGCATCCGCTCCGAAGGGCGAAGCCAGCTCCTTCCTGTTGGCATTGTCAGGAACATTGCTTATCCTGTTGAGAAAGGTTCGGGCGCCATCACCACGCTTTCAGAAGCGGATGGTTTTATCAAAATCCCCGGAAATGTGGAGATGATAGACGCCGGAGAGCTTGTGGAGGTCACCCTGTTTGGAAAACTTGAATCTTCGGATTTACTATTCGTGGGCAGCCACTGCCTCGGGCTTGATACGCTTGCTGATATTACCCGCCTGAAAATTCGGGTTATAAATGCAGGCTCTTCGGGCGGGTTAAGCGCCATCAGAAGCGGTATTGCCGATATTGCAGGGATACACCTGCTTGACGAATCAGGAATTTATAATGTTCCCTTTCTTGAAAGGTTTGGAATAACGGACGCGGTGCTTGTAAAAGGGTATCTTAGAGAACAGGGCTTGATTGTACGAAAGGACAGCGGCATAAAGAAATTTGAGGATATGCTTGATGCAAGGATTATTAACAGGAATACAGGTTCGGGAACAAGGGTCATGACAGACTTAAAACTCAGGGATATCGCAAAGCAGAGGGGAGTAACATTTGAAGAACTTATAGACAAAATAAATGGCTATCATACGGGAGCAAAAACGCACAGTGCCGTGGCGGCTGCGGTGAAACTCGGGAAAGCCGATGCAGGAATTGGCATTCGTTCGGTAGCTGAATTAAACGGACTGAAGTTCATCAAAATCACGGAGGAGGAATATGATTTTGTCGTTCCCTCAAGGCTTTTGGGGACGAAGGAAATTAAGACCTTCCTTGAGGTCCTCCGCGGAGATGAGTTCAAGGAAAAACTGCCATCCGGACTCAGGGTATATGGGAGGACCGGGGAGCTGGTGAAAGCGTAAACATTATTAGTTCTGCAGGTTTAATAAGACCGGAGATTAAATGACCACAAAAAAAATTCTTGTTTTTTTCCTTATACTGATGCTAACCGCTTCTCCGGTATTTGCAGGAGATGTAACGCTTAATAGATGGGTGTTGAACGTGACTTTGGCCGAGTCAGGGTCAGTAGATGAGGTTATACAAACCGAGATTGAGAATGGAGGTTCCACGCCTCTTGAGGGTTTTTCTTTTGTGATTCCTGCTTCCAAAGTAACAATAACAAATGACCAAATAATAAGTATCCCGGCAACAGGCCAGGAAGTATCGCAGCAAACAGTTCCTGACGGCGTTAAGATTATCATCAAATTCAACAAGCCGCTTGAAGCGGGAAAGAAATGGAATGGGCGTATTGGTTTTACCGCGGAAAACTGGGCTGTAAAACAGGGTTCGGATTATTCTATTAACATACCAATAAAGGCGCCCCAGGCAATTGTCGCAGGGAAAGATACTGAAATATCAGTGTCCGGGGATAGCGAAATCAGAAGCCAGGTTTTTCTTCCAAAAGGTGTAACTGCCACTTCAGTTGAAGTAAAATCCAGCGCCCCGAAGCCATATAAGAAATTGTTACAGTTCGAACATGTTGTTCTCACCTGGTTCCAATTGAATAACGGCGATGTTATCAGCATAAAAGGTTCATTTTCAGATGTTTTAATGAAAATAGTCGAGAATGATGAAAAATACAGGGAATTAAGTGCCAGGGTTAAGAAAGCTAAAGAACAGGGTCTGGATGTTTCGGAAGCGCAAACTCATATCAATAATGCCGAGGATTACAATAACAACCAGGCGCTCCAGTCTTTCTGGAAGAGTGATACCAAGGTTGCATTGGAGTATGCGGGATATGCGAATGATGAATTGAAACTTGCAGAAAAAAGTCTTTCATCACCTGAGAAAACAACTCTCCCTGCAGAAACAGCGCAGGGTCAAAAATCGCCGGGGTTTGGAATAGCAGGTTTCATATTTGTGTTGCTGATTTCCAGAATGGTCAAAAGGAAAAAATAAGGATTCAGTCCTTCCGGGATGCCAGATATTCCATAATTACATAAGGGAGTATCAGACTTTTAATGAAACAAGACCACGCGGAAGCTTGTGGTATCAAAGTCGAAGAGAACAATAAGTGGATTACCTTAATTCAGAATGCCAGCCAAAATCAAAAACTTCACTAATTTTTTGTAGCGATATTGAGCAGACAACACCTGCAATGTCAAATAACCTTTTAAGCCTTCAGAGGTAAATAGAATGAACTATGGAAAAATCTGAAAATAAACAGTCAATTTGGACGCCTGAACTTGTACAAAAACTACTTGATTTTTTAAGTCCATTGCAAGATTTTCCAAATCAATACCTGAATCATAAGCAAAAAGAATGGGAAACTAAAATCAAACACTTACAAGCCGAATCGGAAGCCCATGACAAGTACATTCAAACAACCGCAAAACATAATAGAAATACCTTATATGCATTGATGGTATTTCTTGGAACGATTATAGTTTCTATGGGTATTCTTACTTATCTTGGACGTGTAAGTGGAGATGCACTACTCTTTTTAGTTGGAACGGTTACATCATATGTCATTATCCTTATTCAGCGACTAATTTTTGTCTTTACTCCTAAAGCAATATATAGCGAAACAATACAAGAAGAATCCGAAGAATAATATTTTCTGTGCAACTTTATCCCACGTCAGTTAACGCCCCTTTTTTAATCTCATGAAGTCTTACCTAATATACCAGCAAACGAATTTTGACAGCCTATCCCAGCAAACACCAACTTGACAGAACCCCATTTTAGCAAGGTTTAAATACGGTAATGATTAATACAAAATATTGGGGAAACATGAGTGTATCTTTTAAAGACATCATGTATAGAGGTGACATAACATGGTTAAAATAATGCATGCACAGACAGTTCTTACACAAGAGGATATCGAAGCCCTGAAACAAAAGACGGGCGAGAGCAGCGCCAAGGATGCAATTGCCAAAGCTGTTGCACATTATCTTGAGTGCGAATACACCGGGGTTGAGGATATGTGGGCAAAGAAACTTGAAAAAGTAGTGAAGCGCAAGCAGAAAGAATAAGCTAATATCAATTATTACAACCGCATCCGCCCGATAATAATAAAATCAACTCTTGAATCGGCTACGCCGTAAATCATTTCTTTTCTCACGCTATTGGCAAGCCTCACAGCGCGCGAAAGCTGCTGCAGTGAAAAAACATGGTCATTATCTATCGCATGAACGAGATAATCCGAATGGGGCAGGCTGGATATTTCTTCAAAGCTCTTATAAACACGAAAATGCGTACCAAATTTAAATCCTGTTTTGGGAACAAGACCATTATTCCGTAACGTCTTGTAAACAGCAAGTTTTATCATGAAATCTGATTCAATGTTAGATGCAAGTCTTGAAAACTCATCAAAATCCAGCTTTTTATGGTTTCTTTGTTCAATACCCAGAATCCCTTTACCCAGAAGATAACACGATTCTACCAGTGACAACTGCAGGTGCCCTTCATCCATTGGTTTTCCAAAAAATCCCTCATTATGAAGGACTGATGAAGCATCCGGGTCCCATACCATTACCCTGTCTTCAAGAAGGCTTGCGATAGACGCCAGCCTGTCCAATTTTAATTCATAAGAACCCGAGGGAATTGTTTTTTTCACTTCGTAATAGGTAATATCACTTTCTTCATCCACTATTGCCAGGACTAAACGTTTCTTCAGGTTTTCAACTGTGTCAAGGTGCGTTCTCAGGTCAGAAAGCAAAAGCGGTATCCTCTCGGATGTCACAAAAACAAAAAATTCTGCAGGCGTCTTTCCCGGATGCCCTCCGCGCGGATAAACCCTGAAACCTGTGACTGCTGGCTGGATAAAGTATCCGCGTTCTCTCAGGTCCTTATAAGTAATATACAATAATTCAAAATTTTTTACTAACAATGATGCTTTAAGGAAAAATTGATTAAAATCAAGTTCTTTTCCCCGGAATTCAACTTTTATTTTTCCAAGATAAATAAGATAAGCGCTCTCGATGAGGGAAACTTCAAGCCTGTCATCTCTTGGACGGCCGTAAAAACTTGTTGTAAATAATTCCTCTATCGCCTGTTTATCGAGTATTACCGCATTTTCGGTTAATTTTCCAGATATTGTCATATCAATCCATTAATATTAGAATTCCATTTGCCCGCAGGCAGAAAGATTGAACTTTTCAATTGTACCGGCTTTCATTTCAATAATATACTTGACGTTCTTCATGGTTTTAAATCCGAGCCACGGTTTTAAACTGGAAAGCCCTTCTATTCTTTTTTCTTCGTTCAAAAATATAACGTCAATGGGAAAAAACACGAAAAGCATGTGAATACTGACAGAGGACGGTTTTTCCAGGATAAATATCATCGAATAATCGAATGGAATGTTTTTGCGAAACATAAGACCGAACGCCTTGCTCAATATAGTCCGGGAAAGTTCGACGGTTCTTGCTATCTCTATACCATTATATTTTAATACGGGAAGCATCAAGTAGCTATATAATAGTCATGTATAATATAAGAACGGAGGTATTAATCCAATAAATGAGTTCAGAAATGTGCACTGTATGCGGGTTGCCTAAAGAGCTTTGCATATGCGAAGAAGTGGCAAAAGAACAGCAGAGAATTATAGTAAAGGTAGATACGAGGAAATATAAAAAAGAAGTAACGGTGATTGAGGGTCTTAATCCAACCGAGATTAACCTGCAGGAACTGACAAGCTACCTGAAATCTAAATTCGCATGCGGTGGTACGATAAAAGATAATGTTATCGAACTTCAGGGAAACCATAAAAGCCGTATGAAAGATGTCCTTATTAAAAAAGGTTTTTCACCAGAACAAATCAAAATTTAAGTTCCTTTGGGGAAGGGGATTTTACAAATATTGAGGGTAATTCGTGATGCAATAGTCGTATTTTTAATATAAAATTATTACATCAGAGACAAAAAAGTTATCAGGAAGTAAAGAACTTCCTGACATGGTTTTTACTGTGGTTTTTCAAGGAGTTTCGTCTTGCTTAACAGCCTGCCGTCCTTTGCATGAGGCTTCCGCAGGACTGAATCGTTTGCCTTCTCCATTTCGCGCGCTTCATCCGCGAGTTTTGCAGCTGCACGCATGGCTTCATGACCTGCAGCAGCCGCGGTAGCGATCTGGTCAACCTCTTTTAATACAAAGCATGCCGGGAAGTCAATCTCTGCGACCTTGGTGGCTATGTGTAATGCTGCCAGAGCCTTTGCCTTGGCGTATGGATTTGCAAATCCAGCGCTCTCCACGCACTTCTCAGGTTTGGCAAGAATCTTCGGAAGAGCAAGTGGTTTTGTACCTGCTGCGACCTGGTCGATGACCTTATCAATTTCTGTCTGGACAAGCCTGATAGCGCCGCATATTGCCAATACCTTCAATGCATCGGTATTGAAGGTTGCCATCTCAACACAGTCAAGGAATTCCCTCTTTGCCCCGATCAAGGGGTCAACCGGCAGAATGATATAGCCAAAGCCTGCCTGCTCCAATTTTTCCCGTTCCTCTTTCTTTGTCGGGCCGTCTGAAACCACGATAGTTGGTGTATCTTTCCAGAGTTCTCTTCCTGCTGTCGGGCCCGGAGCACTTGAGTTGGGGCTGATCATTACCATGAAGTCAGGAGCCCAGTTCTTGACGCATCCTGTTTCTGCCGCTTCATCCTTACCCATTTTTGCCCCTGTTCCGAATACGCGTACTGCTATTCCCTCTCTCGCCGCTATCTCATCAAGTAATAAATCAATTACCTGTGAGGTACCAAGATTTCCAAGTTTAATAAATCCTACTTTAACGACCATATTTGATCACAGGACGAGATTCGTCTGTTTTATTTATAAGGTTTTTGAAATTGTTCTGTATTAACGACAGAATGCTTACCATAAAATTAATTACATCTGGATACAATGTAATTAGCATGGAAAGCATGCAAGTCAGGATAGATGAGAAAAATATGAAAGTTTTGAATGAACTTGCAGAAATGCTCAGTTCATCAAGATCAGAGGTAATAAGAAGGGTAATCGAGGACGGAATCCGTGAGTTGCGCATGAAAATCGCAATGGCAAAATATATCGATGATGAGTTTTCATTATGCAGAGCAGCCGAGTTTTCAGGGGTTTCGATACAGCAGATGGCAAGATACCTGTCTGAGAGGGGAATACCTTTCTTTAAGCAAAGCGCAGACGAGGCAAAAAAGGACGCAAGAGAAGCAGAGAGTTGGCTTTGAATGCGGGTATTAGTCGATTCGTCCACTCTTATCGCCCTGGCGAGAATAGGCAAACTGGGCGTGCTCAAAGCGGTATTCGAAAACGTGTATATTACAACAATGATTAAGAAAGAAATACTGAAAGAAGAATCACCTGATGCAGAGGCATTCAAAGAATCAATTGGTCAATGGATTCATGTTATTGAATATAAAGGAAACCCGGTTGAACTTAAAAAATATGGAATGGATTCAGGAGAAGCAAGCTTATTTCTGGCAGCTCAATCTAAGGATAGACTTATTCTTGACGAAACAAACGCAAGAAGATTTGCAGAAGTGAAAGGATTAAAGTTCACAGGTTTAATCGGGTTGATTGTCGCTGCTGTGAGAGCCGGGAAATTAACAAAAAAGGAGGGATTGGAAGTCATTAATAAGCTTTCAATGGGGAATTTCAGGATTAAGCTTGAACTCTATCTCTGGGCGCAGGAGGAAATAGAGCGCGAATGATGAAATTAGTTTTATTAAAATCAAAAACTTAAAAATGAAAACTAATATGATAAAACCAGAATCGATTCTTGAAATCAGTTGCGGTGGTCACTCGAAACTGTACGAGACAAAAGGTAAGGAATGGGCTTTGTTTGTTGGGATAGACATCAACATGGGCCTTTGCAGGCAGGCGAAGAAGCAGGGGTTTGAAGTGGTTTGCTGCGATGCCTTCAACCTGCCATTCAAGCCGAAATCATTTCATGACGTATATATCCAGTGCTTCACGGCGCTTCTTGAAAAAGACGCTTTGAGCGATGCATTCCAGAAAAGCGATTATGATGAGTTCTGCGAGTTCATGGGTAACGAGATAGATTATGCATGGCAAGTGATAGACCCGTTTTACGAGTTGCTGCTTGAATGCAAACAGGTAAGCGACCACATAATATGCCTGCCATCTTGCAATATTGAGATGAATAAGTACCTTGTGAATGCGGTTAAGAACCTGCCAAGCGTCACCATTGATGTTGATTTATCAAAAAACTGGGGGGGCAAAAAGAAAGCATGCGTGATGTATCTGGATATTGACTGCACGATATACGTATGATTACAAACATTTTTAGATATAAAAGATAATCTGATGTCCATGGTCAGTCCTCCCTGGCACCCCCTCTACCCCCTCACTCCAGCCATCGCCCGCGCGCTCATGGAAATAGAAGCAGCGCGCGCCGTGGTCGGGCAGACGCCCCTGCCGC
>JBAQMZ010000035.1:0-43369 GCA_049303315.1 Candidatus Methanoperedens sp.
GATAGGGTCGTACAGTTTTTAAGAGAATACAATGCGGAATTCTACGTAAGAGATGTGATGTTATTGCCTGAAGATGAGGTTATTTTGAGTAAAACTCTGCCTATCTAATGTTTTTGTCCCAAAGCCCAGATGAATAAACGTGAAAATTTTTATTTGACAATTATTTCGTTTGTTGCATTCGGGTATTCATTCAGGGAGGGATATTCAGCCAGCGCAAAAATATAACGCCCTGACTGGTTGAACTGGTACGGGTATTTTTCAGAATATTCCATGAGCCTGTTTTTAAAAAGACTGCCCTTACTTACCAGAACCATCCTTGGACGCTGGTTTTCATCGTTATTCCAGATTACGGTATCTGACCTGTTTATGGTTAGAACTTTAGGATTAAAACCATGCGAAACATCAAATTTTATTGAATATTTCTTTTGCTCCGCAATCACCTGCGGTACTGCCGGGGTTTGAGTTGAAGCAATTGCAGGCGGTTGTGTTGTATTTACAAGAGGCGTATTTGTTTTGGGCACGTCCGGTTGCTGTGGCAGCCCTTCAGGGAAGTGAGATACAGGTATTAAATAGGAAAACAGAATGTAAATGCCGATAATAACTATAACAGCCGCCAGCGCAATGGTATGTTTTTGGGATAAATTGGGTTTTTTAAGTTCAGGTAATTTACTTTTGATAGACGGTACTTTAATTTGAAGGATTCCCTCTTTAATATCCTCCGGTTCTTTCTGTTCTGAGAAATCCTGGTACCAGTCGCATGCCGGATTCAGGCAGAACTGCGCCACCGGAATATTTACAAATCCAAGTCCGATGGACTTTTTTATACTCTTTGTCTGAACAGTGCCGCCGCACTTCGGGCATTTC
Source organism: Candidatus Methanoperedens sp. (assembly GCA_049303315.1). Classification (GTDB taxonomy): domain Archaea; phylum Halobacteriota; class Methanosarcinia; order Methanosarcinales; family Methanoperedenaceae; genus Methanoperedens. The sequence goes on from JBAQMZ010000035.1 coordinate 865, forward strand.
TTGGCAAACATCATAAGCCGTTTATATTATAACGAGCAGTATTAAGATTAACGGAAATCTATAAAATGGTGTCAACAAAACATACAAAAACACAGATAACTTTTTAAACGACGCTGTTTAAACAAATTTTCATTTTTTGCCATATTGTGCTATTATAAATTCTTCAAATTTTTCTATAATACTATCTTTTTGTGCAAGATCCTTTCTTGCAATTAATAAAAATTTATTTAATGAAGGGTCTTTTTCTTTTGTAATTTTTGATACATTTGTAAAATAATCACAATGTCCATCGGTTTTTCTAAGAACCAAATCTTTCAATCCTCTTTTCTTCTTTCCTTCTCGTTCATAATTTTCAGACGTTTGAGATGGAATATAATGAGGAAGAGAAAATAATATTGGTGGAATCTCATACGTTTCATCTTTTTCACTCATGATTTTAATGTTTTCTGAAAATAGTCTTTCATCCTTAAATTTTAAATTAAAACCGAACACTCTTGAGTATCTTGATACGGCTTCTTTTAAAGCCTGAGAGAATTCAGAACTTTCATCAAACAAATCATATTTTTTGATAAATGAATATGTAGGTTTACCGTTTATTTGTGTGCTATATAGTTTAAAAATAGAACTTGGAGAAAATAATTCTAAGAACTCATTAAGCTCACAATCAGTTAATAATAAAAACTTTTTTGTAGTTTCATTATTTTCCAATCCATAATATAATTTTAAAATACTATAAATAATATGTACTATTGTTTCATCCAAAATAACTTTCTCATCAGTTTCATAAACTTCTTCATACATATTTTTCCTAAATGTTAATATAGAAGTAAGAGCCCTAACTATTTTCTCATCAAAACTTAATGATTTTCGTGTTTTGTTTCCATCTCTGAGTTCACAGAAATGTGAATTTTGTATAATTAAATTTATATCAAAATCTCCCTTTTTTCCTGTGTGAACACCATCCCTTAGTAAATAATCCATTCTATCAGCATCAATTTCTGAATCTATTAAATCGACATATGCTGGTGAAAATTTATCTGATTTTTCAAAGTTATCTAGTAAAATCGATTTTAATAAATCAATGTTAATTGTTTTAATCGATTCGAGAGCCCATTTTAATTGATATTTTTCATCTGTTAAATAAATTTCTAATAGGGTTTTGTCAATTTTTTTCTCATACGAATAATTGGAAGATAAAGGACTACGAGGAATCAGGATTTCTTTTATACTATCTAAAGAATGACCTAAAGGCGGATGAGCAACATCATGAATTAATGCTGTAACTTCTAAAGTTATTTGATCAGCTTCATGAATGGCTTCTTCTTTGATAAGATGTTCACAAAATCTCTGCATAACAGATAAAGTACCTATTTGATGCTCATCTCTTGTATGTTTTGCGCCTGGAAATATTGTGCATGCTGTGGACAATTGTTTGATAGCATTACATCTTCGAACTATTGGAATATTTAACAAATATTCAATTTCAGGTTTTAGACTTACTAATCCATGAACTGGAATGTATACTTCACCACTTTTCCATTTATTTTGATCATACTCCTCCACTTTTGTAAAATATTTTCCTACATGGCTTTCTAACCATAACTCCATTAACTTAATTCTATCCGCATGAGTTATATTTTTTATTTCAGGAAAAATTTTCGAAAATTCGTTTAAGATTAATGATTTTCTTTCGTTAGCAAGTTCTGGTGAAATTTTTTCATTCATATAGGATTCTAATAACTCTTTGGCTGCTTGGCTTATTTTCAAAAATGATCACTCCAATTTACTCGATAATTTTTAGATCATAAAGTTGCAATAATAAAAGTCTATTGGATACATCATGATCCATAAAATTAATCTGCTGTCCTTTATGGATTTTATATATTATGTCAAATAACAATGATTTATCGAATTCTTTATTATATTCAATATATTTAGATAATATAAATGTAGAATAGAATATAGAGTATATTAAAGAAATAGCTATAAAAAATGTTATAGCGCTAACTACCAAGCAAATGACCAAAAATATATAGAAATTATCGTTTATTATCCCAATTATCTGGCTCAATATTTGGGTTTTTTGACTAATTGAATTTAAATACTCTTTGATTGTATCCTTTGAAGAAGTTACAGAAAAATAAAAGATGACAAAAGGAGTAATCCAAGCTAACTTTGAATAATGTTTTTTGATATTGATATAATATATCATATGGCTCCGATATAAAAAGAGTATGGTTTGGAGTCGCATCGATTATTCAAATATGCTGTTGAATTTATCTTTTACTAATTCGGGAATCTCAATTTCTTTAACAACACGTTTTCCTTTCTCAGTAAGTTTACAATGGGGATTAGAAAAATCAGTCTCTATCCATTCAACATCCTCAAAAATTCTTAAATCATCATAGAATTCTTCTGAAGCAAAATCATTATCAAATCCTCTTTGAAACCCATAAGTAACAACACCCTTTTGAGTGAGTAATTTTATTTTATCTTCGATTTCTTCGATCTTAATCATACTACCCTTATTTTTTTCACTTATCCTTTCCATAATAGCTAATAAAAATCCGCCCGGTTTATTTATTTCCATGAAGCTTGCCCTCAGTTACTTTTAGATAGGGAGGCTAACTATAAAAATGTTTTTCAAAAACTCCTATATATACCCGTTTAATTAATTCTCCTAAAAAAGCCTTTATACTATATTGACTATATATAGTGAGTATACAGGGTTGATACCTATGGTGGAATATAATATGGTAGAATTGTATACACAAGTAAAAATTCTATCTTCAATAGAAATTAATGATTCTATTAGTGATATTCAACAAAAAACATCATTATCTTTTGTCACTACACAAAAAGCAATTAACAATTTAGAAAAGAAACAATTAATTAAAACAGAAAAAAGGATTAATAAAAAAGGAAAATCGAGAGAGTGTACATGGTTTTCAATTGAGCATCACGTCCTCTGTAAATATTTAATTTCTGTTTTAGATCGTTTGAATCTATATTTAAATAATGAGATTAGTTTTATTGAACCTGATGTTAAAGAATATATCAAAAAATTACAAAAAGTAAAAGTGAGGAGTACATCTAAAAACACTCAATCTACACTAGAAATATACAGTTAAAACAATGCACATAAAACCACAAATAAGGATTCTTGGCATCGATGATTCTGCCCTGATAAATGAAAAGGTCACAATCATAGGCGCTTTTTTCAGGGGCGGCGGGCAGCTCGATGGCGTCCTGAAGTCCGAAATAACAAAGGACGGAATGGATGCAACCGATATTATTACCGGCATGGTCAGGAATTCGAAATATTACTCACAGATAAGGGTAATAATGCTTGACGGCGTCACATACGCAGGGTTCAATCCCGTGGATATAAAAAAAATATTTGAAGAAACAAATATCCCGGTCATTGTTTTTATGCGCTCATGCCCGGATTTTGAGAAAATCAAACTCGCCCTCGAACATTTACCTGAAACGGAAAAAAGGTGGGAAATAATCAAGCGTGCAGGCAAAATATATAAAATAGCGCAGGAGAACCCCGTTTTTATCCAATTGTGCGGAATCGACAAGGAAAGCGCGGTTGAGCTTGTGCGCACGACATCAACACACAGCAATATCCCTGAGCCTCTTCGCGTGGCGCATCTTATCGCGACCGGTGTTGTGCTGGGGGAGTCAACTGGGAAAGCCTAAGTCCTCTGCACAAAGATATTGAAAATCTTACCGTCCTGCTTTACGGCAAGCAGTTTGTTCCCCGACTTTTTCGCCCAGGAATCGATGTTCTGGGGCGCGACAGGGTCATCGGCAATCACATGTAAAATCTGCCCGCTTTTTAATTGTTCCACTTTTTTCTTGGTTAAAATAAGAGGATATGGGCAGCATTCGCCGCGCACATCCAGCGTTTCATCGGGAATTATCTCTGTCATCAGAATACCAGGTTGACATCGGCTTCGAGAATCTTATCTGTTAAATCCCCAAGCGTTATTTTCTTTATCCCGCCAATGATTTCGCTATCGGAGATTCCGCGTTTTGCGATATCCCTGTCAAGGGCAAAGAAACTGACTATTTCGATATTCTTGGTTATTTCAGCTTCCACGGATGGCACGTCTTTTAGCCAGACTGCAAGGTCTCCGTAACCTGTTTTCTGCCCTTTGACTATGGAATGTACTCCGCCGCTTGTAAAAATCAAAGAAGCCTCATTTCCGGCCGCAACCTGTGATGCAGCCATCGGGACTGCCCCGAACGCATCTTCTTTCCCGTAAGGCGGCTGTGTTACAATTATATTTACTTTCTTGCTCATGTTATCACCCTATTAGTATGGTTTTATCGGATTCGGCAGTCCATTCGGCAAGGTCATAAAGCCCGCCGATAATGACTCCTTCTGTCTGCTGCTTTGTGACGCCGCGGGCGTCTGTGCACTTTATGCAGGCAATTGCATCCGCTTTTGGATGCTTTATGCCTTTTTTCACTATTGTTCCGAAAATGGTTTCAATGGTGGGGAATTCTTTTGGCGCCTGGTCCCTGTGGGCGATTACGGTGGCGTCAAGATAGTTAAAGAAATTTACGGTTATGCCTTTTTCTTTTGCCGCATGGGCAAGCCTCATCATTGTGAACACGCCTTCGTCCCTGTAGGGACCGTTTATTGATACGATTGTAAGTTGCTTTGTCATATTATCACCTAAAACCACACGACTCTGTCGTAATCCATGATGAAATCAAGCAGTGTGCCTATTTCTTTAATCTCCACCGAGCCTGTCAGTTTATTTGTAAGCGACCTTGAAAGTACCGCTTTATCGTCGGCGTATATCTTTATTCCTTTTTTATTCGCGGCTGCAAGTTTATTCCCGAATTCTGATTTTCTTGCAGCGGTCACGCCGTCTTCAATAAGATATAACGTGACATCGTTTCCCTTTTCTTTTGCGTTAAGCCCGATATCCAGTACAAGGTCGGGCGTTTCTGTGGTGTATGGGTCTTTTGAAAGGACCATTAACAAGTTTGTCATTTTATTACCTCTTTCTTTTTGTCAGGATTGAATCAATAATTATTAATTGAGTTTAAATGTTTCGATATAGGCAACTTTGCAAAATTAAAGTCGCACTTGCACCTTAAGCTATATTATAACATAATACCTTATTTAGGTGAATGGAATGAGTCTATTTGATGATGTTTGTAGGGTCGTGGATGGGTGGTCTCCGCATAAGTCTTATCTGAAAGAATCATTGTATAGGGACGAGTTTATTGAATTATTAAGAAATAAACTCAACAAACGAGATTGGTTCGGCGAGCAAGAACGACATTTTATTGTAAAAGAGACAGGGAGACATTTAGCTGATATAAGTGTCGATGGGAAAATAGGTATCGAATTTAAATTAAATTTGAAAACAAAAGCAGAAGCTGATAGACTTGTAGGTCAAGTTAAAGGCTTTTTACGTGATTATGAAAAGGTGATTATTGTTTTATGTGGAAAAACGGATAGGGATAAAGAGGAATATTTAACGTCCTTATTGAAAGAATACACAGAATCTGATATGTTTGGTCTTTTGGTTGAAGATTTGAAAATGAAAATAAAAATATTTACCAAATAAAAGTCGCCCCACACCAACTCCTTTAATGTCATTTTTCAGATGTTATTTTAAGGATAATCTTCGCCAAATAGATTTTTTGATTTTATTATTGAACATGGATACGTAATCAATTACTTATTGGTGCAAAGCCGATGTAGGCAATATTAATAAGCAATGCAAGCCATTTCGCACGAACTACCAAGCCGAGGTAGCCCAGCGGCCTACGGCGCCGGTCTTGAAAACCGGTTGTGCTACGCACAGCGGGAGTTCAAATCTCCCCCTCGGCGCCTTATTTTCATAATCTATAATATTATCCATATCCCGGCAATCGTTGCGCTCGTTCCCAGTATGAGCGTACGGTTAATCTTTTCTTTTAACATGAAAAGCGCAAGAATACTTGAGAGAAAAGGCGTTAGTGCCCCAAGGCTTGTGGCTTTTGCTGCGCCTATTGATTTTATGCTCATGAAGAAAAAGTAACTTCCAAAACCCATGCCTGCTATCCCGCCGAGCCCAAGCAATATGTAGGCTTCTTTCCTGAACTTGAAAATCGCTTTCGGGTGGTTATTCATGGAATAGGCGATATACAACAGCGCAAGGGGTATGGGCATGCTGATAAGCGCTGACTGGAAAGCATCCACATCCTTCAAGCCGGTCTTTGTTGCCACGATGGAAAAGGCATATAAGAAAGCCGCAAATGCTGCCATAGAAACGCCAAACTTGATATTTTTCTCACTTCCCGAATTCCTTCCCCCGCTCAATATCCATATCCCGGTGATTATCAATATTGTACCGGCAATCACCTTTCCGCTTATTTTTTCATCCAGAAGCAGGGCGCTTAAGAGAATGGTAATCAGCGGGAAGGTAAAAAGTATGGGAATAAATCGGGACACTGAGATATTTTCCAATCCTTTCATATATGCAGCTCCCCCGAGAATAAGCCTGAACAACCCGCCAAGGTTCAGGAATAAAAAACCACCAAACGTGAAGGAGAACTGTCCACCTCTTATTATCAAAAAAAGTACCAACAGAAAAAGCATGGCGAAAAAAGTGCGGATCAACACCGCGGGAACCGCCCCTATGCCTATGCCTTTTTTATAGAACACGGCTGCTATTGACCAGCAGAAAGCGGCAGCCAGTGCATATATCTCACCTGCTATCATGCTGAATAAAAAAGTGCAGGTCATATTATTAGTTATCGGACTGTGAAAGTGCACTTATAGCAGGATTCATAAATTTCCGTAATTTCAAATTTTTGACATCCTTTTGAGCATTTTTCAAGGTTTTCAGACAGGATAACAGGATGAACAGGATTAAATTATATCCTGTCAATCCTGTTAATCCTGTCAAAATTTATTGTTCGAGAGTGATTACGATTATTTAGGAAACTTACTATAGTTCCTAATAATCCAAAATCCATACAAATCCTGAATATAAAAATATATATGTAGCCAGTCCTATCTTGGACGATTAATAGTGCTAAATGGGATATGTAAATATGACTAAAAAGATTAAACTCTCGGAACTTGGAAACCTGTTCGGGGGCCTTGATGTCCAGGCACTTGAAGGTGTAAAGATAGAAGGTGATGTGGAGATAGACCTTGGACAACTTGGAATGAACCCGCAGATGGCTTATGCGCTGGGACATGAGACAGCCCAGCTTGCACTTCACTTGATGAACATTTCCAGGATTTTAGGTTATCCCGTTGACCAGATGCTCGGAGCCGCACCTGCAAAGCCTGCCAGGCTTAGCAAGTTGATTGAATCCAGATTCAGCGTGGGCAAAATAGAAGAATGGAAAACCCCGATACAGGAAGTCGTGCTCGGGGCAACTTCATCCGACGGCGGTACGAGAAAAAGCACAATAACGCTCGGCGGGGAAACAGCCCTTCCATATTATTTTGACGGACCTATGCCTCACCGCAATCACATAACTATGGACGTTTTTGATATGCCCATAAATATGGCAAAAGCGGTCAAATCAAACTACGAGGATGTCATCAACAGCCCAGCAGAGTGGGCAAAGAAAGTAGTCCGCGACTTCGGGGCTGATATGGTTACGATTCATCTCATAAGCACAGACCCTAACATCAAGGACACTTCACCTGCCGAGGCTGCAAAAACGGTGGAAGAAGTCCTCCAGGCCGTGGATGTGCCCATCGTCATCGGCGGCTCGGGAAATCCGGAGAAAGACCCCGCGGTGCTGGAGAAAGCCGCAGAAGTCGCCGAGGGTGAGCGCTGCCTGCTCGCATCAGCCAGTTTAAATCTTGACTATGCACGCATTGCGGAAGCAGCCAAGAAATATAAACACGTTGTGCTTTCCTGGACGCAGCTTGAGATTAATGCGCAAAAAGAATTGAACCGCAAACTGATGAAACAGTGCGGCGTAGCCCGCGAGAATATCATTATGGACCCGACGACCGCGGCTCTTGGGTACGGGCTTGATTACGCTTACACGAATATGGAAAGAATAAGATTGGCAGGATTGTCTGGAGATATGGAACTTAATTTCCCGATGTCCAGCGGTACTACCAATGCATGGGGAGCGCGCGAAGCATGGATGGTTTCCTCGCCGCTAAAGGAAGATTCGGACTGGGGACCGCGCGAGTACAGGGGCCCGATATGGGAGATTATCACGGGACTGACATTATCGCTGGCAGGGAATGACCTTTTCATGATGATGCACCCAACCGCTGTCCAGGTGCTAAAGGAGATAACACAGACGCTTTACGGCGGAAAGGAAAGCGAACCGGTGAATATCGATAACTGGGTAGGGGCGGTGATATAATGAAATTGAACAGCCCGCTCCAGGTCTATAAGTACCTCCCACAGATAAACTGCGCCGAATGCGGGGATGCAACGTGCATGGCTTTTGCAGCCCATCTCATCGACAGGTCAAAAAAACTCGATGACTGCCCACCCATACTTAAAGACGAGTACAAGAAAAAATATACAGAATTGCAGACGCTCCTTGCACCGGAAATCAGGGAAATCACGATAGGTACAGGGGAGCATGCAAGGAGAATAGGCGGGGACGATGTTCTTTATCGCCACCAACTGACCTTTTTCGACCCGACTGCTTTTGCCTACGATGTCTGGGATACGATGCCGGAAGCAGAGCTCGTAGAGAGGATAAACAAGATTGCAAACTTTCGGAAATTCTATGTCGGGAAATTCCTGAAAGTAGATATGGTCGCAGTGCGGTGCGTTTCAGGCGATCCCCTGAAATTCGCCGGCGCTGTAAAGAAAGCAAGCGAAACCACAAAACTTCCCCTCATACTCTGTTCATTTGACCCTGCTGCGCTGAAAGCTGCGCTTGAAGTTGTCAAAGATAAAAATCCCCTGATATACGCGGCAACGGAAAAGAACTGGGGCGAAGTTGCAGAGCTGGCTTTGAATTATAAAGTCCCTGTTGTATTGTTCTCACCCGACCTTGATAAGCTAAAATCCCTTGCTCTCACGTTAAGGGAAATGGGTATAAAAGACCTTGTGCTTGACCCGGGTACATATCCCCAGGGAAAGAAGCTTAAAGAGACGTTTGAGAGATTCATAATGCTTCGGCGTGCAGGGATAAAAGAAGGGCAAAAGGATATAGCGTATCCGATTATGGCAGTTCCTCTTAATGCATGGCTTGTCTATAAGGATGCGGTCACCGCTTCCTACTGGGAAACAGTGCTTTCTTCGGTTTTCACTGTGAGGTATGGGGATATCATGATTCTTCACAGCCTTGAACCGTATGCGATGCTTCCTGAAGTGCACATTCGTGATACCATTTATACCGACCCGCGAACGCCGGTGAAAGTAGCGCCGGGAGTGAACGAGGTAGGTTCTCCCACAAAAGATTCACCTGTGATAGTCACAACCAATTTCGCCCTTACATATTATACTGTGGAAAGTGACCTTTCATCCAATAAGATAAATTGCTATCTTGCGGCAGTGGATACTGACGGGATAGGAGTGGAAGCGGCAGTTGCAGGCGGACAGCTTACGGCAGCCAAGATAAAAGATACTTTCCAGAAAGCGAATTTTGATTTCAAGGATAAGACATCTCATGGCACACTTATTTTGCCGGGTCTTGCAGCAAGGCTGCAGGGCGATGTGGAAGATGTGACAGGACTTCGTGTGATGATAGGCCCTCCGGACTCGGGACGCATTCCCGGGTGGATGGAGAAAAATTGGCCTCCTAAACCGAAATAAAAAAGTTCATGATTATTCTTTACACACCTTCTTATCAATAATATCTATATACTAAAAAGATGTAAAGATAGTAGCCACAATTTTAGTCAAAGGAGGCTATTATATGGTTAATGAAAAGTTAGCAGAGCTTGTGAAAATGGCAAAACCATCTGTGGCCGTAGTCGGGCTTGGTGGTGCAGGATGCAATATTACGACTTGGATAGCAGAAAAAGGAATGGCAGGCGGAAGGATAATCGCGGCTAATACTGATGTAAATCACCTGAGTACAATGAGTAAGGCTGATAAGCTGATATTACTCGGTGAGAAATTATGCAAGGGGCATGGGTGCGGTGGATATCCAGAAATGGGTGCCCAGGCAACCAAAGAAAATCTTGCAGAGATAAAAGCTGAATTAGAGGGAACAAACCTCGTTTTCCTTGTAGCCGGGTTAGGCGGAGGAACTGGTACGGGAGCAATACCTGTTGTAGCGGAAGTTACAAGAGGCATCGGCTCACTTACTATTGCCTGCGTCACGATTCCATTCAAGATCGAGCAGTTCAGGAGAGAAAAAGCAAGAGAGGCCATAAAGGCACTTTCAGAGAGTTGCGACTCGACAATCGTTATCGATAACTCAAAGTTAAGAGAAGTAGCCGGCAATCTCCCGCTGAAAGAGGCGCTTGCTGTTGCAAATGCCCTGGTTGGCGCGTTCGTCAAGAACATTACCGAGACAATCACCCAGCCAAGCTTGATCAACCTTGACTACGCAGATCTTCGCGCAGTCATGGAGCGCGGCGGAATATCCGCAATCGGCATTGGTGAAGGCGATGGAGAGGACAGGGTAGCGAAAGCAGTATCGCAGGCGCTTGCTGTCCCGTTGCTTGACATCTCCGACATGTCTGCCACATACGGTGTGCTTATCCACATTGTAGGAGGCGAAGACCTGACACTCGAAGAGGTCGCGGTCACAGGCGAGTTAATCATGGACAAGGTCCCCAACACAAAGAGAGTTATCTGGGGAGCAAAAGTCGATGACCAGCTCACAGGCAGAGTACGTGTAATGGCAGTCTTGACAGGTGTCAAGAGCCCATTCATGGAAGGCCAGTAAGGTTTAAAAAGTGATGTGACATTTCACATCACAAATTTTTTCTTTTTAAAAAGAAAGTAGGTTCGTGTTTATACTATGGTTGAACTTCTGTCATCAATTACACGCCAGTTGATGACCTAATATATCACATACAAAAGATTTAAATATATAAAACACTTTGAGAATACGAAGGTCAAAATGAGAGTTATTGAAATGGCAGTAAATATCCGCTACATGTATATCAGTTTAGGAATTGCAATGATTCTTACAGTGCTCGGAAAGATAATACTATAAGACTATATTCGGGCGTATCTTTTATTTTTAGTGCTCTGATTCCTGATAAATATGATGACTTTATTGGTTTTTGAGGTATTACTTTTTGGTTTATTTAGCGTTCTTTTAGGTCAGTTTATAGGACAAAGTCGAGAAGCGTATGCCATATGGATTCGAGAAATTGTTTTCTCTGATGGTACAAAAAATTCCAATGATGACAAGAAAAGATTGTGTAGCAATATGGAATCATTGTCAAGGGAGATTTGTGGGCTCAATGACTTGATTAGTATAGTAGCAGGATTAATTGTTCTAACTTTTTTTGTAATTTTTTTTACAGTTATATGGAATTATAATTTAATGGTTCTAGAATTAGAACGAAACATCACCTTAACGTCAACTGTACTTGCTCTAATGATTGTTCTTGCACTTCCGTATATTTTGAGTAAACTAAATATCAATCTTATTGACCCAACAAAATCGAGTCAGATCGACGACAAAATTTTTGAGGTATGGTATGAAAACAAGTGTCATTGGAGCAAATGTGTAAAGTATCGTTTCAGACTTGAACCAAGGCCACTTTATGAAATACTTGATGAAAAAATAAACCTAAAACAGATAACTCCCACACAAGAAGAGCTTGAACTTATAAAATTGTTAGATAAAAATAACAAAAGCTTTAAATTTTTACCTTGATTTTATTTTATCCGAATACTTCGGAGGCTTGCTATGCTTTCCATTTATAAATGCAACGCAGTTTTTGATAATTAAGTTGTATATCTATATCATACGCATATTGAATAATAACTGTGCCATTCTACATCACAAGTCTTTCTAATCAATCTGTCATCAAAACATCCATATATATTTTGCTTACTTTTACGTATATACTCGACTTGAGAAAAATGAGTTCGATATCGACAGAAACAAGTAATGAAAACCAGCTCACGGTTGAGGAATATGTGCGCTATATCAGGATAAAGGAGCAGATTCAACTTATTTTGGATAATGCAAACATAAAAGAAGCGCTGCGCGATGCCGAGGAGTCCATCAATGGACTGGCTGTTGATTTGATTGTTAAATACTCAGTCCAAAAGAAATAATCTTATACACCTGTCTTGAATCGGAGTATCGCCGCTATCCCGCCAAAAGCCGTGAGAAGCTGGTTTCCCTCCTCAAAATCACTCGAAATGAAAGAAGTGTTCGTTCCCATCTGGTCTGCTATGGCTGAAAGCTCCTCCACGATATCCACAGACTCAGCGACTTTAAGGCTTGACCCGCATTTCTTGCAATTACCGGGCTGGTATTCCTCATCCCCGAGTTTTTTCGTAATGGTTTTCTTCTCCTCAAAATCACAGTTGCTGCATTTTATGGTGAGGCGCACTTTGCGGAGTTGATCTGAAAGCAAAAGCGTATCGACAGACCCCATCTGCAGGTTCTTCCTGACCTGCTCTTCCCCGTATGAGGCAAGACCGGTGTCGTTTACCAGTTCTTTTAAGAAACGCTCCGCGATTTTCTTCTCCTGCACCACTTCGACATTCTGAAGAGCTTCGCCCAATTTATCAAAGAGCTCGTTCAGACCCGATTCATCAGTATAAGCAACATCAAAAAGACCCAGGATTTTTTTCTGTATCTCATGATGAAGGAATTCGCCGCTTTCGAATTCCTCTTTGGTGGGTGATGGCCCGCCTATGAAAACACCCTCGAAATCCTTCTGGTCAATCCCCAGAAAGACTTCGCTTGCAGCGTCAGCTATGCGGGTATAGAACTCGTTGATCGCTATGAGACGAAGCTGCTGGAACCTGTGCGAACTCTGGCCACCTTTTCGCTGCTTTCCCGGGACATTAGAAGTGAGGTGCGCCATCACTTCAATATGCTTGCCGCGCAGCACACCCACAGTCGCCTCACGCCTGTCAAGAACAAGGAGACCGTATGTCTTTTTCTCATGCAGCATATCCTCAAGAGGTGTGAGCAGGAAGGATGAATCGCAGTGGTACTTGTAGGACACCAAGGGGTCAGGCGGTTCAATTATGTATGTCTCCATATCGGTTTTGTTAGCGCCTATATCCACGGCGCCGCAGAAAATCACAACGCCGTTCTCCGGCGCTTTTGGTATCAGCTTGAGCCTTGAAAGCAGCGACTCGATTGCGCCTGTCACGTTCTGTCTTGTCACTCTTGATTTGATGTTTGATGCCTGGCCGAATTCTTCCCTTAGCTGTGCAGCTACCTCATGTATCTGCTTGTCGTGAGGGATATACAGCGAGATAAGTTCCGTACCTCTGCCGCGCTTGCTGCGCAGAACCTCAAGAGTCCTTTTGAATTCGTATTTTTTATGTGCGTCTGATTCGACCATTAGTTTAGGCTCCTTCAAAAACCGGAGATTTTTCAATCATTCATATTTGCTAATATAGATAAATGTTGAGTCAATAATTTTCTATTCTTGCGCCTTCGTTCCTTGCCTTCGTGGTAAATACCCGCCCTTTCTCCCCGAGAAATTCCGTTGCTATTTTCCCAAGGTTCCCCGCATCCTCGCCGAATGCGTAAACTGTTGGACCGAAAGAGCTCAAACCAGCGCCGTAAGCTCCTCCTTCTCTCAACAACTCCATCAATTTCACAGAAACTGGCTGGAGTTCAACTTCCCTTTTCTTAAATCCAATCTCCTGGATAGAGTTGATGCTCTTCCCGAAAGTCACGATATCTTCTTCTGCAAGCGCAGGAAGCATCTGCATCAGGATGATATGTGAGAGCCCTTCAACTTCCCGCAACGGTATCGGGCATTTTTCCTTGAATATGTTTACCTCTTTTTTGCTTGATGCCCCTTTCTGCTCTGGAATTGCAACCACTATATCCCAGTCCGGGAAGTCTTTTCTTAACAAAACCGGCGCAGGGGGAAGCTTGCTAGCCGCCGATGGAAGAAATGCCTTTTTCTCGCTGAATTTATGCCCGCCGTCGAGTATGAAGCCGCCTTTTTCAAATGCAGCCACGCCGATGCCGCTTGTTCCACCTCTCCCCACTTTTATTGCGAGTTCATACACGCTCAAGCCGAGGTTGTATATCATGTTCACAGCCATGCCTGCCGCAAGCGCAGCCTGCGTGCCGGAGCCAAGACCGACATGCGAGGGATAATCCTTTTCTATGCTGATGCGAATTCCTTCGCCATGAGGGAGAAGCAAAGCGGCGCTGTTTCTCATTCGTTCAAGGTGCTCGCTGTTCCCTGTTATTTCAACCGTGTCGGATTTTTCAACTTTGATACTGATAACAGGCTCCTCAAGCGTAAGCCCGATACCCCCGTCAACGCGCCCGATGCTTGCGTTCATGTCGATAAGGGTTAAATGCAGGCGGGATGGGGTGGTTATTTTTAGCATCGTCAATACACGTATTAAGGCATCCAGGCAGTTATTCCCGGCACCCTTTTGGAACTTGGGTTAGAGACAATCAATACCACTCTTCAGATTCTATAAGCTTTTCAGCTTCAGTCTCTTTGATTTTAATTATTCCTGAAAGTCCGTCAACAGGGTCAGATGATGCCTCTACTATCAGTTTCTTATTCACCACTGTCATTCTAATTTCTTCTCCGGATTTCAGACCCAGCATATCCAGTATTTTGTCAGGAATTTTAATCTGTTTGTTTTGGGTTATTCTGCTATGAGAAACTTCCAAGGTAAACACCAATTAAACTAATGGCTTAGATATTTATAAATGTTAGTACACGCTGGGCTTTAACCGTTTTTATTAGCCCTACTACGGTTCTTAATGCACAATCTTTGCAATATCCATCTCAAGAATATCCTCTGCACCGAGGCTCTTGAGTTTCGGTATAAGTATATTGATCTCGCTCTTGCTTACCACAGTTTCCACCGCATAATAATCAGATTTATAGAGTTTTGATACCGTGGGTTTTTTCATGGCGGGAAGCCCGCCTACGACGGCATCAAGCCTGGATTCGGGGACGTTCATCACGATGAAAACCTTCCCGCGCGCTTCAAGTACTGCCTGCAGGAGGATTTTTATCTCTTCGATTTCCCTGCGCTTTACCGGGTCTTTCCATGATTTCTTATTCGCGATGAGCTTCGTATTTGATTCAAGAATAATATCCACGATTTTTAAACCGTTCTTGCGCAGCGTTGAACCTGTCTCGGTCAGATCAACAATCACATCCACAAGTTCGGGAACCTTTGCTTCAGTTGCGCCATACGAATAGCGGATATCCACCTGGATTCCAAGATTATCAAAAAATCTCCTCGTGAGTTTGGGATACTCTGTCGAGACCCTGCTTCCGGGTTTGATATCCTTTGCAGTTTTGACATCCCGTTCATTCGGGACAGCAACCACGATTTTCACTATTCCCTCTCCCATTTTGCTGTAAAACATATCTGCAACTTCAACTACGTCGGCATCCGATTCCATTACCCAGTCCTTGCCTGATATGCCCAGGTCAAAGTAACCCTCTTCAACGTATTTTGGGATTTCCTGGGGTCGGAGGATTTTAACCTTCCGTATCCTCGGGTCTTTCACGGTCGGGTTATACTCGCGGTCAGTCTTCCTTATCTCAAGGTCTGCCTGTTTGAACAAAAGAAGAGTCTGCTCTTCAAGACTGCCTTTTGGGAGAGCGATATCAATCATAATACCCCCTTAACATGAATTCACTGATTAAAAGCTTTACTGGTTTTTAATGTTCTTCCCTGCTTTTCTTGACGTATAGGAAAGTATAAACACTCATCTCCATCTTGCGGCTGAATTTTCGTCATAAAATTGATGTTTTTGATATAGACGTTTCAGCAAAAGATGTTACACTACCTTATGACTTCTCAGTATGTTTTTTAATAATGAGACATTTATTTTCAGTGTCAATTCTAACGATAACTTCATCACCTGATTTAAAAGGAAAATTGCTATCTCTCGCAACTTCACTGGGAATGTAAACAAAATATTTATCATACAGCTTGCCTTTGCTTCTGCTGGGACGGTTCATAAGTTTGCTTTTTGCTTCAATCAATGTAGTATCACTGATATGTGTAACAATGCCCATATGTAATCATTTTTTCCGATTACTGATTAGCTACACTGAATTGTATAACAAAAATAAATATAGACATTGATACAGAACTATGGGATTAATGTATAAAAATGAAAAAATGTATTTAAAAACCTCAGAAGAAAGAAAAAAGTTATTAAAAGCTGGTTAAACTGGAAAGGAGATAGAAAATTGATTGGCAGAACGATGCATAAGATAGTACTGAGATAGTATGCCAAATTGTTTCACAACCTTTATGTACACGAACGTAGTAATGAGTCCATTGGCGGTGGTCGAAACCTTTTTAAAACCACTAACCCCCACTCCCCAGACCACCGCACTCGCCATAATATTTCATTTATTCAACTTTTCTTGTAGATGATAGGTAAATTTAATATTATTGGAGTAATATTTACACTTCGTTTAGGTCCAAGTAACATATATTATCTATCAGAATATCTCCTTGATTTATTAAAAACTATCTCAAGGATACCGTTCTTCAATACTGCTTTCATGCCTGTTTTATTGACTCTTGCGGGCAATTCTATCGAATCTATTACACTTTTTTCAGCATTATTCGCAGTAATTTCAAGCAGTCTTCCCGAACCTGTAAGTTTAACATTCTTCAGTTCCATTCCCGGAATCCCGATTATCGCATGGACTTTTTCATCGGTTTCAAGTATATCCACAGGTGTTTTCGGGGGCTTTTGGACGCCAATATTCCCATCGCCTGGGATCATAAGCGGAAACAGGTTAATCGAAATATTGATATTTACAGGTATATTCTCAGGAATATCCGTTTCATCGATTTCCTGCATGATATTATCCAGGGCTTCTTCTAATTGTTTCAGGAATTCATCAAAATCCGTTCTTTTTTTCATTTTTACTTTTCCTTTTTTGTTTTTTCTTTATCGATGGTTTTTGTAAAATTTGTCATCGCTTCATATTCTTTTAAATCCCACGGAGTAGGTCTTACAATATTAAAAGCTTTTTCAAAATGCTCGTTTTTAATCCTGATTTCAAGGGCTTCTCTCTTTACATCTTCCCTTTCCATGCCGGGTTTTATGCACTCCCGGAGAGCAAGTATCGCTGCTTCACGGCATATAGCTTCAATATCGGCGCCGACATAACCTTCAGTTCTTCTGGCAAGCTCCTTTATATCGACCTCGCCGGATAATGGCTTTCCTTTCAGGTGAATCTTCAATATTGCTTCCCTCTCCTTTAGCTCAGGTGGCCGGATGTATATAAACCGGTCAAAGCGTCCAGGTCTTAGCAAAGCCGGGTCCACCATATCCGGGCGGTTTGTCGCCGCAATCACTACCACGTTCTTAAGTTCCTCAAGACCGTCAAGTTCTGTGAGTATCTGGCTCACCACCCTTTCGGTCACACCGGTGTCAAATGAAGCACCGCGCGGGGGAACAATGGAATCTATTTCGTCAAAGAAAATGATGGTTGGGGCAGCCTGGCGGGCTTTCCTGAATGTTTCCCTGACCGCCTTCTCAGATTCTCCCACATATTTGCTAAGGAGTTCGGGCCCCTTGATACTTATGAAATTCGCCTGGCTTTCCGTAGCCACGGCTTTTGCAAGCATGGTCTTTCCCGTACCCGGAGGCCCGAAAAGCATCACTCCTTTCGGGGGCTGTGTGTGGATTGCTTCAAACGCTTCAGGATATTTTAGCGGCCATTCAACCGCTTCGATGAGTTCCTGTTTTGCCATGTCAAGCCCGCCTATCTCATTCCATCTCACCGCAGGCACCTCGACAAACACCTCCCGCAGTGCAGACGGTTCGATAGTCTGAAGCGCATTCTGGAAATCACTTCTTGTCACTACGATTTGTTCCATGATTTCAGGAGGGATTTCTTCTTCGATATTGATTTTAGGTAGTATTAGGCGGATTGCATGCATCGCGGCTTCCTTGCACAGCGATGAAATATCAGCGCCCACGAAACCATGCGTCATGTCGGCTATTTCACGAAGTCCCGTCTCCTCGGACATATCCTGGGCAAGCGGCATCCCCCGCGTATGGACTTGAAGTATTTCAAGCCGCCCGATCCTGTCCGGGATACCTATCTCTATCTCGCGGTCAAATCTTCCGCCGCGGCGAAGCGCAGCATCTATCGCGTTAGGCCTGTTCGTGGCTGCAATAACTATCACCTGTCCCCGCTGTTTCAAACCGTCCATCAACGATAACAACTGCGCCACCACGCGCCGTTCCACTTCGCCAGTGACCTCCTCTCTTTTCGGGGCTATGCTGTCTATCTCGTCAATAAAAATAACGGTCGGGGCATTTTTTTCAGCCTCCTCGAAGATTTCACGGATGTGTTTTTCACTTTCACCGTAATACTTACTCATTATCTCAGGGCCGCTTATCGAAACAAAATTTGCATCTGTCTCGTTCGCCACAGCCTTTGCTATCATGGTCTTACCCGTACCCGGAGGCCCGTGAAGCAGAACGCCTTTTGGCGGCTCTATGCCAAGTTTCTCGAAAAGCTCAGGATGCCGCAGTGGAAGTTCGATCATCTCACGGATAAGCCCGATTTCACGCCGCAGTCCCCCGATATCCTCATAGGTAAGATGGGTTGGGCGCACTTCCAGTTCTTCCATCACCTCTTCTTTCACGACAAGGCTCGTGTTCCTGGCTATAATGACAGGACCTGGCGGCTGGGTTGAAATTACAATGAACGATAACGGGTTGCTCACCGTTTCCACCCGCAGGCGCTGGCCTTTGGTGAGGGGTCTTCCTTCAAGGAGGCGAAGAAGGTACTGGGGTCCCCCGACAAGCCTGATTTGCTGCGTTGGTGCAAGAACCACCCGCTTTGCTACCTGGGGCGTGGATTTCTGAAGATAAATCTTATCGTCAATCCCAACGCGGGCGTTCGTCCTGATGTTCCCGTCAATTCTTATTATTTCGGTCCCCTGGTCTTCCGGGTAACCCGGCCCGGCGATTGCGCATGCTTTTTCCTTGCCGACGACCATAATAATATCGCCGCTCAGGATACCCATTTTCTCCATCACATCGCGGTCAATCCTTGCAATATCCCTGCCAACGTCCCTGTGATGGGCTTCAGCGACCCTCAGCATTATTCTTTCGTTCATGGCTTATAGTTATATTTTAGTCCTTATAATAGATAAAGCATCATGTGAGTGAATCAGAATCTCGGGCATCTCGCTCTTGCCAGGAGCACGGAAATCCCACTGGCTTTGAGTTTTTTCTTAAGCAGGGCGGAAATTTCAATATCAGACTGGGGGGCTATTATCTCAGTATCTTTGATATAAGACCTGACCAGTTCTGTCAAATCCGCAACTTCCTGCCCGCCTGTCATGGCAGCCACTTCGTTCTGCAGGACAATAACCACCACTTCATGCCCTTTATGGACTGCATTGATAAGCCCCTGGATTCCTGAATGCGCAAGACCAAAATCACCGATTATCGCAATTCCCTTCCTGTTAAAACCGCAGGCTGTGCCGATGGATGAGCCAAGAGAGAAAGCGGCGTCAAGAAGGGATAGCGGCGGTGACGATGTCAATATGGAGCAGCCGAGGTCTCCCGCAACCGGCACATTCAGCTTTTTTACAGCTTTGTACAGGGGCAGGTACGGGCAGTCTTCGCATAAAGGACGAGCGCCCCGCTTTTTTATGGTCTCCGGGGTAATTTTGCGTGTTACATTATCTTTCTTAATATCTCCAATTGCCTTTTGTATATCCTTTATTTCAACCATTCCGTATGGCAGGTGCCCCGTCAGTTTCCCCAATACCTTTCCTGAAAGCTGTTTTTCAATAACGGGTTCGGTTTCTTCCACAACCAGGACGCGCTTATGCCCGCTTATGAAGCGGTTAATCAAATCAAGAGGCAGGGGATTAACAATTGTGAGAGAAAGATGGGAAAAATCGGGGGATACGATAGAATCAACCAAAGATGCGGGAAACCCGGATGAGATTATTCCGATATCGCTTTTTTTTGTATATGTGTTCAGTTTTGAATTTTCGGCATACTCACACATTTCAGGGAACGACTCACTGTGGAATCGCTGGTGTTTGCCACGCATCGTCAGCTGCCACATTTTCTTACCAAGAGGCAACGCAGTATTCGATGCGCTTCTCTTCCTCGTAATTTTGCCCTCTTTTTCCAGTAATCGGTCTGTAAGCCTGATAATTACAGGAGTTCTCACTTTTTCCGATAAGAGAAAAGCCTCTTTAATGCAAAGGTAGGCAGTTTCGGGGGTCGAAGGGTCAAAAACAGGAGCCTCGGCAACCAGCCCGTAAAACCGCGAATCCTGCTCGTTCTGGGATTTCTGGATGCCGGGGTCGTCTCCCGCGATGATGACCACGCCTGCGCCTATGGTATGCGTTGCAGATGTCACAAGCGGGTCTGCGAGTATGTTCATCCCCACATGCTTTGTAATCACGGCGCTGCGTTCTCCGCATACCGATGAGCCCAGCGCAATTTCAAGCGCCACTTTTTCATTGACAGACCATTCATGCCTTGGTGAGTTCCCGTATTTAAGTACGGGGTCTTTGAGGGCTTCCATGAGTTCGGTTATGGGAAAACCCGGAACGCCAGTTACCATTTTAACGCCGCTATCCTGAAGCGCAGAAACCACTGCATGTAGACCGTTCATGAAGCTGCACCTCGCTTTATGAGGTTCCTGAAGTTTACAAACCGCAGATGAACGCAGATAAACGCAGATACGACACCAATAGCATACGTTGGCATTAATTACCTCTTTCTATGCTATCTATCTGACTGTCCAGCCATTGCATTGCCGTTTCTTCGTCTTTCTCAATCGCCATTTCAACCGCTTTCTTTGCACATTCCAGCAATTGCTTGGATTGCTTTCTCAGGCTAAAGGATTCAGTGATTTTTTGTTGGATTTCATCTTGTTTCCCCTCTTTAAGAATAGGTATCAATGTTTTCTCTACTTGGTCGGGTCTCCAGTGAAGAATGACAGACCCGCCCACATCTCTATTTATTTGCTCTTGTACAATAAGAGAGTTCAGCACCAATGTTAAATAACTTGGTTTGATTTGTTTGTCTTTCAGTTTAAGCCTCAATATCCCACCGGAAGGTATCATTTTTTGTGGTTCTTCACTCAAGAAATAAGCAATACCTGGCGTTGCATCCTTGCTGAACAATATTTCACCTTTTTTCGGTTGATGATTTTTTGACTCTTCAAAAGTAACATCAGGTTCTTCTTTGGGAGTTAATTCAGAATATAGTTTCTCAGAAATGTATTTTTCTTCTGTAGTCTCGAACGGTGAAAGGTTGCTTACCCTAACAAAAGGGATGCCTTCATCCGAATATTCCTCGCTTCCTACTTCAATACACTTTTTCAGAGAAGCCAGATTACCCAATGTATCCCATCCACCCTTATAGTTTTTAATCGCCGCCACAATCTCATCATATTTGGGCTGGAAATATTCAGCGTCAAAGCGCCCGGCTTGTTGGGTGTCCGAGTAGTTTTTGATAAAGCTCAGACGGTGTTTGGGTTTCCAGTCTAAAAGACCGAGTTCGAAAAGTAGTAGGACTTCAGTTTCATGGTATCTTTTTTGTGATAACGAGTTAAATTCTTGTGATTGTCTATAAATCCCTTCAAATTTATCCTGAAAAACGTCTGAAAAAGTTGGTATCTTAATATTATTAATGGCTTCAACGGTTAGATGAGGCTGTCCCGTCTGACTGGCTGTTCTCAATAGTAACTTTTGTCCTATATCGGAGTGTAAAAAAATCCACAAATAGAATTTATTAAGTTGATGGAGATTTGAAGTTTTTAATATAATTATATCCCTACATACTGAATATGATGAGTAATCGTCTGTTAGTAATGCAATTTTTGCAAGAGTGTTTCCTCCTTTTGCGATAATCAAATCTCTTGGTTTGCCTCTCGCAATGGTTGATTTATTATTATCCAGTATTTCTTCGGGTAAAAATACTGTGTCTGTTGTAAGATGAAGAAGTCCATTTTGTATTTCGTTTACCCTGATAAATGGAATCCCATCTTTCTTAAAATTATAATATGAAACTATAGATGGGTAAAAAGCACTGCAATCCAATTCAGCTTTCGCATTTCGCAAAGAAATTGCAGGAAACCTTTGCAATTTGTTCTCAAGATCGATGCATGCTGGATGATAGTATTCAGCATCTAACCTGAATACTATGTCATCAAGTTTGCTTTTGAATACTGTTGAGTACTGCATCCTTTACCCCGCTTGCCAAAATGATAGATTCTCAGCCTTAGCAAACTCAATAAAAGCTTCCGCTATCCCATCCGGCAGTTCACCATCATGATTGTGCAGGTCATGGTCAACAATTAAGTGTCCATATTTGTCCAACTTGCGCTGACCGTTACCATTTTTAACAAAGATATAATCCCCTGAATTATCCTTCCCGCTTTTTTCAGAGACAGCAAAAAAGATAGGGTAATCTTCTTTCTTTGGGCAAAGTTTTTCATCCCATTTCTGCACAAATAAAACGCTTGTTTTCGTGCCAGTGTGGGGCTTGAATGTGTTTTGATGCAAGCCAACTACCGCCAGAATACGGGCACGTTCAGCAATAAATTCACGGATATATTTATCAGATGTGTTATTAAATCGACCCTGTGGCAATACAATTGCCATGCGTCCACCGGGTTTGAGAAAATCCAGATTGCGTTCAATAAAGAGAATATCCCGCCCAATACTGCTTTGCACCTTGCCTTGAGAGTTAAAACTGAGTTCGAATTTGTGAATGATACGGGGTTCCTTAATGTCTCCGGCAAAAGGTGGATTTGCCATCAGGATATCAAACTTGAATTGTTTTTTATCGTTCTTGTCAACCATCAGCTTTTCCAGTCGTTCATAGCCCTTACCATAGGTGCTGAACCATTTTCGGTCTTTTTCCTTATCGCTCCATCTTTCATAATCAAGAGTATTCAAATGCAAAACATTAGCTTCTCCATCTCCGGCAATAAGATTCAGAGTTCTTGCCACACGTACTGTCTTTTCATCAAAATCAATACCGAAGATTCTTAGCACATCTTCCTTATCTTCTTCTGAAATTTCAGTATTCGTAAAAAGGTGCCCTGTAATATGAAATATAGTATGCACAGGAAAACCGCAGCTTCCTGATGCAGTATCAATCATGTATTCGCCTCGTTTTGGATTGAGCATTTTTACGCACATATCAATTACATGACGCACTGTGAAATACTGCCCCTTCTCGCCTTTGGCACTTTTATTTACCAGATATTCAAAGGCTTCATCCACTACCAGCAAATTTGAGTTGAACAATTTGACATCCTGCAAGCTGGAAACACAAATAGATAAATGGCTGGGGCTCAATTCAAAGCTTGATCCTTCAGGGAAAACACCAGGCCATTGCTCTTTAGCCCGGTCGAAAAGCGACTGAATTTTGGCATAAAGTTCGGTTTCTGTTTGTCCAGTATTGCGAAACTCCATTAGCCGGAATTTTCTATCGTCATATTTGACAAGTGTTTCTTTGAGCTTATCGTAATCTCCCCTTTCTTCCTCATTGAGTTCATCTTCTAAGAAGTCTTTAATTCTGGATTTATCCTTTTTGCTCAAAAATTCATCATAAAGTTTGGTGAATATCAGCTTGAATACTTCCTCGAAAACATCCACCCCAGCATTTGCCAGAACTTCATCTTCCATTTCCAGAATAATGTCTTTTAGCGATTTGTGCTCATTGGCTATTTTATCCTTGATAATAAGGTCTTCCAGCGTAAACCGCTCGCTAAGAATATCTTTCAGACTTTGGCTGACCTTCGGGAGATCAGTTATATCTTCAAAATAATTGGGGTCTTTGCGATGATAGTGAGAAATCTGCTCTCCATTTGTCCACACACCGATCGGTGCACCCGTTGCATTACAATAAGAACGAAGCTGATTTTTCCCATCTTTAAGTTTTGGTTTTTTGAGTTCAACAATAATATAAGACGTATCAGGACGGTCTTTATCAAAAACGACAATATCTGCACTTTTTATTTCTCGTCCAAAATTTATAGGGTATTCAAAAGCCAACCGTTTTTTCGGATAAACATACTCTTGCATCAGTCGTGCTGCATAGAGTTGACGGACTATTTCTTCTGGATTGAGTTGAATATCCTTGTCTCGAACGATACAGGTTACAAATGGGGATTCTTTTCCTCTGACTTGTTTTGTGAATATTTTAGCTCTAAGCGTGTCGATTTCCTCTTTCGTGAAAAGGGATAGATGATAATTACTATCTTTGAGTATCGTTTGAATGATGTCCTCTTGAGTCATTATATCTCCAATTTTTTTATTAGTTGGTAGTCATTGAGGCCACAGATAACGTTTTCTTATATTTCCCTCCCTCTACCTATAGTTTTCTTGGCAAAATAACTTATGGAATGAATCTGTTCTAATTTTTTCAGATGCCATTGATAGCCACAAATACATTGGCATCAACCAAGAACTGCTGCATATTTCTTTTTAGGGGTTACGGAAAAATAACAAAGCTAAATTTGCTTTTCCAAAACAATAAAGTATCTGCGTTCATCTGCGTTTATCTGCGGTTCCTTATCGTTCACAAAACCACCGATTCATCATTTCGTGAAAACCAGGGCAGCGCCGCGAGCGCGCCTATGATGCCTTTGCCATCGATACAAATCTCGACATTGTTCTCCTGTGCGGTCTTTAGAGTAAGTTCTTTTGTAATCATTTTACTCCTGCAAAGCCTGCTGTATTCCATAAGAGCGGAAGCATCAAAATCCGATAATGCCACCATGCCAGTTTCTTGCGAAACGCTGTATTCCATGAGTCCTTCTTTTATCTTGCCAAGCAATTCTTCCCTTGCGCCGCGGGTACAGGCAAATTCAAGTACTGTAGCCACACAGTTCTGGGTCTTATCAGGAACCGGGTAAAGCTGGACAAGGGTATGGGAGATGTATTTATGCTCGTTTGAATCAACAGCATCCGCGATATTGTGCGCCAGCGTCCATGTCGCCCCGACCTCTTTTGAGTCGGTATTATCAATCCCGACAAGCACCCTCTCCCTTCGGGGGACAACGATTGTGCCGCTTGCGCGTTTTCCTCCGCCTGACTCTGTGATATTGCATCGAAGAACTCCCTTCGCATAAGCCCTGCATGTCGTTGCGCCCACGCCGCCGCCGCCAAGACCGCTGTAGGTTATTTCAATCTCGTCATCATTTACAAGGACTGATTCAATACCAGCGGCGGCTGTTGATGAGCGCAGGGCAAGAGATGAAGTCCCGGTTTTTACAAGGTAACGCATCATGTCCCCAACAGCGCGGCTTTTTATAACGAGCGGGCTTTTGGAATAATGGTACAAAGCCCACGCTGAGCCGCCGTAGCAGTTGGAATGTTCCATTATTTCCACATATTCGTTTTTGCGGTCTGCTACTGCGTAAATACCTTTGTATCTAATATTGTAAGGGTCATGGAGGTGCATAAACATTGGTTTTAAGTATTTTATCTAATATATATGAGTATTTGCAGGAAAACTGATATGTCCAATAAATTCTTGTTGTTATTTTTGGTGTTTTTGGTTACTTTGAACGGCGTTCATGCACTTGAAGACGGGGTTTCAATCCCGCTCGTGGCAGATAGAAGCACGGACGGCGGTGATGAAGGTGTTCTCCTGGGCGCCAAGGTGATAGTCACTAACGGCACCGGTCATGTTTTTGTGGACACGAACCCTTATACGCAGGTTGACCTGCAAGGGTCGGCAAGACTTGCGGCAATGGTTGCTTCGGATGTGCTCGGAATTGACCAGAAATCCTATGATTTTTACTATATTATTGATATAAGTTCACCTATCATCGGCGGCCCCTCGGCAGGCGGGGCGCTGACCGTGGCCACAATTGCCGCCATAAATAAATGGACTCTAAAACCGGACGTTGTCATGACCGGCATGATAAACCCGGATGAATCTATCGGGCCTGTAGGCGGTATTCCTTACAAGCTTGAAGCCGCAGCGGCCAGCAATGCGACACTTTTCCTGATACCGCAGGGTCAAAGTTCGGTTACCATTAAAAAGACAGTTACAACATCAAAAGGAGCGCTCATAATCCCCGAGGAAAAAGAAGAAACCGTTGATGTGGTGGAACTCGGGAAAAAACTGAATGTTACAGTCAAAGAAGTCAATACGATTCAGGATGCCGTTTTAGCTTTTACAGACCGCAAGCTCACGAAACCCGTGTACAAAGGGGCGATTCTCACGCCTGATTATCTCAGCCTTCTTGAACCCCTTGCCTCCAACCTGAAAAACGAATCAAGAGGCATGTATGAAAATACCGCCTCTTCGGTTCCAAAAAGCCAGTTCGTTGAGCAGGCAAAAGATATTCTGACAAGGGCGGACAAGATGTATGACGACAAGAAATACTACGCTGCAACCTCTTCATATTTTAATGCAATGATTAACCTGCGCGTAGCGCAGTGGAGTGACGGTTACAGCAAAGCTGGCGATAAAGAACAATACCTCACAGAACTTGTTAATAAAGTCGAAAAACAGATACAAAGTTCGGAGTCCGACCTTTCCAATTTCACGTTGTACGGGATAAGCGATGTGGAAGCGGCGGGAGCGGCTGAATCCAGGATAACAACAGCGAGAGCAAAACTTGAAGAAGCCAAAAAACTCAAGGATGCGGATGCGAAGATTTTTTCGCTCGCGTTTGCAAATGAAAGGGCGCGGACAGCGCAGTGGTGGCTGACTCTTGCTACACCCGAAGATAAAATAGTGCCGGGAAGCGTATTGAAAGACCGCGCGGGGTGGTACCTCTCCCAGGCGCAATCCATCAATACGTATATGCAAACGCTGATTGCAGAAAGCGGGATTCATCCTGAAATTACAAACGCCGCAGGCGAGGATATTAACCATGCACAGAAAGAGATGGAACGGGGATACTATGCAGGCGCGATTTTTGATTCTCTCCAGGCTACGATAAAAGCAAGCACAACTATAGGATTATTGGGCAATGCAGATGCCGATAAAAAAATAGAACAGAGCATGGAAGCCGCAAAGGTGGCAATCAACGAAGCCAGGTTGGCAGGCATTGAACCTACGCTTGCGGTGAGCGCGTATGAATATGCTGAGACGATTCCAAATACCTATGATAAAATATCCCAGTATTCATACGCGAAAATGATAGCAAAAACTTCGGTTGTTCTTAATTCCCGCGCGGTATCTTCGGATAAGAAACCTGTAAAACCTACCATCACTCCTTACATATCCGAGCCTTCAATGCCTGCTCCGACAGCTACTGCAAAGAAACAAAAAACAAAAATAGAAGTCCCGGCTTTTGAAGCGGTTGCTGCGATAGCGGCTGTATTGATTGTAAGGCGCTTGAATAGAAAATAAAAAGGTAAGTATTATCCACCGCTAACGGCCGGGAGTATGGATATTTCATCTGCATCCTTCACGGGGCTTGCCAGGCCATTTAAATGCCTGATATCCTCGCCGTTCACATACAGGTTGACAAACCGCCTCACTTCGCCTTTGTCAAGGATACGGCGCTCAAAATCAGCGCCAAACTGCTCGACTAATTTATCCAGCACGGTTTTAACTGTCGTATCGCCAAGTTCCAGGGTCGTTTCGCGAGCATGGGTAACATTGCTCAATGCAGATGAAAATCTTATTTTGACCATTTGTATCACCTTTAAGAATGTGCAAGAGGCGAAGCCACTTGCTGTTTATGAATATCAATGCCAGGCGCGGTAAGTTTTTCAAACTCGCTGAGCATGGGCTTAATAACAGGCGGGCGCTGCAATGATTTAAGTAATGTCTCCTGCGCCTTAAGACCATTTCCGGTCACATAGACCACGACGCGTTCATCATGCTGTATGTGTCCGCTTTCAACAAGTTTCCTTAAACCTGCGATGGTAGTGCCTCCTGCAGGTTCTGTGAATATGCCTTCAGTCCTTGCAAGAAGATGGATTGCTTCAATGATTTCGGTATCGGTAGGTGTTGCCGCATAGCCCCCTGAATCCAGGATGGTCTTCTTTGCATAGTACCCGTCAGCCGGATTGCCTATCGCAAGGCTGTGCGCCACGGTCTCGAAGTTTCTCACAGGGATAACTTCGCTATTATGCTGGACAGCGCAGGATATTGGTGAACAATTGAGCGGCTGCGACCCTGAAATCCTGACATCAGCTTTGTCCACAAGGCCGACGCGTTCAAGTTCCTTGTACCCGCGCGAAATAGCACACAGCAGCGCCCCGCTTGCCATTGGAGCCACGATATGGTCGGGAACCTGCCATTTCAACTGCTCAGCCGTCTCATACGCCAGCGTCTTGGAACCTTCAGTATAATAAGGACGGATATTGATATTCACAAAAGCCCAGTCAGGATGCGAGTCTGCCACCTCGCTTGCAAGGCGGTTGGCGTCGTCGTACGTGCCTTCCACCGCGATGACGTTAGGGCCGTAGATGAGCATCTGGACTATCTTGCCAAGCTCTATTGTGGCTGGGATGAAAATGTAAGCGGGCAATCCGGCCTTCGCTGCATGTGCACCCACGGCTGCCGCGAGGTTGCCCGTGCTTGCGCATCCCACGGCTTTTACATCGAATTCGATTGCTTTTGATATAGCTACCGATGTCACCCTGTCTTTAAAGGAGTTGGTGGGATTCACGGATTCGTCAAGGATATAAAGTTCAGGAAGGCCAAGCACCGCGCCAAGGCGGTCTGCGTGATGAAGCTTATTGAAACCCGCGCCGAGGTCGATGCGTTTTTCGGATTCAAGTGGCAGGAGGTCTGCGTATCTCCATATGGATTTCGGGCCTGCCGCAATTTTCTCTTTGCTGATATGATCAGAAATATAATCCCAGTCGTAATTGACTTCAAGGGGACCGAAGCACTCATAACATGTATTCTGGATAACCGCAGGGTACTCAGCGCCGCATTCCCTGCATTTCAATCCGATGACGTGACTCATTAAACTTCACCGGAGCATAATACAACATTACTATATATAATATTTACCATAGGTGTAGATAACCCAGAGTAATAAAGTGGAGATAGAGTCCAGAATTTCTTTGTATATGGGAAGGACCGTTCCGAGCTATCGTGTATCTTCGTGTGCGGTTACACCATCTTCTTGAACTGATGGATGCTGTTATCTTATCGATATATATATGAGAGAAGCCATAACAAGAAATATGTAATTAATTCTGAAATCATGACTAAAAAAGAATTCTCAACTTTGGGTAAAATATCTACGGGAAGTACAAATAAATAGTATAAATTTAATTTAATTATGAAGGAGGATTACTAATGGTTGATACGTGGGCTATAATGTTGGCTATAATATATGTAATTGGTATTTTTGGTATTTTTTTCCTTGTGAAAGTTATTTTTTTTAATAACCCACCTTTTAGGATTAAGGTAAAAGGTTCTAATCCAATAGAGTTCCCTAACGTTTGTGTTATCACTGGAGAACCTGCAACAAAATCAGGTCTTATTCGCTTTTTTAAAGGGGATTTAATGCTGCTGCAAATGTTTCAAATTAACTTACCATTTTCAGAAAATGGTTGGAATCAATATTCAAATCAATTTCCTCTTTCACTAAAAATCTTCAGATACCCCATCGATCTTTTTATTAATATACCCGTTTTAGGGGTATATTTAGCCATGTTTTTATGGGCGCCATTGGCGGCTTTTATTTGTGGATATATCGCAATTATTGATTTGATGCAGCATAAGCGGCAACTTGTAAAGGTACATGAACTTCACATCGAAGAAGGAAATTTTAATGGAATAGATATATCTGTAAGTAGCAAATCCTTTGCGCAAGAGTTTAACCACTTAAATGGATTGGGAACAGAAATATCAACAAGCAATTTACAATTCTATATCAAAAATGTGGGTATATTTGATAGATTTATGTTTATATTTATATTTTTAAGTACAACATATGCTTTGATTTCTGATTATACTAGAATACTTGAGGTGGGACTGGTGTTCATTTTTATGTTTCTTGGTTTCCTTCTATATAGAGCGATGAGGAATTGAGCAGAGCTGCTCAATCACCTTTGGCAAGTCATTAATCTTCTGAGTAGCGGTATCGAGGTCAGTAATATCGGGATTAATAGCATACTGAAAAAATTATTATAACTTATTAAATTTTAATGTAATTAAAAAAATTCCGTACGAACTCCGACGGCATGAGTTCGTATCAGTTCGTACGAGTTAGTTGTTGATTTTTTCATACCAGACGCAGAGGGCACCAAGCCGTTGGGCTATGGTCAAGTTCTTAAATGATGTTTCCTTTGCGGTCTTTGAGCCTCCGCAGTGAAATTAGTTCACTCACTATCTGCCTTATCTTTGCTATCTATCCCGTTCCTCACATCCACAGCAATGCCCTTCTTAAATGCGAGCATTTCAAGGGGAGCCAGCACAGCCTTCCCCGTTGCAAGCAGGCGGTCGGTTTCATCAACCACGAGAACTTCCTCGCCAGCCCTGATATCAGGGTCGGCAGCAACCACGTGCCGCGCAAAAGCAGTCTTGCCCTTCGCCACAAAAGGCGCAGCATCGCTGTTAACCACGACCCTGCGCCCCGGATACCTGATTAATCCATGAAGCTTCCCTGCGCCCATGATGCTGAGTGTGAGCATCCCGTCCTTTGCTCTCACCGTGGCTATGCGGTTGTTATCAAGCAGTATCTGGCGGATTCTTTTTGTTGTTGAGAACTTGAATTCCACGTTGTCAGGGAAAAGAGCTTCGCCGGCGCCGAGACCAAACTGGTAATCGGCTATGGCTCTGATGCGCTTTAGATGGGATGCATGTTGTTGGGATAATTGAGACATTTAATACTCCGCAAACGCTGAATATGAACGAATCATATTTCATTATATCCCTTAACAGTTTAATAAATTATAAGTGTTCGTGGGTGAAATTACCAATCATGCAAGCAATCACCTCGTCCCGCATGGCAGCCATCGATGCCAATTGCGAATATCTCGGGATAAAACGCCTTCAGCTTATGGAAAATGCCGGTGCTGCCGTAGCCCGTGCAGTTAAAGAAAGGATTAGCTCCGGGAAAGTGGTTGTTTTGGCAGGCAGGGGCAATAACGGAGGCGATACATTCGTAGCTGCGCGGCATCTCTCAGGATACGATGTCACAGTGATTCTTATCGGAAAAAAAGAAGAGCTAAAAACGCACGAGGCTACACATAACTGGAAAGCCCTTGAAAATACATCCATTCCGCTAATCGAAGCCACGGATTCAACAGTGATTGACCGTTCCATGATAAAAGATGCCGACGTGATTATTGATGGGATTTTCGGGACAGGTATTCGCGGGAAAATACACGAACCTGAATCTTCCGCCATCGATCTTATCAACGACTCAGGCGCATTTGTCATCTCAGTGGATGTGCCGTCCGGATTTGACCCTGACGGGGGCGAGTTTGAGAAAGCCGTTCATGCAGGCATGACCCTTACGTTCCATAAAATGAAAGCAGGATTGCTGCCAGAAAACGCCCATGAATATACGGGCGAAATACGTGTGGTGGATATAGGCATTCCTCTGGAAGCTGAATTTTTTGTCGGTCCAGGCGATATCCAGCCATTCTTAAAAAGACCTGCAGAAAGTCATAAGGGCGATGCGGGCAGGGTTCTGGTCATAGGAGGCGGCGCGTATTCAGGAGCACCAGCGCTTGCCGCACTCGGGGCTCTCCGTGCCGGCGCCGATATAGTTACGGTGGCAGCGCCGCGGAATGTTTCAGATATAATCGCTTCTTTTTCCCCAAATCTCATCGTTCGCGGGCTTTCAGGCGATAGGTTAGTGGAAGACGATATTCCTGTTATCTCCGAGCTTATCGCAAAACATGATGTGGTCGTAATGGGGATGGGTCTTGGGACTTCTGATGAGACCCTTTCGGCTGTTAAAAAAATAGTTCCGTTTTGCAGGAAAGCAGTAATCGATGCAGATGCGCTGACGCCGGAACTTGTTCCCCTGCTGAACAGGAACATAATCATCACACCTCATAAGGGTGAAATGAAACGATTATCCGGTGTTGATGTTCCCGCTGAACAAAAAGAAAAAACCAAATTCATTTTGGATTTCGCCAGAGAAAATGAAGTAAATGTACTGATAAAAGGCGCTATTGATATTATCTCTGACGGCATCGAGGTCAGGGCAAACAGGACGGGAAATGCAGGTATGACCGTCGGCGGGACAGGAGATGTGCTTGCAGGTCTGACAGGCGCCCTTTATGCAAAACACGAAGCTTTTCCCGCGGCATGCGCAGGAGCGTTTATTAATGGCGCAGCGGGTGACCTTGCATTTACGGAATTTGGATACGGACTTCTTGCGACTGATGTCATTGATTATATCCCGGCGGTGATGAAAGCATGAGAGAGATACTGGCAGATATAGAACGAAATCGAATAAGATTGGTATTCAAGCATGATGAAGACGAGACCATAATCCGGTTAAAACTGAATGATGCAAAAGCCCTGTCAGGAAAACTGGATGAACTGCTTTCGGATTTTGAAAAGAGAAAACAAGTTCGGATAGATTGAAAATGTTTTCGCATATACAGGACGACAGGGCAAGGATGGTTGATATCAGCGATAAGAAAGAAGTTAAAAGGCGTGCGGTGGCCGTCGGCGAGATACAATTGAAGCCCACTACCATCGAGGCTATCAAGAACAAACAAATAGAGAAAGGAGCGGTGCTTGAAACCGCCCGTATCGCTTCAATCATGGCAGTCAAAAGTACATCTCTAGTGATACCGATGTGCCATCCGATACCTGTAACAGGAATCGATGTCCGGTTTGAGATAAACGGGGACTCAATCATTGCAACAGTCGAAGTAAGAACGATTGGGAAAACAGGCGTGGAGATGGAGGCGCTGCACGGGGTTAATGTGGCGCTGCTTACAATATGGGATATGGTAAAATCCCTGGAAAAAGACGCAACGGGCAACTATCCGTTTACATTAATAAAAAACATCAAGGTTTTAGAGAAAATCAAAGAATTTTAATAGGAGTAGGATTAGGTATCTAATAAAAACGATGGGTCGAAGGAGACTGAGGGTACTAAAGGCATTAGACACCTAATTCTACAACAATATTAATGATGGTTTTAATAGTATTTAATATTTACGCTTATATTATATGATATAAATAATTATTATAATCATCATAATGTGATTGACGTGCGTGTGCTTCGGGTTATCTCACCTGCGATATTAGTATGCATCAATTTTTTCACATTTTCTATATCCTGCGTCTGTCCCAATACCCACATGAGTTTGACGAGCGCCACTTCCGAAAGCATGTCTTCTCCTTCGATTGCGCCCGCCTTTAACATATCCCTGCCTGTATCGTATACGCGGTCGCATACCCTCCCGTTGATGCATTGCGAGGTTATGACAACCGGTATCCCGGCATCTACGGTTGTTTTGATAACAGGAATCCATTCTGTTGAAACATGTCCCAGTCCTGTGCCTTCAACTACAATGCCTTTATAACCCGAGCCTGAATGGAATAAAAGAGATTCGCTGCTTGCGCCTGTAACGTATTTTAAAAGGGCGCATCTGGATTCGAGTTTATCATGGATCGCCAGTTTTTTCTCGCCCCGCTTAACGTGCGAAGTCAGCGTTTTTATCTCGCGTGATGGGTACCCGACCCTGCCTATTGGCATGGCATTGATTGACTGGAATGCGTCGCGGCGCGAAGTGTGCATTTTCCGTACCTTTGTTCCCCTGTGGATATAGCAGAAATCGTCACTAGTTCCGCCGTGCATCACTACACATACCTCGGCGATGTCGCTCGTGGCTACCGCCGCTGCGCATATAGCGTTCATGGCATTGTCGCTGCTTGGCCTGTCAGCGCTTCGCTGCGAGCCGACAAGCACGATAGGAACGGGCGTTTCGATCATGAACGATAATGCTGCGGCCGTGTACATCATGGTATCAGTGCCGTGCGTAATAATGATACCGTCCGCACCATTTTTGATTTCCTCATATACGGCTCGCGCAAGCTCCACCCAGTAGGATGGGCGCATGTTCTCGCTAAGGATGCTGTAAATCATGCGGCAGTTATAATTTGCTATTTCTTCAAGTTCGGGGATTGCTCGAAGGATATCATCTGCCGAGAATTGCGAAGTCACGGCTCCCGTGCGGTAATCTATCTTGCTGGCAATGGTGCCGCCTGTAGAGAGAATGGAGATGTTGGGTAGCTTTCCTTTTTTTTTCCCGGCGCGAACAGGTTCCTTTGAAGGCTTTTTCCGTTCTTTTTTCTCAAGCAGGGTTATGGATGCGGATTCGCGCTTAAGCCCGATATTGTAACCATTTTTTAATTTCAAGACTATGCTTTCCGTCTGTGAAGGCATCAGGACTCCTTCATAGCGGACGCCTTTACTTTCCACCCTGACTTTATCGTATTCTTCTGCCTGCATGTTATCCTGTTTTATAATAGCAGAAGATAATAAAAAACTATGCTCTTCACCAACCAATACTATTATGTCGCAGCGCCACAACAGTAATAACATACAAAGGGAGGTTATGTCTATGCCAGTTCTTAAAAAAAGAAAAACGTATTCTGAGAAATGCCCGGTGTGCGGCGGTGAAATCCATCCGTTGAGCGATGAAACAATTTATTTTGACGAACTTCCACCCAATGCTGCGGTTCTTGCCGAGGTGAGCCCTGGTCATTGGATAAAAGTTGTTGAAAGGAAGCCAGCAAAAACATAAACCTTAAAGAGCCAGCACGATAACTTGGGGATATGGTCAGAGTAATCGGCATAGACCCGGGCACGAAAAGTTTTGATTTTTGCGGTCTGGAAGATGACACAGTAATCCTTGATACTTCTGTACCTACCAGCGATATAATCAAAGATCCAGAATTGCTCTCTGATATTATAAAAGGAGCCGGAGCCGAACTCGTGGTGGGGCCATCCGGGTTTGGCATTCCGGTAACCGGTATCAAAGACATAGGAGAGAGGGAATTGTTCCTTATGTCGCTTATCAAAAAAGAAGACAAGAAAAGTAACCTCGGGATGCGCGCATCGATTAACCGGATGAAAAAAAATGAGCTCCCCGTCTTTTTCATTCCCGGCGTAATTCATCTCCCGACAGTCCCGAATTTTCGGAAATTCAATAAAATCGATATGGGCACGGCTGATAAACTCTGCTGTGCCGCGCTCGGGATTCGGGACCAGGCATTGAGGTACGAAAAGAGTTACAGTGAAACATGTTTCATATTACTGGAAATGGGGTTCGGATATACGGCAGCCATTGCCGTGAAGAATGGAAAAATTGTCGATGGCATCGGGGGAAGCACGGGTAATATTGGTTTTCTTTCTCTGGGCTGCATGGACGCAGAGCTGGCTTATCTTCTGGGAGGATTTAATAAAGAGCTCATTTTCAGAGGGGGCGTTGAGACTCTTGCAAAAACACCTGAAAAATTGATGGAACACGAGGATGCTTTGAATGCATATCTTGAAGGCGCAACCAGGAATGTCCTTGCGCTTACAGCATCGGTTAAACCTGATGAAATACTTGTATCGGGCAGGATTTCAAGGGTCAAGGGGGTTTTTGATGAATTAGAAAGGCGAATAGACTTTGCGCCGGTAAGAAGACTTGGGGGTTTTGATGTGAAAAATGTCAAAGAAGCAGCACAGGGGGCTGCGCTTATTGCGAATGGTCTTGCAGGAGGGAAATATTCCGAGCTTATCAAAGTAATGCAGATAAGAGAAGCGAAAGGTACGTCGCTTGATTATATTTTATTGCCTGAAATCGAAGCCCTGAAAAAAGAATACGGTGTTTGATTCACAAAGCTTTTTAAATAATCAAAACATCTTGGAGTTCCGCGCTGGGCTCGTGGCTTAGCTTGGATATAGCGCCGGGCTTCTAACCCGGATGTCGAGGGTTCGAATCCCTCCGGGCCCGCTTAAAATATATCCTGGCAAAAATCAAGCGCCTCGGTGGCTTAGGGGTATAGCGCGTCCTTGGTAAGGACGAGGTCGAGGGTTCAAATCCCTCCCGGGGCTTATTTTTGATTTTCTGGGCATAAAATGGAAAGATATAAGTAATGATTATACATGGTTAATGAAACCTGATTGATATGAGCGATTACTCTAAAAACACGTTGATGCAGTATATTAAATCAAAACCAGGGGATATAGAGATATGCGATGTCACATTAAGGGATGGCGAGCAGACGCCAGGAGTGGCTTTTTCCAAAGAAGAGAAAATCGCCATCGCAGAAAAACTTGACAGCATCGGTATTGAAGTGATTGAAGCGGGATTCCCTGTTGTCTCACATGCTGAGGAAGCCACGGTGCGTGAGATTGCGCATCTTGGGCTTGATGCCAGGATATGCTGCCTTGCGCGTTCGGTAGCAAAGGATGTTGATGTTGCGCTCAAGTGTGATGTTGATTTCGTGAGCATTTTTATTGCCACTTCCGATTTGCACCTGAAATACAAATATCATAAAACGTTTGAAGAGGCAACGTCTTGCGCTCTTGATGTGCTTGATTATGCAAAAGACCACGGCCTGACTGTGCGGTTTGCGGCCGAGGATGCAACGCGGACGGACATGAGGGTACTTAAGTCTATCTTCAAGTCTGCAGAAGAACACGGCGCCGATTACGTCAGCATTGCCGATACCGTAGGGATACTGAACCCGAGCACTGCGTTTTACATCGTCAGCGAAATTAAAAAAGAAATAAAAACAAAAGTATGCATCCATTGCCACAACGACCTGGGCATGGCTGTGGCGAACACGATAAGCGGTGCAGAAGCAGGGGCGTTCCAGCTTCATACCACGGTCAACGGCATCGGCGAGAGATGCGGGAATGCATCGCTTGA
This sequence comes from Candidatus Methanoperedens sp., assembly GCA_049303315.1. Classification (GTDB taxonomy): domain Archaea; phylum Halobacteriota; class Methanosarcinia; order Methanosarcinales; family Methanoperedenaceae; genus Methanoperedens. Next base: position 37,776 of record JBAQMZ010000035.1, read on the forward strand.
AGAATTGCTTGTAAGCTTACGGGTGCAGTACGGTATCGAGAGATATGATGTGAGCCAGTTGATGGGGCTATCAAAGCTGGTGGAACAATATTCCGGTCTTGCGATTCCTCGAATTAAACCCGTTGTAGGAGCAAATGCGTTTGCGCACGAATCGGGAATACATGTGGCTGCCGTGCTTGAAGAACCCATGACCTATGAACTGTTCGCTCCCGAAATGGTTGGCGCGAAGCGGGAAATAATCATAGGAAAACATACAGGGACAAAAGCATTGAAGGGGGTAGTCCAGAAGATGGGGTATGATCTCACGCATGAGCAGATGTGCACGCTTCTGGATAAAGTCAAGAAGTGCAGCGAAGCCAAGAAAAAGGTTTCTTGCAGCAGGCTTGAAGAGTTCATCAAGGAACTTGAGTGAAAAATTGCTTGATTGAACTTGGAGGGAAACTATTTCCCCTTTTTCCTGATAATTGCCACATCCCCCAGAGTCGTTCCCCTGATAAACCCTCCCCCGCGCTGGTCCTGCGAAGAAACCTTCTCTGTCAATTTGATATTTAATGCAGTCTCAAGTTTTTTCCGCACCACATCCTCAGGTATAAGCTCCTCGCGTTCTATCTTTCGAAGAAGTGTGGCTTTCTCCATCATCTTTGAGGCAAGCTCTTCGATGGTCAGGCCTAATGATTCCCTTCCTTTCTTGATTATCTGGGCATAATCAGGGATTATCTCATCCTGGAGTTTGTCAAAAACATCTCTTCGCGGCTTATGGGAAACTATCACCCTTTCAGTCGGAGACATTTTCCTTGAAACAGGTGTCCATTTATCCGTAGGTTTCCCATAGTGAGCGCACTTGCCGCACACATCCAGGACACTTCCTTCAACGGTTACTCTAATCGGATTTCCCTTTATATCACTGCCGCATATTTCGCATTGCATTACATCATCTCGGCGAAAACTCTATATACCGTCTACGCTTAAATATCATTCGATATAGATGTCTGAAGCCCAGGAAAATCAGGAAAGTCCGATAGCAATGGGGAACAATGATTTTTCCCGCTATTTGATGGACAGGATTAAAACTCTTGAGGAAAGGAACAATCTTCTCAGGGAACAGGCCAATAAAGTTGAAATGGAGAAGCGGTTTACAGAGAGCCAGAACCTCAAGTATGAAAGAGAATTAAGGCAGATAAAAAGCGAACTTGAACGGTTAAAAATGCCTCCACTGGTTGTCGGAACTGTAGTGGATATTCTTGAAAACGGAAAAGTGATAATAAGGAGCAGCACGGGTCCGCAGTTCGTGGTCGGCGCTGCCCAGTTTATTAACAGCTCAGAACTCATTCCGGGAGCCGCCGTGTCTTTGAATTACCAGACCCTGGCTGTTGTGGGGATTCTCCCCTCTTCCCGGGACCCGTTCATTCACGGTATGGAGGTCATAGAATCTCCAACAGTATCGTATTCGGATATTGGGGGCCTGGATGAGCAGATTCGTGAGCTAAGGGAAACCGTGGAGTTGCCTCTTACCAAACCTGAAGTGTTTGAACGAATCGGGATTGAGCCCCCGAAAGGTGTATTATTATATGGCGCCCCTGGAACAGGAAAAACGCTCCTTGCCAAAGCCGTTGCAAACCAGACAAAAGCCACATTTATCAGGGTTGTCGGGTCTGAACTTGTACAGAAATATATAGGCGAGGGTGCGCGTCTTGTCCGAGATCTTTTTAAAATGGCGAAGGAAAAATCCCCGAGCATCATATTTATTGATGAGCTTGATTCAATCGGGGCAAAACGCCTCGAGTCTGCAACATCCGGTGACAGGGAAGTCCAGCGCACCTTAATGCAGCTCCTTTCGGAAATGGATGGTTTCAATCCGAGAGGAAATGTCAGGATTATAGCGGCTACGAACAGGCCGGATATTCTTGATTCTGCACTTTTAAGGCCGGGAAGATTTGACCGGTTTATTTCAATTCCGATGCCCAGTAAGGAAACAAGGGCAGTGATTTTGAGAATCCATTCAAGGAGGATGAAGCTTTCAGAGAATGTTGATTTTGATGAGCTTGCCTCAATTACCGAAGGCGCTAACGGTTCTGATCTCAAGGCAATCGCCATGGAAGCCGGGATGTTTGCAGTACGCGAAGAACGATGCAACGTAGGTATGGAAGATTTCCGCAATGCCATAAAAAAATTGATGATCCCGACAACTAAACCGAACCTGTATTCTGAAGGAATGTTTGCCTGATTACCTGGGAAAAGATGGATGTTTTTTACATATTGAATTTAATCGATTTTGTTGGGCGTACAATTATATATGGAGATATATATGGAGATGGTTTTGTTCATTTTATACAAAATATATTATCTTTGTTTCAAATCGTGGTAATCTATTTCTTGGTGATTGTGTATAGAGTATCAAATCTGCCGAGGCATTGATGGAAACAATTGCGAACATGCTTGAGAAAATACTTAACGACCTTCAGACAGTCGGGGGTATCGAACTTTCTGCCATTGTTTCGAAACAGGGATTGCTGATGGTTTCCAAGGAAGCAGTATCCGGGCTTAATAGCGAAGCGTTTGCCGCTTTGACAGCTACTCTGTATATGTCGGCAGAATCTACAACACTGCGTCTTAGCAACCAGAAACCTAAATCCATTATAGTCGAAACTGAGGATAAACATCTCATAACATATACAGCAGGCCCGGATGCACTGATTGTGGTCATGGTTGGAAACGAGGGATATATTGGCTTGATTCTTAATGAGTTAAAAAAGGCTGCTGAAAAAGTCAAGAATCTAATTTAAAGTTTTATGAGCGAAGTGTATGAAATGACCTATGAAATAAAGAATGATTATCACTTCAAATACATAATCTTTAATATGCGTGACTTACACTTATTGGTAAGCCTGAGGTGAACATTGGCAAAAGTAAAACCAAATAAAAAATACAAGGAAAAACAGGTAAAAAGAAATAAGAATGGAGAGGTAAATAATAGTATCCTCACGGTAAAATCTACTTCCATCGTGATACTATTTGTGATTTTCCTGTTTTCATTCTATATAAGAGGTATAACGCCAATAAAAAGTGTCTTCAACCGGGGAATAGTGGGTTTTGCTTCAGATGATGCCGTTCTGCATATGAGACTGGTGGAAAACACCATCCATTTTTTCCCCCATCGTATATTTTTCGATGCATTTACCCTTTATCCACGCGGCAGTCCATTGCACTGGGGACCGTTATTTGACCAGATAAATGCATTTTTTTCTTTGATTTTCGGTTTTGTCATAAACGGCGGTATGCCTGCCCAATCCACCATCGATACCGTGGGTGCATTCTATCCGGCGGTTCTTGGCGCTCTTATAGTATTCCCGGTGTACTTTATAGGAAAAGAATTGTTTGATGAGAAAACAGGACTTATCGGGGCTTTCTTAATAGCAATATTGCCGGGGCAGTTCCTTTCAAGGTCATTGCTTGGATTCACTGATAACCATGTCGCAGAGGTTTTTTTTGTAACCCTTACGATGATGTTTTTCATAATAGCTATCAAGAAAGCGGAAGCCATAACTTTTGACCACTGGCTGAAACAGGATTGGGCAGCCTTAAAAACGCCTATAATTTACTCTTTTTTTGCAGGCGTATCTTTCGGGGCGTATCTTCTTACATGGACAACAGGCGTTTTCTTTGCGGTAGTTTTCGGGATTTTCATGGTCGTCCAGTATATAATAGACCATTTCAGGGGGAAGTCCACTGAATACCTGGGCGTAGTGGGTATAATAGCATATCTTGTGGCTATGGTAATGGTAATGCCCTATGTGGTGACCGGCAACAGGTTTGCAGGGGTCTATTATTCTTTTCTGCATCTTGCAGTAATGGGCGGAGGCGCACTGGTCTTTGCAATTCTCAGTCTCGTTTCCAGGGAAATGAACAAACGGGAATACAAGGGATTTCATTATTTGTTATTTGTAGTCGGTTTCATATTGATAGGTTTAATAGGTCTCAAAATATTATCGCCTGACCTTTATGGCGCTTCAGTCGGACAGTGGAACAGCATATTCCAGGGAACTTCAGGCGGCGGGCTTACTGTGTCAGAAGCTTATCCGATTACCCCTCAGATGGAAATGGGGTGGTTCGGTTATAATTTTGCACTTTCTTATATTGCAATTCTGGTCCTTTGTTATTATGTTATCAAGAAATCGAATGCAGAATACACTTTGTTAGTGGTCTGGAGTGTTTTCGTTCTGGCAATAACGCTTGCCCAGAACAGATTTGCCTATTATTATGCTGTAAACGTTGCCATACTTTCAGGTGTTCTGGTTTCAAGAGTGCTTAATTTTGGCGATTGGAAATCTTTTGATTCGGATGATATTGTCGAATGCTTGAAAAAAATCAGGATACAGCATATCCTTTCCATACTTATAATAATAATTCCTACTGTAATCATACCGATCGATAATGATGCAAGCAGGCCACTCTTAGAAAGGACGTTTATTTACGAATCCGTGCAATCAGCACAATGGGGTGCACTTTCAGCGGGTTATTACGAATGGCATGATGCTCTTACATGGATGAGAGATAATACTCCCAAACCCGATTTGCCATATTATTATTTATATGAAAAACCAGCCAATGGTCAGAACTATAGTTATTCAAAGAATGATTACGGCGTTATGAGCTGGTGGGATTATGGCAATATTATTACATATTGGGCGCGCAGGATACCCGATGCAAACCCGTTCCAGGCAGGGATAGGCGGCGGGTCATCGCACGCCCCGGGAGCATCCACATACTTAATTGCGCCATCTGAAGAGGAAGCTAACGCTGTTCTTGATAAGCTGGGCATCAACGGGAAACCTGGCGCAAGATATGTTGTGAGCGATGCCAAAATGGCGTATAATATTCTTACTATCTTTGCTGAATGGGATGGAACAAACCAGGGATATTTTACATTGTTGCGAACAAACCAGGGGCAGCAGGAAGTTCCAACAATGAAATATTACAATACAATGGAATCAAGACTCCACATATTTGATACGAATGGTTTGCATAACTACAGGCTTATTTATGAATCGCCTGTAAATCCTTATACGGAAGGTGGGAATTCAGAAATGTGGTTTAAGAATGTATATAATGTATTGTATAAGGGAAGTCTGCAGGTTGAAAATTCGGGGTACGCCAAGATATTTGAATATGTGAAAGGCGCTAAAATCACAGGAAGTGCTCCGGTGAATGCCACAGTCACTTTAACAAATAACATCAGGACGAATATTGAGAGAACCATACCTTATTCGCAAACAACGTCTTCTGACGGAACCTATGAATTTATTGTCCCGTATTCCACACTTGGTCCTATTACAGGGGAGACACAGTTTGTTACAAGACCAACAGGTCCTTATACTGTGACTGTCGGCAATGTCTCAAAACAAATCGATGTAAGTGAAAAGGATGTTCTTGAAGGCGGAACTATTAATCTTAATTTGATGAAATAGTCCCAGTAGTTCCGCAAGTAATTACAAAATTTAATAAATCCGATTGGAAAATAGAAACTTCAAGTCAAACTGAATGAATGTTTTAGCTTTATCAACTGGATTTATCCATATCTAAGATGTTTTTAAATA
>JBAQMZ010000036.1:0-2366 GCA_049303315.1 Candidatus Methanoperedens sp.
TGAACGGAGGGCTTGAAATCGCCGCCGAATACGTCAAAAATGGTCTTGCTATTGGCTTGAAGTCAGGGCGTCCTCATTATGAGGTTGAGCCGAAAATATGGGATGCTTCAAACGATATAATGCGCCACAGCTTTGAGCTTGCAAAGGATACTGGCTGCGCGGTGCAGGTGCACACAGAGAGCGCCACAGAGGAAGGGCTGGCTGAAATCGCGGGGATTGCCAGGGAAGCAGGGTTGTCGCCTGAGAAAGTCATCAAGCATTTTTCGCCGCCCATGGTGAAAATATGCGAGAAATACGGTATTTTCCCAAGCGTCCTTGCGGGTGAGGATGCCATAGAAAAAGCCCTTTCTGAAGGCACGCGCTTCATGATGGAAACCGATTACATCGACGACCTGAAAAGACCGGGTTCTGTGCTCGGACCCAAGACTGTGCCCAAGAGGACAAAACAACTGATACCCGATTGGGGCGAAGATGTGTTCTGGAAGATACACAAAGAGAATCCTGAGAAAGTGTATGGTATAGAAATCAATATTTAGGCGCACATCCCTCATCAACATGCGCTGGGGCAAGCCCCAGACCCCGTGAAGCGCCGCCTGGCGGCGGAAAATCTATCGCTTGTATCGGCACAGTTTCATAATTCAGTTATGAGTATAGTCAAGTACCTAACATTTCTAACTTATTGTCAAGAAACTTTTCAATCCATCTCTTGGCAAAGCTCAATTTTGATGAAAAATTTTGAAAACTATCAAGGATGATCTTTTTCATATGATCCAGGTCAACAATGAACTCTTTTGAGATTATTTTCTTGATACTTTTCCAGATGTATTCGATGGGATTCAGATCAGGAGAATATGGCGGCAAGAATACCAATTCAATTCCTATCTCATTTGCATAATCTATAGTTGCCTTTGCTCTGTGCGAACTGAAATTATCGAGAATAACAACAATGTTTTTTACCGGATTTTTCAATTTGATCTCATTCAAAAATTCACAAACATATTCTTTTTTTGAACGCTCTTTGAAGTCTATAACAGAGTTCCCATTCAACGCATAAAATCCAAAAGAATTTGCCTTCAATTTTGTAGTGTTCTTGCATATGGTAGGTTTTGTAAATGACCACAGTTGTTGTGTATTTGCTGTTGTTTGAGGAGAGGATTCGTCGAAAAAACCAATGACAGTACCCTCATTCAGTTCAGGAAGTTTTTTTTAGGATCTCTTCTGCATCATCTGGTCTTCGGTAATCGTGCGGAAAAGGTTTCGCAAGTTTCATTCCAAATTTTCTCAAAATTATTCGTATTTGCTTCAGACTATATTCGACCTTGAACTCTTTCGATATGAGTTTCTGGATTTCTTCTGTTGTCCAGTCATCCCGTTTATTCAGAATTTCTTTCAGTTTGTCTTTTTGATCATCAGAAAGTTTCGATGGTTTACCTCCTGCAAATTTTGGTTTTATACCTTCATATCCCTCTTTATTCCACCTATCTTGCCAGATATATGCCACTGGTTTTGATATTTCCACACGCTTAGCAGCGTCTTCAACCGCCACTCCTTCATAGCGATATTTTACGAAATACAATCTCTGCAATACTTTTACATCTTTTTCCAGAGATTTTATTCTCTTAAGCAGTTCTTCGGCGGTAATATGCCGTTTAATTGCGATATTTTCTGGTCTTGCCACATAGAACTATATGGATCTAATTAGTTATAAAAGTTACGTTTTTAACTATACTCGGATTTTGTGGCTACCAATCGACAGGTTTCTTAAATCGATTATATCGCCCTTGGTAACAGCAGTACCATCCAGTGCAACTGAGGATGATGCTACACCAGATGTTGCATCGGTAGCATTGTAATCAATCGTCAGGTTTTGGTCTGAATAAAATTCAGTCCCGTTTGCAGGAGAGAGTTGAATTACAGGCGGGGTGTTATCCACAGTAACATTTATAGAGGTTGATGCTAAGTTTTTAACTGTATCAACGGCGTTTAGCTTGATTTCGTGTGTTCCATCCTTTACAAGAGTTGTATCCCATGTGTAAGTGGAAGCACTTGAGACTTTGATACCGTCGATCTCAAGAGAAACCATATCTAAATGCATATCAGTGGCAATCCCTGAAACTGAAATAGTCCGTCTCACAAAGGAGTTGTTGGCAGGAGAGTTCATTTTAACTTCAGGCGGAGTAGTATCCAGTTCGAATGATGTTGTCACAGTTTTGCTGTTTCCGACTGTATCATTAATAAACAGCTTTAAAATATGTTTTCCGTCTTGCAAGGATGGCTTATACTGCATTGATGCACTAGTTACCACTGCATTTCTTGTCTCGTCAATACCGTCTATCAGTATTGAAAATGAATTAATGTCTATGCCT
>JBAQMZ010000037.1:0-5618 GCA_049303315.1 Candidatus Methanoperedens sp.
ATCTGCGGTTCGTTTTCTTTAGACTCCATAGCAATCAACAGAATCTTTTTCCGGATCTATCATTGTATTTTCTTCAGGCAACGCAAATCTACATTTTTCAGAAGTTTGGCGGAAGACTATAGGTCAATTTATCTCGAATATTTGTTGCTAATTGACACTTGACAAGACAATAGTATGTAGTATAGTTATTCTTATAAAGCATCACCGCATGTTAAAATATATGCCCCTTTCAATAGATGAAATCAAAAAGGGAGTAAAAGCATCAGATAAAGGGTCTCTGGAACAAAAGATATTAGAGTTTTTAGAGAAGGCAAAAAATACGGATACACCGGCACATTCGTTAACTGATATAATCAAAGCCTTCGACACAAAACCCGGAGAGGATATTATTGAGACATTTCTTTCCGCTGTTGCTTTTTCAAGCGCAATCAGCGAGCTGAAAAACAAGGATAAGATTGTCGAGATTAGTGTCAAGAATGATGCTACAAAATACTATATGGCGAAAGATGAGAGCGGAGTTAAGGCAGGCAAAGGTCTCGGAAAATAGGATTTGTAAGTATAGCCGAAATTTGGTAAGAAGCTTTAAGGCATATTATTCAGGAAACCCACAGGTTTTCCTTTTTCCCTTTTTTTAATTTGCGGATTTTTCCTTCTGCATGCATGTCATTCAATATTTCCAGAAGGTCTTTTTTTGAAATATTTATGTTATAATTGTCCATCAGGCCTTTTTTGATATCCGGAAGCGTCATGGGTCCGGTCAGGACTTTTATAATAAAACCTGTCAAATCCTCATAAACAGCCCAGGGATATATTATCCATTCCCATTTATCCTGCTTCTCCGCCCAGTAATCCGGGATACAGGTCGAACAGGTTTTATAGTGCAGTACTCCAGTCCTTACCTCCGAAGGGTTCTTTTCCTTCAAATAATCCATAAGCACGGCATATGTATCCCCTGTATCTACGACATCATCCACTATCAATATCTTTTTTCCTGATATGTCCAGAGGCAGAGGGAACTTTATCCTGGCTTTTCCGAGCGTTGCCGCAATTCCCCAGTGTTCGATTTTTACTGCGGCAAGGTCCTTCTGGAGAAGAAAATCACAAACAACACGCGCCGGCACAAGCCCTCCTCTTGCTATTCCTATTACAAGGTCGGGCTTGAACCCAGAACTTTTAATTTTACGCGCCAGGACTTTTGCCAGCCTGTAAGACTCTTTCCAGCTTACAAGATAGCATTTGAATTTGTCCCCGGGTTTTTCCATGTATTGTAGATGGTTTATTGTAATACATATTCTTTCCTGATTCGATTGGGTCACAGAATCAAGCAGCGAACTTTTTTAGTAATAGAGGACAATACAATATTATGTTCTTGAGAGAGAGGGTTTTCGCAGGGGAAGGTCAAATCAAGGCTGACACCGTACTTAAAAATTGCAGTATCGTAAACGTAAACACAAAAGAGATTATAAAAGGCGATATAGCAATAAGCTCAGGTTTCATCTCAGGCATAGGCGATGTGGATGGGCTGACTGGCGGGAAAACTGAGATACTTGATTTAAAAAACGCCTGCGTATGCCCCGGCTTAATCGACGGGCATGTGCATTTTGAGTCAAGCATGGTGACGCTTACACAATTTGCAAAACAATCCATCATCCACGGGACAACAGGCATCGTCATCGACCCGCATGAGATTGCAAATATCCTGGGTATAAAAGGCATCAGGCTTGTCATGCAGGAGGCAAAAAGGCTGCCCATTGATGTTTTTATTACGCTCTCATCATGCGTGCCTTCCAGTCCTCTTGAAACATCTGGGGCAAAACTGGGTCTTTTGGAGATTAAAAAGTTCCTTGATAAGAAATTCGTTGTCGGGCTCGGGGAGGTAATGGATTACCCCGGAATCCTTCGCGGGAATCCGGAAAAACTTGCAATGATTGCCGCCGCCCTTGAAAGAAAACTCGTTGTTGACGGCCACTGTCCCGGCGTCCGCGGCAAGGAATTGTTCGGGTACATGAGCGCCGGCATCTCAAGCGACCACGAATCCGTAACATACGATGAGGCGCTTGAAAAGGCGCGCCTTGGCATGAAGGTCATGATACGCGAAGGGTCGGCTGCAAAAAGCCTTCAGGAATTTATCCCCGCATTGGTTCGCGACAGAATATCGCTTGAAAACTTTTTCTTTGTTACCGACGACAAACATCCTGCCGACCTCATAAAAGGGCACATGGATGTCATAGTCAGGGCTGCAATCAGGCTTGGATTGGATCCGCTTCAGGCGATTTCCATGGCTTCCATCAATACGGCGCGCCATTACAGGATAGACCAGCTCGTGGGCTCGATAAGCATCGGCAGGAGGGCAAACCTGGTGATACTTGATGACCTTCAGGCGTTTGGGATAAAAAATGTGATGGTACGCGGCAGGATGAAACCAAAAATAGAGGGAATCGAATACCCCGGTTATGTCTTCAGGACTGTTAAGTATAAAAAAATAGAACCGGACGACCTGAAGCTCAGGTCAGGGAAAAAAACGGTTTTTGCCCATATCATTGAGCTTGTGCCTGGTAAACTTATTACAAACAGAAGTATCGGGGAATTAAAAACCGACAGGCAGACCGTCATGCCTGACATAGAGCGCGACATTCTTGCCATCGCTGTGATAGAAAGGCACGGGAAGTCTGGAAACATTGGCAGGGGATTTGTGAGGGGCTTTAACCTGAAAGAAGGCGCGATAGGGCAGAGCATTGCCCATGACTCGCACAATGTCATCCTTGCTGGCACGAATTTTGAAGACATGGCGCTCTGCGCGAACAAACTTCGGGAATTGCAGGGGGGCATAGTGCTTGCAAAAGACGGTATAATAGACTATCTTCATCTTCCTTTTGCAGGTATTCTCAGCACTGAAAGCGCATACGATGTGGATAAGAAACTGAAAGAGCTTCACCGCACGGTCAGGAAGATGGGGTGCAAACTTGATGCGCCTTTTATCCAGATGTCGTTCCTGTCGCTTCCCGTTATCCCGTCCCTCAAGATAACAGATAAAGGGCTTGTCGATGTGGATGCGTTTAAAATAATCGAACCGATACAAAGATGATGAATATTATGAACAACTATAGTCAGGTTCTTAAATAACCGTACTATCTCTTAAAAAATAAGACAGGATTAACAGGATTAGCAAGATGCGTATATCCTGTCCATCCTGTTATCCTGTCAGAAAAGCGCATAGATGATCTATCAAACTTGAAATTAGGGAAATTTACGAAACATACTATAACTCGTACGAACTGATACAAACTCATTCCACAGGAGTTCGTACGTTCATATTGCGTTGTTACGTCCACTCTGTTGCCAACATGAGAAAAACTTATAACTTCCTTTTTCTATTCAGATAAGGTGATAAATTCTGCCCAAGAAAGCTTTAATTAGCGTTTCTGATAAAACCGGAATAATTGATTTTGCAACAGGGCTTGTCCATCTTGGTTTTGAGATAATTTCAACAGGCGGGACCTCCGGGGTTTTGAAAAACGCAGGTATAAAAGTGAGGGATGTCTCGGAGATTACGGGATTCCCTGAGATGATGGAAGGCAGGGTAAAGACGCTCCATCCGAAAATACACGGCGCCATTCTCGCGCTGCGGGATAATCCGTCCCACGTAAAAGAAGCGGAAAAACTGGGTATCGAGTTCATTGATATCGTTGCTGTCAACCTTTATCCTTTTGAAAAGACGGTGGCCCAAGGCGGGAGCCTTGAAGAAGCCATCGAAAATATAGATATCGGCGGTCCTGCCCTTGTCAGGGCTGCCGCAAAAAATTACAGGCATGTTGCTGTAATAACCGACCCGGAAGATTATCCATGGATACTTTCGGAACTTAAAAACGGGGCAATCAGCCAGAACACCAGAGAACGCCTGGCGGTCAAGGCATTTCGCAGGATAGCTGATTATGACTGCGCGATTGACACATACCTTAGCAGCAAGCTTACGAATGAAGATATCCTGCGCCTGAAATTTGTGGAAGGGACGACTCTTCGTTACGGGGAGAACTGGCACCAGGGCGCTAAATTCTATAAGGAACCGGGTGTTTCCGAACCTTCCGTCGCAAACGCAAAACAACTGCACGGCAAAGCCCTGTCGTATAATAATTATGTGGACGCCGAGGCTGCATTGAACGTGGTTCTTGAATACAAGGACAGTATCGCCGCGGCAGTGGTCAAACACAGCAATCCCTGCGGATTCGCAACCGGCAGGACACTTTTAGAAGCTCTTTCCAGGGCGTGGGACGGCGACCCGGTTTCCTCATTTGGCAGCATAATCTGCATGACGCGAAAACCCGACCTTGAAACCCTGGAATTCCTCAAAGGAAAGTTCGTGGAATTGATAATCGCTCCGGGATATGATGAGGATGCGCTTCTATTTTTGAAGAACAAGAGCAAAGACCTCAGGATTCTCGAACTGCCCATGGATAATGGAACGCCGCTTGAGAACACATATCATTATATCGTTGGCGGCATGCTTGTCCAGTCACGAAACAGGGGATTGTATGCAAAATGGGATGTGGTCACACAGCATCCCTTCCCGGATGAGAAAAGGGGGCTTGCAGAGTTTGCATTAAATGCCTGCAAATATACAAAATCCAATGCAGTGGTCATTGCATGGGAGTATGAAAAAGGATTTTACCAGATACTTGCAATAGGCGCAGGTCAGCCCAACAGGGTGGATTCAATACGGAAACTGGCTGCCACAAAAGCCCGGGAGAACCTGAGGCTCCTGTATGAAAGGGAAAAACCGGACATTGGCGAGGATGAATTTGCCAGAAATATCCTGGGTGAGTGTATACTTGCATCCGATGCTTTCTTCCCGTTCGATGACAGCATCATCCACTCGGCAGAGAATCATATCAGGTACATTGTATCGCCCGGCGGTTCGATAAGGGACAAGGAAGTTATTGCTGCGGCGAACAGGCTGGGTGTGTCGTTAGTGTTTACAGGGATGAGGCATTTCCTGCATTGAATATGATGTTAATACCTCTGCTAACCTGACGAAAAAAGAAGCGAACATATAAATCCTGTTAAATGGTAAGATTGATACGGAGGTTTGAATGCTTAAAATCATCCTTTTCGGATTAATTACCGCACTTCTGATACTGGTCATTCTCATCTGGAAGAGATTTCGAGGAGAGTGGATAAAAGGAGGTCTTTTAATAGGAATCATTTCAATCTTTATAGATTGGTTAATAAGCCCTCTTCTTGAAAGATTAATTCGCTTGTTTTCCCGGGAAAGCGGGCTTGCCCAGATTATCGCTATGCTCCTGATTTTTGTTGTCTTATCGATTATTTACACTTACCTGAAAAAAGAATCCGGCGCATTTTTTGTAAAGACGTTAGCTGTTTCTTTTTTAGGGGCGGCGCTTTTTCTCAGTGTTGTATGGTTATTTATCATGATTGGATGGTTTCTTGGAAGCGAGGGTGCAGGCGGATTGGTTCTTAATTAATTATTTAATATTAACTTGACTTTGTCAGATTAGACCGCTAAGGATGTATAACGCCATGTACTTCGATTTTACTAAGTATTCTATCTTAAAATAACGACTTGTTATGAACAATCGGACAGGATTAACAGGATTTACAGG
>JBAQMZ010000038.1:0-14550 GCA_049303315.1 Candidatus Methanoperedens sp.
CAGTACTTCCGCATGTATTAGATAGTTTTATCCATCCCAACTGAAATATTTTGTATTAGTGCTAAAAACACTCAGCGGGATGGATGTTTGAATAATATAATCTGGATTTTACTTAAAGATACGCTCAGTGCGTTAGATGGAAAGATAGATCTTGGAATGGGAAAAAATTCGAGATATGCTCAAAGCAACATTCTAAATATAGTCTTGTGGGCATCGATAAACCATACTTCGGCAGAGAGCTCGGTATTCGAGTTGAAAGAGCTCAACAAACGGCAAAAAATTCCATCAGCAGATATTGTTTTTCATCATATTGAAAGACAAATATATTCAGAATTACAGATACAGTTAGAAAATTTGGTCAATTTTTCATTTCAGATGGCACAAAGAAGAAGACTTTTTGGGAAATATGCAGCAGTTGCCATCGATATTCACGATATTCCTTACTATGGGAAGGTTAACAACTCTCTTATCATGGGCTGCAAGCACAAAAATGGAACTTCTTATTGCTACAAATACGCAACTATAGACATAGTTGAGAAAAATCAGAGGTTTACATTAAAGGCAATACCACTATCTCAGCTTTCGAACGATAACGCAACTGTCGTGAATGAATTACTTGAACATGCCATGAAATATGTGCACGTCAAATATGTGCTTCTCGATCGTGGTTTCTTTTCAGTCGAGGTGCTCAGGGTTCTTGAGAGTTTGAAAATCAAATACATCATGCCAGCTGTTAAAAATGACAGGATAAAACAGGTAGTAAAGGACAATTCCGAAAAGCTGAGCTACTTTCTAAAATACACGATGGGGACTAAGGAAAAAGTCACATTCAATTTAATGGTAAAATATGATGAAAAAACGAAAGAATATTACACATTTGCAACAAATTTTGAAATAGTATATAAAACGGATATAGAACGCATTGCAGAGATGTATCGGAAACGGTGGGGCATTGAAACTGGATACCGTGTAAAACACGATTTTCTTGCTATAACTACAACAGAGTCTTATGTCGTACGAATGCTCTACTTCATGGTTTCAGTGATTTTATACAATTTTTGGCTACTGTGCAACCTCATATATTGCCGGGAGCGTGGAATTGGTTTGGGAACATCGAAAATAACAACAAGAGTATTAATACGACACATTGGAATGCATCTTATTCATATTACAAATGAAATACCATATACTGCACAATAGCAGTAACCAGGTAGCTTAGGCTTTCTTTTTTGTTATTTAAAAACATCTTAGATATGGATAAATCCAGTTGATAAAGCTAAAACATTCATTCAGTTTGACTTGAAGTTTCTATTTTCCAATCGGATTTATTAAATTTTGTAATTACTTGCGGAACTACTGTATTCATAGCGCAGAAAACTAATTATATCAATGAGACTCTATTAAACTTCTAAGATGATGGCAGAATTAACAGAAATCAGGAAAGCATCAAGACCGACCGTTGCTGTAATCGGTCTTGGCGGCGCGGGGTGCAACATTATAACATATCTTTCCCAAAAAAGTATTGCAGGCGCTAAAACAATAGCAGCCAACACCGATATAACGCATCTGGTTTTGCAGCGGGCTGATAAATTGCTGCTCATGGGAAAAGAAAGAAGCAAGGGTAAAGGATGCGGTGGATTCCCTGAAGTGGGCGCTGAATGCGCGCGCGAAAGCGCAGAAGAAATAAAAAAAGAACTTGAAGGCAGCAGCATCATATTCATTGTCGGGGGTCTTGGCGGAGGTACCGGTACAGGTTCTGCGCCTGTGGTTGCTGAAATATCCCGCAATATGGGCGCGCTTACCATCGCGTGCCTTACAATGCCTTTTGAAATAGAGTCGCTCAGGCGCGAAAATGCAAAAAAGGCAATCGCAGCCCTCTCGCAGACATGCGATTCTGTTGTATTGATTGATAACACGAAATTGAGGAAGGTGGCCGGGAAATTGCCTCTCAAGACTGCTTTTGCAGTAGCGAACGCCCTTATCGGGGCATTCATTAAAAGCATAACAGAAACCATCACCGAACCAAGCCTTATGAACCTTGATTTTGCGGATTTAAAAGCCGTTCTTGAAAAAGGAGGAGTATCGTCTTTCGGGATCGGGGAGGCGGAAGGCGCAGACCGCGTTGAAAAATCGGTATTGCGGGCGATAGCCGCCCCGCTGCTTGACATTCCCGACCTTTCTTCTGCTCACGGTCTGCTCATACATATCACAGGCGGGCAGGACCTGACGCTTGAGGAAGTTGCAAGAGTGGGCGAGTTGATGGCGCAGAATGTACCGGGTACAAAAAGGATTATCTGGGGCGCAAAGGTGGATGATACAATGACGGGGCGCATCAGCATAATGGCATTATTTGCAAGCGTGGACAATCCTTTTCTAGTTAAATCATAGTTGAGATAAACAATCTTCAAGCGTGCCGTTTCCCACGATATCTGGATTTATCCCATATTTTCGCATCACATCAGCGGTTTTTTGTCCGATTGCAATAACTTTGAGCTTTTTTGCATGTTCTGGCGCGAAGCCTGAAAGTTCAAATGATTTTGCACTGGTGAATATCACTGCATCAACATCTTTTAATGCTTCTACAATACTGTCACCTGCTGCCAGCCGATATGCCGGCGCCTCGATTACGGTGGCGCCTCCGGCTGTCAGGGAGTTTACCAGTTCCGGATTCGGCACATCGGCGCGGGCGATGCCGATTGTTTTGCAGCTTATATCGCCGAGATGTTCTGTAAAGTGGCCGGATGAGAAATTCTCAATGATTTCGCTTTTGAGTCCGTATTTTTCCACCTTTTCTGCGGTTTTTGGACCTACGCTTACGATTCTAACATTTTTTGGTATTAATTTACAAACCGCAGATGAACGCAGATAAACGCAGATTTCGTTTAATCTTTCAAAAAGTTTTTCAACGCCCAGCGCGCTCGTGAAAATCAGGATGTCGATTTTATTTTCTAAAATCATCTCACATAGTTTCGAAAGAGGCGCGGGGTCGGCGGGCGGCGCGGCGCGCATGGTTGATACTATGACCGCTTCGTGACCATGGCGCCGGAATAGCTCATGTATGCCTTCGGATTTTTCTTCGAGTTTGGTGACTGCGATTTTCACAGAAATAAGATTGCATCTCAAAGCATAATGCTTTTGTTTATAGTCTGTTATTAGCAGCCCCATGGACATCTCCCTCACCCTTCTCCTCATCTCCATTTTCTTCGGCTTCTTCCTCGGCATCATTTCGGGTCTCACACCCGGCATCCACGTCAATAATTTCGCCCTGATACTTGCTGCGATGTCGCCATTCTTTGCGAGCATCGGCTTTGCGCCCTTCTACATCGCTGTGGTTATCCTCTCAAATTCAATAGCGCACACCTTTCTTGATATTATCCCTTCAGTCTTTCTCGGCGCGCCCGAAGCCGACACCGCCCTCGCCGTCCTTCCGGGTCATGCGCTCCTCATGGAAGGAAGAGGCGCAGAAGCTGTGCGGTTGTCTGCGCTCGGGAGTGCCGGCGCGGTGGTAGTATCTTTAATAATGGCGCTGCCTCTGGCTTTTTTCTTCATGAATATCTACGGGACAATAAGCCCGTATATCGGATGGATTCTTGTTTTGATAGTAATCCTGATGATAGCCACCGAAAACGGCGAGATGGTGGAAGGCCAGGGGTCGCTCGTGCATTTAAAATTCAAGTTATATGCTGTCCTCCTGTTTTTTATTTCGGGCATGCTGGGGATATTTGCATTCGATAATGCGGCGCTGATGCAGCCTCTTGTAAAATTCGGCGAGCCGTCTATCCTCCTTCCTCTTCTTTCAGGGATATTTGGTGCATCCATGCTTGTTATCAGCCTCATGACAAAATCCGAAATCCCGCCGCAGCAAAAAACATGCAGGTTTGCGCTGCCGGCGAAGAGGATTGTGCGGGGCATGGTCACGGGAAGCGCGGCAGGTTCATTTGTGGCATGGCTTCCCGGTGTTTCTTCAACCGTGGGCACTCTTGTCGCAAGAATCCTTGTCCGTGAGGAAAAGGATACGGATTCATCAAAAGAATTTATGGTATCAATAAGCAGCGCCAATACTGCCAATGCGGTTTTTAGCCTAGTTGCCCTGTATATCATCGGGAAGGCAAGAAGCGGCGCAATGGTTTCGATTGATAAACTTGTCAATGTAAACGAATGGGATTTCTCAGTTATTATTGTCTTATTAATTGTTATCGTTTATGTTTCCGTGATTTCATATTATACGACCATTTATCTTGGAGACAAGATTTCCGGGTTCCTGTCACGGATAAATTATTCAAAATTATGCGCGGCGGTACTGACCGGGCTTTCGGTAATGGCGTTCATGTTCACCGGCTGGTTCGGGTTTATTGTGTTTTTAATATCCACATCAGTCGGGATGATAGCTTCATATGCAAAAATAAGGAAAACACATGCTATGGGGGTAATTATGCTTCCTGTGATATTATATTTCCTGTAAAAATCCGCAATATCAAAAAAATCCTGATAAATTTGCATGGGCCCGCGGAGATTCGAACTCCGGATCTCTTCCATGTCAAGGAAACGTCATAACCAACTAGACCACGAGCCCGGTTCTTTCCACCAGTGGATTATCGCTATTATTTCAGGCGATTGTAGAGGTAATCATCCCTTTTTTTAGAAATTATCCACTTTCTTGGAACTGGGCGTTAATAAGAATCCAAAGCAAATATACTTATCGAAATTTAGAGACCGTTTTAATTCGTGTTGGTAGTTATCCTGATGTGCAATATTTACTTTAATATGGGGTTAAGGTGAATTGTAGTTACGTTTACATTTATTATTCATAATCTTTTAAACTTACGAAAAAGTAAACGCATATTCTTATCCTGCTACTGAAATCGATAAATTTATTTCTTTGGCTTTCATACGTTCTCTTCTTTTTTTTCTGATGGCATGATGTACTTGCGAGCAACATATATTCCCAGTGCATAGATGCCGAAAGAGAATATACCAATGGAAAATATTCCTATCGAAAAGATACCGATGGAGAATATGCCTATAGCAAATATGCCTGCTGCGAAAGTGCCACTTGAAAATACTCCTATAGAGAATTGACCCGCAGATAGGTATCCGCTGGCAAAGTTACCTGCGCTGAACATGGGTAGCCCAGCTATGTTGTTCACACCTGCTAAGACAAGCACAGCCGCTATCAATAATAATATGACCGCCACTATACCAACAACCCTGTGATGTATCATCAATATCACTCCCAAACATTGATTATGTCATTCCCAGTATTAATGCTTTGTTGAGTTAACAGCTTTGTATCTTCTATTAAACCTATCGATTAAGCCAAGTTTTATATTTCAATAAATTAAAATGGTTTTCAATGGGTACTGTCAGTGCAAGGAAAAGGCTTGAAGCCATAGAACGCGATGTTCTCTCTTCGATGTTCGTAGGAGTGCTGTCCAAAGACGATGCGTGGCTGGAACATACATTGAAAGACACGCTCCCTGCGCTTGAGGTGCGTGCCCTTCGCCTTGCAGGGGAATGCAGGGAAAACAGGGAGTGCGCCGGGGATGACCCGGTGTGCGATGAAACGCGAATCAAGGCTATGTTTGCGAAGACCCGCGAAAAGCTTCAAAAAGAGCATCTTGTCAGGGAGTCGCGTACGAGGGTTCATCATTGAATTGGATGAAATGAGAATCGCCCTACATCGAGCGCGGAGAGCTTGAGAAGTGCGTGGAGGAGGAGGCGCGGGTGGCGCAGGGATATTAAGGTTATAAGATAATTACCGTGTTTGCTAAATCGATTATATATATATGCTAATAGAAATATGGGTTTTAAGAACAATTTGTATTTGAATTGGCAATAAGCTCAAAATATGAACGAGGTTATGTTATGTCGTATGTAAAAATTCACCGTAATGTCTTTCAACCCATAGAGGATTTAATCAAAATTGGATTGTATAAAAATGAGCGGGAAGCTCTATCTGCGCTTGTCCATGACCAGGCCATGTTCAAAGTAGAACATTATGGTAAAAAGATAAAAAAAATGGAAAAAAAATATAATATGGCTTTTTCTGATTTTGAAGCTAAGATTAAGAGAACCGCCAATAAAGAAAATTTTGAAGAATGGGATGATTATATCCTCTGGGAAAGTTACGTTAAAGCGCTTCAGTACTGGAGCAAAATGGCATGACTGTATCGCATATTATAACGATACTTTCAGCCTGCGGCTTTATTGATGATTTAAAAATAATTGAAATCAATATTGAACCTCCGGTTCAGTCAATTAAAGCAAGGGCGCGCCTCAAAAATGGTCTCATGCTTCAGATAACTGAAAGCATTGGAGAGGATTTCAGGCGATATTCGTATCATCTTCATGATGGGGATGTGATTATCAGGCGATGGGATAACGCACCCCACTGGAAAAAGGTCAGAACCCATCCATTCCATGCGCATATTAAAGATCAGGAAGAACCGGTCGAATCAAAAGAGATGTTTGTGAGCGATGTTATCGCAGAACTGAAAAAACTTGATTATGCCCGACAATAACAAAACCGAGGATTTCCTCCAAAAACTCGCGCCCTGCATCGAGCGCGGCGAGCTTGAAGCGTGCGTGGAGGAGGAGGCGCGGGTGGCACAGGTTATGAGATAATTACCGTGTTTGCCAAATCGATTATATATATAAGCTAATAGAAATATGGGTTTTAAGAATAATTTGCAGTTGAATGGGCAAAAAGCTCAAAGTGAGGTGAAATCATGAAACAAATTCTAATTAAAGTGCCGCAATGGGTGGATGAAGAACTCGTAAAGCTTCAAATGGAGAGAATACTGGCTCTTGAAAGTAAAAAAAGAGAACTCATCGAAGAGACATTAAAAAAATTAGATATTGGAGATGAAGACCTGAGGGAGCTTGAGAAAATAAGAGGAGAAGTATGGAAAAGGGAGAAGAAAAAACTAAGATTGAGTTCGTCATAGATACAAACATTCTTATTTCGGCCTTAATCCCAAAAAATTCAAAACTCAGGGACGTTCTCTTATCAGGGGATTTTCGTATTTATGCGCCTGAATATCTCTTGAAAGAGCTTGATAAATACTGGGGTTTGATACTTGAAAAAGCCGAGAAAAAAGGCGTTATCAAGTCAAATATAGAGCTTGTTAAAGAGGAGCTTCTTTCAAAAATCTTTTTTGAACCTGACAATTTTTATCGTTTAAGAATTGAGGATGCTTATAGTATCTGCCGGGAATTCGATGAAAAAGATACACCTTTCATCGCCCTATCTTTGATGTTAGATATTCCAGTATTGACAAATGATAAAGGTATTATTGAAAATGCCGGAATTTATGGGGTGTTAACAATCGGAGAACTCTTTAAGATGAAGTCAATGTGACGATAAAATTGAACACGAAAGGATTTGAAAATTATGCCCGAAAATAACAAAACCGAAGAATTCCTCCAGAAACTCGCGCCCTGCATCGAGCGCGGCGAGCTTGAGGCGTGCGTGGAGGAGGCGGCGCGGCTGGCGAGGGAGATGGGGATAGGGGCGGAGGAGAGAGCTTTTTCCGGAGAAAACAGTGTTATTTATAGACGAAAAACAATAAAGTTTCTTTAAAATGTCCTTATGATTACTCTGGAACAAAGATTATGATTAAATCGGTCATAAAATATCAGGAACCGCAGATGAACGCAGATAAACGCAGATTTGTTGAACGGGTATCCGCGTTCAATGGCGGTTTTTAATTTATACGAGAAACTTCAAAATGTCCTCCGAACTCCCCCAAAACCCAGAATGGCAAATCCAGGAAGAGCGCCTTCAATACGGCGCCGAAAAGAAGAAGCAGCGCGATACAGCCCGTCTGATCTGGGCGTCCAAGCCAAGGAAAGAGCCATCGCCGAAAGATTTGGATTTCCAGACCGCTGAGATAGTTATCCCCAATAAAGCCACAGGCGACCTTCGCAGTTTCTTCGAGACTGAAAAAAAGGAAATCGACGCCCAGCCCAACCGCCTCATCTGGGGCGATAACCTGCTTGTGATGCAGGCGCTTCTGGCGCAGGGGTATGAGGGGCAGATCGATCTTATTTATATCGACCCGCCTTTTAACACGGGGGAGAATTTCAATTTCCCGAATGAAGTGACTATAGGGGATAAGACGTTTGAGAAAGAGATGCCGATGAGCGAGAGGCTGGCTTATACTGATACATGGGACCGGGGAATTGACAGCTTTCTGGATATGCTGTATCCGAGGTTGCAGTTGATGAGGAGATTGTTGGCGGAGAAAGGGAATATATATGTGCATTGCGATTGGCACGCTGGGCATTATATTAAGATGATGATGGACGAGATTTTTGGATATGAAAATTTTCTAAATGAGATTGTATGGAGGCGTTCTTACAGTCATAATGATGGTAACAAATTTGGATGTATACACGATGTAATATTTTATTATTCAAAAACATCCTCTGCAACTTTCAATCGTGCATATATTCCTTACGATGAGGATTACATTAGAAAAAATTATTCAGAAGTTGATCCTATAACAGGAAAAAGATTCCGTTCAGTGTCGATGACTGCTGCTGGAGCTGGTGAGCCTAAATATTTTGGAGATAAACTTCTTGTACCCCCTTCAGGGACGCATTGGCGTTGGTCTCAAGAACGAATAACTGAGGCAATAAAGAGTGGAAAAATATATTTTACAAAGAGCGGAGTTCCCAGATATAAACAATATATAGATGAAGTTGAAGGTCTTCCAGTCCAGGATATGTGGACGGATTTTATGGCAATTTCTTCGCAAGCAAACGAACTATTAAACTATTCAACACAAAAACCCGAAGCACTCCTCGAACGCATAATCAAAGCCTCCTCCAACCCTGGCGATCTAATCGCCGACTTCTTCTGTGGCTCAGGCACCACCGCCGCAGTTGCTGAAAAGCTCGGAAGGCGCTGGATAACCACAGACCTCTCGAAAACCGCTATTCAGGTCACCCGCGCGCGCCTTGTGAACCAGAACGCAGCGCCCTTCCTCATCCAGAATCTCGGCAACTACCAGCGCCAGTTAATCTACTTGCGCGATGTGAAGCTGCGGGAGATGTACAATATCATCCTCAAGCTGTACGGCGCGGCGCCGCGCGAGGACATGCAGGGGTTCGGGGTGAAGCAGGATGATAAGAATACGCTTGTCTTTGTATGCGAGCCTGATAGACCGATGACAGGCAGGAAAGCCATCGACCATGCGAAACAGGCGTATCTTGCTGACGGGAAAGGGTACAAGAAAATTGTGATACTTGCATGGGATTATGAGTTTGACTTCGATAATGACTTCTCGCGGCTGAAAGCAGCTAAAAAAGAGATTGCAGACTGCGAATTCAAGGTCATACCTTCAGATGTCCTGAAATACCTCAGAAAGACTGGCATCAACGGCGGCAGTCTTGCAGATAAGATAACCTTTTACCAGAAGCCCTACCTCAGAATGGGAGAGCCGACAGTGAGGCAGCGTGATGGCGATACTCTGGCTGTTCAAATAAAAATGGAGCAGTACGTTGTTCTTGATATTCCACTTAAAGACGAGGAGAAGCGCCCCGAAATAGAGAAAATGCTTGCAAAGAACTTCGCCGCGCTCATCGATTACTGGACTGTGGACTGGGACTATGACGGCGAAGTGTTCAAGAGCACATGGCAGGCAATGCGGGACAGGAAAAAAGGCGAGCCTGTGCCTGTTGTGGCTGATGCGAGCATGAAAAAGGGCAAGAAATATACAATAGCTGTTCGCGTTGTGGATGTTTTCGGGAATGATGCTTCTATGACGAAAGAATTGGATTTGAGATGATTATGGTTGTAAGGGAATCTAGAAATGGAACCGCAGATAAACGCTGATGAACGCAGATTAAATGCTTTGTCTGAGGAAATTATAGGCGCCGCTTTTGAAGTGAGCAATGTTCTCGGTGCAGGTTTTCTTGAAAAAGTCTATGAAAATGCCCTGAATATTGAACTTAATTTGAAGGGACTAAACACACTTCCACAGGCGCCATTAAAAGTATTTTATAAAAAAGAATTAGTTGGCGACTACATCGCCGACATTTTAGTTGAAGATGAAATCATAATTGAAGTAAAAGCTGTAAAAGAACTCGATACGATTCATTTTGCTCAATGCCTGAATTATCTTAGAATAACAGGACTGAAACTTTGCCTTCTTATAAATTTCAGCAAGCCAAGAGTGGAAATTAAAAGAATCGTTAATGGTATTTAAATCCTGGATACTTATGAACGCTGATAAAAATCAACCAGAAAAAAGAAGAAAATCACTGACATTCATAATTGATAAATTCAATGCAATAAATCTGCGTTTATCTGCGTTCATCTGCGGTTTAAAATTCAATAAACCCAGACAACCAAATTTCATTAAAAAGCTAAAAAACCAATCGCTCTTGTTTGTTAATCAAACATCTGTTTTTTTCTTTGTTAATCTTCCGTTAATTAACCATTATATCCGTTTCTATACAGATGCAGAAAAAGAAGGATTATACTCTAAAAAGGATGGTGTTGTGGTTGGATAATAATATCAAAAATCAGAAAAAAATGGAGATTATCGAAGAGACAAAAGAAAAATTAGATATTAGAGAGCGGGACTTGAAAAATCTGGAAAGGATTAAAAAAGGGCTTTGGAAAAAATAAAACTGAAGTTGTAACATGGCACGCACAAAATCCAAAACAGAACTATTCGGCAAGCATCCTCTTGCTAAAGCCATAGAGCCAGTTATCGAAAAATGGTCTGCTGATAATTATCCTCCGGTCAATGGCAGGCAGGTAACCCATATAACAAGAGAACTCATGGATTATTGGTTCTCGGATATGGCTCATGAAGGTGAATCCTTTCACCCATGCCAGAGGCGCGCAATCGAGACAATAATTTATTGTTACGAGATACTCGGCATCCCTCACGTCGAAACGCTGTTTGAACAGTTCTCATGCCAACTCCTTGAGAAAGAAAACCTGCGCCACGGGATTGAGTCAATGGAACATCCGAGATTCGCTATCAAAATGGCAACAGGGACAGGAAAAACATGGGTACTCACTGCCCTGATAATATGGCAGTACTGTAACAGAGTAAAACTGAATGAAAAAAGGTTCGCATCCCATTTCTTACTTGTAGCTCCCGGAAACATAGTATATGAAAGGCTGCTTGATTCATTTCTGGGCAAGAAAAGGAATGGAAAACGACAGCCAATGACGGCGGATTTGAAAAAATCCCTGTTCATGCCCGATAACCTGAGACAGGATTTCGATCTCATGATATTCTCAAAAGAAGATCTACAGGAAAATACGCCTTTCACAGAATCGCCTTTTATCCTGATAACCAACTGGCATCAACTGATGGATACCTCACGGAAGAAAGAAACCACTCTTGCCGAGGATATAGGCATAGAAAGTATAGATGACGCAATTTCACAGCGTGTCGAGCGTTTCATGGATTTTCTGACATACAATGGCGACCTCATGGTCATCAATGATGAAGCGCACCACGTACACAATGCCTCGGATGCTGAGCAGAAGCGCTGGCAGGAATCCATCGAAGAATTAAGGGAGAAAATCAAACACAATAAAGATGCTTTGTTTACGCAACTTGATTTCACGGCAACACCTTTCCCCATCAAAGGAAAGAAAAAAGAGTTCTTCCCGCATGTGGTCTATGATTATGGTTTGGTTGAAGCCATGCACGCGATGCTGGTAAAACAGCTTTTCATAGAAAAAAGTAGCCTTCTCTCAAACAAGATCGAATCATTGCCTGAATCTGAAAAACTGATGGTCACAGCCCACAGGGATGAGAGCAACGAGCCTCTTGAGCTTTCAGAAGTCCAGAAACACATGATAGATATCGGTCTTGCCAAGCTTGATGCTCTGCAAAACGATTTTAATAAATTCAAAATTAACAAAAAACCTGTCATGTTCGTAATGGCTGACATGAACAAAGAAGCTGATATGATTGCAAATTATATCAAGCAAAAGACGGATTCAACCGGAAGATCATACGGCGATGATTCTAAAGGCGAGCAAATAGTGACGCTGCACATCGGAAAAAAGGATTCGCTCTCGGATGAGGATTACGAAACCCTGCGGAATAAAGTATTTTCAAGCGATGATGCCACAAACCCCGTGCGGGTAATAGTCAGTGTTCTTATGCTGCGGGAGGGTTTCGATGTCAAAAACGTGTGCGTCCTTGTGGTGCTCCGACGCTCAGATTCAGACCTTCTTACAGAGCAGGTGATAGGCAGGGGCATAAGGCAGATGTTCCATGAACCGGAATACAAGGCGGAAAAAATCGAGAACTATCAGAAAATCAAGAACAAAGAACCTCTTATCAATTCATACGACCTTCTTTTCGTAGTTGAACACCCTAAATATAATGAAATCTATACACAGTTAACTGAGGCTGGCGCAGCGATCGCAAGCGGCAGTTCCATAGATATATCCCTTGATACCAAAAGCGTGCTCATAACCATCGATGAGGATAGAGTTAAAACCCTGGATATGAGCTGGCCTGTGTCATTCGCATATAAAACCGAAGAGGCAATCGATTTTTCATATTTCAACGTTTCTGAACTGCCATTTTTTGGGAAACCTTTTGAAGAAATAATGCAGACAAGAATACTGATTACAGATTTTCATCCCGATACAAAATATAGAAGGGAATGGGAACTGGAAGAATCAAATTTCTCGTACAGCGTATTCCTGCGAAACACGGTTAAAGGCATTATTGGAGGAAGTAAGAGAACAGCCTGGATCACACGTTTTGCGCCTGAAATTACAGGCATAGTTGACCAGTATATATCGGATTATTTATTTGGAAGAAAAATTGATTTCAATCAGGATGAAAATTTGAGGAGGTTGAGAAATCAGCAAGTTTTTGATTTTGTTATTACTGAGGTAAGAAAAAAGTTAATGAAATTTATACAGAATACAAAATCAAACGAAGTTATTGAAGCTGATTGGACTAAACTCTCGAACTATAAAACTCTAAAAATTCGCATGGAACGCGCAATCGCCACGAAAAAATGCCTGTATCCTTATGTCGATTTTCCTCCCAGAGGCGGGTTTGAGCGAAAATTCACTGAAAATATTCTTGAAAACGATTCTTCAGTTGAATCTTATGTAAAACTAAACCAATATGTGCATCAATTTTCCATACCTTACATTAATACGATGGGACATTTAGTGCCTTATTATCCTGATTTTCTTGTAAAAACCAGGGACGCTATGTACATTATCGAGACAAAATCTACTAAAGATGCTAATACTGATACCGATACTAAGAGAAAAGCAATTGCGGCTTCAGAGCGATGTCTTCAGATTTCAAAAATAAAAAATATTCCTTCCACAGTCCAGCCGCGTAATTGGAATTATGTATTGCTGCCACAGGATGTATTTGATGAAATGGAAGGGAGCGGATTACGAAGTTTAATTGAAAGATGTGAATCAAGTCTTGCCCTTCTTAAAATGAGACGGGAGTAATCGTACTTGACTGCCCCCACCCTCCCCATCCTCGACAACCACATGCACCTCAACCCTGCAGGCAGATGCCTCGACGCAGTCCGCGAATTCGTGCGCGCAGGGGGCACGCATATCGTTCTTGTCTCGCTGCCGCCGTGGTCGCTTGGCATCGAGATAAACACGCCTGGGGATTACAGGCAGGTTTTTGACAAAGTCCTGAAAATTGCCCGGCGCGCCGAGGAGGCGGAAAAGGTTAAGGTATTCGTGGTGCTGGGCGTGCATCCAGCCGAACTGACAAAATATTACGGGCGCCTCGGACTTCCGCGCGCTGTTGAGATAATGAAAGGCGGGCTTGAAATAGCGCGCGAATACGTTGAAAAAGGGCTTGCTGTGGGATTGAAGTCCGGGCGCCCCCATTATGAAGTCGAGCCGAAAATATGGGACGCTTCAAACGATATAATGCGCCACAGCTTCACGCTGGCAAAGGATGCAGGCTGCGCCGTGCAATTGCATACCGAAAGCGCCACGGAGGAAGGGCTGGCTGAAATCGCGGGGATTGCCAGGGATGCGGGTTTGTCGCCTGAGAAAGTCGTCAAGCATTTTGCGCCGCCGATGGTTAAAATATGCGAGAAATGTGGGATTTTCCCGAGCGTACTTGCGGGCGAGGATGCCATAGAAAAAGCCCTTTCCGAAGGCACGCGTTTCATGATGGAAACAGATTACATCGACGACCTTAAAAGACCGGGTTCGGTGCTCGGGCCAAAGACCGTCCCGAAGAGGACAAAACAACTGATACCTGAATGGGGCGAGGATGTGTTCTGGAAAATCCACAAAGAGAATCCTGAGAAAGTGTATGGTGTGGAAATCAACATTTAAACACCTCAATCAACTACAAAAAGCGCTGGGGCATGCCCCATACCCCGCGGAGGCGCCGCCTGACGGCCGGAAAATCCCGAAGTAAAATACTGCGGAGAATTTCGAAAAACCAGATAGAATCGAAATATTTAATACATAATAACTATATTTAGTTTGTATGGCATCATTCATAGATTTTGCATTTAGAGAAGAGTATGAGCGAGTGAAAGTTTTAGGAGATA
>JBAQMZ010000039.1:0-5029 GCA_049303315.1 Candidatus Methanoperedens sp.
TTTGCCTTGCCCTTAACTGCTACATATGGCGCTGCCTGCCAGCCTACTACGTAGTATTGTCCGCTGGTGAAGGCATTCGTCACATCAGTGTTTTGCTTGCCATTTAATTGTACTTTCAGGGTCTTGGCTGTTCTGCTTGTGTTATACCAGAGTGTGTCTGCATTGATGTCCCTATCTGTAGTGTCAAGGGTCTGGGATATTATGTTCAGATTTTCTGTTTTTAAGTCATCCTTCAGGTCATACCAGAATCCTGCAAATGTTGTCGCATTCCAGGACGCGGCCGAGTTAGAGACTACATTACCGCGTACTTCCACGCTGGTTGCCTGTATCACTGCACCGGCAGGTAATGCTACTATTAATAACATTAACGCTGCTAATGCAATTGCTGTTATTTTTTTACTCATTATTCTTTACCTCCATATTTTATATGGTTTAATTTTCTCCTTCGAGATGCCGATTTACGGCAAGAGTGATAGTAATTAAAGACGGAACTTTTATTCCATCGCCATCGCTAAACCGCCATTTTCCTGCACGCTGGCAGGTCAAGGACGATTTCATCACCCTCTATTAATCCCGTCATGGATTACATTTCGTTTATAGTAAGTACCCTTATTAATCTTTTGTGGTCAAAATCTGCATGCATGGGCACAATTGACGATTCGGGATTCACTTATTGTCGAATTAAGTGGATATTTCAGGGCACAAATTAAATAAAAATACAATAATACCTAATTTTTCAATCCCCCGCCCCTTCTTATACAACTCATGATTATTGCATCGGCATACTCATATAATATCCTTTATTATCCTGACTATCTCTGCGGGGCTTTTCGCAATCGAGATGCCTGCTTTTTCAAATGCTTTTATTTTTTCAAGCGCCGTACCACCGCCTGCTGACGCAATCGCGCCGGCATGACCCATTGTTTTTCCGGGCGGCGCAGAAATACCCACGATATAACTTATAACAGGTTTACTCATCTGTTTTATAAATCTTATAGATTCCTCTTCCGCTGTGCCTCCAATCTCGCCAACCAACACGACTGCATGGGTTTTCGGGTCTTTTTCGAATAATTCTAATACATCCACGAATGATGTCCCGCTCACCGGGTCTCCGCCGATACCCACGGATGTCGATTGCCCGATTCCGTTTCTTGATAAAAGGTCTATAATCTCATAAGTAAGCGTACCGCTTCTTGATACCAGTCCGATATTCCCCTGCCGGTGAATGGAATTTGGCATTATGCCTGCTTTTGATTCCCCCGGCGTTGTAATCCCCGGGCAATTCGGACCGATAAGCTTTGACGATGCGCTTTCAAGATAAGAACATACACGCATCATATCATGCACAGGAATGCCTTCTGTTATGCAGACAATCAATTCAATTCCGCTGTCGATAGCTTCAAAAATAGCATCCGCTGCGAATCTTGGCGGGACAAAAATAACTGAAGCGTCAGGGTTTGTTTCTCCAGCAGCCTCGGACACGGAGTCAAACACCGCAATTCCATATACCTCGCTGCCTCCTTTCCCGGGCGTGACCCCTGCCACGATATTGGTACCGAATTCCTGCATCTGTTTTGCCTGGAATGAGCCTTCGTGTCCCGTAATCCCCTGCACCAGAACCCGTGTGTCCTTATCTATCAGAATTCCCAAGTTTAACCACCGCCGATGCTGCTTCTTCGCTTGATGATGCAAGTGTTATTCCATGTTTCCCAAGAATATCCCGCCCTTCGTTTTCGTTTGTCCCCGCAAGCCTGATTACAAGCGGCACTTTTATTTCAGCAATTACATCAATAATCCCCCGGGCTACCTCGTCGCATTTTGTGAGACCGCCAAAAATATTAATGATTATGGCTTTTACTTTCTTATTGGAGGAGACTATCCTGAGAGCAATTTTCATCTGTTCAGCATTTGCCCCGGCTCTTACATCCATGAAATTGGCAGGTTCGCCTCCATATTGTTTAATCAAGTCAAGTGTTGCCATGGCAAGACCAGCGCCGTTGACAATACACCCGATATCCCCATCAAGACCCACATAGCTCATGCCGTTTTTCTTTGCCGTTTCTTCAAGAGAGCCGGTTTCTTCTTCCCTGAAATCCTGCCTGAATAGCGCATTGTCATCTATAACCATCTTGGCGTCGAGGGCAAAAATTCCATCCCGGCTATCCGCAAGCGGGTTAATTTCGGCAAGCGTGCAATCATAATGTATAAAAACACGGTATAATTTTTTTATTATATCGGCAGTCGTCAATGATTTATTCTTATTAAGTGAATTTGCAAGCATTCTTGCCTGGTAATCGTGTATCCCTGTGAGAGGGTTGATGTGCATTTTCACAATCTTCCGGGGAGCGGTCTTTGCTATCTCTTCGATGTCGATACCCCCTTCAGAGCTAACCATGATGAGCGGGCATTTTGCGGCTCTATCTATGGTAATCCCGAGATACATTTCCTTATCCGGCTTTTTGTATTCCTCGACAAGGAGCTTATTCACAGGCAATCCCTTGATGGACATGCCCAGAATCCGCTGTGCGCTCCGGTGTGCCTCCTGCGGGTTTGATGCTTTTGCTATGCCGCCGGCTTTTCCGCGTCCCCCGGTCATGACCTGTGCTTTAATAACAACCGTTCCAAGTTTTCCGGCTATATTTTCTGCATCACCAGGGTTTGAGATGAGACTGCCTTCCGGAACCGGGATGCTGTTTCCCTTGAAAATTTCCTTGGCGTCATATTCATATAGCTTCATTACTAACTCCGCTTTCTCCAATAAACACCATCTTATTTATGACTTATCAAAAGTGATTTAAATAAGTATCTACATTTGTAGCACTAATCAATGGAGCGTCCTGATTTTGCCATCTCATTTATTATCCCTCGCAGATTTGTCATACGCCGATATTATCAATCTGCTTGATACCGCATCCGATTTAAAAGAAAAAAGGGTGCGAGGGAAAACGTCCGGTGCATTAAAATCCCGGACGCTTGCCATGCTTTTTGAAAAATCTTCGACCCGCACGAGGATATCATTCGAAGTGGCAATGACCGAACTGGGCGGGCATGCGATATACCTTAGTTATAAAGATATCCAGCTAGGGCGCGGGGAATCTGTCGCAGATACAGCCCGTGTTATGTCGCGCTATGTTCATGCGATTATGGCTCGGGTGTATAAACATGAGACGCTCATTGAATTATCAAAAAACTCAACTGTGCCGGTCATCAATGGTTTATCTGACCTGGAACACCCATGCCAGCTCCTTGCCGACCTTCTTACGATACGCGAATACAAAGGGAAATTCAAAGGGCTTAATTTTTCATGGATAGGCGATGGGAATAATGTCTGCAATTCAGCAATTCTTGCATGCACGCTCACGGGCATGAAAATGACTGTGGCTTGCCCTGAAGGATATGAGCCGAACCGGGAAATTGTAGAAAAAGCAAGGGAACTCGGAGGAGTTGTCAATATTATCCGTGACCCAATGAAGGCTGCAAGGAATGCGGATATCCTCTCTACCGATGTCTGGGTTTCCATGGGCGACGAGGAAGAATATGACCAGAGATTGCATGACTTCAGGCCATACCAGATCAACAGCAAGCTTTTAGAACAAGCTAAGCATGATGTGATGGTACTGCACTGTCTTCCTGCCCATCGGGGCGAGGAAATTACGGCAGAAGTGGTCGATGGGCCAAAATCAGCCGTATTCGACCAGGCTGAGAACAGGATGCATGTCCAGAAGGCATTGCTGCTGAAACTGTTATCATAATT
The DNA here is from genome assembly GCA_049303315.1 of Candidatus Methanoperedens sp. GTDB lineage: Archaea > Halobacteriota > Methanosarcinia > Methanosarcinales > Methanoperedenaceae > Methanoperedens. The sequence goes on from JBAQMZ010000039.1 coordinate 3,755, forward strand.
ACCCCATGCGGGGGTCGCCCAGTCCGGTCAAAGGCGTTAGCTTCAGGGGCTAATCTCGAAGGAGTTCGTGGGTTCAAATCCCATCCCCCGCATACCTATTTCTTCCAGAATTCCCACCACTTCCTGACATCGGGCAGAGCCAGCCTGCCGCTTATTTTCTGATATTCGAACTGCAGAAAACCAACCTGGTTTCGCATATCGTTTATCCAATCATTTGCCATTTTTAAAAGCTCTTGCTTATGAGTCAATTCCGCTTTCATGGACTCATTCTCTTTCAGGATATTCCGGACATATTCAGAATTATTCAAACTGTCTTCATGTATATTCAAGCTGTCTTCAGGTTTATTCAGGTAGTCTTCAATTAATTTACGATAAAATTCACTCTTTGATTTTAACCCTCTATGCTCCTCGATTTTATTGAATATATCGTCTTCGACCCGAATAGTGATAGTTTTCATATGTTTGCTTAATACATATTGAATACCTTATATTAGTTGCTAATTTATTATGTTGCGTTAAAGAACAATTTAAGACAATTCCGGTATGCCCTATCTTGCGTATTTACCAATTAGTTCGCCTTTCGCGAGTATATGACCCTTCATTGCAGCTTCCACGTCTTCTCTGGATGCTCCGGAAGGTAAATCAAGTATTTTATCAATGGCATAAATTTTGAAAAAATACCTGTGAGGCTTCCCCGGAGGAGGGCACGGGCCTCCGTATCCGGCTCTTCCGAAATCCGTCATTCCTTGAAGGCTTCCATCATCCAGTTTTTCTTTCTTTGGTATGCCTTTTGCCAGTTTTTGCGTGCTTCCCGGGATATCATAAATAACCCAGTGAACGAATGCCCTTCCCGGGGCATCCGGGTCATCCGCTATTAATGCGATGCTCTTTGTACCTGCAGGCAAACCTTCCCATGACAGCGGAGGCGAGATATCTTTGCCTTCGCAAGTATATTCGTCAGGTATCGTCCCGTTTTCTTTAAACGCCTCCGATGAAATAGAAATCTTTTCCATATTGTTTACCTCCTTTTCCTTTGTGGTGCATCCAGAAACTATCAACAGCAGGAAAACCAATAATAAGAGCTTAAAGCTCATTTTTACTCCCGATAAATGTTTTGTCGCATGTTGTATTATAGTTTTCTGCGGACTCAGTACTTCCGCATGTATTAGATAGTTTTATCCATCCCAACTGAAATATTTTGTATTAGTGCTAAAAACACTCAGCGGGATGGATGTTTGAATAATATAATCTGGATTTTACTTAAAGATACGCTCA
>JBAQMZ010000040.1:0-13245 GCA_049303315.1 Candidatus Methanoperedens sp.
ATATTGTTTTATAATTTCAGCTATAAAATTGTGAAGGTATTAGAATCTATCTTAAAATTGTTGCTTTGTAGACTTGCATTTTCCGGTTGAAGTTGTTCCGTTTTTTCATACCAGGACACAGAGAAAAAATGACAAATCAAGCCTCTTGCGAACCGCGGCGTAGTTCGCAGGGTCGCTTCGGGGCGTGCCGTCCTCATTGAGGGGATGCGGGCTTGGACTGCGCGGCTGGAGGCGAGCTTGGGAGTGGGGGCGCTCGCGTATTCGGGCATGTACGATAATTGATCATCGATATGGGGAGATGAAATAAATCAAAAGATTAATTACTGGTAACTGTATTTAATGTTTAATGATTGAAAAGGTATATCGTCCCGATTGGAGACCTGAATGGAGAGAAAAATATGGAGAGTACCAACAGTACGCAAAAGTGTATAAAGATGCTGTAGAGGTCTTACTAACACATTTGAAAAATTCAGGGTATGACCATGATTGTCAAATTTTGCCATTACTTTTTTTGTTTCGACATTATATTGAATTAGAATTAAAAGGATTAATTTTGTTCTGTTATACAATATCACCTGATATTGAAGATATAGAAAAAGTCATTAAAGAAGCGAGATCGAAACATGGATTATTTGAGTTATTAACATATCTCAAAAGTATTAAAATAAGGCATATCGAAATTAAGCCATCTGATGAATTCAAAGAGTTTATTAAAAAATTTGACGATTTGGATCGCCAGGCGATTCGTTTTAGATACCCTGAAACTAAAAATGGTGATTTATTTTATGAAAATGATTTAGATTACATTAAAGATAAACCATTTTTTGATGATTTAATGAATTTGAATAAAATATCTATTAAAATCGAAATGGTGATGTCCGAACTGAATAAATTATCATCATATCTTGATGGTGAAAAGGATAACCTTTTTGAGACAATTCAATGGGAACAAGATCATGAAAATTCCTGATAAGTTAATGTTTGTTTATTGATTATTGATATATTGTATCTCAGGACAACTACCGACATGTTTTTAGGGGACGAACTTAATTTATTAATTAGGATTAATCAAAATGAATATCTTCAAAATTCACATCATGCAAAAATTTATTCACATTATCTATTAAATTCAAGTTTTTGGGCTCAAAAAACTTATCGCCCATCAAAGAATAGAGTATTTTTTCACACTGTTCATTTCCACCACAATTAGCAGGTTCAAGGGCTACAGTTATAACTTTACTCATTTCAAACATTTTTTTGAATAAATCAGAATTTATTTGCCTGCTGATGTCCTCAGATGTTCTTGAAACGGTTTTATCAATTAAACCAGTTTCGTTTATGTGAGTGAAAAAATCGAGGTCTATATCTAAAATAAAATCTCTGCTACATCCAAAAAGTTCCTCTAGTTCTCGATAGCTGGATATATTATCAATCAAGGAAATATCTTTTTCTTTAAAGAGATAAAAATTATGCTCTATCCCGTCGCATACGAATCGTCTTTTCTTTGGGGTAAATAGAGTATCCTCAACTAATTCTCCATATTCATATCCATCATTAAAATAAAAAGAAATTCCATCTTTTATTAATCCAGAACACATGGCATTAACAATAAATTCATCGTTATGAATAAACAAATCCTTCATGACAAAATCGTTCAGTTCTGAATCACCCATTTCTAAAATTCTTTTGGATTTATTTATGTTAGTTTTGTTAAAATAAAAATCTGTGTGCTCATCCAAATGGAATAGAATTGTATTTCTCCTTATGATTTCTTCATTAAACGCTTTCTTCCAAGCGATGAGTGCAGTAGCATGATCTATAATGAAAAACCATTTTTTGCTATTGAAATCGAAATCAAGATATTCAATATTTCTAGGTCTCATTCCGTACATTTAAACCTCAAATTTTTCAATTTATTTTACTAGTTCCAATTGTTCTGGTTAATGCGAAAATTTGTTAATATCCACATTTTCTCATCAGTTCTGTGTTATAAATGCTCCGATTATATGATGAACTATCATCAAAATATATGAGTAACTAACAATTTATAATAACCCCGTACTTAATTTTAACAAAGATTATGCCTTCGTAAACCTCTTTCACATAGACGATAGTTGAAAACCATGAACGAAAGTGAACCATGAAACAACTCCGCACCGAAATCGAAATAAACGCCCCTCCTGAGCGTGTCTGGCACCTGCTCACCGATTTTGCCAGTTTTCCTGAGTGGAACCCGTTCATTCGCCAAGCCATCGGGGAACCCAGAAAAGGCGCACAGCTTGAGGTGTATCTCCAGCCTTCAGGTGCAAAAGGCATGACTTTCCGACCAAAGGTTCTCAAGGCAGAACCAAACCGCGAACTGCGCTGGCTGGGACACTTCCATATACCCGGTCTGTTTGACGGCGAGCACATTTTCACCATCGAGCCGCTTGAAGCCGGACGTGTGCGATTTGTACAGCGCGAGATATTTACAGGCTTGCTCGTTCCACTGTTTGCGCGCTCTCTGGATAAGGATACGCGGCGGGGCTTTGATGAAATGAACCGGGCTCTCAAATTGAGGGCGGAACGATGATGGCAGGCTTTCTTCAAAATATATGAAGTTATGCCACAGCAGGCTTTTTTCTTAATACCTCCCTTTCATTCAATTCCATATTCTCTGTGCTCTCCGTGTCCTGATAAGAAATAATCAACAACTAACTCGTACGAACTGATACGAACTCACAAAAATTGCCCAGTGCAAGTGGTATCTGCGTTCATCCGCGTTCATCTGCGGTTTTTAATTTCGATGTGCTAAAGCTGCATCGGTTTCTATTGGCGCGCCGAACAGTTAAAAATATTTAACTATGACACGGCAAACTCTGTGTCCTCTTTGTTTTAAATTATTTCATCAGCTTGTCCCTTCTGCGTTAAATTAATAGACATAGCAAACCTCTTCAGGCACGAAATGTTCCCCGAAGCCCTAAACAATTATAAAAAACACATTACTGAGAGGCAAAACCTTGGAATCCCGCCCCTCCCTCTGAACGCAGAACAGGTAAAAGCACTCTCCGAATTAGTGATTGCCCCTCCCGCAGGCATGGAAGACTTCATCCTCGAACTCTTAAAAGAACATATCCCGCCGGGCGTTGACCCAGCCGCACTTGAAAAAGCAAAGCTCTTAAGGCATCTGGCGCTTCGCGAGAAATCATCCCCGATACTTGCGCCCCGTGAAGCTGTCAGGCTTCTTGGCATGATGAAAGGCGGGTATAATATCGAGACGCTTATTGAATTACTTGAAGATAGGGAGCATGCGGATGAGGCTGTTCATGCCCTGTCAAACACTATTTTGATATTCAGTTTTTTTGATAAAATCAAAGAGCTTGCCCGTACCAATCCCAATGCCAGAAAAGTCCTTGAAAGCTGGGCAAAGGCCGAATGGTTCACGAACAGTGCCGGAATCCCAAAAGAACAAAAAGTGATAGTTTTCAAAGTTCCCGGCGAGGTCAATACTGACGATTTATCACCTGCCTCACATGCGGGGACACGTCCCGATATCCCGCTCCACGCCCTTTCCATGCTCGAATCCCGCTATCCTAGTGCGCTTTCGGAACTCAGGGAACTCAAAAAACAGGGTTATCCGGTTGCGTTCGCGGCAGATGTGGTCGGGACAGGCAGCAGCAGGAAATCCGCAGCCAATTCACTTATCTGGTGGATTGGGGAAGACATTCCCGGCATCCCTAATAAACGCAAAGGCGGGGTCGTTCTCGGAAGCCAGATTGCACCCATTTTCTTTAACACGGTACGAGACAGCGGCGCCCTTCCCATAAGATGCGATGTGTCCTGTCTTGAGAAAGGCATGGTGATTACAATAGATTTCGAAAACGGAAGGATTCGCGGTGAAAACGGGCATGTACTGGCAGCATTTAATCTCGAACCTGAAACGCTTCCCGATGAATACAGGGCTGGCGGCAGGCTTCTTTTGATAATCGGGAAAGAGCTTACAAGAAAAGCCAGCGATGCCCTTGGAGAAAAATTTGATATTTTTATTAAACCTGCTGAGCCGCCATTTTCAGGCAGCGGTTATACTCTTGCCCAGAAGATAGTGGGTAAGGCATGCGGTCTTCCCGGCGTGCGTCCGGGACAGGCATGTCTTCCAAAAATCACAACTGTGGGCTCGCAGGACACCACAGGCCCCATGACCGCTGATGAAATAAAAGAGCTTGTCTGCCTTGAATTCGAAGCGCCTCTGGTCATGCAGTCTTTCTGTCATACCGCAGCCTATCCCACGCCCGCCGATAGTATAATGCATAAGGAGCTTGCGCGGTTTTTCATGGAAAGGGGCGCAGTTGTGCTAAAACCCGGGGACGGCATAATCCATTCATGGCTGAACAGGATGCTCCTGCCCGATACGGTGGGAACGGGAGGCGACAGCCATACTCGTTTCCCGATAGGTATCTCATTCCCTGCCGGAAGCGGTCTTGTGGCTTTTGCTGCAGCTCTTGGTGTCATGCCGCTTGACATGCCGCAAAGCGTGCTTGTCAGGTGGAAAGGCGCGACAGGGAAAGGTATTTTTTTACGGGATGTTGTTAATGCCATCCCGTATTTTGCGCTAAAACAGGGCAAGCTCAGCCTTGAAAAGAAAAACAAAAAGAACATCTTCAACGGCAGGATTATCGAGATAGAAGGACTTCCCGGCCTCACTGTCGAGCAGGCATTTGAACTTACGGATTCCTCAGCCGAGCGCTCGGCTGAAGCTGCTGTAATCGCCCTGTCGCAGGAGCAGGTTGTGTCTTACCTCAAGACCAATATTTCCATACTAAGAGCGCTTGTCAGCGAGGGATATTCATCAAAAGCGCTGCAAATGCGCATCAGGGCAATGGAAGAATGGCTAAAGCAGCCCTCGCTGCTTCATGCAGACGCAGATGCAGAATATGCCGATGTTTTGGAGATTGACCTGTCGCAAATAACCGAACCGCTGCTTGCATGTCCCAACGACCCTGATTACGTAAAACCGCTCTCCCTTGTGGCAGGAGAAAAAATCGATGAGGTATTTATCGGGTCATGCATGATAGGACTTGAACAGTTTGACAGGGCTGCCGCGATACTCGGGAAAGCAGACCGCATCGTATCAAAAACATGGATTGCCCCGCCGACAAGGCTCATCGAAAAACACATGAATGAAACAGGCGATTATTCAAGGTTGAAAGAAATCGGGGCAAGGATGGAGATACCGGGCTGCAGCCTGTGCATGGGCAACCAGGCAAGGGTTGCCGATAATGCAGTCGTGTTCTCTACATCCACGCGCAATTTTGATAACCGGATGGGTAAAAATGCAAAGGTGTATCTCGGCTCTGCCGAACTTGCCGCAGTTATCGCGATTTTAGGAAGGATACCGACACACGAAGAGTATATTTCGTATTTATAAAGACGGTATGGAAATGGTTAAGATTAAAGCGGATATTATTCCGTACATCAATGAAATTGGAATTATTCCCTGGCATTTTGCTTTTAATACTTGTATCCGGATGCGTTTACCCGCAGATAGAGGCCGGGAATCCCGCAGAATATGAACTTCCGGGGCTTAATAATGCAACGGTTTTTTACCTGGCAGACTCTTCAGTGCAGGTTGTGGAAAATGTCGTCAATAAAACTTCTGTTGATTTCATTATTAACGGCAATGCAGATACCAATTTCAGGAATCCGGTCGCAGTGGATTATTCAGGTAAAAATGTTTCATTCAATGCTTCAATGGGACCGGTTCTTGGAAAAAGTTATATCCAGATGAACTTCAGCTCGCCATTTTCAGGATGGGTTGCATATACACAGGCAGGCGGCGGGGATTTTATTTACCCGATAACCAAAAATGATACAATTAGGGTTGTTTTACCTTTAAATTACACTGCAACCGCCAAATTTTTAGGCGTCATCCAGCCGCCTCCGGATAACATTACGCAGGATGCGTCAGGAAAGGAAGTGATTATCTGGCAAAAGCCCGATCCAGAATATGGACAAATAATAGTAAAATACCAGCATAAAGATGCCCCAACATTATTGTTCTATTTCTTTTTTTCACTTTTTATCTTCTTTATTTTTGTCATGGGTTATTATATGTGGAACATTAATGAACTTAAGAAAAAACGCATACTCATGGAAAAAGATGTAAGAAAATAATTTTCAATTCATTAATTTGAGGAAAATCTGCTCAAGCCGAATAACGCTTGAAAACGACAGGGAAATTGGGCTTTTTATGCATTTTTCTTTTCTTATCACTGACATAAGTTTTTATCCAAATGTGCCAACAGTTCCTAAAATTCGTTCCTACGGCCATTGGTACGGATAGAGTTCCGTCATAGTCTTACCTTTTTATATACTTATATTATACATTCTTCGATAGGGCTTCGAAAAATTTATATGGGGCCCGGGTCGGGATTCGAACCCGAGTCGTAGGATCCACAGTCCCATAGGATAACCAGCTACCCCACCCAGGCACCTTGAATCCCCGTATTTAAATACGGGGTTTTAATGGGGGTATCCCCGTAAATGTATCTAAAAAGGATAAAGGTTTTGTTTCAGAAAAGCCCTAGCAAATTTCGCCTTTGCGGTGCATCTTGAAATCAAAAGAGCGTTTCTGCAATCTCGATGGCTTTTTCGCGTTTTGCTGGATACGCCTTGAGCTTCATTCTTGCAGAAATGGTATCGGTTGTTGTCGCAAGCTGCACTGTCCCTTGAAAAGCCGCCTGCTTATCGAACCTTAAATGAAGACAACACTCATCATCAGTCCTTTCAACGATCTCTTTTTTCAATTTTTGGAGTTCATATTCTGTCAGTTTTGATTTCAAATGCTCAATAAATCGCTTGCAATCCCTTCCTTTGAGCTGCGCCTGGAGGATAGTAATGGGATTCCCGTAATGTCCTTCAGTCCTCGTAGATTCTATTTCATTATCAAAAAGAAAAAGCGACAGGGCAGTCTTTACCCTGTCCTCACTTTCGGTTGCCGCAACGATAGCGCGAAGTGATATATTATGGATACTCATAAAGGGTTACGCCCCTTTATGACGTCCCGAGTCACGCCTGTCTTCGACACGCTTTGCGAACGGGAGGGCGTGTCCACGTAAACCGATACCCCGGTTTACGTGGTGTTCAGGTATGCGAAGCATACCTGTCGTTTGATAAACCTTTCTTAAAGGTTTACGTATGGCGAAGCCATACGTGTGCGCGGTGTAAACTGACGCAACAGTTTTTGATAAAACTTTCTTAAAGTTTTTCATTTACCCTTATTCTGATGCGAACTCAGGCTTGGTCTTGTTTTTTCGGTTCCCCTGCCCTTTCGCCTCTGTCCTCTGCCCTTCCTGCCCGAGCTTGTCTTCCCTCTGAAGACGCGCCCTTTCTGGTTGGTATTGCAAATCCATTTCAGGTTTTTGTCCTTCTTGATTGCAGGGTGGCTTGTATCCACAAGAATGGTCTCATACCATTTGTGCTTGCCGTCCTGTCCTACCCAGTAACTGTTCAATACCTGTAAATTCGGGAATCTCCGTGCCGCCCGCTCTTCTGCTATGCTCTGGATACTCTTTCCAGGGGTTATCTTGTTCACACCCATGTGCTTTGTCCTTCGCCCGCGCTGCCATCTTGATTTGCGCCTGCCGCCGCGTCTTATTCTTACCCGCGCGACGATAATCCCCTGTTTTGCCTTGAAGCCAAGCGACCTTGCCCTGTCAAGTCTTGTAGGATGGTCTAATCTTGTTACTGCGGGTTCCCGTCTCCACTCCTGCCGTCTTTCCCACATGAGTTCCCCAACATCGGATTCATCCGGTTTTTTCCATGCGTCCCTGATGTACGCGTACATTGATTTCATTGTATTCTCCTTTATTGTTTTATGGTTCAGCCTTATAAGGCCACATCCCTGCGGGATGTTCTCCCGCCGCTAGCTGGCTTAGACAATGTCATTGTAATTAAAGATTTCTTATAGTTCTTATAAACAAACAGTACTCTGGCATTTTCATTTTTTCCAATACTTTTTAAATAATTTTTAATTTTTACCCCAACGTATTTAAAGCTTTAAATACCCTATAAAAAGGTGATGAGTATGGTAAATTCAACCGAAGCCAAAAAGACTATAAAAATAGAAAATGTTGTTGCATCGACCGCTATTGGGGCAAAACTCGACCTTAATGAAGTTATAAGTGTTCTTGAAGGCGCCGATTATAATAAAGAGAGATTCCCGGGTGTAGTTTACAGGACGACATCCCCGAAAACCGCAGCTCTTATTTTCGGAAGCGGCAAGATTGTTTGCACAGGCGCCAAAAGTATCGCGGATGTGAGTGTTGGTCTTTCCAAGGTTTTTGAAAAACTCAAAGGCATGGGTGTTCATATCACGAAGAAACCTGAAATAACGATACAAAATATTGTAGCTTCCGCGGATCTTGGAAGGGTGCTGAACCTGAATGCTATTGCTATCGGTCTTGGGCTTGAGAACATAGAATATGAACCTGAACAGTTCCCGGGTCTTGTGTACCGGTTATCCAACCCGAAAGTGGTAATGCTTTTATTCGGTTCGGGAAAACTTGTAGTAACAGGCGGGAAGAAACCCGAGGATGCCGAAGCTGCAGTTGAGAAGATTGTAGTGGAACTTGATGGATTGGGGCTATTATAGCCGTTTTCCTTTTTTTCAGCAACTCTGCGGTGGCTAAAAGTTTAACTCACCGCAAAGGTGCAAAGTTCGCAAAGACGTGAGAGAACGAGAACCAGAACATTTTTATTCCTGAAAACATTTTGAGATTTACCATGAAAGTACTCTTAGTCGGAGGCGGAGGGCGTGAACACGCCATCGCAGACGCTATTGCCCGAAGCAAGAAAAACCCGGAACTTTATGCAGCGATGAGCAAGAAAAACCCGGGAATAGCGCGTTTATGCAAAGATTTCCTGCTAATAAAAGAGACAGAACCCTCTATAATTGACTATGCAGTCAAAAATAAAATCGAACTTGCAGTCATCGGTCCCGAAGCCCCGCTTGCAGCCGGAATTTCCGACCAGCTCTGGGATGCCGGTATTCCAGTTGTCGGCCCGCGAAAGCTTGCTGCCCAAATCGAATTCGATAAAGCCTGGACACGGGAATTCATGAAAAAATACAAAATTCCGGGATGCCCGGGATTCAAAATATTCAGGAAAGGGGAGAGCGGCACTGATGAATTTATCGAAGAAATTGGCGATGTTGTCATAAAGCCGGCAGGTCTTACAGGCGGCAAAGGCGTCCGTGTTATGGGCGACCATTTTGACATAAATGGAGCCAAAGTTTATGCCCGGGAAGTCCTTAAAAATGATGACCTTGTCATTGAGGAGCGGTTAATCGGCGAGGAATTCACCGTGCAGGCGTTTGTGGATGGCAATACCCTTGCCTACGCGCCCTCGGTCCAGGACCACAAGCGTGCCTATGAGGGGGATAAAGGACCCAATACAGGCGGCATGGGTTCATACAATGATTCAAAAGATATCCTGCCCTTCATGAAGGAATCAGATTACACTGATGCAAAGACAATAATGAAAGATACTGTTCTTGCCATAAAGAAAGAAACAGGTGTGCCGTATCAGGGCATCCTGTACGGCCAGTTCATGGCGACAGCAAAGGGTATCTCTGTCATCGAATTCAATGCGCGCTTTGGCGACCCCGAAGCAATGAATGTTCTCCCTATTCTTGAGAATGATTTCCTTGATGTATGTGATTCTGTTGTCAATGGGACGCTGGATAAAACCAGGGTCACATTTAAGAAGAAAGCGACAGTATGCAAATATGCGGTTCCTGCAGGTTATCCTGATAATCCGGTGAAGGATTCTGTTGTAGAAATCGCAGAAGTAAAGGATGCGCTTCTTTTCTATTCAAGCGTATATGAAAAGGATAATAAAATCTACACTACAGGTTCCAGGGCTATTGCTGTCCTTGGTATTGCAGATAGTATCGGGGAAGCGGAAAAGAAAGCGCAAGAAGGTCTTTCTGCTCTTAAAGGCGCACTTCACAGCAGGCGTGATATAGGTACAGAAGAACTTATCAGGAAAAGAATTCAGCATATGGAAGAATTGAGGGTTAAAATGGAAAACGAAAAAACAGAAACTGAAAAAGATGCAGTGCTTGCAAAACTTGAGAAAATGCTTGAGAACATGTCCGAAAATTCAAGGCAGCCGATACTTGACCTTATCAACAAGCGAAAAGTTGAGCTTGGACTTTTGAAATCTGAATTAAAGCCTGCGGGTTATATTCTGAAAAAAGGAAGAGCAAAACCAAAGCCCAAACCGCAAACCAAAGAAAGCAAAGAATCCCTACGAAAAATTGCCGAGAATGTTGGCAGGGTAAAAGAGATAAATGAAACAAATTTTCATGATGTCGATGTCAAAGACGAACCTCTCAAAAAAGATAAAAAGCCTTTGGAAGAGGTTGATTCCTATAAATATTGATTCTTCATCAGAAGCCGAAACTTCGGCTTGCGCAGTACCCACGTAAACCGATACCCCGGTTTACGTGGTGTTCAGGTATGCTTTGCATACCTGTCGTTTGATAAACCTTTCTTAAAGGTTTACGTATGGCGAAGCCATACGTGTATGCGGTGTAAACTGCCGCAACAGTTTTTGAAAACTCCCAGTATTTGAGTCACGAGGACGACCAACAAAACAGGTCACAGTAGTTGGACAGGTAACCGTAAGATAAATACATGATAGGGTTGGTTAAGATAACTATGGTCAAAGATACTAAAGTAGTGAGCTTTATCAATTATAAGGGGGGTGTCGGAAAAACCACCCTTGCAGTTGAGATTTCAGCCAGCCTTGCAAAGAATGGAAAAGATGTGTTATTAATTGATTTAGACCCTCAGACCAATGCCACATTCTATTTGATGGATGAGGAAGATTGGAATGATTGGCAAAAAAATAAGGGGTCGCTAAAAGACCTATTTGAGGCTTTTATGGATGGAAAGGTCTTTGATATAAATAAAGCGATTAAAAAAGATTTAATCTGTTCAAAATATATTCCCAAACTGCATCTACTGCCATCTCATCTGGAACTTCTTTTTATAGATTTAGAACTTGCAAGTAAATTCGGTGCGAAGGGGATGAAATCAAAAAGTATTTTAAGAAGTGCCCTTAGCAAAATTAAGGAAAACTATGATTATATTATCTTCGATTGTCCCCCAAATCTCAATCTGGTTACCCAAAATTCGATTGTTGCAAGTGATGGTATCATCATTGTTGCTATGCCAGAGTACTTATCAACCATCGGAATAGCCTTAATTGATAGGGCTATAAAAAATATTGAAAAGGAGATAAATGATGAAATTAAATCTTTTGGCGTAGCAGGGACATTTAAAGGTCCTGAAATCAAAGGCATTCTCTTTAATCGAGTAAGATATGTTACTGGTGGCACAGGTTATCAAGAAGAAGTAATGGAAAGAGTTAGAGTGGACTGGTCACATTTGGTATTCAACGCCTACGTTTCTCAAAGTGATAGAATCGCTCAAAGGGGCGAAGGTAAAATACCTATAGCAATTTCTGGATACGCAGCAGATAAAAAATATGAGTCTCAACTACGAGAATGTGCTGAAGAGTTTTTAAGAAGAGTGTAGATAATGACACAGGAATTTCGAACAATCCATGAAATTGGGGATGCTTTAATTCAATTAGGTAAAGCTCTCAAGAAAATGCCAAATATATCATCTGATGAAACTGAGCCATTAAAACCTAAAAAGCAGGTTAAACAGCTATTGACGCCTGAAGAATTGTCGAAATTTGCGTCTGAAATCAGAAATTTAAGTAGAGAAGAGGTAGAAAAGAAACTTCTTGAACTCAAGTTCGAAGAATTAAAATATATTGCCAAATTTCATAAAATATCAGTTGGAAAAAATAAAAATAAATCAGAGTTAATACGTAAAGTTCTATATAATATATTTGACTACCATGCAGGACATAATCTGCTACGCAAATTCACTTCCGATACTCCAGAGAAATGAACTCCCCACCATATCATCCCATTCCAAGCTGTTTAGATTAGGTGTCCCAAAAACAACATAATTGTCGTGCCAACGTACTATCTTTTTGACTTTTTTAGTAGAAACCGTATTTTGCTCTATTCTTCAATTTCAGCATAATCTACTGGTAATTTCACAAAGAATTTGCACTTTTCCATGAATTCTCTATGCTTAGAACGTAACCCTGGGTCATTAGTAACTAAGAAATTTGCCCTATTACATGCAAGTTCAACAAATGGTCTATCATTGGTTTGTAAATCCTTTATGCTGACTGACTTAATATTTCCTTTATTCACGTGCTTAACTATATGATAAATATCATCAAGTTCATGAAGACTTGTTATAAGAAAAATGGCTGGAAGATAATATTTTTGGTGAATAATTGTTTCATATTGCTTAAGAATCCTTTCGCTCATCAAAAGTTTATGGCGTCTCTCTATCATCGCATTATAAGCACTCTCATAATCGTGATTTTTTTTTAAAATTGCTTCTATGAGTACATGCGTATCAAGAACAACAGAAACTTCAGGCATATTACTCCTCAGGTACTGTTTTTATCCAATCTCTAAGTAGTCGCTCTTCGAGTTCTGCAAAAGATGGTATCCAATTCTTTACATATCCTTTTGAAGTAAGCTCAAGCCTTTTAATAATGGTTCCTTTTTGCTTCTTTTCAACATGATACACTGCGATATCATCTATTTTTAACAATCCCTTTTGTATTGGAATGCTTAAGGTCAAAGGTAAAAATTCGCTATGGGTTGTTATAATGATTTGTTTGTCTTCTCGTATGGCTTCAGCAAATAATTCAGCAAGATGCGCTTGCGAATCCGGGTGGAGGCTTATTTCAGGTTCTTCAATCATTATTATACTGCCAGGGTCGCTCCAGAACAATTGAGTAATTACTGATAGAATTTGTTTAGAACCATGGCTTGCCATGGCTAAATTGAGTACAACATCAAGTCTATTATCAACATAATCAGAACCCAGAGCCAATCCTCCTTTCCATCCAGCTGAAAATTTGTTCAAACCAAAAACTGAAGCCCATTTATCAATTTTTCTATAAATTTTTTCATATTCTCTATTAGAATAAATAAGTGAAAGGACTGGAATGAGATATCGCCCATACGTTCCAACACCGGCTTTGGGACATAATTCCTCGTTATCCTCCAACTTTAAGAGGAATTCCCTCCAGATACTTTAGATAACACCGCCTTTTAAGGTTATAATCACACACTCTGGCAAAAGCTTCCTGTTTTCTCCT
>JBAQMZ010000041.1:0-125909 GCA_049303315.1 Candidatus Methanoperedens sp.
TGAGGAGAAAACAGGAAGCTTTTGCCAGAGTGTGTGATTATAACCTTAAAAGGCGGTGTTATCTAAAGTATCTGGAGGGAATTCCTCTTAAAGTTGGAGGATAACGAGGAATTATGTCCCAAAGCCCATTGGTAGATTACTCTTATATAATTCAGAGGCATTATAATTCTCATTTTCCAAAATCACAATATGTAGATTTATAAGATCTTTAAAATCGGAAATATCGATATCGATAATTTGTTTATTAGTTGTTCTAACATTTTTTAAATGGTATTTTTCTATGTAACTTTTAAAAATAACGCCTGAATGAATTTGTTTCATCCCTTTAAAATTACCTAATTTTTGGTCGAAATTAGGATGACCAAACTTACATATTGTTTTGCCATCATCCTTTGTATGCATTGTCCCTGAACCATGAAATGATGTTTTCATATGTTTTTGCTCAATAATACAAGAGCCAAAATATATATTAATCTGTGAATTTAATAATTGATGGTTAATCCAATAAATGGGGTAAATTTTTCCATTCAATGACACTCTTATTAAGAATTTTTCTTCTGTTTTCATTAATCTGTTGCGGAAAATATAATACATTAGCTTCTTCACATATCGTTTCATCGACTCGATTACCAAACATCGATATCTCCAGTTCGATCTCGATGAATAAAATAATTCATATGCTCCTTAGTCGTCTCTAGATAAATTATCTTCTCAACATCAAGCCCATGTGTTCTCTTATCGATTTCATTTTTCAGCTCTTCGGATTTTCCTTTTTCCCACCAGGGGACTATATATGCTTTGAATTCTTTTGATAATTTAGGAATTTTAAAAATAATCGAATCAAAAAAATTGATTTTTGCATTAATTTTGCATACAAGAAGCAAAGTATGACCTTTTACATGATATTTATCAGCAAAGGTTGCAAGAACCAAACCTGAACCAATTGTAAATGAGGATTTACTATGCAAATTGGGTATATGAGTGAAGTCTCCGATACCTATTGTTCCTCTAAGATGTATTCCTTGATAAAAAGCATCACTGAAAAGAGTTTTGGAAAAAGATAGAGCATCTTTAATTTCCTTAAATCCAACTACAACGGAATCGCTAAATGGATGAAAAGATATCTTAGATTTTTCATAGCTAGTAACAAGCTTCATAACTATTTCACCAAAATTTTTAAGTTCGTCTTCAGCTTGTTTTGGTTGGCTTAATGTGAGTTTTGAAAAACCCAGAATATCAGCTACAAGCACATTATTACATATAAAACGGTCAATATCATTAGTCGTCATTTCAAGCACCACTATCTAATTCTTCGAACTGCATTTTTATAAATTACTTTACTTTGTAATTCTTTAAAAAATATATAAACATTCCCGCAATTCATTTTCATAAAAATTAATCCCTCATATCGGTCAATTATTTTGTATGAGCCATTTTGATTCAATTCGTATTGATAATTATATACAATACCATCAAAGCTATCATTAGGATTGCCCTCCGCCCTAAATGGAGCACACAAAAGCGATTGTGCACCTGCCCCGCCAAAACATTCAATTTCTAAGGTCATTTCAATTTGCCAAATTGAAACGCTCTCGAATTTGAATAACCTATTTATGCGACAAAATCCTTCTATGATTGGGAGGTTGCAGAAGGGCAAAAGAAAATATGTTATATTCATTTGATGGTAAAAAACCCGTAATAGCCAAAAATACATTCATAGCAGATACAGCCTGCATTATCGGGGACGTTTCAATCGGGGAAGGCTCAAGTGTCTGGTTCAACTCAGTCATCCGTGGTGACAGGGCAAAAATCCGCATTGGCAAAGGCTGTAATATCCAGGATAATGCTGTTATTCATTCGGATGACAGGAATGTGGATATAGGCGATGGGGTGAGCATGGGGCACGGGTGCGTCATGCACGGCTGTCTCGTTAAAAACAATGTGCTCATCGGCATGAATGCTACCATACTGCACGGCGCCGAAATCGGGGAATATGCTATCGTGGGCGCGGGGGCATTAGTGCCGCCCGGTCATAAAATCCCGGCAAAAAGCGTAGTTATGGGAGTGCCGTGCAAAGAGGTTCGGTCAACGACTGATGATGATATTCTGCTCATAAAAAATACCCTGAAGAATTATAAGAATTTGACTGAGAAATACTTGATGCTGAAAGGCAACTGATATGCGAAACATCGAAATAGAAGAACTCGGCGCAACGCCGATAACGGAACGGAAAGTCGAAGTGGTTGAACGAAAAGGACTCGGGCATCCCGATTTTATCTGCGATTCCATAATGAACCAGGTATCAATCGAACTCTGCAAGGAATACATGGAAAGATTTGGCGCCATCATGCACCACAATATCGATAAGGGGATGCTGGTGGCGGGGGAGGTAAAAACCAAATTCGGAGGCGGCGTAATCCTGAAGCCGATGCGCCTGATTTTCGGGGACAGGGCAACGTTTGAAGTGGAAGGCGAATACGTTGATGTTAATACTATTGCAATAGATGCTGCAAAACAATGGCTGAAGGACAACCTGAGGTTTGTGAATTCGGATTCTGTCCAGTACCAGGTCGAGCTTGCCCATGGTTCGGCAGAGCTCACTGATATTTTCAAAAGGAAAGGCGCGATACTCGGGGCAAACGATACTTCGGCAGCGGTCGGATATGCTCCGATGACGCCGACTGAGACAATTGTTCTTGAAACTGAGCGGTTTTTGAATTCACCGGATTTTAAGAAACGATTTCCCGAATCGGGCGAGGATATTAAAGTCATGGGTCTTCGCGAAAAGAACGAGCTTCATTTAACCATCGCCGACCCTCTCATTGACAGGTTCATCGAATCCGAGGGCGGGTATTTCAGGAAAAAAGATGAACTTCTTGAGGAGATAAAGACCTACGCTGCTGAAAGGACAGACCTTGAAACATCAGTTTATCTTAATACTCTTGACAGAGAGGGGCGGGGCATGGGCGGGATTTATCTTACAGTTACAGGCACCTCTGCCGAGGATGCCGACTCAGGCCAGGTGGGGCGCGGGAACCGCGTGAACGGCATCATTCCGCTTAACCGTCCCGTAAGCAGCGAAGCGGCTGCGGGTAAAAACCCGGTGAGCCATGTGGGGAAGATATACAATGTGCTCAGTCACAGGATTGCCAGCGAGATTTACACAAATGTGCCTGATATCAGGGAAGTATATGTGTGGCTCCTGAGCCAGATTGGGGAGCCGATAGACCAGCCCAAGATTGCGGCTGCGCAGGTTATTATGGAAAGGGGAACGCTTGAGAGCGTTGAGAAAGAAATAAATGAGGTTATCGACGGGGAGCTTGCTAACATACAGGAGTTCTGCATGGAGCTGGCGTACGGGAAGATTCCGGTGTGCTAGACCATTTTATTTTTTATACCTCTCACCACTTCCATAATAAATCTCATCCTGCTCACGCAAGACACTTTCTAATTGTTTTAATCCTATTTTTCTAAAATTTCCAAGTTTTATCATAAACTCAGAAAAGTTCTTAAACTCAATATACCAAATATTTTTGCATCCTTTGGTATATTCTTCTGAAAACTTTGCAGTTACAGGATATACTAATTGTATTTCCGGGTACATTTGTTTAAAAAATAAAACCCCCAATGTTTGAAGTTTGCTACCTGTTGGGGCAATAATGCATTTATGTGTATATTTATATTGAGAATTAATATATATCTCATTTAGGACTTCGATTGTTTGTATATAGTCAAAGGTACTGGATTCCTTTTCATCTATGCGAATTATTGGAACAAAATCACTATATATTTTTTTATTTATCCAGCGTATGGCCTCCAGTCTCCATTGGTTATGTTCTTCTCTTGGAATTCCATCAATTTTAAATAAATATTGGGGAGTGATTTCATTCAATAATGCATACATCTCTTTATAATTAAAAGTGGGAAAAGCAATTATCAATAATGGATACCCTTGCATTGAAATACTAGATAACTCTGTCGTAGTGACAATTTTATAAACATTAGTAGTTAGAAATGAAGGGGATTCTTCTGGAAGTTTTTCTTTTAGAGATTTATAATCTTTTTGTTGAGGAAAATAGATTTTTGCTTCAGAATATATGATATAAATATTGCCAGGATAATCTCTAAGTCCATAAAGCAATATTACTATTAAAAATTTTGACATTCCAGAAATATCAATGATCACATTTTCTGCTGAACTGATTAGTGTTTCTATCTTCTTTATAGAAAAATCTTCAGGATTATGGCGATCATAAATCATCCATTCTAATTTGCTTTCATTGGTTGCCTTGATTGCTATTTTTTCAAATTCATCGACTTTATTTTTTTCATCGAAAGGCTCATATTTTATCCCAATGATTCTATTGAATTTCAAATTATTTTTGTTGCATTCTTCAAGAAATGCAAAACATCTATCCTCAAATCCAGCGACTCCTATATAGATAGAATCTTTGGGGATTAATGAAATATCAAAAGATTTTATTTTTGGAAAAAAATTCGAAATAAGTAATTCATTCATCAGTAATCCTCATTTGCTTGTTATCGAGTAAAAATTTTGCTTTTTTTGCCATTTTTTTTATAGTAGGCATGTCTTCACATATTTCGGGTTTGTTCAATAGTAATAAGAATTCATCCTCCTCTAAGCGTATGGAATCCCTTTTATTTGGAGTCAACTTAAAAGTAGGTATCAAAATCCGGCGAAGATAAAGTCTATCTACGACATTACCCCTCTGACTCTTGCCTCTTATATCTCTAAGGAATATTCCATATTTGATAAGGTTTTCATATATCTTTTTTGAAACATCATCTAATTCTGGTGCTTTTTGCATTTCAATCCTAAATGCCTGATGAGGTGGGTTTCCCTCTAAGTTTTTAGAATTTTCATTTAATAGATACCAATGAGCTATGCGACCAAAAGCTTCAACAATTTTCTTAAGTTTTGGGCCATATTGATCCTCTGGAATTGCTCCTATTTTCTGAAGAAACTCATTTCCTGCTTCTCTTATGGCTTTATCCTGTAGATGGGTAGCTTTGATAGTATCATCTTCTCGATAGCTCAACGGAATTATTACTCCATTCGGGTCTGAAAAATTATCTGGCCCTACCATTTCAAACATTTTTTTAATTAGTTCTAAAATGTTTGCTATATCTCCTGAACATAAATCAACAACTGTTGCCCACCCATAATACAAAATTCTTCTTTTTTTGCCACTTGGTTTTTCATTTCGAATTTGGCGGGCAAGTTCATTATACGACTTGTATGGATTAGCTCCTAAAATCAATCGAATATCATGATATTTAGTATCTATTTTTTCTGAATTTTTCAGCCTATTATTGATGACTTCTGAAATGAAGTTTTCAATTATAGAATAATCTTCTTTAAGGAAATAATCGCCTAAATCAACTACAACATATTCTCTATTTTCAATCATCATTTTATTTTTGGAATTAAACGGGTAAAAAGTGACAATACTTTCAGTTGATATCTTAAAGAAATGTTCAGAACCTTCGCTGGGGAATAAAATAAAATCATTCAAAGTTTCTTGTAATTGCTGTGATACAGTTGGTAGAGAATAATCATCCAATAGATAATATATTGGCTTATCTGTGAAGAGCTTTAGATTTTTCTGCAAAAAAGAAGTCATCTCTTTTATGAAATCCATTGGTATGAAATCTGGTTTAATAGCGCCCTTTTTTCTGTCAAACCAATCCCTTAAAGCTTTTTTCTCTCCCACTATAAAAGACATTAAATTCCTGAGAATGTTTGACCCTTCGGGAGGATAGGTATATGTATCTAAATATTTTTTAATAAAAAATTGAAACTCTTTCGCTTCATTGTCATCAATCAAACTTCCAAATTTTTTGGAATCAGAAGCAATGAACAATAAATCTATTATTTCATACAAAATAGATAAATTGAAATAATGTATTATTGCCAGTCTTTTCTCATCACTCAATTGTGACCTTAGATAAGGAAATGCAAAATATAGGTCGTAGGAATGATAATAAATCCCTATAAAATTATCAGAAATCCCTTTTTTATTTCCTGCCATTAGTTGGGTTTTTAAACTCAAGTTCCTAAAAATTGTAGTTTTTCCGCAACCTCTTGGACCAGTCAAAATAGTATTGTTCCTTCTAAGTAGATCATCATATCCGGGAAAATTCTGAGAATATAATAATTGAAGTAATTCAAATGAATTTCCTATTTGTTCGCATCTAAGATAATCGAAAGGATGACTCAATTTATTAGATTTTATTACCGCTATTGAGTTGTATTCGTTTGGAATCTGTGTCAAAATATCTATTAATTTATGAGGATTTTGGACAAAAGTACCCTCGGTAGGATTTTTTTCCAAGAGCTTCTTTTGAATAAATTCAATGAACTTATCATAAAGAAAAAGAGCCTTCCCATCGCTCAAATCAGATGGGTCTATTAATTCTAACAGGTTATGTAATATACGCGCCAATTCTCTGTAGTCATCTTTGGGCTTTAATTTATCATGCGAACCTCCTATTCCAAAATCTGTTATCTTGATTCTTGGAATTTCAGGATTACTCATTCTCTTATCAAAGTAAATTAAAATGTTTCCTTCATGCAGGTCATTATGCGAAATGCCTTCTTCTTTCATTGCACGAAACGCTTGAAGTAATTGATCAGTAATGTTCAATATAACCTCAAGTGTCATTGCTTTTGGATTTTTTCGTATAAAATCTCTCAGATTATCTCCATTTATATACTCCCATAAAATACAAGCAAAAGACTCACCGTCAAATATTTCGTAAGGTTCATTATCATGGGGTTTATGATCATGGTATTGAGCAACTTGAGCTATTCCTTCTAATTTTGCAACTTTAATGAATTCAATTTGCCAGTTCTGCCTTAATTTTTTCTTAGGAATAATTTTTACTGCCCTATAATGATTAATATCTTTATTATAAGCCTTATAAACAACTCCAACTTTTCCATGTCCGATCTCTTCAATTAATTCGTAGTTGAAAATTTTTCTCCCTTTTAATTGATTAAACGGCGGAAGAGTTGAATTTCTCAATTCCCCACCTTCCTCAACACAATGATCCATTCATTTTTTGTACAAGCCCCTTCTTTTCTAGCCCTTCTAAAAGTAGGTACTTCGTCTCGGACGAAACCCTCACAATCAAAGGAACCCAAGCTATTTGCGATATCAATGACTGCTAATGCTGTATTAATAGATTTCTTGGATTTATTCACATCCCCAAGAACAAACACACAATAAGAATTCATCTTTAATGCTGGATATAAATTCTTCATTACAGTTTTCATTAAATTTTTAAAATCTTCAATGTTACGTGGACTTTTTGTGTCATATTTTTTATAATCTCTTTCCCCCAAGAACCATAATCTCAACCTATTGTCTCTGGCATAATCTAAGGCATTCATGTAAGGTGGGCTTGATATTATAGCATCAATACTATTATCTGGCAGAACCAGTTCCTCAGCATCTTTTTGATAACATGTCCTCCGCAGAGTATTATCAAATAGAGGGAGTCGCCTATA
The DNA here is from genome assembly GCA_049303315.1 of Candidatus Methanoperedens sp. Taxonomy (GTDB): domain Archaea; phylum Halobacteriota; class Methanosarcinia; order Methanosarcinales; family Methanoperedenaceae; genus Methanoperedens. Next base: position 7,535 of record JBAQMZ010000041.1, read on the forward strand.
GACCCTTTGTATTTTTTTTATAAGCCTTGACTCTACATCTCTGTATGAATACATCTCAGGATACTCTTCTGGAGGATATTTCTTTGTCCTCAAATATGGCACTAAATGGCTTGCAGGATAAGATAAAAAACCAGGACGCTGATGATGTAAAATCCCCAAGAGACATGCAAGTAGAAAATCTTCATTATTTTCCCGCAATAATTGACTGAGGGAGATTATCTCTTTCAGTGTATCTTGGTGATAGAATTTCTTTATCCAATCTGGCACTTCCTCCAAATCAATCTCTTTACTTTGTTTTTTAGTCATAGAAATATAATATTTAGCGTCTTTAATCGCTTCATCTAACGAATCGGGAGGAAACATCTTTGCTTTGATTAAGGTAATTGCATAAGGGTTAATGTCATTTGCAATTGCCTGTCTTCCGGCAATCAATGACTCTAGAATTACAGTTCCTGAACCTGCAAATGGGTCTAAAACGATATCATCTGGCTTAGTGTAAGTTGTAATCAATTTTCTAGCAAAAGTGGACTTAATTTTGCCTATATACGGAGAAAGCTGATGTAGAGTACTTTCCACAGCTAGACAACTACCTGACCAATCCGCTGGATTCAGCTTTAAAATTTTGTTATCTACAGTGACTACTGCTTCGCCTGTTAGTTGCACCATCATCACCCACAAATGCGCTTTTATAGTTTAAATATATTATTGAATATTTTTATTTTTTATTGATTAATTCCTTCGCTTTTTCCGGCAATCTTTTCCCTATTAATTCAACAAGCGCATCGAAATCCCCTTCAGCCAGCGAGCGCACATCTTCTTCTCCTTTTAAAATCAGTTCAACTAAATAATTAAGCTCCCCATCTGTCAATCTATTGACCCGGTTCGCGAAATCCTCAGGGGATTCTGATAACTTATGCGAGACCGGAAGCAGGATGAATTTATAATCATGCCCCGGCGCCGGTCCTGTAGCGCCTTCAAGTTCGGGCGCGAGTTTTGCGAGGAGCTTTTTGTCGAGGTCGGTGAGGATTCTCATTACGTTTTTTTCTCCCTGCTTGCCCTCAGCAACAACTGCAACTCAGTCCTCGCCACCATCTCTCTCACAGCCTCCACAGCATCAATATTCGCCGAAATGCTCGTTATCCCAAGCTCCACAAGCCTCTTTGCCACCTTGGGATTGCTCCCGGCCTGCCCGCAGATGCTTGTTTTCACGCCAGCCTTATTGCATTCGATAATAACATGCTCGATGAGCTTCATTATAGCAGGGTGCATCTCATTGTAAAGATGCGCCACATGCTCATTGTTCCTGTCAACCGCAAGCGTGTACTGCGTGAGGTCATTGGTGCCGAAGCTCACAAAATCCAGCCCCTCGGCTATGAACTGGTCGATTATGAGCGCTGCAGCCGGGATTTCGACCATGATGCCTATATCTATTTTACTAATATCCAGCCCCTTTTCGCGCATGAACTCCTTTGCGCGGCGAAGCTCCGAAGGATGCTGCACAAGAGGAATCATGATGCCCATATTGTTGTAGCCGCGTTTGATTAATTCCTTGAACGCCCTTACCTCAAGCTCAAAGTGTTCAGTATCGATGAGATCGCGCCTTATGCCCCGGTAACCGAGCATCGGATTCGGCTCTATTGGCTCGCCTTCCCCCCCTTCCATCGCCCTGAACTCATCTGTGGGCGCATCAAGCGTCCTCACCCAGACAGGCTTCGGGTAGAATGCATCAACTACTGTCTGGATGCGCGAAACAAGTTCATTGACATATTCATCTGCTTTTCCTTCCTTGATGTACTGCCTCGGATGTTTTGGAAGACCCAGGATGATATGTTCAATCCGCAGAAGCCCCACACCGTCTGCTTGCGTTTCCACTGCACGCTTGGTTGCTTCAGGAATAGAGATGTTAACCTTTATTTCAGTAGCTGTAAGAGGCTTTGATTTCGTATAAGAAACAGCTTTTTCAGGACGCACAGTAGGTGCAGCAGCATCCTTTTTTCCTTCGAACACAAGCCCTTTCTCGCCATCCACGGTTATTTTCATTCCGTCAATTAATACATGCGTGGCTTTTCGCGTCCCGACAACTGCAGGGCATCCAAGCTCGCGCGACACGATGGCGGCATGGCATGTCAATCCTCCTTCATCCGTTACTATTGCAGCGGCGCGTTTCATGGCAGGAACCATATCAGGCGTGGTCATGACAGCCACAAGTATATCGCCGTTCTTGACTTTTCCAAGCTCACTTGCATCAGAGACGAGCTTTGCCTCACCGTATGCAATTCCCGGCGATGCTCCCAGCCCTTCCAGCAGCGCAGACGTGGCAACTTTTTCCTTGGGTTCTTTTTTCTTCTTTATCGTGGTTATGGGTCTTGACTGGAGCATGAATATTTCTTTATTCTTAATCGCCCACTCCACATCCTGTGGAATGCCGTACAGTTCCTCGACTACCCCCCCAAGCTCAACAAGTTTCAAAATCTCGTCATCATCCAGCACTTTTGCATTTTTCTTATCTTGAGGCACAGGAACCTCTATTGTTTTACCGGTCTTGGGGTCTTTGGTATGCATCACGTTTTTAGTGGCAACCTTTCTCTCGGTTATCTTCTTTGTCAGTTTGTCAACCACGTAATAGTCAGGGGAAACGGCTCCAGAAACAACGGTTTCACCAAGCCCCCATGCACCTTCGATAATAGTGAGCGGCTCTCCTGTAGAAGGATGGGATGAGAACAGAACACCGGCTTTTTCTGCATCCACCATTATCTGCACTACGGCACACAGGTTGACCTTGCTGTGGTCAAATCCCTGTTTTACACGGTAATAGATAGCACGAGCGCCGTAAAGGGATGCCCAGCATTTTTTCACAGCTTCGATTACGTTTTGCTCTCCTTTGATATTAAGGAAGGTATCCTGCTGACCTGCAAAACTTGCGTCTGGCAAATCTTCGGCTGTGGCGCTTGAACGCACAGCCACGAAAGCCTGATTTCCTTCTCTTTTGCACAGCTCTTTATATTTTGACCTTATGCTTTTTTCAATATCATCAGGTATTTTTGCCCCCATGATAATTTTTTTTGCCTTTTTCTCCGCCTCTCTTAATTCATCTGCGTCATCAACATCCACTTCAAGGGAGCTGAAAAGTTCATCGTTTATTCCATTTTCATCTATAAACCTGCGAAAAGCCTGTGCTGTTACGGCAAATCCAGGGGGAACTGGGAGTTCAGCGCGCAGCATCTCGCCAAGGCTTGCGCCTTTGCCGCCCACAATCGCAATATCTTCCTTTCCTACCTCTTCAAGCCAGATAACTGAATCCTCTGTCATATTTTTTTCTCCTTTAACGATTTTTGAATTTTGATGAGTTTTTTATCGTAACTTTCTACTGCCACTTTAATGATTCCCGTAAGTTCTTCACGCGAAAAACCAAGTTCTTTTGCCAGATTCTCAAGAAAATGAACATCGATTTCCTTATGCTGTGCCCTCTCGACACGGATTGCCTCAATTAAAGATACGGCATTAATGAATTTTTTGATAAAACCCAACGTTGGCGTCACACTTCCATTTTCAATACGCGATATGGATTCACGCCGCAGGTCCATCAAAGCTCCAAGTTGTTCCTGAGACATGCCATATCTCGTCCTGTATTCACGAATCACTTCGCCTGTATCTTGGTTCAGGATAATTTCGGAAGCCACTTCTTTTTCAAATGAGACCAGCCATTCGGGTGTATACAGCAAAGGCTTTGATACAATTTTCAAGTAAATCTCCTAAATCAATGTGAATTAATATATCACATTTATTTGCAGCATATATGTTATAACATCGATATTTATAGTTTTCTAACAACATTTTTAAAATAACATGATTTATCATGTCACATTTTTACTTTTCAAATCCAACGAACATATAATTCCAAAGCAAAAAATTATAAGTAGTGCATAGTGAATGTATATTGTAAAGGAGGGTTAAAAATGAGAAAGATGTGGCTTATTGGCTTTTTGATAATCGCTGTACTGACAAGCGGTTGTACATACGGACCAAAAACAGAGACTCAACCTGCGGCCACCAATACTGTTGAGATTAAGGGTTTTGCATTTAACCCGGATACCATAACGATTGCAAAAGGGACCACTGTGACGTGGACTAACCAGGACAGTGTGCAGCACATTTAACGAGGCGGGGACATTTGAGTATCAGTGCCACATCCATCCAACCATGAAAGGAAAAGTGATTGTGACCTGAATATTATCCGGTTGAAAATTGGGAACTAATTCAAACTAAAATGATGGCAATTTGCCATCGTAAGCCGATACTTCGGCTTGCGCAGTGCCCGAGTCACGCCTGTCTTCGACACGCTTTGCGAACGGGAGGGCGTGTTGGGGTATGCGTAGCATACCCCTCGACTTTGCTAAAGGTTTTTAATCCTTCTTCAGCCACGGCATCATGGCTCGCAGTTCTTTCCCGACCTTCTCTATCTGGTGCTCGTTCTCCTGTCTTTCAAGCGCATTCAACACCGGTCTGTTCGTCCTGCCTTCAAGCACGAACTCGCGGGCGAACTCCCCGCTCTGAATCCTGCGAAGCGCCTCTTTCATAGCCTGGCGCGACTGCTCGTTGATTATCTTCGGACCTACGGTCATGCCGCCATACTCCGCTGTGTTGGATACGTAATACCACATCTTGCTCAAGCCGCCTTCGTGAATCAAATCGACTATGAGTTTTAATTCATGCAATGTCTCAAAATATGCAATCTCCGGCTGGTATCCCGCCTCGACAAGCGTCTCAAAGGATGCCTTTATCATGCTCGTGCAGCCGCCGCACAGGTCAACCTGCTCGCCAAAGAGATCGGTTTCGGTCTCCTCCTTGAAAGTAGTCTCTATAACCCCTGCGCGTGTAGCGCCGATGCCTTTCGCATAAGCCATGCCCGTATCCCATGCTTTCCCGGAAGCGTCCTGGTATATTGCAAGAAGAGCGGGAACGCCGATGCCCTCGGTATAAGTGCGCCTTACAAGGAAGCCCGGTCCTTTGGGTGCGACCATTATTACGTCCACGTCCTTTGGCGGCACAATCTGGTTAAAATGGATATTAAAGCCGTGCGAGAAACACAACGTTTTGCCTTTGCTGATGTTGGGGGCGATTTCGCTTGCATAGATAGCGCCCTGTATCTCATCAGGTACCAGTATCTGGATTAAATCTCCCTTTTTAGCCGCGTCTGCCATTGTCGCCACTGAGAGACCGTCAGCCTTTGCCTGCGCCCATGACTCGCCGCCCTTGCGGACGCCCACAATAACATCGAGTCCCGAATCATGAAGATTCTGCGCCTGTCCTGCTCCCTGGCTGCCATAACCGATTACTGCAATGGTCTTATTCTTCAATACTTTTAAGTCTGCATCCTTGTCATAGAATATTTTCACCATAAATGATTCCTTCTTTCTCCTTTCATACATTAATAAGGGATATAAATGTTTCATGGATTGGGTTACGTAACTTCTTAGTTGTAACCCATATTTTATCTGAAATACTTGTTTCTTTGTGGTTTGCCATAGTCTGTAGCCATATTTAAATAAATTATTTTGATAAACCTCACACTTTCCAAGGATTGTGAGGTGGTAGTGGTGGAGGGGATAGGATATCCTTTGGTATTTTGTTTTTTATTTCGATAAATGCATTCAATGCAGAAAAAAAATCTTTATATGCAGCTATAAGTACATCACAATCAAATAAGTATTCAGAGATATTTCCACAATTCATCGTCGCGATAAAATCTTCGTGTAGTGTTTTAGTATCACTAAAAAGCTCAGCAAATTCCTTTTCAATTAAAACCGTGTCTGTCCAATACAAACGATACGGAATGCTAATTAGTTTATCCAGTTTTTCATTTAATTCATTGAATTTCCGATTAACATCTCTTTGCTTTAGCTTAAGCTCAGAATATTTTTCACAACAAAGAGAAAGATTTACGTTCTTTGGTGGGTCTTTAATTACTTCCTTTACTTCCAAGAAGATTCGATTACCATTGCTATTCATACGGCTCAGCTCTCCTAAAGGTTTCATCAATAAATCATATCGTTTTATTAAACTAAGATTACGTTCAAGTGACCATCTTATTATCGCCCAGACTATTAATACCACTAAAATTATTGCTACGACTATGGGCGGAATTGGATTTTGTGGATTTATTAAATTAACCACAATAACCACCACCGTGAATATGGGAATTAATACTGTGGGAAAAATTGTACTTATTAAAAAATCCTTTGCCGTTTGCCTTTTCATAAGAATATAATATTTGATGCTTCTGTATATACCCTTCCACTAAGACGCAACGTAACCCATGGATTCATGCCGCAGTATCGAACGCCGGGCTTTAAAGCTAAAAAACTCTATCGAAAAATATATAGATGAATCAAATAATATAACAATTCAGGTGCTAAAATGAGTATAAAATTAGGATTTGTGGTTTCAGAATTCAACCGTGATTTAACAATCCAGATGGAGACCCTTGGAAAAGAACATGCCGCTTTCCTCGGTGCCTCGGTTGAGAAAATATTATACGTCCCCGGAGTTTTTGATATGCCACTGGCAGTAAAGAAACTGGCGGAGGATAAGACTATTGATGCTGTTGTCACAATTGGCTGCGTAATACAGGGAGCGACCAAACACGACGAGATAGTTATACAGCACGCCTCAAGGAAGATAGCAGACCTTGCCCTGGAATACAGGAAACCCATAACTCTTGGAATATCAGGCCCCGGAATGAGCAGGCTTGATGCTCATGAGCGTGTGGAATACGCCAAGCGGGCAGTAGAGGCTGCAATAAAAATGGTCAGGATGTTAAAAGAATAAGTCTGAAAATTGATTAAAATCGAAATATTGCGTTCAATTTTAAATGATGCTTTGAATTAGCCAACATAACATTTAAACACATCAAAATACATAGTTACGTATAGGGAGGATAACTATGGAAGTTAAGATGCCGGTAAAAGAAATAATGACCAGGGATGTAGTTACCATTGACATAAAAAGTGATGTCCAAAAATTAGCAAAAAAAATGTTAGACTATGATGTTGGCAGCATCATTATCACAGATAGAAAGCAACCTGTTGGAATAATCACAGAGCGTGATATTGTCAGGAAAATCGTATCCAGGAATCTTAAACCGGATGATATTTCCATGAGAGAATTGATGACCACTCCCCTGATAACCATAGATACCGAAGAGGATGTTACCGATACCATGCATAAGATGGTGAAAATGGAGATAAGGCGATTACCAGTTGTGGACAATGGAAAACTTGTGGGTATTGTCACGGATACCGACCTCATCGCGATTTCAGCCGAGATGGGAAGTATTTTCTCCGACCTAATCAAGATGCACCGGGAGAAGGTTTTTTCAATGGAGGTTCCTCAAAAGATCAATCGTGGGATATGCGAGGAATGCGGCGATAATGTTGATACGCTGTTACTAGTAGATGGGAAACTTCTTTGTGAGAGTTGCAGAGAGACTTAAGACGCAGTAAATTTGGGATTTTAATTAAGTAACAAATATATGCGCAATAAAAGGAGTATGAGACTATGAAAGTGAAAGATGTAATGACCAGGAATCCCGTTTTTATTCACGAATCGGATTATATGACACATGTACGCCAGTTGATGAGGGACAGGCATTTTCGCACGGTGCCGGTGGTGGATAATAAGAACAGGGTGATAGGAATCTTAACAGAGAAGGAATTGTTGAACATATACTCCACAAAATCCAATGTAACAGTTGAAGGTTTTACATCGGAGTTTCCTTTTGTATATCCTGATATGGATATGATGCAGGCTGCCAGATTGATGATAGAGGCAGGCATCGGTCGCGTCCCTGTGTTGAAATCCGGGCAGGATATGACGCTTGTGGGTATTTTGAGCATAGTTGATATTTTCAGGAACCTTGACTTAGATAAAATTCCTTCAAAGAAGATAAGTAAGATAACGATAAGCGAGATAATGACCACCGATGTAAAAACATGTTCTCCCAAGGACAATGTTGCCAAAGTCTGGCTTAACATGAAAGAAACGGGTTTTTCGGGTTTGCCTGTAGTAAAAAATGGCGAACTTATCGGAATGGTCACCCGGCGTAATATTATCAATGCAGGCTATGCCAGGATCGAGAGGGAGGATGAGCAGGGGACGAGGTCTTCCATGTCGCCGCCTGTAGAAAAGATTATGAGCACTCCTGCATATTCTTTAACTCCGGAAACGAGCTTAAAGGAAGCGATACAGGCTTTCATGAAGCTTGACGTAGGGAGGCTTTCTGTAGTCAATGGCGGAAAACTTGCAGGTATAGTTGATAGAAGCGATATAATCAAAGCGTTCATTTAAAGGTGCTTTATGAATTTTAGAAACATAACCCTGAAAAAAAAACAACAGGACCCCAGAGGATATATGCGGAACATGGCGCCCATTGGTTTTAAATCAAGGATTTCTGAAAAGTCCGGCGATATAATGACAGTGGCATCAAGGGAAGTTGTGACAATACCCCCTACGATGCCGGTGATTGAAGCAGTCAAGACCATGTTGAAGCACGGTTTCAGGAGACTTCCGGTGGTTGATGCGGGTACCAGCCGCTTAAAAGGAATAGTGACCTCGCAGGATATTGTAGATTTTCTCGGAGGGGGTCAAAGAAACCTGATAGTAAAGAACAGGTTCAAAGGGAACCTGCTCGCCGCCGTTAATGGCAGTATAAGCGAGATAATGGAAGAGAATGTTGTAACGCTCAATGAAAAAGATTCGCTTAAGGATGCAATGGATACGATGATAAAAGAAAATGTGGGCGGGATTCCCATCCTTGACAGAGAGGAGCGGGTAAAATCCATCATCTCCGAAAGGGACTTTGTCTTCCTTATATCGGGAATTGTCACGGGCAAGATAGTAGATGAATACATGAGCAAAAATATAGTAACTGCCCCGGCCGATATGTCGGTCGGGATTGCAGCAAAATCCATGATAAATAATGGTTTCAGGAGACTTCCCGTAATCCGGGATAATGTCCTGATAGGCATAATTACGGCTTCTGACATCATGCGTTTCCTGGGAAGCGGCGATATGTTCAACCGGCTTGTTACGGGAAACGCCAGGGAGGTTTTTGAAGTACCCATCAGCACTCTTATAAGAAGAGATGTAATTTTTACAAAATCGGATGTGGATTTAGGAGAGGCTGCAAGCGTCATGCTTGATAAGAATGTCGGTTCGCTTCCAGTGCTTGAAGAAAGCGAACTGAAAGGCATTATAACAGAACGTGATTTTGTCAGGGCAATGGCGGATTAAGAGGTTTTTATGAAAATCAAGGATATAATGAGCGCACCAGTTTATGTAGTATCGCCGGATGAGAATGTAGCAAGAGCAAGGAACCTTATGCTTCGCCACAAAATCGGAAGGCTTGTAATCGTTGAGAATAACAAACCCATCGGGGTTGTGACTAAGAAAGACATAAGCAGAAGGCTTAACCAGGCAGAGCCGCAGTGGCGCAGGCGGCCGATTGATGATATACCTGTAAGAAAAGTCATGACCGAGAGCCTGATAACGATATTCCCTGAGGCGACACCCAGGCAGCTTGCAGAATTGATGAGTGAAAATAATATTGGCGGGCTGCCGGTTGTCAACAATAGGAATGAAGTGATAGGCATAGTCACAAAATGGGATTTAATCAGGTACTTCTCAACCCTGGATCTTGACCTGAAAGTCAAGGATTTGAAAATTGAACATGCGTTAACCGTCCACAGGCATCACACGATAAGCCACATACTTCACGAACTTGATGCAAATATGATAGACAGGGCAGTGGTTCTTCAAGAAAATGATATGCCGGTTGGGATTATTACAAGTTCCAATCTCACGTTCACTGAAATGAAAAATAAAAGAGGCGACCTGCCTCAAAAAGAAATAAAGATGACGCGCAAGGAAAGCGCAGCCGGAAGGAAACAGAACAGGTATATAGAAGAAGTGCCCCTCGTCGCCGAGGACATCATGTCAAGCCCGATTATTTCGATTAAGAATGATGACCTGGCAACGTATGCCGCTGGCATAATGGTAAAAGAGAGGATAAACGGGCTGCCGGTGCTGGGTAATGGGATTATGGGAATATTGACCGGTGAAAATATTGTGACATCAATAATGACAATGTAGGTGATAACATGAAAGTAAAAGACATAATGAGTGAACCTGTTTCGGTGCATAAGTCAGACAAACTTTCACATGCAATGGACTTGATGGATAAGCATGATACACGCAGGCTCCTGGTGACTAACGGAAGCGAACTCGCCGGTGTAATTACGATGAGGAGCATAGCCCGGAAGCTCGGGACATGGAAGACCTCGAATCTTCCCGCTTCATCACTGCATGTTGCCGCCGCCACAACGGATTTGTTCGCGAAAGTCCTTTCCGATACGGGTATTGAAGATGCGATTGCATTGATGGACAGGAAAGGGGGAATACTCGTGGTGACCGACAATGGCAATATTCTTGGATGGGTGACGCCGCATGAGATATTAAAAAGCGCAAAGGGCGTGAAAGGATATGCAGCCGAGATAATGAAAGAACCCATATCCGTAAGCCCTGGAGACAGGGTCGCGCACGCAAGGCGCATAATGCTGGACAATGATATCGGAAGGGTGCCTGTAGTTGAAAATAGCGATATCGTAGGAATCATCACCGAGCGTGATGTTGCAAAGGCGATGATGAATTTTAGAGACCTCGTACCGGATAATCAGCAGGATGGGAGAATCCGCAACATTATTGTGGGTGATATCATGACCAGGAGTGTTAAATCCGTAAGAACGAATACACCGATTTCCGAGGTCGTATCATTGATGCTGGATGAGAATATTGGCGGGGTGCCTGTTCTTAATCTCAAGGACGAGCTGGTGGGCGTAATCAGCAGGAGAGCGATTATCAAGCATCTGGCGGAGAAAGGATGAGACGGGATGTCTCAGAATTTGTCAATAGACTGGATATAGGAAAGGTATCCAAACTGCTGGATATTCCGGAACACAGGGTAACAGGCGCACTGAAAAGAAAGACGATACAGTATGTATGGGGAAAGAAAGAATTATTCAGGTTCGATAAACCTGTCTCCTTGATTGAAGGAGGCACATCTGTATTCACCAAACCGCTTGATATAGTGCGCGGGTTTCCCAAGATTTCGCGGACATTGATGTTATCTCCTGCCCTGCAAAAGCATTTCTCTTCATGCGGGAAAGTGGCAGTGGAGGAGAAGATGAACGGCTACAATGTCAGGGTGGCGTTAATCGGCGATGCGCTCGTTGCTCTCACGCGCGGCGGTTTTATCTGTCCTTATACAACCGAGAAAGCAATTGACATCATTGGATATGATTTTTTCAAGGACCATCCTGAACTTGTGCTGTGCGGGGAGATGGTGGGCCCGGACAGCCCGTATGTGCCAAAAACATTTTATGATATAGAGTCCCTTGATTTTTTTGTTTTTGACATAAGAGAGAAGATAACAGGAAAACCCCTGCCTGTTATGAAACGGCGGGCGCTTGTGGATAAGTACGGTATAAAATCGGTCAGGCTTTTCGGGGAGTTTGAAATTGGAGAAGCGCATACCGGGATTTCGCGGATTATCAAGGAATTAGGCGGTTCGATGCATGAAGGGGTGGTTATCAAAGACCCGCAAATGATTCTTCCGCCGATGAAGTACACAAGTTCAGAGAGTAACTGCGCCGACTTAAGATACGCTTTTGAATTCTACAATGATTTCGGGCGGGATTTTTTCTTCGGAAGGGTATGCAGGGAAGCCTTCCAGTCGGTTGAATGGGGCGAGGATGAGGAGAGCCTGAAAAAAAGGTGCCGGCAGCTCGGGGAAAATCTTCTTTTGCCTATGATAAAAACCATTAAAAAGAAAAAAGATGGCGAACGTATTGCCGAAAACGTCCAGATAAGGGTGAAGAACCTGGATACCGTAAAGGAATTTGAGGAATACCTGAGATTGGTGGGTGTGGATGCTGTTTTTGAAGAGCCGGAACAGATAGGTAATGAATATCTCGTAATAATTAAGAAAGTGCACCAGAGTACCAATGACAGGACTGAAGCGATACTGGGCGGGCAGTTGTGGAGTTAAAATAATTGCAGGTATATTTACAGCCCGAACTCGCCCAGCCTCTCTCTCGCAAGCTCCCTTTTTTCCTGATGCTCCTTCAGGAAATCACGCATAAGCTCAGCAGCATGTTTCTTGCAGTTGCCGCACACGCGCGTGCCTCCCATGCAGTCCTTATAGACCTTAAGAAGCTCATTATCATCTTCAACCAGATGGTAGAGCAGTAACTCATACACGGTGCATTTATCGGGTTCGCCTCCCAGTTTCTTTTGCTCCTCAAGTGTCACCCTGCCGCCTGTTTTTGCGCGCATAACCTTCTTTGCCCCTTCTTCTGGTTTTTCGGTGAGTGCAATGTAGCTTTCAGGGACACTGCTTGACATCTTGCCGCCCTGAAGCCCGGTCATGAACTTATGGTACGTGGAGGCGGGAGGCATGAAGGCGTAACCTCCGTATTTCAATTCCACTTGCCCGACAATGTTTTCTACCTCTTCCAGAGTGTGCTTGAAAACATCCACATGCTCTTCGTAAAGCTTGCCGCCTGTGAGTTTGGCGATTTCAGAAAGGGCATTTGCTGGAGCGGCTTTGCCTCGCACGCTTATAAATTCCTTGTCTGCACCTTTTCTCTCCTCTACTATGAACATATTCACCTTGTACGCAAGCCCGCGCGTGAGCCTGATATGAGGATCCTGGTCAGCGCCTACGGGAATCACAACGGGTTTCGGTCCTCCGAACTCCTCTAACTGCGGCTGCAGTATGTCTGCGCTCTGCGTTACCGTGCTTACCATATGCGCGATGTTCGTCTCACCGTTAAAACCGTAAATCGCAGACATTTCTGAAAAATTGGCTTTTATGCCAAGCTCAAAAGAGAGGTCTTTTACATTGGCGGACTTTGACTGGAAATAGATATGGCCGTGTTCGCCCGGTTCAAAACCGAGAGCTATAGCGCTGAGAATGTACTCGTTTATACCAAGTTCCCTGCATTCCTTCCAGCTTTTTCCCCGGACAGCATGCGCCTCCATATCAGCGATAGCCAGGAACGCATCCCCGCCCTGCTGCTGGTGCCAGATAATCTCCTCCATCACCATCTTATGACCGAGATGGGCATGACCGGAAGGCATAAAACCGCTCATTGCTGCAAACGGCTTTCCAGAAAGCATGGCGTCAAGAACTGCGTCATAACTCCTGTGCCCGAAAATAACATGCCTGCGCATGTACCTGTGCGGGTTGGGAATTCTTGCGAGGAGGTCGTCAAATTTTGATATCCCGAACTCATCAAAGAGTTTCGAATAATTATCGATTTTGACTGCGCCCCAGGGGTCGAGTGTTGTCATGACCCCTTATTCTACGCTTATAGATATGTAAAGGTTATTGTGGTATCGTGGGCGTTGAAGAAATATGTTCAAAAATTCGAGGAGATTTGTCCGAGGGGGGATTCTCACCCCCTAATAGCGAACAGAGGAGCAACCCGTAGGAGGTTTCGGGCTCGGACATAAAGCTTATCGTTATAATGATAATTATGCCTACAATATAACAATACGTAAGCATGTAATATATAAGGTTATCCGTTATGTTAAAAATAAATTTTAATAGTTTAGGTTTGAGTTTGTTAAGAAATATAACCCATTCTCATTTTGTTTTTTCTCTGATATTCCGGGCAATCTCATCAAAAGCCGGCGGTCTTATCTGGAAAACATCAATCCCTTCAGGAAACTCGATTGGTCTCCCTTCGGTCATAATAAGTACTCCATTCGTCTCTGCAGGCAGTTCTCCGATGAGCTTTGAGGCAAGTTTCCCCATCTCGTCCTGGGTTTCCTGGATTTTTTTTACAATATAATTTCTCCACTCATCAAAATCCTTATCTTTGCCGTAAAAACCTTCGTGGATTTCTTTAACTTCAGGGAGGAATGATTTTGAGTACTCATCAAATAGCAGCCTTGACTTCTCAATATATGTTCTTTTTTCAATTCCCCTGATAACTGCCCCGCTATCCATGAGGCCTTTTAACAGCTTGTAATGGTTGCTTTCTTTTCCGAATTTCTCAAGAAATTCCAATCCGATTTTCTCTTCCTCATTCACGCCTTCGATAAAGATGGTGCTTATCTTTCCATAGGTTGATACAAAATGGTTTATTTTTTCCCTGACCTCACCCCAGAACCGTTCGATTTTTGCGGTATCGAGTTGATATTGCAGAGCCAGCTCTTCAAATGGAAGTGTGGGAACTACGTAAAGTTTCCGCTTCGCAGCAAAACCCGAAGCTTGCGGTTTTTCTATTTTTCCAAGCTCTGCCATACTTAAACCTTATTAGTCGAAGAAATATAAACGTTATCCATATTTTTTTATATAAGTGAATCCTGAATCTCTTTTAATGCATCTTTATACGTTCGTATGTCATGCTGGCTGTGGAGCACAAACCTCACCTCCACAATCCCTTTATTTTTTCCAAGAAAATCCAGAACACTACTGATAGCCAAGCTGCTTGCTTTCTCAACAGGGTATCCAAATGCCCCAGTGCTGATGGACGGGAAGGCAATTGTCTTTAAATCCATCTTCAGGGCAAGAGCAAGGCTGTTCCTGTAGGCTTCTGCAAGAAGTTCAGGTTCTCGATTATTTCCCCCGCTCCATATCGGTCCGACGGTATGTATGACTTTTTTCGCTTTCAGTTTTCCTCCCGATGTCGCAACGGCTTTTCCGGTTGGAAGACCCTCTGGATATAATGTCTGCCTGATGAGCTTACATTCTTTCAATATTTCTGCTCCGCCTTTCCTGTGTATCGCGCCGTCCACTCCTCCGCCTCCCATAAGGGTGGGATTCGCTGCATTGACTATGGCATCGGTTTCCTGTTCGGTGATGTCGCCCAGTACGAGGGTTATTCTGGTAGTGCCGATGTTAGCTTCCATTATTTATTTAAAAATTCCTTAATTACAATTTCAACTTCCTCTGCTACAACTTCAAGTTCCTTCCCGGCATCTACAACTACGAATCTGCGCGGTTCTCTCTTCGCAAGTTTCAAAAAATTTTCCTGCACGGTTTTCAGGAACCCGATTTTTTCAAACTTTGTATGATTCCCTCGGATGCCGCACCGTGAAACAGCGATGCTTGGGTCTATTGTAAAGAGAATTGTCAAATCAGGAACAATCGTCCAGCCTTTATGGATGCTCTCTATCCATCCCATTGCGTCATCGAAGATATGCGAAAGTGTGGCGCCCTGATATGCGTATCTGCTGTCCGAATACCGGTCAGATATTACAATCTTTCCATCTTCGAGAGCAGGTCGGATTACTTTTGCTATATGTTCAGCATGGTCTGCTATGAATAAAAACAGCTCTGCGAGAGGGTCTGCCTCGGATTCAATCGATTTTTTTACAGCTTTCCCGATCCAGCCCCGGGTTGGTTCCATTGTAAAAACGGCATCAGGGAATTTAGTTTTCAAAATTTTTGCGATGCTTGACTTACCAGTCCCGTCAATTCCTTCAAGTGTGATTAATTTTCCTTTTGGCATTCAGGCTATATATCTGTGTTATAATGAAAAAGCTTATCCATCATCAAAATAGTTTGAATTGTGACATCAGGTTATAATAACAACCGCTGGTGGTGAGCAAGTAGAGAAAGAGCCATCCATTATTGAAGAGCGCACTTATAGCGATACATGGAGCAGAATAAGGTTTTGAAGGTGCGGGTGAAATGAGAAGATTTGTAGTGAATATTAAGCCATTGACTCCAATTTGGACAGGAGATGCAGAGAGAAAGAATAATACTTTAAGAGAGACTGGCATAATTGGGAGTTTGAGATGGTGGTATGAAGCTCTGATAAGGGGATTGGGCGGAACAACATGTGATCCAACACAGACAGACTGTAAAGATGATTATCATTGCGACGCCTGCGAGCTATTTGGATGCACAGGATGGGCGAGGAAGTTCAGACTTGAGATGAATTTTAGTACAACGATTCCTGAGTTGAGCATAGGAACAAGGGAAAAGCGTAGAGTAAGAAACAATTGGATATATTTAAAAAGAAATGTTGCAGGTTTTATGTCGAATGGCTCAATAGCTTTGACTTTTATTCCCTTAAGAGAGATAAGCAAGAATGAATGGAGTTTATTGAATGCAACCCTCAAGATTATTGGGGATTATGGGGCAATAGGAGCGCATACATCACAGGGAAATGGTATAATAAAGATTGTTGAAAATAATTTGCCAGAGCAGATGCACAAAATAAACTTTTCCGAACTGAAAAAAAGTGATAAGCATGTAAATAATTCTCCAAACTTGAAGAATTACTTTTTCTATAAATTCCACTTAAAATTTAAAGAAGACATTTCTGGAATTATAAAGAAAAAAACATTCTGGACGCATAACTCTGACCATAGAGACTTTAATGATAATTGGAATTACTGGGAAACACTGTGGAAAAACTACCATTTCTTGCCAATAGCATTTCATATTAGAGACGCGGCAAGGCATTTTGAAGTGAATCGAAATAACAGGCATGAAATTTTCGGAGTATTAGGAAACGGTTCAAAAGTTTTTGTGTCTCATGGATATAAAATTGATGAGAAAACTATAGAGTTTAGAGTTTGGGGCTATGATGTTGATAAGTCTTTGAAAAACAACATCAAAAACAAGCTGAATAGTGGGTTAAAGCAAAAGTTGTTTTCAGATGGAAACGATGCATTAGAAATTTGTGAACTAAAAGAAGAAAAATCGGGTGAAGATTTACTGAAGGGGATAAAATGACATTGCATGATTATTATCTATCAGAGGCAAGTCTTAGCAGGAATCAAGAGTTAAAAGTGGGTAATTTAAAACGACAGATTTTAAACAACATCTTAAAAGAGAAAAACTCCACTATGTTCTATCCTTTAAAAGATGATTTAAAAGATCTCCCAAATAACTCTATTCTTTTCAAAATTTCTTTTACCCTTAAAAAACCATACACAAGCAAAGATGAAGGTGAATTTCATATCATTGATGACGGAAGAGACATAAGAATATTTGAAAATCCAATTGTAAAGGATAAATTTCTTGGTTGCCCGATAGTTAGACCTTCAACATGGAAAGGACATTTAAGGTTTGCTTCAGAGAATGTTGAATGGGAAGAAAAAGAAAAAATTATAAAAAGACTTTTTGGCTCAAAACCTCAAGATGAAAATACTTTGAAAGGGAGACTCTACTTCTTTTCGACATTTTTCAAGGAAAATGGGGTAAGGGATGTTATTACACCTTTAGACCGAAAGAAAAGAACACCAACAAGAGGTCCAATAAACCTTGAGGTAATGAAAGCGGGAACAAACGGAGAATTTTACTTACTGTATCTTCCATATCCCAATGGAAATGAGTTTAATGAAAAAGAGGTTAAAGAAGACTTAACATTTTTAGCGGATGCGTTAAAGTTGATGTTTTATATCTATGGATTTTCTGCAAAAAAGACTTCTGGATTCGGTGTTATCGAAGAAAAACTAAAAGAGGGAAAAATTTGGGTAAAATCAGGCACAAATATCATGGAAAAGAGTTTTTCTAAACTGGATGAAGTAAAAAATAAAATAAGAGAATTGGGGTGGGAGCAATGAGTGATTTAATCCAAGCTATCAAAGATAAAAGAGAAGATATTCTGATCGGCGAAATTGGAGCATTACTTCATGATATAGGAAAGTGCCATCCAGATTTTGTTAAAAGTAAGTCGATAGAGAAGACTGCTAAGGACACCCATGCCCAAATTGATAACCTTTTAAACTCAAAATTAGTAAGTCTAATCAAAAATATAAAATTTAATATATATTTTAAACAGGGGCAAACTGATATTTATTCTCTTATTACAGAACATCATAACCATGGCACTAAAGATAAACTTGTAACACTACTCGAATCCTGTGACAGACTTGATTCAGCCGATGATAAAGGTATTATCAGAAAAAAGCAGTCCATAGATAATACTGTTATCAATTCTCCATTCGGTTATCCTAAAGAAAAAATAGATCTAAATTGTCTTCAAAATAGGTTGGATGATTTATCTAACAATTTGATCGGCTTATTTGAAAATTATATTTCAAATTCAATCGCATTAGCCTATGTTAGAGAATCTGCAATAAATAATCTTGAAACAGCGTTCATTCATGCCCTAGGTGAGACGAGAATACCCTCTAATGACGCAACATTATGGGATCATTCACATTCAACGGCATCGTTGTTTAAATCCATACTGTGCAGTCTCACTCTTGGAGAATATCCACAGAAATTACAATGGCGGGTACTTGGTTTCTGCTGGGATGGTACTGGCTTTATAAATAAAGGTAAAAAAATTGCAGATATTTTGAAAAGAAATGAAATTATTGAAGATATTAAAAGCAAATTGAAAAATAAATTTGAAGATGAAATACCAATTGGAAATGAAATCTATGAAGATACAAATGGGATTTATTTCACTTTCCCAGAACTTGAAAATAATCAGTCCGTACAACTTGCCAAAGAATGTGCAAAAATAGGGTTGGAAATTATAAGGAAAGAAAGTGATAACGAGATATGGCCGTTTTTCACTTTGAGTAACCCTTCAAGAACACTTACAATTATTGCTGGTGAGTTAAAATTTTCAATGGAAAATAGAAAAATCCCCAAGATGATTCCAACTCTTTTTGTTGAATGTACGCCAGAAGGAGAAATATTAGTAAATAATCTAGAACTGCCTGTTTCAAAAGGGGAGAGGGATATTTGTCCTGTCTGTCAGTTCAGGTCAAAACCCGTAAATTCAGAGAGCTGTGAGATATGTGAAAAGAGAAGGAAGGGGAGAATGGATAGCTGGCTTTCAAATAGTTTAAATACGAATACAATCTGGATAGATGAAGTAGCCGACAGGAACAATCGCATTGCATTGCTCACTTTGAGTTTTGACCTAGATAAATGGCTTGGTGGGACGATGGTTGGAACAATCTATTCGCAGAGTTTTGAGGATTGGAGAAATAGTAAAGATGCAAATAAATTCTTTAAAAATAATCAAAACATACAGAGGCTAAACAAGAAAGGTGTTAAAATAGATGATACTCTTATTGATTTATCAAAAAATGGTTTAAAAATTATTACTGATGAAGATATTTCAAAAGATATTGGTTTTAAAAGTGATTTGATAAATACATTTTTTGAAGATCTTCGTTCATCACAGAATTTAAATGATGAAAATTATTTTGAAAAATTTGTTGAGAACCTAAAGTTACGATTAGAGTCTGAACCATTTAATTCATCAAATCTACAAAGGCTACTTTTCACACAAAACCCATCCCCAGCGCGGCTTTACAGAATATGGAAAGAAACAGAGGATTTCTTTGATTTAATTTTCAGGGAAATAAAAGATAATACATATTCCACAAAATGGAAAAGGATTAAATTCTCTATTGATATTTCAAGTCTGCATCTTAAGTCTGGTAAAAAAATAGAAAAAGATACACCTTACCTGATTAAAATAGAAGGGTTGGAACCGGAAAATCTTCTTGTATTCCATTCGTCAAATGGAGGCTTCTGCACCATCGAATCCCTTGAAAAGTTAAAATTGAATAATAAGAACGAAATAGAGGCTATTGAATACGGTTTGAAAGATAAAGGCTTTTATCATCTTGCATATGAAGACAAAACAGATGAAAATTTATTGGCAAACGCTCAACCCGTAAAAATAAGCAATATAGAAACAGAAAAATACTATCCTTTCATTGAAATAACCAAATCTCCTCTTTCTCTTCGCTTAATTTTGCCAGCGTTGGATTCAATAAAAATACTAGAATTGGTAACAAAACTCTACGATGAAAGATTTAAAAAGGTAATTGGAAAGTTACCCCTAAATACAGGCTTGCTTGTTTCAAAGAGAAAGTTTCCTCTATATGTTCTTCTGGATGCAGGTGAAAGGATGCTAAATGAGAAGGACTTCAAAGGGTCTGAGGAGATGGATCCGTGGTGGGATATAACTGAATTAACAAATGATAACTATTACGGTTTTTATCCTACCAAAAAATTGAATGGAGATGGTAAATATTACATCCTTGACGAACTTGCCTCTCTTTCTAAAGGAAAACACTTCGCCTTAGCTTCTGGATATTTTGATTTTGATATACTACTTGCTACTACTGAGAGGTATAAAATTAACTACGAAGGTAAGAAAAGAATTGATGAAAATTACAGGTTATTATCTTCAAGACCTTATTATTTTTATCAGATTCCACAGATGATCGATTTATGGGAGATACTGTATAATAATATATCAAGTTCTCAAATAAATTTCATTGAAGAGATATTCATGAGGAAATTAATAGAGTGGAAAGCTATACCTGATCCAGATAACAGAGTTGTATTCAAGGATTTTGTAGTAGCCACTTTAAAAGATGCTTTTGCTAAAAAATGGGGTGAGTTGAAAGTAGAAACCCAGGATTTCCTCATAAATTCTGTTCTCAATAGGCTTTTACTGGATACGATTATACTTTTTAGGCATACAATAAAAGTAAAGGAGGTTAATGAAAATGAATGAACTAAAAAAATATGGTGCAATTGCCCTTGACCCCATACATATCGGCGCAGGGGGATACAGGCTTGGCAGGGTGGATAATACAATAGTAAGGGACCCGACAACTGATGTACCAAAGATACCTGGCACTTCATTGGCGGGAGTGATAAGAGCATATGCAGATATTGTTAAAAAAGAGGAGGATGGAGGCAATAACAATAAAAAATTTAAAGATGTTAATATAGATGAAATATTTGGAACAGGGGACAGGCAGGGGGTGCTAAGGTTTTACGACGCCCAGATACTATTTTTCCCTGTATCCTCCATTCAGGGAACTGTCTGGATCACAACAAAAGAACTTCTCGAATATTGGCTTGGGGATTTAAAAGATAAAAATGGTGAAAAATTGAAAATACCAGAAAAAATTGAAGATACAGCCTATATCATAAAAGGAATTGGCGCCTCGAAACCTCTTAATTTCGGATGGCTAATGCTGGAAATTGATAATGCCATAGGGGATAAAGAAGTTACTTTACCATCTCAACTAAATAATTTTGTGAAAAGAATCGTAGCAGCATCGGATAACCTCTTTTCTCATATAGTAAATGATAATCTTGAGATAAGGACATCAGTAAAGATAGATTCAAAAACTGGAACAGCAGAAAAAGGGGCACTTTTTACATACGAAGCGATACCAAGGGGAACAATACTTGGGTTTGAAATTGTGAAAGACAGGCGCAAAGGCAATAAAGATATGGTTGAGCCTCTAATTGAAGCAACTTTTCCCTATCTAAAACTAATCGGCGTAGGTGGTATGGGAACGCGTGGTTTTGGAAGAATAAACGTATTCAATATGGTAGAGACGAGCAACGACAAAGGAACGCAAAGTGGAGGCAAATAATGGAAAATCTTGATTTTATCTGCATTAAATATGGGCAGCAGATGCCAGATAAGGATTCTGAAAACATTATTAGAAAGGCATTAGGTGTTCTTAAGGAAGATGGTGTTTATGCTATGTTTCTCTGGCTTGAGACTAAGGATAATGAGATAAAAAAGAAATTAATTCCTTTACTGAATGAACCCATTATTAAAAAATACCTTTTGAACGGCTCTGATAAATTTCCAGATAATTTTAAAGATTTGACTGAAAAGTTGAGGGATATTGCACAGGACATTAACAAACTTTTTTTCCTGAAAAAAATACTTGAGCGCACTCTTATTTATGCGCTATATCATTCCAAAATAAACCAGGTGTAGAAGATGTGGAAAAGGCTTGATGTTGTTTTCACTCTAAAAAGTCCTTTACATATAGGATATTTGCCAAGTAAGGGCTCAGTCATATCAAGAACAAGATATTATGTTCCCGGTAAAAATTTTTGGGGTGCTATTACAAAAGGGGCAACAGAAAACCTTTTCGATTATCCTGATGCGAAAAATTACATTGAAATTGGAGAGCAAATTAAAAATAGTTTTCGGTTTATGTATTTTTATTTATATAATGGAAAAACCGAATATACACCTGAGTTTACCAACAGCGGATTAAAATACGGAACGGTCGATGTGTTGGAATTTGAGCGTAAATTTATAGGCAGTCGAATATCAACAGCAATAGATGGTACAAAGGGAACAGCAAAGGATGAAAGTTTGCATGAAATTGAATTTATCAATAACAAATATCGTGATGGTAATGGAACTATAAGAAATACAAAGCTCATAGGCGTTATCTGGGTTAAAGAAGGGGCTGTGCTGTCTGACAAAGACGGAGAAAAGAAGGTTGGGATAAGTAATCAGGGCATTTTTGTTGATGGATTTAATTTTAATTTAATTGAAAAATTAATTCTTGGCGGAGAACAGAACTATGGATTTGGATTGGTTGAATTGGAATCCATCAATAAAGAGAGATTTCCAATAGATGACGTTAATACTAATGATGAGAATATTATAATAAATATAAAAAAAGGAAATCCAATATTCTCTCATCTTAAATATGACAAAAATGTTTCTTTTCAGGGTGATTTAGAGCTTCTGAGTGGGCGAGAGTATCAAAAGAAATCAGAACGATATAGAAATCCTGGCGAATATCCTGTTCCACCAGCGTATTATTTCTCTCCGGGTACAAGGCTCATCTCAGTTGATGAAAAACAATTAATTTTAGAGAGGGATGGAATAATAATATGAGAAAAAAAATCCCAAGAAGTATAAAACTGATTTTAAAAGAAACGAAAAAAAAGCTTAAGGCAATCTATGGCGACAAACTTAAAGATATTGTTTTATACGGTTCTTATGCCAGAGGAGATTTTACGGAAGGTTCTGATATAGATCTCATAATCCTTTTAAAAGATATGAAAGAACCCATCGTGGAGCGCAAAAAATATTTTGATGCGATATGGGAGTTAGACCTGAAACATGACACACTGATTTCTATAATCCCGTTCAGGGAAGAAGAATACAGGACGAGAAGATTGCCTCTTGTTCTTAATGCGAAAAGAGAAGGATTTTCTATATGAAAGATGCAGAAATTACTGGACTTATTAATAAAGCAAAAGAGAGTCTTGAAGCCTCGAAGCAGTTATTGCAAAGCGAATATTCAGATTTTTCCGCCAGCCGTTCATATTATGCTATGTTTTACGCGGTTCAGGCAGTATTACTGTCAAGGAATCTCGCTTTTTCTAAGCATTCCGCAGTCATCGCGGCTTTTGGTAAGGAATTCATTAAAAATGGTCAACTTCCTGCCACTTTGCATCGTTACATTTCAGAAGCTTTTGATATAAGACAGACAGGAGATTATGGTCCTGTGGGGTCGGTAAGTACAGGAATAGCTATGATATTAATCGATCAGGCAAAGGAATTTATTGAGACTATTGAAGAATATCTGAAAAATCAAGGGTATGAACTAGAAACCCACTGAATTTTTACATCCAAAACAAACATTAAAGAAATAGCATTTATGACTAAGAAATAAAGAGGGAAGCGCTTATGGACATCCAGACCACAACCCGCACTGAACTCATCGACATAACCGACCGCGTACGCGCAATAGTAAAAGAAAGCGGCACAAAAGACGGCATCTGCGTCATCTCCACGCGCCATACCACAGGCAGCATTATAATAAACGAGAACGAGCGCGGGCTCAGGGGCGATATACTGGAAATGTTGGAGACGCTTATCCCCGAAAATAAGAGCTACGCCCACAACCAGATAGATAATAATGCAGATGCGCACTTGCGCGCGGCCCTGCTTGGCAACAGCGCCGTCTTACCCATCGAAGACGGTCATCTTGTTCTGGGTACCTGGCAGAGTGTATTCTTTGTGGAACTTGACGGGCCAAGAAACCGGAGTGTTAATGTAAAAATATTGGAAAGCTAGAAAGTGTCCAGCTCTCCCCTGGTGGTCATCTCAGTGATTTTTGTAATATCGCCAAGCCATTTATCGATTATAGCTTCAGATTCTGATTTTATAACCTTCATGTTCGCGCCATCTTCCGGTATCACCTGGGCGCTGGCAATCAGAGGCTGGTCTATAGGCTTCCCTATCTGCGAAAGGATGCGAATATACACGTCTTCAATTCCCGAAACGTTCGCTGCAATATCCTTTGCTATCTGGTTGGAAAGAAGGTTGTACAGCTTGCCCACATGGTTTATGGGGTTCTTCCCGCTTGTGGCTTCCATACTCATCGGCCTGTTCGGGGTAATCAGGCCATTACACCTGTTCCCGCGCCCTACAGAGCCGTCGTCACCCATTTCGGCTGACGTTCCTGTAACTGTTAGATATACCGACCCGCTTTTTTCGTCATCGCCTGTATTGACGAAGACTTCTACCTCGCGCTCGGTATATTCAGCAGCAAGGTCACATATTTTATTGCGAAGTTCTTCTTTTATGGAAAAATAGTGCGCCTGGTCGTCCACATGTTTGTCTATCATTGCACAGGCAACGGTGAGGGTTATTTTATCGTTCTTCCTCATTCCCATGACCTTGATATCTGTTCCTATGGCAGGCATGTCCTTTTTGAAGTTCAAGACCATCTTGCGTTCTGTATTATAAACAATCTGTTCGACTTCCGAAAAAGGAGCATGCCCCACGCCAAACGAAGTATCATTTGCCATTGGCGCTTTTCCCCGTTTGAACACGCTCTGGAGGTCAGTTGAACCGACGCCCAATTTGCAGTCAATGATAATATCGTGTTCAGAATCAATGTCAGGCAGGGTATTTTTCAAGTATTGCTTTGCAGCCCTGACCGCCGTGGTATCTGTAGGTATCTTTATGCCCTCGAATTCTTTTGTTGCTCTTCCCACAAGAAGGACATAAATCGGTGAAATCAACTCTCCACCTTTATATTGCGGGCAGGAACGCCCCGCTACAACTTCGACCTGGTCGGTGTTATGATGGAGAACAGTTCCGCATTTTTTGATGTATTCATTGCACAGCGCCCGGCTTACTGCCTCTGCAAAGCCGTCTGCCATGCTGTCCGGGTGCCCAACCCCTTTTCTTTCTACTATTTCTATCTCCTGTTTTTCGATTGGAGTTTGTGTGATTTTTTCAACGCGAATGTTTCTTGCCATTAAATTACCTCGATGGGTTTTCTTCAAATGATGTTATTTTATATATAATACCTTTCGGTTTGAGGCAATCTATTTATCATGCTTTAATATTATGCTGGATAAAAGCAATGACCTCAATCTCAGAATCCACCAAATCCCTCCTCAAAAAACACGGCTACCATCTCGCAGGCTCCCACGGCGCTGTAAAAACATGCCTGTGGCTCAATAAAAGCATGCGCAATGAAGGCGGCTGCTACAAATCAAAATTCTACGGCATTACATCTCACCGCTGCATCCAGATGACGCCCACGCTGATATGCAACCACCGCTGCCTTCACTGCTGGCGCGCCATCGAGTCGCCGGTTGAGACCCCTGAAATGTGGGACTCCCCGGAGGACATAGTTGAAAGCTGCCTCGCCGGGCAGCGCCGTCTGGTCTCTGGCTACGGCGGCTCGGAATTCATGGACAAAGCAAAATGGAAAGAGGCATTCGAGCCGAAACATGCTGCCATATCGTTATCGGGTGAACCAACGCTCTATCCATATCTGCCCGAACTTATAGATGAATTCCATAAAAAGAATCTCACAACGTTTGTGGTCAGCAACGGGACTAATCCGGAAATGATTGGAAAAATAAAGCCCACGCAGCTTTATATCAGCCTGAACGCGCCCGACAGGGAGACGTATGAAAAAGTATGCGCACCTCTCGGGGATACATGGGAGAACATAAAGCAGTCGCTGGAGTTCATGAAATATTCCAGAACCAGGACCGCTATCAGGATAACCCTGACTAACGGGGTTAATATGACGAATCCTGAAGGTTTTGCAAGCCTGATTGGGCTTGCTGAGCCGGAATATGTCGAGTTGAAAGCCTACATGCACCTTGGTTTTTCGCGAAAGCGACTAACATTGGATAACATGCCATCCCACGAAGAGGTGCATGATTTTTCTAATCGGGTTGCAGCGGCGCTGGGTTACTGCATCGCCGATGAATCTGTGAACAGCCGTGTGGTACTGCTGTCAAAAGATGGGACAAAGCGAAATATCGTCTAACAAAATCCTTATGTGCTTTTATATGCTTATATCAATGCAAATATGAATGAAGGAGAGGTTGAGGCAATTTCAGGTGAAGACATACTTGAAGAACCCATCGAAATACTGGTAAACCTCGCCAAAAACGGAGAGATTGACCCATGGAACATCGATATCGTCGAGCTTACGGATAAATTCTTAAAGCACGTCGAAGAGCTTGAAAAGATGGATTTGCGCGTTTCTGGGAGAACACTTTTGTATGCCGCAATCTTGCTCCGGATGAAATCCAACGCGCTTGTGGAAGTGGATGAACCTCCAGGGGAAATAATGGATTATGAATCCGACAATTTTGAAATCAGTGATTATCCCATACCAGCGATGCCTCTTCGGCGCTCGTCCAACCGCCCTGTTACACTTGAAGAGCTGTTATCCGAACTGAAGAAGGCAGAAGCGGTAGAAAAGCGAAGGCTTGACCGCGTCAAAAACAAGACTGAAGAGCGCCGCACCACTATCGAGGAAGTGCTTTCAATCGCCCACGAGGAGGATATTGAAAGCAGGGTTGGGAAGATGAGAAATTTGTTAAATGAATTATTTGAGAAACAAAAATATATAAAATTCTCAGACCTATCTTCTCCTCTTGACAGGACGGGAATGGTAATGGCTTACCTTTCCATCCTGTTTCTTGCCACAAAAAAGGAAATCTGGCTTGAGCAGGAAGAACTTTTCGGCGAGCTTTTCATACGGAGGCAGGGAGCATCGTGAGCGGGGATAAGGAGATTATAGAAGCTGCGCTGTTCGCATCAGGTGAACCGCTGGATACGGTACAGCTTCGAAACCTTATCAGAGGAAAGAATGTGCGGGAATTACTCCAGGAATTAATGGATGAATATTCGGCGCGCGGCAGCCCTATCGAGATAAGAGAAATCGAGGGCAGGTTCGTGATGCAGGTCAAGCCTGAATTTGCCGAAAAGGTCAGGTCGCTTGCGCCCAAGGAATTACGCTCGCCAGTGCTTCGGACTCTTGCCATGGTTGCTTATCATCAGCCCCTGACCGTAGCTGACCTTGTGGATAGAAGGGGAGCGGCTGCGTATGACCATGTGAGGGAACTTGAAGAGTCCGGGTTTGTATCCGCATCGCCGCAGGGAAGAACGAGGCTTCTCCAGACAACTGCACGGTTTGCCGAGTATTTCAACCTGGATTCAGGCGACCCGGAAGCCATAAAACGCAAGATAATTGAACTTGCGCGCGAGCAGAAGATGGGGCTTGACAAATGGCTCGGGAAGCAGGGCATTGGGGTCACTCCCATGTATGAATCATTAATGGCGCTATGCGGAATTGAGGAATACGAACTCGTAAATCCGTACAACCCGACTGACGAACAGCGTGACAGCCTGATGGACATGGGCGTGCTTGTGATTTCCAGGGGTTATAAAGAAAAGCTGGGCGAATACTTTGACGGCAGGATAATCGAAGTCCAGGCAACCACGTTTGAGGATTTGACCAATTCCATCAATATCCTCGCTGAATACGGAAGTAAAAGAAAAGTGAAGGAAAGTATCGAATATATTTCGGGTTTGAAGCAGGAGTATATCGAAAGAGCCAATTTCATTACTGCGAAAGTAGCGCCGCAAACTGAAATGGTATCACGGATTGTCAATGAACTGCGACTTGGGATTTCAGGGGATGGCATCAAGATAGCGCCTGATTACGGTACTTCAAGCGAAGGTGAAATGATAGGAGGCGGGGCTGACATCCTGATTCCCACCCATAAGAATGCTGAAATGGATGTTATCAGGAGGATATGCCAGAGGTATGATGCAGTGATTGACGGATTAAAAAAGGTAAAGAAGTAGAGGATTTAATAACCTCTACCATAAGGCGTTGGCGTTCCCATTCCAAATATAAACGCTGCAATAACAGCCGCAAGAACTACAGTTATTATGGCTATAACAATAATTAGTAAAACCACTGCCAGAACTGCTTTTCCAGTGGTGAGCTCATGAAGCTGGCGTATCCCAACAATTTCCACAACCAAAGACCATATTGCTGCGATAAAGCCTATAATCGGTATCCAGCCAAGCAATAATCCCGGAGTGGAGCCGTACATCACAGCTTTTATTGTCTGGGCAATTCCTTTCCTCCCGCCCACGATATACACGAAAATATGAAGGGTAGCGCCGCCTACAAATGCCCCGATAATTGAAAAAATCATAAACAGTACAAAGAATATTATCGCACCGCCTGCTCCTGCGCCAGCTCCCATCAGCATTCCAAGGTTTCGCCATCCCATCATCGAGCCAAATAAAGTGCCTACGAATGCTAACAATACTGCAAAGAGCGCGGAATATATCGCCGCAATAACGGCATAGTATTTTATCGCTTCGTCCAAGCTTTCCCCTTTTGTAGCGTCAAATGTTTTTGACGGCTCCAATAGAAATCCTTTTACTTTTTCAAAGAAATCCATGTATTACCACCAAGATTTTTAAAGAAGTTCAAACTATATATATTTTGGCTTAACTAAATAGTTTGTAATTTTAATCTCTGAAAAAACATATATTCCCGCAGGATAATCAATAATCATGCTCACAAAACAAGAGGGAGAAATTGCAGTTCGCCTTGCAAGAAAGGCTATAGAGGAATGCCTGAAAAACGGGAAGAAAATCAACCCGGATAACCTGCCAAAAGTATTCAAAGAAAAACGCGGCGTCTTTGTGACGCTGAAGACCCCTAAGACCCCGTATTTAAATACGGGGACTGAGAAAAAGGAGCTTCGCGGCTGTATAGGGCGGCCTTATCCCGTGCTACCGCTCGGGGAGGCGATAATAGTATCCGCAATCAACGCCGCCCGGGACGACCCTCGTTTTCACCCTGTAAAACCCGAGGAGATAAATGACCTTGTTATCGAAGTAACGGTGCTCACTATTCCAAAACGTATAAAGGCAAAGCCAAAAGAACTCCCGGATAAAATAGTAATCGGGAAGGACGGCCTGATTGTTGCGGCGGGCATGAGTTCGGGGCTCTTGCTCCCCCAAGTTGCAGTTGAACACGGTTTCGATTCTACTGAATTCCTGTGCCAGACCTGCATGAAAGCAGGGCTTATGCCTGATGCATGGCTTTCCGGCGCCGAAGTATATTCGTTTGAAGGACAGATATTCGAGGAAATTGAACCCTGCGGGGAGATTAAGGAAAAGGATATTAAGTGCGGGAATAAAGATTGACGATGAAAGGAGTGATTAAAATGCCTGAATTATGTTTATCAGCTGATTCTAAAAGTGAGGAAATTCTTCCGATTGCAAAAATGGTGCATGAACTTTTCTCCCTTCCGGTCACGATGCGCAGCAAGAACAAAAGAGGCGTCAGGCTTGAGAAAGGGAAAGTGGTCGATAAGGATTATACTGGCCCGATACTTGAAGAGGCTTTAATTAAGAATTGTGTTATCCATACCATACCGGATAGGGGCGCATACAAGGGAATACCGGTAGTAGTTGCCCCGATCAAGGACAGCGAAGGAAATCCTATCGCGGTTGTGGGTATTGTGGATGTGGTCTGCACCATCGACCTTGCTTCTGTATTCGGGAATTACCCGCAGATAGTGCGGCAGGTGGAAGAAAAGAAAGAGAAGAAATTTGAACCAAAGGGTTAAATCTGATAACATTATAGTAAGCAGTCCTACCAGAGGTGAATCATGGCAAGATTTCCAGAAGCGGAAAAAGTACTTTTACATATGAAGATATGCATGAAATGCAATGCGCGCAATTCAGTACGCGCAACAAGATGCAGGAAATGCGGATATACCAATCTTAGAATGAAATCAAAGGAACTTAAGGGAACGTAAACCAGATGGTCGTCGAGGAACGCCTCAACCAGATAGTAGAAAAAGAAGGTGCTGTTCACCTTACCCTCATCGACCCTGATTCCCAGTTACCTGAGGAAGCAGGGAAAATCGCACACGAGGCGTTTCTCGGAGGAACTGATGCGATAATGGTCGGGGGTTCTATGGGCGCTACGGGCGCCACAGTTGAACAGACCGTGCAGGCTATAAAGTCTGCCTGTGATCTTCCCGTTATTCTTTTTCCGGCAAATGCCGCGGGGCTGGCAGAGGGCGCTGATGCTGTATTTTTCATGAGCCTTCTAAATTCCAGGGATGTAAATTATGTTACCACGAACCAGGCTATAGGCGCGCCGCTTGTGTATAAGCATGGCATCGAACCGATATCCATGGCGTATATCATAATAGAACCAGGCGGAGCCGCAGGATGGGTGGGCGATGCACGCCTGATACCGAGGAATAAACCCAAGCTTGCAGTCGCATACGCGCTTGCTGCAAAATACCTCGGTATGCATTATATTTATCTTGAAGCTGGCTCCGGCGCAGATAAGCCTGTGCCTGTTGAAATGGTCGCAGCCGTGAAAAAGGCTGTGGGGGCAGAGACAAAGGTGATTGTGGGCGGCGGCATCAGGGATGGGCCAACTGCCAGGGAACGGGTAAAAGCCGGAGCCGATATGATATGCACCGGCACGATTGTTGAACAGGTTCAGGATGTTAAGGGAAAGATAGAAGAACTTGTCAAAGCGATAAAATCGTAAATCCGGGTTTTCACTTATTATTTTTCTTCAAGTTTCCTGATACTCTCGGAAAAAGAAAGAGGTTCAAACCCGAATATCTTTTTAAGGTCATTCGGTTCGCAAACCATGTTATTTTGCAGGGATTCTATCAGCCAGTAAACCACATTGGGATTCACGGGAGCAAACTTTCCAAGCACTGCTGCCGAGAGCCGGTTCCACGAACCTGGAATGGAAATAAAAATCTTTTTTAATCCAAGTTCCTCCGCGTACTGTTGTATCAATTCTTTATATGTAATAATCTGCGAGCAGCCTATGTCAAAACACCTGTTTAAAGTTTCTTTCCTGTTAAGGCATTCCACAAGATACCGTATCACGTCGTCTATATAAATGGGCTGCACCTGTGTTTTTTCCCATTTGAGAACCGGGATTATTGGAAATTTTCGAACAGCGGTATCCAGAATATCAAAAGCAGCGCCGCCGCGCCCTATAATAACCGAAGCCCTGAAAATCGTGTAACCGATTCCGCTATTCTTGATTATTTCTTCAACCTCCTTCCTGCTCTCAAGGTGATGCGACAGCTTTTCATCAGGATTTCTCATGCCTGTGAGATGTATTATCCTTTTAACGCCATTTAGCTTGCAGGCTTTGACCATGTTATTTATTGCAAGCCTGTCGAGTATATCAAACCTTTTCTGCTCGCCCTTTGGCTGGTTGCCCATCATGTGAATAAAGTAATATACGGTGTCCATGCCTTCTGTTGCCCTGACCAGCGAATCATAATCAAGGACATCGCCTGTTATGTAAGTGATATTCGGTTTTTCCTGGCTTGCCGGTTTCCTGACAAGGCACCTGACCTCTAAGTTTTTTTCAGATAATGCCAGCAAAACACGGGCGCCTATGAAACCTGTTGAACCTGTTAGAAGTATCATAATATATTTTTTTAAGGTTTAATCTTAACGTATGCTAATATATTCCCGTAAGTTAGCTATTCCAAGCTTTTCTGTGATATTATCTATTAATGTGGAGTTAAGTTCGCTTCCTATGTCAAGCTGGGAATAATAATAGAGTGTTCCGAGAAGCCCCAATACTTCTAAGCGTCTTGAGGAATTAATTACTTTAATATTTGGAAAAAACTTCGCAAATCCGATCTTGTTGATCCTGCGGCTTAAATCAACATCCTCTAATAGAACATTCCGGTACCCACCACATTTAAAGTACGCTTCACGTCGTACACAGGTATTAAAACCTGGTAATGTTGGAGAACGTAATTTATCCTTCATTATAAAATATTTATTCGCAACTCTCTCTGCAAATTTTATTTGATATGTTTGTTCTGAGAATTTGAATCCTGTTGAGAATGCCACTAGCTCTGGATGGATTCTAAACATTTCAAATAAAAAGGCAATATAATACTCTGGTATATTAGTGTCTGCGTCGATAAATACGAAATATTTACTATTTTCATTTGCATTTATTGCCCCGAAATGTCTGGCGTATCCGATCCCAATTTCTTCACACTGAAGTACACAGTCTGCATATTTTTTAGCAATATCTATGCTTCCATCTGTGCTGTTACTATCGGAAACTATTATTTCATAAGGAATATCTGTATTTTGGTTTGCAATCAATTCAAGGGTGGCTTTAAGGTATTTAGCTTCGTTGAGAACTGGAACAATAACAGAAAGCTCTGGTTTTTGTCTCATATCTTTTTCCATCTAAGGGCTATTAAGTATTCAAGATATGGATGTTTTTTCCAGATACAAACCATTTAACAGAAAATTTGCAAATCCCGAAATATCCTTATTTTTGTGGCCACACAAATATCTTAATATTTCCTCTCTTTCATGTGGGTCTTGGTTCTTATATAATATTAAATTCCCAACAAGAGAGAAAGCTGCTTCATCTTCATCTTTCATTATCTCTTTTAAATACGCATCAACGGTTCTTGGCACAATATTACCCATCAATATAATCAAAGGTATACTAACATATTTGTGGGACATGTCCTTATTTTCATATCCATAATCATAAACGTTCTTAGTAAACTTTTCAGGTTCGGTTTGAAGACGATACATCAACCAATTTGAAGTATCCAACACCAATTCGTTGAGAACATCTCTACCAACATCTAATATTTCATCTGTATCATATTTTTCAATGCATTTTATTGTTCCCCATGTCATTACAGCGTTTACGAATGGTTCTGTGGGGCGAAATCCTGTTTTAAGAATAGAAGGCAAAGCTTTCAAATTCCTACAGAATTGAGCAACACGTATTAATGGGTTAACATTTTTTATTTTTCTTTGAATTGCATAATTTTTATTTTTGATTCCTTTTTCAGTAATTTTTGCAATCTTTTTAATAGTAATATTATCATGATTTATAAATGGATTTAAGTATTCAAAAGGAAATCCGCATTCGAATTTATTTGACATTAAATCTAATGCTCTTATTGTTACCAAAGCGATATATTCGTCATTTTCTTTTTCGAGAAATGGATTAAGATACTTTAAATCATCCATATCAAGCTCAGTACTCAAAATATCACTAACCTGAAAGAGTATCATGATCCACGATTTTTTATTCTCCTCGACCACATCTCTGAGTAATTCAATTACTTTACGTTTATCATGTTTAAGTAATTCTGATAAAATCTGGACACTGAACCAAGGGTTCATTGTTTTGTAATTTTTTTCGATGTAATCTATTGATTCCTTTATATCTAATTTCTTTATTTTGTTTAAATGATCTGTTATGCTAATATGTTGATATCCTGTTCCCCATTTATCATTATATACTTTTATATAATATTGTCTTAATGACTCATTAGGAATTAGACTCACTATTTCATTGAAAAATTTAACGTATTCATTAGATTTTATATATTCTATAGTTAAGTTGTTCATATATCCCACAACTGCTTCGGCAAGTACTTCAGCAAACTGCTTATTTATATTTACAATTTCCTTCCAAATTTCTAAACTTTTGCCAGGATACTTTTTTGCGATAGGTATAGCTGAAAAAGCCACTCCCTCTAAAACTCTCTGATCTGTATATGATTCTATTATTTTATGAAACACTTGAAATGCCCTTTCTTCATCTATTTTATGAATTTTATTAAAATATTCTCCATATTTTGAAATAAAAGTTGTTATAACCTGAGTGTTTTTAGATAGAATGAATTTATCAAATAATTCGAAAATTCTTCTTGTTTCTATTTTATTATAATCATCTTTTAAAATTTCGTTGATTACAAATACATAATAGATATTATCATTAGGTGCCCTTAAGAAATAGTCAACAACATCCTCATTAATTACTCCATAACTTTTAATTAAATGATATGATGCCTCAAGAAGATTTTCTGGAGTAATATCTAAGGACATATAATATCCACCAATAGATTTATGTAAACTCTTTTTCTTTGAAGGGATGATTTGTTCATAACAAAAATCTTTTAATATGTCATGCAAACCATAGCCTTTATCTGTCTCTGTTATCAATTCTTTATTTTTTAAAAATAATATATCTTCTAATACATCTTTATCAATAATCGAGCTTAAAGCTTTTGAGTCAACAGGAGTCCTAAAAGAGGACATAACTTTTAAAATATCCTGTTGATTGCTAGATAGTCCACTTAAAACACGGTTCATTAAGAATTCTTTATATTCGTCGCTATTAAAGAATTCAATAATCTCATTAGTATCCTTTTGTTCAGGGGAGTTAGCTTTATTAGCTTCAACAAAAGTTGATAGTGTCCAAGGATGTTGAATGAATTTATATATTTTATCATATTGTTCTGGTTTCAATTGCAATTTTTTCTTTGAAAGATACTCTAATACTGTTAGTGAATCAAACCCTTCTAAATTCACATCTAATATTTTTTGTTTGTTGTCAATTATAAAATCTGGTTTTTCTCTGGATATTATAACAATAGTTGATTTTTCTAAACTACGGGCTAACTTTGAAAAAAACTCATCCATATCTTCTTTAACCTTTGGATTGAGTTTATGATAATCATCGTAAAATAAAATGTACTGATTAGAATTTAATGCCTCTATTACATAATTAGCAATTTCACTAAAATCGTTACCTTTTTCTTCTTCTAGGTATTCGTAAAGTTTACTGTAACCATTACTATAAAGAAAATCAGCAAGATGCTTGATTATTGTTATAAATAATAAATCTCCTTTTGTTATATCTCTCCGATATATCTTGCAGTTTTTATTCTTTAAATTTTCCTGTAATTTTTCTGCCAGTTTGGTTTTTCCGATTCCAGCAATTCCTCGGATAACAATTATTTTTTTTTCCTTCAGCGATTCCATTAATTGTTTTTGTTCGCTTTTACGATTAACAAAGATAGAATCTTGTTGGTGGATATATGTAATTGCTCTCTCAATCTTTATTTTTCTTGATTTTTCAAAGTTAAGATAATACTGTAAAATTATACCAAAAATTGCAGTAATCGTAATAACTGCGAATGGATACGCTAATGCAATTCCTGTATATATTAATCCAAATATTGCGAGTGCAACAATGCTTAGATACAACAAAATAGGTTTATGTTTTTTGAGTTGGCGTTTAAGGTATATGGAAAGCCGTGAAAGGTTTTGGCCTTTTTCCTGTTTAAATTCGCATTTTTCAAAAGTCTCAATCTGTTTTTCACCCATAACTTCACCTCTATTAGTGCTATACTTATCAGTTAACAAT
The DNA here is from genome assembly GCA_049303315.1 of Candidatus Methanoperedens sp. Classification (GTDB taxonomy): domain Archaea; phylum Halobacteriota; class Methanosarcinia; order Methanosarcinales; family Methanoperedenaceae; genus Methanoperedens. The sequence goes on from JBAQMZ010000041.1 coordinate 42,935, forward strand.
AAACGATTATCTATTTATAAATTTTTCTAAAAGTGCCGGCTCTATAAGAAGTCTTATCATAAAGTAATTATATTCTTTATACAATATGGTGCGCATAGGCGGTCTTGAGCTTGAAAGGTCAATAGTTGCGTCTATCGGTAAAAATCCTCTTGATTCTGCATCAAAAGCAAAAAAGCTCGGCGCGGATATATTAGAGGTAAGGATAGATCTCCTTGATATGGATGCACTCCTGGCGCTTTCAAAGATAAAGAAGCTTGACCTGCCTGTTATCATTACCAACCGGATGAAACAGGAAGGAGGGGCGTGGGACGGGAGCGAAGATGAGCGAATCCAAACACTGTTATCCTTGCTCCATCTGGCAGATGCAGTTGATATCGAGTTATGCGCCCAAAAACGCGACGATGTGGTTAAAAAAGCAAAAACTGAAGGAAAAACGGTTATCATCTCCACCCATGATTTCCGGAATACGCCGGAGCCTGATGTCATGGCCGGTATAATCAACGAATCATTTGAAGCCGGCGCAGATATTGCTAAACTTGCAGTAATGCCGAACACGCTTCTGGATGTGCTCCACCTGCTTGAGGTTACTTTACACTCAGGTGGGAAAGTATGCACTATCGCCATGGGCAATATTGGCAGGCATTCGCGCGTTGTTGCCCCGATTTACGGTTCAGTCATGACCTATGGGTATGTGGATAAGCCCACGGCTCCGGGGCAATTAAAAGTGGATGAATTAAAATCCATTTTGAAATTGCTCTGAGCCGGGAATTATTTGAGACGTATCAGGTTTTCCCGCCCTTTTTTGATTTTAAGAATAAGATTTTTGTTATTCAGTTCATTCAATGCCGAACTTACCGTCGATTTTGGAAGATTTAGCTTTTTTACGATTTCCGACTGGTAAAGAGGCCCGCCGTTTTCTTTTAAGAGCCTGATAATCCGTTCTTCTATGTTTATCATTTCGGTTTCTGTAATGTCTCCAGCTATTTCTTTTGGAACTCCCTTTTTGCGCATGTAAATAAACGCACCAAGCGCAACGATAATGAAAGTGGCAACAGCAAGGGGTATCCAGGGAGATGAGGTCTTTGAGAGAATAATCCTTGGTTCCCCTGCGCCAAAAGAGCGAAGACCGTACCATATAAGCCCCTCACGGGTCTGGTCAGGCGGCGGCATAACCTCTTCGAGTTTAAAACCTGAAGGATACTGGATTATAAGCGTATTGTCTTTTGAAAGGTACAATCCCCCGATAAAGACATCCCCGATGTTGATATCCGGATCGGTCATGGCAAAATTTGTCCACCTGAACGAATAATGCACAACGCCATATTTGCCGGTAGGAGTGGATTGGACTGCCGCATCGCCGGTGAAATCCGCTGCAACCATACTTCTTGAGGTTGCATTAGCAGCTTCGGATGCCGATTTCTGCATCAATTCCTTGAACTCGGGAAGAAAAACCGAATTTAGCTGCTGCGTATAATTCTCAAATGAATTGACATCATCATTTGTTAGAAGTAGCGTCCTGTATTCCACATTCCATATCGCAGTGCCGTCGTCTTTAATATTTATCGTGTATGTTATTTTGTAATCGTTTTCCGGTGCGGCTCCGGCTAAGGAGATGCATAGTAAAAGAATTATAGCAAGATTAAGTAAATTCCGCGCCATGAGATTACCGGGCATTTTTTAGTAATTGTATCTCCTGGTATAAAAATTTAATAAATTTTCATTCAAAATTTAACCATATGGAGAAGAGATAGGTATGCTCTACCTATCAAATCTCATATCTATTCCAGGAGGTACTGGCTTAGTCTTCGTTTCCGGTTACATTATTGCTTTTTCGTTCCACAGTATTTTCACGTTTTTCTACCCTCTTAACCTCTTTCACCTCTTTTACCTCTTTTATCTCTTTTTTTACCTCCTTAGTTTCACGTTTCTCTTCTTTCTTAACTTCCTGTATTTCTTTCCGTTCTGTTTTAGCCTTTATTTCCAGTACCTTAAGTATATCCGCTGCGCTAAGAATAGATAGCCTGTCATGAATCCCGCTAATAATTCCCGCTCTCCCGGTTGTATCATTAAGGGGGAACTTGTAATTAGCTTCGACGATGGAGAAATTCTTTTCGATACTGGCTTCAGCTTCAAGTTCTGTCTTTAACTCTCCTTTATCTATATTTTCGACCATTAGCAATGCGTTGATATTCTCCGTGCTCAACTGGAATTTATCGTGGATTTCCTGGGCTATTGTAAAATTATCAATCCCGGATTTGAATTTAAGTTCGACTTCAACCTGGGTATCATTACCGATTTTTTTAGCTTTAATCTTCACTGCTTCTTCGGTCTCTTCTTCACGGTCTTTCCTTTCTTCCTTTCGCTTGATTTTTTCTTCAAACTTTCCTTTAAGTTCCTGGCTGTTACTATAAGCTCTTTCAAGCCCTTTGTTGCCGGGATGCGAATCAAGAAGGTTCTTTAGAACTATCTCATGTTTTGCAATCATCTGCTCTGCATTGGCAAGTCCTGAATCAGTGCCTCTGAAATCTGAAACTGATTTATTTGCCTCTTCCATTTTCTCTCTGTAATGCTCAAGTGCTTCGTTTGCTGCTTCAGTATCATTCCTTTTTAGTGCTGCTCTTGCCTCAGCTATCCTCTTTCTTGCATGAGCTACCTGTTTTCCGAGTTTTTCACTCGCATTGAAGGTAAAAGTCTCACCGATATTCTCAAACGCTATTTGTAATCCGTATAAAGCATTTCCAGGGCCGATTAGACCTTCATCGGCCTCTTCATCATCTGCCGCTCCTTCTGTTGCTGTACTGGTTGCTGTTCCAGTGACAGTTAATGTTTCAGTTGGAGTTCCAGTTGCGGTTACTGTTGATGTTTCATTGACCGTACCATTCTCTGCGGCGCCGGCCATGCCTATAGTAAAGGCCAGCACAAGCAGAATCATTCCTGCCAGAGTTATATTTCTTAATGTCATATTCTCACCTCGTAATCCGGCATTTTGCCGTTGGATCGAATTAATCCCTAACAAATATAAGCATTCTTACAGTTTTAATAGTTTCTTAAAGTACCCAATTTTTCCAAAATCTGTTAAATCGTTCATAAAGGTTCGGAATCCTTTATAAAACCTTATAAGCGGAGATATTAGAATGTGTGCCAGAGTGTCAATAGCCGACTTTGCGGTGAGTGCTCCAAACCCACATGCCACTGGAAATTTACATTAAGTTGACAGCATCCTTACGCAATCGATAATGCTAAATATTGTTAACGCTAAATTAAATACTGGTTATAATAAAGAGGGTACTATAAAATGGAACTTAAAGTCCGGTCATTACAGATTAAAGCAGGCAAGTATAAAGTCGTACTTAACACCCAGGACGCCAAAGAACTCGGCGTCAGGAGCGGAGACCGCGTCCAGTTAAAAGACCATGGCTACCTGACGGCAATCGTGGAAACAGGAGATTTGATCGAAAAAGGTACGGTTGGAGTGTATCAGGAATGTTGTGAAAAGCTGGGTGAAGTCTGTCCGCTGACGATTAATGTCATCCCGACATCAAGACCGAGTTCCGTGGGTTTTATCAAGAAGGTCATGGACAAACAGAAGCTGACGCAGGAAGAGATATTCCAGATAGTCCAGGATATTGTCAGGGAAAATCTTACCGAAATCGAACTATCTGCATTCGTTACAAGTTCGTATATCCACGGGATGACCTCGGATGAGATTGAATGGCTGACAAGGGCGATGATAGATACCGGGGAAAAGATAGAATTTGAGACTCACCCGATAATGGACAAGCACAGCATAGGCGGCGTCCCGGGCAACAAAATATCATTGCTTGTAGTGCCGATAATTGCCGCGAACGGGCTTCTCATACCCAAGACGAGCTCAAGGGCGATAACGGGCGCAGCGGGCACTGCGGATTTGATGGAGGTGCTCGCGCCTGTGGAATTCTCGGCTGATGAGATAAAATCCATTACCGAAAAGGTCGGCGGTGTGATAGTATGGGGCGGCGCGACAAATATTGCGCCTGCGGATGATAAACTGATACGCGCGGAATATCCTCTTTCCATAGATCCGCGATGCCAGCTCCTTGCATCAATAATGGCAAAAAAAGGGGCTGTCGGGGCGGACTGCGTTGTCATTGACATCCCTGTGGGAAGCGGAACGAAAGTCCACACAATGGATGAAGGAAAGAAACTCGCAAGGGATTTGATTGAACTTGGCGAGAGGCTCGGGATGAATGTGGAATGCGCCATGACCTACGGGGCATCGCCTGTTGGAAGAACCATTGGTCCGGTGCTCGAAGTAAGAGAAGCGTTGAAGGTGCTTGAAACAATGCAGGGACCAAACAGCCTCATCGAAAAGAGCACGGCGCTGGCTGGAATTTTGCTTGAGATGGGTGGAACCGCAGCCAGAGGACGCGGGAAGGAGCTTGCAATGGAAACGCTGCGTTCCGGGAAAGCCCTTAATAAGCTCAAGGAAATCATTGAAGCACAGGGTGGAAATCCGAAAATTGTCCATACTGATATCAAACCCGGAGAACACAGGGGAGAGCTTACTTCCCCTGCTGACGGATATGTCATTGAATTCGATAACAAGCGTATTGTCGAGATTGCAAGGATTGCAGGGGCTCCAATCGATAAAGGAGCAGGGGTCTGGATTCATAAGAAAAAAGGCGAGCTTGTCAAGAAAGGTGAGCCGCTTTTCACTATTTTTGCAGATAAGGGCTGGAAGCTCAGCAATGCTTTAAAAAGCGCGGAAAAAGATTATCCTTTAATCGTGGAAGGCATGCTTCTTGAGCGGGTCCAGACGTTCAAGGTTATTTAGATGTTATACAGGTGATGTAGCGCCGATTTTTAACAATCGGAAAATGCTACACTCTCCAGTGTCATGGCTTTTACAACAGCATTATCCAAAGATACAAGAAGCGTCGAGATGTCTTTCTTTAAGTCTGAGATAATTTCTATCGGTTGATTTGCTTTCCTGCCCAATTCTTCATCAGGCAAAGCGATAATGTCGCCCAACTGCATTTGCAGTATACTACCAAATAATTTCCCCTTTATTTTAATATCCAATGCAAGTGTCGCCCTTCTTTTAATCACATAAAGCTTAAACAGAGGGATACCGACTTTTTTATAGAGAGAGAAAACGTTTGCTAAAGCCATGTCTTTGATAGTCTTGACTCCCTGTTTATCAAGTCTCTCGGCATAGGAATCACCTACACCCTCAATATCCCTGATTGGAAGATCTTCAAGCCCATTTTGAGGATTTCCTACTACCTTGATAAAATCAAAGTCCACATAACCCGGGGGTTCATTTGAACCATACCAACCATCACCTTCTATTTCGATTTCCTGCTCAATTCCGAAAGAGCCTGGAGGAAATGTATATTCACGTACATATTCAAAGGTTGAATCATCGCCACCTGTGCTCGCCCTGATGGCGACGTAATCCTTGTTACGCTCTATCTCGAAATACCATCTATCAGCGGACAGGGGATTTGGTGAATTGGGGAAGAATATAGTTTCAATATCACTGCCTGCAGGCAGGGACATTGAGTTCGAGCCCGGATTACTGTCGTTTACACCCACGCTACGGTCTATGCGCACCAGCGCCGCTCCATTATCACCAGGAGCTCTAATTATGAAATGCATATTGCGGTTGTTTGTTGGCGCCGCAGGACGCAAGTTATAGGTTATCGCCGTTTTGAGAATCCACCTGTCTCCAGAAAACGGGCGAACAAGCCAAAGAGATTTGGCATAATTTTGTCCGCTTCCAGCCACGCGAGCCGTATGATTGGCATCAATTATGTAACGCAGGTATCCAGGAGTAAGAGAGTAACTACCCTTCCCTGGGCTTATTACCCAACTAGGACTCAATGTCTGGTCGTTAAACTGGTCATCAAAAATCACAACTCCCATGTGTTGGATGGCAGCATGCGACCGAATTTCCTCATCCGTCCTTGCAACTTTTGATATATGGAGTTCATCAACAAGCCCAATATCACCTCTGCCCCAATCATTCAGATATGCAAAGATGGTGCCGCTAAAAGCAGGCCAAACATTTGCAGTTGTAGATGCGTCCACTTCCCCATTAACATACAGTTTTGTTCCTGCGGGACCCCAGCTTACTACAACATGAGTCCACTTATTCAAGGGAATAGTTGTTTTTCCGACCGGTGCCTTATCCATGTTCCCTCCCCAGCCACCATATGTCAATTTGCCATCGGTATTCAATCCAAAAAGCATTATTGTGCCTGCTGATGGGGGTGAAGGGGTATCATACCAATTGAAATGCAATAATGTCAAAGAATACTGTCGTGGTTTTATCCACATTTCTATTGTCCCTTCAGTAAGCACTCCAGAAGCTGCCTCATTTCTATCCCATTTATGAACTCCATCCCAGCGGTACCAAGGAGAAAAGGCGTACTTAATATAAGCGCCCCTCGTAAGATTTACTGCCTGTTCTAAGTTCGGCAGGCTTTCTCCATAAGTCAACGCTCCGAAACCTGTTCCTTTAACAGTGCCATTAAAATGGTCTAACAAAACAGTATTGCCATCAGGCTGGATTTGTAAGATTTTTGACATTTGCCACCCCTATAATAGTTATTTTCTTGCTTTATATATCTTGCTTATACATTTTGATATTTTCGAAAATTAACGATTAAATATAGTGTAATTTAAATTTTTGCTTATAACATATAGTAATTAGATTTATACATTATACGATTATACTTGCAATAGGTGATATTATGGAAACTATTAGCGCGCACCAATCGGTAAAAGAACAGTATAATATACTGAAAAAAGATATGATGACGAATACATTTGACAGGTTCAACGCCCAGGGAAAACGCTGTTCATTCTGCGAGCAGGGGATAAGCTGCCAGCTTTGCAGCAATGGCCCATGCAGGATAAAACCCGGGGCGGAACGCGGCGTTTGCGGTATAGATGCAGACGGTATGGCTATGAGGAACCTGCTCTTCCTGAATACCATGGGTACCTCGACCTATACCTTCCACGCCAAGGAGGTTGCAAAGACACTGAAGGCGACAGCTCTTGGAAAAACTCCTTTCCATATCAAGGACGAGGCAAAACTCCGAAGCCTTGCCGGGAAATTCGGGATAAAAACAGATAAAAGTACGAAAGAACTTGCTCTTGCAGTTTCGGATGCCATGCTTGCCGGAATAAATGCGGATTCGGATGACGAGCTTGCCAATGTTCTATCCTTTGCACCGAAATCAAGGATAGAAATCTGGCGAAAATTGGGAATCTTGCCCGGCGGTCCTGTCCATGAGGTCATGGATGCGGTTTCAAGTTCCCAGACCAATATCGATGGGGATTACGTCTCACTTGCAAAGAAAGCCCTGCGTCTTGGTATTTCATGCATATATGGCGCCCAGATTCCACTTGAACTCGGGCAGGATGTGCTGTTCGGGACACCATCGCCGCACAGCGTTGACGTTGATATAGGGATAATCGACCCATCGTATGTGAATGTTGTTGTGAATGGTCATGAACCTTTTATCGGCGTTGCTCTCATTAAGGCAGCCCACGATGCAAAAAACCAGGACAAGGCTAAAAACGCCGGCGCCAGCGGCCTTCATATCATAGGCTCGATCGAAACAGGGCAGGAACTTGTACAGAGGTTTGCGACAGATAATGTATTCGTGGGCCTGACCGGGAACTGGCTTTCCATCGAACCCGCGCTTGCAACCGGGGGCGTAGATGTTTTTGCCATGGATATGAACTGCTCGCCTCCTGCGATTGGCGAATATCAGGAGAAATACAATACAACCCTCGTTTCAGTATCAAAACTTGTCAACGTCCCTGGAATGAAAGGCCAGATAGTGTACAAGCCAGAAGAAGCGGCTGCACAGGCGCAGAAGCTTATCGATATGGCAATAGAGAATTTCAAGAAGCGAAAAGGAAAGCCTACAAACCAGTCGGGAAGGAAGCAGAAATCCATTCTCGGTTTCTCGACCGAAGCATGTCTTGGGGCACTTGGCGGAACGCTTGACCCATTGCTTGATGTCATCAAGAAGGGGACTCTCAAAGGAGTGGTTGCTCTGGTGAGTTGCACCACGCTGCGGGACGGCGGCCAGGATGTCAATACCTTGAAGATTGCAAGGGAACTTATCAAGCGCGATATACTTGTCATCAGCGCAGGATGCGGAAATGCTGCTCTCCAGGTTGGCGGTCTTACCACGCTTGAGGCAAAGGAGGAAGCAGGCCCGGGTCTTAAGGCTGTATGTGAGCTGCTCAAAATCCCGCCGGTATTGAGTTTCGGAACATGCACGGACACGGGAAGGATAACCCTTCTTGTAACCGCTGTCGCGGATGCGCTTGGAGTTGACCCATCGGCTTTGCCTGTGGCTGTAACAGCCCCAACATACATGGAACAAAAAGCGACCATAGATGGGATATTTGCAGTGGCTTTCGGCCTCTATACTCATGTTGCGCCGCTGCCGCCGGTCGGAGGAGCGCCTCGCCTTGTGAAGCTCCTAACAAGCGATGTGGAAGGGCTTACAGGCGGCAAGCTTGCTGTGGAGACCGATATGGTGGCGGCTGCCAATGGAATTGAGGCGCATATAATGAAGAAAAGGGCGGCGCTTGGAATATAAAAAATCAGAAAGGGAAGCTGAAACAAAATTTCAGCTTTTCTTTTCCTCTTTTGGCGGTATGAGCGACCGCGCAATATTATAGACAAAGATGTAAATGGCGAGAAGCGATAGCGCCCCGAAAAGAATCGTTCCGAGCCGGTAGTCGCTGTTTGCAAACCTGTACGGCATGGTGAGCGCAAGTCCCACAAGTCCGATGTTCTGGAGCCAGAACTGGGTCTCTGCAAGGCGGAGGCTATAGAGGTCGGTACCTGCAAAAACAGGCAGCAAATGGTAGCCAACTCCGAATATCATCATGGATACGAAGCCTATCAAAAGCACATGGGCATGAGTGGGCGTCAAGGGCGATGAATTTATCACCATTATTAATCCAAGGGTGCTGCCTATCACCAAGTAAACTAAACTTGCCCAGGCAAACTTCAGGGGTATTTCCATACTATTTCCTCTATTCCTTTTTTTATGCAAGCCCTGCCGCTTTATTAAGTTCATCAAGCAGCTGGGTTATGTCCACCCTGTGCATCCTGCAGAAGAACTCAAGATTCTCAGAGGGCAATCTGCCAACATATCCGGGCATGCCGTGTTTGATAAATATTTCCTTCGTTGCTGGATATTTTGTTATTATTTCATTTAGCTTGCTGGACTTGTTTATCTTTTCTGCCATACATTCCTCGTATACAATAATTATTTGTCTTTATATATCTCCCTTTTCTGTACAAATTGATTTTTTACAACAATCCAAAGGTTGCAGATTAATCCATTAATAAATCTATATTAAAGCAGCAGCGCGTTTAATCTCCGAACCAAGCGACCTGAGTATGGCATCCCGGATAGCGTTAGCCTCAGGGCTTGTCCTAACCCTGGGACGTGGCAGCTTAATGTCAAAAATCTCTTTTACAGTGCCCGGGCGTGCTGACATCACAACAACCCTGTCAGCAAGGTAAACCGCTTCATCCACGCTGTGGGTGACGAACAGCACGCTTATGTGTTCTTTCTCCCATATCCGCAAAAGCTCTGCCTGCATAAGGTTCCTTGTCTGGGCATCAAGCGCTCCAAACGGTTCATCCATCAGCAGGAGCTTTGGTTTATTTGCATACGCACGCGCTATGCCTACCCTCTGTTTCATCCCGCCCGATAATTCATGCGGGAAATGGTTTTCAAATCCTCTCAAACCCACAAGGTCGATATAATGCCGTGAAATCCTCTCGCAGTCTTCTTTGCGACACCCTTTCACCTGCGGCCCGAACTCGATATTACCCTTCACAGACCTCCACGGGAACAGCGCATATTCCTGGAACACGAAGCCGCATTCCTTATTCGTGCCAATTATTTTTTTCCCGTCAAGGAATATTTCACCGCTATTCGGGGAATCAAGTCCTGCTGCCAGGCGAAGGATAGTGGTTTTTCCGCATCCGCTCGGACCGAGAAGACATACAAATTCCCCGTCGGCTACATCAAAATTCACATTATCAAGAGCAAGAGAGTCATTGAATTTTTTGAAGATACCTTTTAAGATTAATCTACCCATTTTATGAACCTCTTTTGCAGAAGAAGTATGCTGATATTCATTATGTAGCCGATTATTCCTATCACAATCATTCCTGCCACCATTTCCGGATACCTCCCGAGGTCGCCCATGTTCCAGATAAAATAACCAAGACCAACGGGGCTGCGGATAACCATTTCGGCTGCTACGATTGCCATCCAGCCCACCCCGAGACCGATGCGCAAGCCTGCTATTATGAATGGAAAAGCCGATGGTATGATAACCTTTGTTATCATCTGCGATTCGGAAGCACCAAGCGTCTTTGCCGCGTCAATAAGCCTTGCGTCTGTGGATTTTACACCATGGATGGTATTCAGGATAATGGGAAAAACCGTTCCTATGAAAACGATGAATATCTCACCCCCGGCCACAAGGATGAATACAGCAAGGGGAATCCAAGCCATCGGGGGCATGTTGCGTACGATTTCAATTATTGGATTAAGGATATTGCCGACAGGCTTTGAATATCCAATTCCTATACCCAGGGGAACTCCTATTATGAAAGCGATAATACCCCCCTCAATAACGCGCAGAAGACTTGCCTGCGTATGCTCGATTATCCCATAAGTAAGCGCAGGCCCATAGACCCGTGTGAATAAAGACCCGACAAATGCGTACCAGGTTTCAACAGGTGTAGGAACATCCTTCAGCCTGATGAAAGGGATGTTAAAAATATTATCCCTTGCAAGGATTACAAGAATGTGCCATAATACAACAAAACCGATGAGGGAAAGGATGTTTATAACCAATCCTTTTTTCCCTGGATCGAGTTTCATCAATAACTGACCTTGAGTCCTTCTTTATCAGCCTCCATCAGGAAAAGCACATGCTGGATGGTTCCCGGACCCGGGTATCCAACCGTCTTGCCGCTTAAATCCTTCATCGAGGTGATATTCTTTCCCACCACGATAACAGACCCTTCGTTATTCATCCCTGCTACCACTTCGACACGGGCATCATCAAGGGCGAAATCGTTGCTGTTTATCCTGTGGATGATTACAGGCGGGATGCCCAAGCTTCCGATATCGACAGCTCCTGATTTGAACCCTTTTTGCATCTCGAAAGCGCCGTTCTGGAATGGTGTTCCTTCGGCGAGGGTGATGTTTATTCCAGCATCTTCAAACCAGCCTTTTTTCCATCCTACATAGAACGGCAGCTCATGGATATCACTTACAAGATAGGCATAGCGGATTGTTACCGGGGTCTTCAATGCTATGCTCGTAAGATTGGCATTCTTATTCTGCGATGCCCATTCTGAGTAACTATTGTTAATCAATGCGTTTGCATAATCCGATGCGTTCTTATATCCTGACTGGTTCCATTTCCCCGAGTCAAAAATACCGAAATCCTGTATCCTGCTTATGAATGTCTGCGCGCCTGCAATGTTGGGAGTATAAACGAATTCGACATCCGAAAGGCTGAGATTAGCCGCTGCAGGGTCGGTCATACTTCCAAATTCCATTGTATATTTTATCAGGTCTTCATGGTCGGGCGAGCCGGTCGGCTTTGCATTATTGATATATTCTACGGATTTTAACTGGATAAGGGCCATGCGTTTCAGGATTTCATCGGCGTTCGTTGTATTCTTGTACCAGTTATAATCGTACGCGACGACGCAGCATGGATGACCTTTCCAGATTTGTCCTGAGTATAACAGAGGTTTGCCATAGCCTTTGGTGATTGCTATAGCAGGGTAAGGTTCCCACATGATGAAGCCGGCGATTTCGCCCGTTCCCAATCTCTGCACCATGTCCTGCCCGCTCATTTTCACAAGGTTAATGGGCTCCGAAACCTGCGGGGTCTTCTTGCTTTCAATGCATCCTGCTGCGAATATCGCTAAAACAACTACCAATAGAATTTTCAATGAATTTTTCATGATTAACCCTCTGTAATTAATTATTATCTTCACAAACACCGTATTTAACAATTTCCATATTTATACCTGCAATAACCCAAATGTATTAATGAATATGGAGATATATACAATCGTGATAAGAGAATGGCAGCAGAAGAATTAATAAAAGCGGCAGTGGAATCGGATGAAGCGTTCATCAGGGAATTTTCAAGGATAATCAGGGAAGAACTTCGCATGACTGCATCGGAATTCAGCGAGAAATCAGGTATCCCTGCAAGCACTATCTACAAATTATTATCTGGCAACCGCGAGCCCAATATCAAGACCCTGAGGCAGATTGTGTCAGTGCTTCAGAAATTGGAAGGGAAGGGGAAAACAGAGTTTATAGCGGTTATTGCAGCCCGCCCCGTGCTTGATTATATCTCGGAAAAAAAACTGAAGCTCGCAGGCCGTCTCCTGACAATCAGGGAATATTCTGCAACCTCGATGGAAGAAGCTATTGTTGCTGCAATCAGGGCTGAGAGGGATGGGGCAAAAGCGCTGGTGTGCGCCCCTATAGTAGCTACGACTGTGGAGAAGGTACTTCGTATTCCTGTGGCTGCGATAATGCCCAGGGACAGCCTTATTGCTGCGATTGAGCTTGCGGCGAAGAAGATGGGTTAGTACAAAATTGGTGTTTACTTTTTTCTTCTTATTAGTAACACAGCCATTCCAACCGTTATAATCACTTGTAGCATTTCAAAACCTGGTGCTTTGGGCGTAGACGTAGTTTGCGCGGCAGGCTCCGGTATTTCCTTTGATGCACTTTTGACGGTTACAGAGTATGTAAGGCTCAAAGGCTGGTAATTGTCTTTATTATCGCCGGGATAATACAATCCTGTGAACTGGAGAGTATGCGAGCCGATTCTTGCTGATTTATCGGCTTTTATAGTCACTGATATGGTTCTTGACGTGCCCGGCGGAACACTGAACGTACCTGCTACCACTCCGGCACCTGCCGCCTCTCCGAAACTTTGACCGTAAACGTGTATGCCGCTGGGTACACTGATGCGTGCATCCACATTAAGCGTAACATCGTTTAAAGACGGGTTGTTCATAAACAATTCCACAATACCATCCTGGTTGGTATCTATCACATCGGTTACAGGTCTCAGGGTAACAGACGGCCCTACGCGGAATTTCGCTGGCGGTGATGCTGTTGTTGGAGGAACTGTTGTGGGCGGAACCGTTGTCGGAATAACTGTAGGGGGAACTGTCGTTGGAGGAACTGTTGTAGGCGGAACAGTCGTTGGAATAATTGTTGTGGGTGGAACTGTTGTGGGAGTAACAATACTTGAAAAAACCTCAAGCGTAGCAAGTACTTTTGTGCCATCGGATCCTCCGACAGCATAGAGCTTGCCATCAATAACATCAGCGGCTAATGAACTTCGTGCAGTTGTCATTGATGCTCTGGTTGTCCAGGTATCCGTTACCGGGTCATAAACCTCAAGCGCAGAAAGACTCTTTGTGCCATCGGATCCTCCGACAGCATAGAGTTTGCCATTAACAACTCCTGATGCCAGCGATTGTCTTGCTGTGGGCATTGATGCTTTCGTGGCCCAGGTATCAGTAGCAGGGTCGTATACGTCCAACGTGGCAATTTTACTGCTTCCATCGAATCCTCCGATTACGTAGAATTTCCCGTCAATAACTCCGCCGCCTGCGTATGCATGAGTATTTGGAGGCGAAGCTTTTGCAGTCCAGCTATTGCTGTCAGGATCATAGACGTGCAGGTATTTCCGAAAGCCGCTGTAGCCATCGCAGGCAGTCAGGACGTAAAGCTTCCGGTTGATTGCACCTGCAATTGAGCAGCCACTCAGTATGGGCATATCAGCGCCTGTGCTCCATGTATTACTTACCGGATTGTAGATTTGCAATGTTCTTGTTGGAATACCGGAGATTGGATAGTCCCATCCGCCAACGACATAGAGCTTGCCGTCAATTACTCCTATAGTGCCCTGGTATACAGGATGTGGTATAGGCGCCAATGTAGCCCATGTGTCAGTGACCGGATTATATGCTTCCACCGTATTTGTTGCGCCAGAAGGGCCGATATTGCCCCCTGCCACATAAAGCAGTCCGCCTGTTGATGCGGCATGCAGATCACTTCTTGCTGTTGGCATAGCGGATTTCGTTGCCCAGATATCCCCAGCTGCAAATGCCTGGCCTGAGGCAATGGTAAATAGTAATATTGCAAAAATCAATTTATTTGTGTTCATATAATTCCTCTTTGTCTGATGTTATTTTTTATTAATCAGGTAGTAATCTCCTTGCTTCCAGTATTGTGTCCTCTTTTCATTCTCCAAAACAGTAACTAACCCTCCTTTTTTAAGGGATTGTTCCGATACAGCAAACTCTATTAGTTGCTAAAATTGTATTCGTTTTTTATGATAAATACTTTTGGTTGAAAAGTACAATCATCCCCACCCAAGATATATGGCGGCGAAGAAGATGGGATAATAATCGGTCTTTTCTCAATTCGGACTTGAATTTTCCAGCCCCCTTCAAGCATTAACTTAGCCTGTAACAATATATTTATTTATAGGTATATCATAGTAAAAACCGAGGCAAATGTTTATGAAGGGGGTAATTGGCATGTTCTCGGATGGTGTTTATTATGAGTAGTACAGGAAAGCGGTCATTAGTCAATTTAATTATTGTTGGAATTTTGATTTTAGCAACAGTGTTAAAAAACTTGAAAGGGGCGCGCGCCCTTGCGATGGGTGTGGTGGCGGCGCTGGTGCTTGCGGGAATGGCAGGCAGCGCAGGCGCAGCGCCCTATGCATATATCACGAATTCTCAAAGCAGCACCGTCTCTGTAATAGACACAGCAACAAATACTGTTACCGCCACCGTGCCTGTAGGAAGCTATCCTGTTGGAGTTGCAGTGAACCCGGCGGGAACAAAGGTATACGTAACGAACCGCGACAGCAGTAGCGTCTCCGTAATAGACACAGCGACTAACACTGTTACCGCCACTGTGCCTGTAGGAAGCGCTCCTTATGGAGTTGCAGTAAATCCAGCTGGAACGAGGGTATACGTAACGAACCTCGACAGCCGTAGCATCTCCGTAATAGACACAGCGACTAACACTGTTACAGCCACTGTGTTTGGAGTTGCCTCTCCTTATGGAGTTGCAGTGAACCCGACGGGAACAAAGGTATACGTGACGGGAATGCGGGTGGTGGATGGGAGCATTCTTAACACCAACACCGTATTGGTAATTGATACAGCAACAAATACTGTTACCGCCACTGTGCCTGTAGGAGACACTCCTGTTGGAGTTGCAGTGAACCCGACGGGAACAAGGGTATACGTGACGAACGCTGGCGGCGATAGCGTCTCGGTGATTGACACAGCAACTAACACTGTTACAGCCACGGTGAATGTAGGAAGATATCCTTTTGGAGTTGCAATAAACCCGGCGGGAACGAGGGTATACGTGGCGAACGAGCAGAGCAACAGCGTCTCGGTAATTGATACAGCAACAAACAGGGTTACAGCCACTGTGATTGTAGGAGAGACTCCTGCTGGAGTTGCAGTGAATCCGGCGGGAACGAGGGTATACGTGGCGAACTATGTCAGTAACAGCGTTTCTGTAATAGACACGGCAACAAACACGGTTACAGCCACTGTGCCTGTAGGAAGCTATCCTTTTGCATTAGGTCAGTTTATAGGTCCAACACCCTCACCAACCACAGGCTCCATAACCGTAACCACCAACCTCGCAGGCGCAACTTTCTCGCTCACAGGCGCCTCGTCTTATTCTGGAAGCGGAACATCATGGAGTACAGCTAATGCGCCTGCCGGCACTTATACGATAACGTATGGAACCGTAACAGGCTACAATGCGCCGCCGTCTGAGACCAAAACGCTCACAGCAGGAGGAAGCATAGGATTTAGCGGTACATATGTACCTATAGCAGACACGACTGAAGGCTTTGAAGACGACTTTAACAGCCAGTTGTTAGATACTTCTTGGCAGGTGATAGAAAAAGTTCCTGGGCTTGGAAGATATTCCTTAACCGATAACCCGGGGTACTTGAGATATTACCTTGAAGGTTCGCAGGGATCTATGGGCGGTTGGAGAAGTAACTATCAAACATCTGGGGCGTGGAAACCAAGCCTGACCCTTATTCGTCCCTTCGATGGAGAAAATTGGAGCTTAAGAACAAAGGTAAATTATAACCTCCGTGCTCATATTGGAGGCAGTTCTACTGGTGCCCAGGGGCAGAACTTCTGGATTGCTTTTGGTGAAGGTACAAATGATTACCTCTCTATCTATCGCGGTGTGGATTGGTGGTATAAAAGTAACGTCCTTACCATGGAACTTGTTAGTAATGGTGTGAGTGTAGCAAAATTCAGCGGTGCACCTTCTTCAATCGGAGCCGATGGCTGGGTTAGAGAAAATTACTGGTATGAAATTACAAAGAATGGTGAGAAAATAACTGTGCGTTTCAGTAATGATGGTATTAACTATATTACTGCTTTTTCAGCCTTACTTACTAAGCCAGTCACGAAAACACAAAGGGCAATTATAGACATGAATCTCTGGAATGGTGTTGGTTCCTATGTGGATTGGGATTATATTCACGTTGAACCCGCACTGATAGTTCCTCCAACAATAACACCAACAATAACACCAACGATAACACCAACGATAACACCAACAATAACGCCACAACCAACATGTAAAGAGCCCAGGGAAAAATTCGAAACTGCACTAAAAAGTTTCAGGGAAGTAGAGGACAAACTTAAAGTCGCCGAAGCAAAATTCGAACCCCAGATGGAGCAGTTCCAGGCTGAAAAAAGAGCTTTTGAAGACATAGCAGAATCGCTCAAAAAGGAAGAACGAAAGGCTAAAATGGAAGAACTCCGGCGTAAAGGGGAGGTAATAGAACGTCTCTCGCAGGAACATCAAAAAATAGTAAAAGAATTTCTTAATCGAGGAATAGACGTGCTTATTGCGGATATCGAACTTCTTAAATGTGATGCAAAATTCACTGGAAACGGTGAAGCCCTGCCATTTGACGCTTCCGCAACGCTGGACAAACATATAATGGAACTGGAACAGATCAGGACAAGAGTACAACAGGCTTCCAAGAAACAGGATATGAAGAGTATTAATCAAGATCTTAAGGATATAAAAGAAAAATTCGAGCTTGAAAAACGCTACTATAATGGGATACGGGTCAACAACAATATGGACGATTTCTTTGCAAGAACCGATGACGCTTCGGTCAGAATGAAGGAGTTAATCAAGAAACTGAACGAGCAGGGCAAGGATACGTCCAAACTTACCAGGATTGCATCGGATTTCAATAATCTTATAAACCAGGCAAAGGAAATCCATAAGGAAAACCTTGTCCTCTTCAGAGATCATTCAGGGTTTGATTCATCCGGAATGGTAACAGATATCAGGAAAGCTCAGGATTTCATAAGACAGATAAAAGAGCAACAAAAAGATACCAAGAGACTTAAATCTGCAATAGCCAAACTTCGGGAGTTCTTCGGGGAAACAAAAAGGCTTATTAAAGGCACGCAGGAATCTGAAACACCAGTAACAGGGGGGTAACAACATGAAAGCTATTTATATACTCCTCATGCTCCTGATTGCTGCTTTGGTTTCAGGTTGCGTGGACAAAAAGGAACAAAATCTTTCCACCATGCCGGCAAGCGAGATACTACCAGAAAGGTATGTATCCGAAGTCGAGGGTAACTTGACACAGGTTGAATCGATGCTCAATGAAACGGCAGAAAATTTTTCCACAGAGGTAAGCGATTCAGCGTTTGACTGATCGTTAATTTTTTTGGAAAAATTTCTGCTTTTTACCCCTTTATCCTCTTCAGCCTGAACGTATTCTCCCGCTCCATTTCCTCAAGCCGGAGCACAATAAAATCCCTTGCTTCGGAAAGCTCAGGTATCACCTTGAACTCAAGCGCGTTCACCCTGCGCTTTGTCTTCTCGATATCCTCAAGCAGTTTCTTCATCGTGGTCTCAATCTCAGCAGCAAGGATGATTTTTTCAACAAGTATTTCATAAGCGTCCACCGCTTCGTCGATGCGCGAGCTTGTGCCGATGATACCATAGCCGTGCTCATCGAGTTTCTTATGTACGCTTGAAGCCTCGATTTTCGGGACAACGACACCCATCACGTTCTTGCTTACAAGTTCAAGTTTTGGATTATCCTTTAGCGCAAAGGCTGTGGATTTCACCACGACAACGCCTTCCACAGACTTGGCGATAGCAAGGTTCTGGGAAGCCACAGCAAACTGTTTCTCCACCTCAACCCTTATGCCCTTCGCTTTCTCAAGTATCTCGAAAAGCTCAAGAATCAGACCGTCGCGCTTCATTTTGAGAAGCTTGTGCCCGCTCTGGCTGAGCTTGATTTTTTTCTTAAGCTCTATGAGTTCCGAGCGCGTGGGTTTTATATTATCTTTTATAGCCATACTATTCTTTTTGCTCTGCCTTCGCCCTGTGAGCCGGATGGTATTTCTGGATATACTTGTTATCGATTCTTGTGAGCTGCGCTTCAGGTAATTCAGCGAGAAGTTCCCAGCCGATATCGAGAGTGGTCTCGATGTCCCTGTTCTCGTCCGCGCCCTGCCTTACGAACCTGTCTTCGAACATATCGGCGAACTCAAGGAATTTCTTATCCCTGTCAGAGAGAGCATCCTTGCCCACGATGGCAACTAGTCCCCTCAAATCCTTGCCCTCTGCATATGCGGCGTACAACTGGTCTGAGACCGCTTTATGGTCTTCCCGAGTCCTTGTCGCGCCTATGCCTGAGTTCATCAATCTTGAGAGCGATGGAAGCACATTGATTGGTGGATAAATGCCCTTCCTGTGCAGTTCCCTTGATATGACAATCTGCCCTTCAGTGATGTATCCTGAAAGGTCAGGAATCGGGTGCGTGATATCGTCGCCCGGCATTGATAATATTGAGAACTGCGTCACAGAGCCCTTTCTTCCCTTTATAACGCCTGCGCGTTCGTATAACGAGGCAAGGTCTGTGTACATGTATCCGGGGTAACCGCGCCTGCCCGGCACTTCCTCTCTTGCCGCGCCCATCTGGCGAAGCGCCTCGCAATAGTTCGTGATATCGGTAAGAATAACAAGCACATGCATATCGTGTTCGTATGCGAGGTATTCCGCGGCTGTAAGAGCAAGCCTTGGCGTGATAAGCCTCTCTACAGCCGGGTCGTCCGCGAGGTTCAGGAACACCACAGCCCGCTCAAGAGCGCCTGTTCTCTCAAAGTCGCGCATGAAATACTGGGCTTCTTCGTTGGTAATGCCCATCGCTGCAAATACGACTGCAAACGGCTCATCCGAACCCCGTACTTTTGACTGCCTTGCTATCTGCAGTGCAATCTCGTTGTGCGGAAGACCTGAGCCTGAGAAAATAGGCAGTTTCTGGCCGCGCACCAGTGTATTCATACCGTCTATCGTGGATATGCCGGTCTGGATAAAGTCCTTTGGCGGAAGACGCGCATAGGGGTTGATTGCCGCGCCTGTAATTTCAAGCCTGTCCTCGGGTACGATGCGGGGTCCCCCGTCAAGAGGTTCGCCTGAGCCGGACAAAATCCTGCCAAGCAGGTCTTTTGAAACAGGGAGTTTGATTGTTTCGCCTGTGAACCTGACGCCGCATTCCCTGTTAAGCCCGCCGGTTCCTTCGAATACCTGAACAACAACTATATCGTGGGAAGTATCAAGCACCTGTCCTCTTTTTGTTGTGCCGTCGGGAAGATTGATATTTACAAGTTCGTTGTAGCCCACAGGTTCAGTCTTCTCTACAAAGATAAGCGGACCTGCGATTTCCCTGATTGTCTTGTATTCTTTGGTCATGTTACTTACCCCTCAGTTTTGCAAATTCTTCTTCCATGTTCTTTAGAATAACACCAAGCGCCGCATCAAAGTCTTTCTCGAATTTGACCTTTGCAAGATCGTCTTTTGTCTTTGATTTCATGATATCTTCAACAGATGCGCCGCCCTCAAGCGCTGTCTGGGCTTTATCGCCCCAGGTGGTGATTGCCTTTAGCAGCTTGAACTGTTTATCCATAGGGCAGAAAGTATCCACTTCATGGTAGGCGTTCTGCTGCAGGAAATATTCGCGTATCATTCTTGCTATCTCAAGTGTCAGTTGCTGGTCTTCCGGGAGGGCGTCCGAACCGACGAGCTGGACGATTTCCTGGAGTTCGGCTTCTTTCTGGAGAAGCTCCATCGCGTCATTCCTGAGCTTGACCCATTCAGGAGATACGTTTTCCCTGTACCAGTCCTCAAGCGCCTTTGAGTATAACGAATAACTGTTAAGCCAGTTGATTGCAGGGAAATGCCGCCTCTGCGCAAGTTTTGCATCAAGCGCCCAGAATACTTTCACGATACGAAGCGTGTTCTGTGTAACAGGTTCTGAGAAGTCGCCGCCGGGCGGTGAAACTGCGCCTATGACAGTAATCGAGCCTTCTTTTCCGCAAAGCGTTTTGACTTTACCCGCACGCTCGTAGAATTCTGATAGTCTTGCTGCAAGATAAGCGGGATATCCTTCTTCTCCGGGCATTTCTTCAAGACGCGATGAAATTTCTCTCATGGCTTCTGCCCACCTTGATGTGGAATCAGCCATCAGGGATACGTCATATCCCATGTCCCTGTAATACTCAGCGATTGTGATACCTGTATAAACTGAGGCTTCCCTTGCTGCTACTGGCATGTTGGATGTGTTCGCGATAAGAACTGTTCTCTCCATTAAAGGTCGGCCGGTTTTTGGATCTTTGATTTCCGGGAATTCATAAAGAACGTCAGCCATTTCATTGCCGCGTTCCCCGCATCCGATATAAACCACTATTTCAGTATCGCTCCATTTTGCAAGCTGCTGCTGTGTAACGGTTTTTCCGCTCCCGAACGGGCCCGGGATAGCCGCTGTCCCACCCTTTGCAACAGGGAATAGACCATCAAGGATTCTCTGTCCTGTTATCAGTGGAGTGTTCGGCATCAGCTTTTTGCTCACAGGTCTTGGCTTCCTGACCGGCCATTTCTGCATCATTGTGAGTTCGATACCGCCTGTAAGAGTACAGATCACAGCATCAACTTTGAATTTCCCCTTCTTTATTTCGCTTACGGTTCCCGAAACCTTTGGCGGGACAAGTATCCTGTGCTCGATATTTTGGGTTTCCTGAACGGTGCCTATCACTTCACCGCCGTTCACCTTGTCGCCCTTCTTTACTGTCGGGACAAAATCCCATTCTTTCTCGCGCGAGAGGCCGTTCGCCGAGACGCCGCGTTTTATAAAATCGCCCATGGTATCTTTCAAAACCGGAAGCGGGCGCTGGATTCCATCGTATATGCTCTCAAGGAGCCCTGGTCCGAGTTCAACCGATAAGGACATGCCTGTATTTTCTACGGGTTCACCCGGTCTTAATCCTGAAGTTTCTTCATATACCTGTACCGTGGATTTTTCGCCTTCTATCCCTATCACTTCGCCCATCAGTCCTTCTTTTCCGACTTTGACCACATCGTACATTTTGGTATTTAAACCGCTGATGATAACGACCGGTCCTGATATCCTATAAATTTCACCTTTATTTTTCATTTTCAAAGACACCTACTGTTTTATGTTGAATATTGATATGAGTTTTTATTATTTCCATAGATCAACACCCACCGCCTGTTTTATTTTATCTCTCAGGTTTGTGCTCTCGCCCTTTCCGCCAATGGCTATTACAGTGGGTTCCACAGAATTGTCAAGTATCTGCTGCATATTGGGGGATAACGTCTTCATGTCATCATTATGGATAACCAGAATCCCGACATTTTTATCGTTCAGAACGCCCTGTATTTTAGCTTCGATATCCATTGAGGTCGCATCATAGGTTTTCCGAATACCTGCGAGCCGAAAGCCAATAACAAAATCGCTTTTTCCGACAACTGCAATTTCCATCTACATCACCAGGTGGGCTTTTATTATATCTTCAGGAAGCTTTGTCTCTTTTCCACGCACGATTATTCTCAGGTTATCCACCTCTATCTTCTTGCTCAGGATGTAATCAAGGACAGGAAGGATGGATAGCGGGTAGTAATACGATATGCTTGATGCGTAAACAAGACCATATTTATCCAGCCGGGTTTCAATATGGATAAGGGAACCCAATTCATTGCTGATGTCAGATATCGCTTTCCAGTAAGAGAATTCTTCAAGCGCACGCACGAACTCGGAAAAAGACATGGATGAGAGCCTTCCGAGATCGGTCTCTTTAAGTTCCATACCGCCCGGGATAAGCATCTTTATTATTTCATCGCGTTCCATACCGGCGCGCTTCATCCTGAAAAGTATTTTCAGGTTTTTCAAATCTATCTCGGTTCTCAGGAATTTCAGGAACAATTTATTCCCGGAAGCTGAGGCTGCTTTTATAAGGTTTGAATAGTATAATTTATCAAGAGAGTTCTCGACATCCGCCAGGACGCCTTTATATCCTTCAAGAGCAGGATAATATGGCGTTTTTGCAAATGCAGCGATTACACCCTCAATCGTTCCGATTTTTACAATCTCGGTCAGGTCACGGTATCTCAACTGGCCGGCTGAAATTACATCTTCCAGGATTTCTTCCTCGCTCGCGCCCGAAAATTTACCCCTGAGTACGGTTTTTATATTCCAGATATCAAAGGAGCGAAGATATTCGGTTATCAGGAAGTTGGCTTCATTCTGCGACACATCTATTAATTTGCGGTAGGTCAATGCCAGATTCTGGTTCAGCGCATGTTCGAACAGGTCGGTACCCCTGTATTTTTTCCCAAGTTCATCAACATCATTTTTATATTCGGATTCCCCGATAAAACGGGTTATCTCGGGTATTTCCATGTTAAGGAACTTAGGATACATATCCCTGGGGATGAGTTTTCCCTTCATAGCCCGGACTCTTGCTACGATATATGCGTATTTTGCACCGTCTGAAGCTCCCATTCCTTATTTCACCTGAACAAGATATCAGAAACCTGTTTCAATGACTGTTCGCTAACATCTTTTAGAATCGTGTCATACTTGAAGTCAAGGACTTCCGTCCCGTCGGCATTTTCTACAACAACGCCTCCGATACAGTCAATCTCGCCGGCATACTCAAGTTTGGTAAGTTTTGAAATTGCCTGCTTGTCTTTGTGCCTTGAGTATATTTTACTGTTCCCGCTTTCATTTTTTTCGATAATCGATTTCAGAAGCTTCTGGTTTTTCTCTGCCGGCAGTTTCTGGATTGCATCCTTTGTCGTCACATATACTTCATCAAGGATTTCCTTGCGGGCATTAAGTATCGCTTTTTTGACCTCAAGATTTGCGCTGGATAGTTCCTGCTGCCTCAATCTATCGATTTCTTTTTTGATAGACTCTTCTTTTTCCGCCCTGGTTTTATCGGCAGTGGCCCGGGCATCCGCAATAATCTTTGAGACTTCCGAAGAGGTCTCCATGCTGATTTTTTCAGCCTCTGCCTTGCCCCTGGCCTTGATTTCTCCAACTATCGCATCAAGTCCCATATTCTTGCCTTAGAAGACGAACAATAATATCAGCGCTACTACCAGACCGAATATGACGATAGACTCGGGGATGACCGTCATCAGCAGACCTTTACCAAAGAATTTCTCATCTTCGGCCATTGCGCCTACTGCTGCCGCGCCTATTGCCTGTTCTCCAAGACCCGCACCTATACCTGCGAGTCCTACTGCCAGTCCTGCTCCTACTGCTACCATTCCAGCTTGTGTTGGATCCATATTTTTTTATTCCTCCGTATATTTTCTATTATAACCAAAGGGGACGTATTTGTTACCTCCGCCTTCATAAAATTTAGTGAAAAATTCCACGTACTGAAGCCTCAACGAATGAAGTCCCGGGCCCAGTATCCCCAATAACAGGTTTATTAAATGCCCGATTAACAGGATTAATACACCTACAAGGGCAAGACCGATTCCTCCTCCGAGCAATACCCCGTCAGGCCTGATGAAAAGCTTCATGGAAAGCGTATTTACCGCAAGGGCAATTCCTGCAGAGGATAATCCTATGGCAAGTATCCTTGCGTATGAAAGGACGTTGCTCAATAGTGTGGGTATCTCCATTATCGAGATGAAACCCTCTCCTTTTATCAAAAGTATGATTCCGATAACAGCGACTCCAACCCCCCCGACGAAAACAGGGTCATTGGATTGTACCGGCAATTTTGACATCAAAGCCGGCATTAATTTAGCTATAGCGGCAACGCCGCCTAATAATATCATCATCCAGCTCCCCTTCTCGTAAATGGCATGTTTTAATCCGTGCTCTATCGTAATGTTCCGGAAACCCAGGACAAGACCCAGGAAAATATGAACAATACCAATTACTAATGTTATCAAAAGCAGCGATTGCACGGATTCGAACCTGTGGACCGGAATATGGATTCCAGCTATAGCAGGTCCTGCAATGCCGAGTAACCCGTGTTCCATTTCGCCCTTGACTTCCACGTTAAATAGCGGGAAGCCGAAAAATTCCCCGTATATAACACCTAATAATATAGACAGCACGGCTGAAAGGAACAATATTAATGCAAGCGCGTTCAGCCCCCCGCTCTTGAACTTGTTTTTAATGACAACAGCAATACCGGCTATTAGAATACCGTATCCCACATCTCCGAGCATGATGGCATAAAACAGCGGGAATGTGATGAAAACCAGGGATGCCGGGTCTATCTCCCCGTATTTTGGGGTTGCAAATGTATTTATTAAAAGTTCAAACGGTTTTGCAGGCCCAGGATTTTCAAGCTCTATAGGTATTTCTTCCTCTTTTGCCTCCTCTTCGAGCCTGGTCAGGTATACCAGCCCTCCCGTACTTTTCTGCAATTCCGATTCTATTTCATCGTATTTTCTTGAAGGAACCCATCCGTCTATGATAAATGCATTGGGGCTTGTGGCGAACCGCAGCGGCGCTTCTGCCTTCTGTGTCTCAACGGAAAGGTATTCATCCGCCGCCATTATGAACTCGGAATACTCTTTCTTGATGTTTTCAAGTTCCGACTTTATGGATGCATGTTTTTCTTTGAGAATAGCTATCTCTTTTGTGAGTTCATCAAGCAGTACAGGCGGATTCCCTTTTAAATCGGGTACCTTAAATTCAACATACGAGCGCTCTTCCTGCAAGAGTTTCTGGACATCATCCGCAAATGCTACCGGGACAAAAAGTGCGAAAATCTTTCTTTTTTCATGTTCCCCGGTAATTAATTCATATTTATCCGTTATTCTGGAAATATTGGGTTCGATGTCAGCATCGATAAATCCCGTGAAAACTTTTAATGTTTCATAACCCTCATAGTCGTCCAGGGACAATGGAAGTCCGAAGAAGGGTTTAATTGAAGATACAAGATCTTCCTTTTCCTTAATCTTGAATTCTATACTTCTTAATTCATCAAAACGGGATGAAACTTGTTTTTGAAGCTCACCGATTTTTTCATCAATCCGGGAAGGTAATTCCCCGGAACTCTGCTTCAGGGCAGGTTCTTTTTCCTTTATGCCGAGCTGGTTCGATATTGCCCGCAGCGAGAGAAGATATTCAGAGAGCCTTGAAGCATTTTTTAAAGGTCGTCCTATCTTGAAATCTTCATTCTCTTCCGAATAATCCGATATGTGCAGGACGTTTAACCTGTGTAATGTGGAAATCGCCGGCTCCATGAGGTCTTTTGTACCTGCAATCATGACACGTGTCATTTTTGTGGGTTTAAGCATTCGCCGCCCTCTCGAACTCGGTTAAAATAAATTTTGTAGCTTTTGGGATATTCTTGTTGGCTTTCTTTTTGATGTCTTCGGCTTCGGATACGCCCTTTTCTACGATTTTTTCTCTCTCTTCCTTAATAACTTCCCGTGCCTTATTTATCTCGGCTGCTGCATATTCGAGAGTTTCTTCTTCAGCTTTTTTAATAATCTCCCGGGATTTCGCTTTTGCTTCGTTTATTTTTTGATTCCTGGCTTCATTTGCTTGCAGGACTAACTTTTTAGCTTCTTCTTCCGCCTGCCTGATATCAGATAAAATTTCAGCTCGTGTCATTCAATTCCTCATGAACAAAATAATAGCCTCGTTTTGACTCACTTGCATAGGAGAGCACCTACTTAAATTATTCGGTTTTAAATTGTTTACGCGCTTCCCTATTTCTAATGAAAAATCGTTTTAAATTTATTTTATCACGTCATATCCGGCATTAATCCAGTCCGTGATTCCGCCTTTCATGTTATAAATTTCCTTAAACCCGTTATTTACAAGTATTTCACTTGCCTGCGCGCTGCGGCTGCCGGATCTGCAATAGACCAGGATTTTCTTATCACGCGGCAATTCATTGAGCCTTTTATCAAGAACCTGCACCGGTATCAGTGTTGAATTTTTAATATGACCTGCATTGTATTCTTCCTGCGTTCGCACATCAAGGATGAGAACATCGCCGCTGTCGATCATCTCTCTTGCTTGCTGGACGCTGACATCGGTATATTGTGCTTTTTCAGGCGGTTTTGTGGTACTGATGCATCCCGATATTGCAGCTAGAATTAAGGAACTGACAAATATGATTGAATAAATCATTTTCATAATTGCTATTATTGTCCCTCAAATAATAAGAAATATACTGGTGCAATACTGGTGCAACATGCTGTCAAACACTTTTTATGCGATAGTTTCTTTTAACCATAGACCAATAAGTACTTTCATGGCAATCCACCCCATCGAATACCGCTACGGGAACCCTGAAATGAAGGCAGTGTGGAGTGAAGAAGCACGCCTCCGGAAGATGCTTGCAGTTGAAACTGCGCTTGCAAAAGCCGAGGCATTTACAGGTTATATCCCGGAAGGGAAAGATGTGAAAATAGCCGCCGGGGCGGATAAAGTTATACTTGAAAGGGTCAAGGAGATAGAAGATGAAATTCATCACGATGTAATGGCAGTAGTCCTTGCACTGGCGGAGCAGTCGGGAGACGGAGGGAAATGGGTTCATTTCGGCGCAACCTCCAATGATATCCTGGATACGGCAACAGCCCTCCAGATAAAAGATGCGATATTCATTTTAAGGAAAGAAACTGCAAAACTGCGTTCCGTTTTGCTTGATATGGCTCTCTCGCATAAGAATACAGTATGCGCAGGACGCACACACGGGCAGATAGGCGTCCCCACGACATACGGTTTGCGGTTTGCAATATGGGCTTCGGAAATCGACAGGCATATGGAAAGATTGGACCAGCTTGCGCCCCGCGCCACGGCAGGAAAAATGAGCGGGGCGGTCGGTACGCAGGCGGCTTTCGGGACAAAGGGCATCGAGATACAGAAAAAAACAATGGAATTCCTGGGGATTGAGGCTGCCGATGTTTCAAACCAGATAATCCAGAGGGACAGGCACGCCGAATTTGTGATGTGGATGGCGAATATTGCTACCACGCTTGATAAAATCTGCATCGAGATACGAAGCCTTGCCCGAAGCGAAATAGCAGAAGTCGAGGAGGGTTTCGGGAAGAAACAGGTAGGTTCATCAACCATGCCCCATAAGCGCAACCCCATAAAGTCCGAACAGGTTTGCGGGCTTGCGAGAATCGTGAGGGCGATGGTTGAGCCGGAACTTTGCAATAACACCCTCTGGGACGAGCGCGACCTCACCAACTCTTCCTGTGAGCGCATTGTGTTCCCCGAGTCGTGTGTGCTTACTGACCATATAATACGCCTCACCCACACCATTATCCAGAACCTGCGCTTTTATCCGGAGAATATCAGGAAGAACCTGAACCTGCTAAATGGCCTGAATATGGGCGAAGCTATAATGATTGAACTCAGTAAGAAAGGCGTCGGGAGGCAGGAAGCCCATGAAATTGTCCGCGAGTGCGCAATGTCGGCGCGCGAGACAGGAATCCATATGAAGGATGCGCTGATTAAGAATAAGACAGTCTCGAAATATCTTACGGAAAAAGAGATAATTACACTGATGAACCCGGATAATTATATAGGCACGGCAGTTATACAGGTGGAATCCCTTGTAACAAAGCTTAAAAAACGAAAATAAAATATGGAGCCGCAGATAAACGCAGATGAACGCAGATTTTTGAAAATTAAAAATGAGGAAAAACATTTGTTAAGAAAAGCTACCATCAAAGACGTTGAAAAGATATGGAAACTTGTGAATAGTTACGCAGATAGTCGCATCATGCTTCCCCGTTCATTGAGCGAACTGTATGAGAACCTCAGGGATTTTTATGTCGTGATAGAGGACGACAAAATGGTAGGATGCGGCGCGCTTCATATCACATGGGAAGATTACGGAGAAATCCTTTCACTCGCGGTTGAGCCTTCAAGGGTCAGGGAGGGGATAGGCTCGCAGATTCTCAAAGCCTGCGAGGAAGAAGCCAGGACTCTCGGATTGAATAAGCTCATCACGCTTACGTACGTGCCTGAGTTCTTTGAGAAACACGGTTTTGTAAAAGTGAAAAAGAGCACTCTTCCGCATAAGATATGGAGCATGTGCATCAAATGCCCCAAGTTCCCGGAATGCGATGAGATTCCGCTTGTGAAGAAGATAAATTGATTGGGAGAATTGTCAGCCTGCCAGAAGCTACTTCCATAGCGGCTTATATTTTATTACATATCAATTAACTTCGTCCTCTCCCTCATCTTCTGTTAATATCAACCCCTATTCTTTTGCGCTCGAATGGTTCCCGAATGCAAATGCAAAATCTTATTAGGAATCCGTTCCTTCAGGCAGGTGTAGCAGGGCTCGTGGTCTAGTCGGTTATGACGTCGCTCTCACACAGCGGAGGTCCTGAGTTCGAATCTCAGCGGGCCCATTATCGTAAAAAGTGATAAAATATGAAGATTGGATTTATTGGAATTTCAATAATAGCAATAAATTTTTTAACAATAAGTTCATTCAGTATTAGGACTCAAGTTTTAATGTTAATTGTTGGAAGCGTACTCATATTATATGATATGTTTAAAAGTAGTAAAAAAATTGTAAACTAAATTTGATTAATGTGCAATTATTGTTTCCCCTGCTAATAAGTTCGTACGAGTTCGTATTAGTTCGTTGCCAATTTTCTTTTGGTGTGATGTCGTCTATCAACCTGCTGGCTTTGCGGTGGATACCTGAATAATGTTGGTAGTATTTAAGACATAAAGAGATATTACTTCAACCCTCTATGTCCGGCTTAAAATGTTCCCTCTGCAACAGCGAAGTCTCGCCGCTTGAATTCTTAATCTCGCACAAAGCGCAGAAAAACCGCAGTTTCGTAAAATGCCCGGAATGCGACCTGATTTTCGTACCTGAAAAATTCCATCTCTTACCACAGGATGAAGCCGCGCGTTACAGGCTTCATGATAATACGCTTCTGAATAAAGGATATGTCGGGATGTTTTTAGAGAAGATACAGGTTATACACCAGTATTGCCCCGGCGTCCGTTCAGTCCTGGATTACGGCTGCGGTCCCGAACCCGTGCTGGCGCAGTTGATGAAAAGGGAGGGATATGATTGCCATGTCTTTGACCCGTATTTCTTTCCGGAAATTCCGCAACGTCGGTATGACCTTGTAATTTCTACAGAAGTATTTGAGCATTTGAGGGATATACAAACAGAATTGCATAAAATCCGCTCACTTATTGCGCCAGGGGGCTTTCTCGCAGTTATGACCTCATTCCATGATGCAATTTGGGATTTCAGCGAGTGGTGGTATCCGGGCGACCCCACTCACATCTCTTTTTTCAGTATGCGTACATTTGACTGGATATCAAAACAATTTGGGTTTAAGATAATTTATACAGATAGAAAAAATTTCATCATACTGAAGGCTGAGTTTAATACTAAAAATTAATACTGTCTTTGCGACCTTCGCGGCTCTGCGGTGCCTTATTCAATCTTCCTCATCACAATTCCTTCCGCAACCTTCGGCAGGAAAAGCGTGGACTTCTGGGGAAAATTCCGCCGCTCCACAAATGCTTTCCTCTCAACATCTCCAATCGAGAGGGGATTTAAGATAAAAGCCACATCGAATTCCCCGCTATCCACTTTAGCCACAGCCTCGGACGGGCTTGCGCTAAAAGACACATCCTCTTCGGGTTTTCCCCTTATCACAGGATTTATCAGCCAGTCATGAAGAACAATCAGGTCAAGCCCCACAACCTCCCTCCGCTGTTTTGAAATCTCACGCACCGCTTTTTCATCTGCTCTCAGGATGCTGAATTTTTTCCCGTCATACATGCCGAGCCTGACATCGTACTCGCCGGCGCGCTGCCTGAGAACCGAGTAGAATTCCTCGCTGTTCCTGTCGCCCTGCCATTCTATCGAAAAACTCGCATGTATCCTGCGTTCAAGCTCAGATGCGTTAAAATTGCGCGCCGCCCTGTGCCATGGCAATAACAAAAGAGCCCTATCCCCGCCTTCCATCAGCATCATCATCGTATATCCAATGCCGTCCTTTTCCCGCATAAGGCTGGATGCTGCGTACCTGTGGTGCCCGTCAAGAATGAGAAGCCTGCGCCCTGCCATCATGTTTTTGATTCTCTGCATGAGGCTTTCTTCAGTAACCTCCCACAGGAGATGCCGGCTTCCGTTAAGAACGACATCGACAACAGGCGGCTTTTCGGGGTCAAGAGCAAGTTCAGGGCGCTTAAATCCCAGGTATTCTTCAAAAAGGTTATTCAATTCATGTTTGGGCATACTGTATTCCGCTGCAATCGGCGAGAAATTCATCATGCTGGCTTTCATGAGCCTGTAGCGCTCTTTTGAATTAATCTCAAAAATATTCTCATGCCCGACAATGTTTCCTTTCCCGGGCTCTTCCACCCTGACAAGACTTACAAGCCCGAAAACAAAGTATTTTTGCCTCCTGTCCTTTTCAGGAAGCAGCGCAAGAATCTCGGGTGAAAGGGTGAACATTATGCCGTAGATATAAAAAGCAGGTTTTTCCATCTCAACAAGTATCCCTGAACTTCTGAAACGTCCGAGTTCCCTTGTGGCATAATCTATAAAATCATCCCTGTCCATGTTTTTTTTTCTTGTAGTAACATGGATAATGTTGTTTCTCTCCTGTGCAAATCTCTCGTAATTTGCCGTATCTATAGTGTCATAGACAGGGCAGACAAGCTTATCCACTGCCAGTTCAGGATTAAGTACCGTGGCTTTGAAAGGTTTTATATCTAACATATTTGAGCATGAATTTTGGTTCTCAAAGGATAATATCGCACATGAATGTTTCGAATTCAGGCTATGTGACGTTGTTACGATTCTAAGGCTTTAATGTTGCAGCAATCTTCCCGTCCCTGAATATCCTGATAACCCCGCCGCTCTGTGAAACCACAATCCCTATTGATTTGGTTGCAGAAGTTATGGCGGCTACTGAAGAGTGGCGCGTACCGAGTCCTCTTGGGATTTTCACAAGTCCCGTATCCATTGTGATATACCGTCCTGCGGCTTCAACCACACCATCGCCTGAAATCACAAAAACACCATCCAACTGCGCGAACTCTTTAATATTATCGCGTATTTCGGGGTCAATTATGTTCCGTTCCTCCTTTTTATATCCCTGGAACGGATTCAGTATGAGCTGTCTTGATTTAGCCATGACATTCGCGGCATCGCCGAGGGTGAATGCCGTCCCGATTGCCCGTCCCTCCCTCCCTTCGCTTCTGATTTCCATGGCGATTTTTATTACGGATTCAAAGACCTGCTCGCTTACCCCTGTTCCGTTGAGCAATCCGGATATATCGAATTCAGGCGTTTCCTTTTTCTTTGGCTGGATTTGGCTGTCCCTGCCGCCTGCGCCGTATTCGTTTTCAAGCAGCAGGGCCTTGAGCTTATAATCATTTGCAAGGTACCTTAAGCGATTAATTTCATATGAGTCCGTGCTTATCTCCGAAGCCTCCCTGAATTTTTTTTCGGCTTTTTTATAAAGCTCTATCGCCAGGCTATAATCCCCTGCTTCCTGCGCTCCTTCTGCTCGCTTGGCTAGATTTTTTCCTTCATTGGAGAGCATGTTTGTCCACAAATTCAATCACCTGGAGATTATAATTCCTGATGTTAAGCTGTCTAATAATATAAGGATAAAGGTGTTATAAAGAAATAAAGAATTATGATGGACCGGTCGGGAATTGAACCCGAGGCCTCTCCCATGCCAAGGGAGCGATCTACCCCTGATCTACCGGCCCTAAAAGGGTGAGTTGCATAGTGCATGGAGTTTAGATAAAGGTATCGATTATTAACTCGTTAGGGGATTTCCAGCCCTGTATTTCTCAAAGACAAGATTTAAATCAAATGGCGTAATATGGGCGCTAGTTTCGGGCCCGTAGCTTAGACAGGTGGAGCGCTCGGCTGATAACCGAGAGGTCTTGCGTTCAAATCGCAACGGGCCCATATCGCTTTTGAGAAAAGCGAGCATTAAAGAGCAGATGCCCTTTCGGGTAGAATGTGTGGGTGTGCCAAGACATTATTTTGAATATTCTCCTGAAATCCTTAAAGAAATCTACGACACGAGGATCTGCTAATTTGGATAGTTTGCTAAATTATCGAAGTGATTTAAACATTTTCAATGCACTGTTCTTTCATCACTGTTACCATTAAAATTGGCAAATGTCTTAAAAAAGTTTATATCTTATAAAACATCTTGTTATCGATAGTAAACAATAATTTATTAGTAATATTATACTTGAGGAATTAAAATGGGTGAAGAAACAGATGTACCAAGTGGTGAAGAGTTATTATTGAAACAAGTAACTGAGACGAAGAATAGCTTATCAACAGACCGTCTGGATATGTCTTTTGGTGAAATAATGAGCATGTATGAGAGAGATGAAATAATTATAGATCCAGAATTTCAAAGATTATTTCGTTGGTCAAATGAACAGCAGACCCGTTTTATAGAATCTTTACTTTTAGGGATACCAATTCCTCCAATATTTGTTGCTGAAGATAAAAATGGTAAATGGGAAGTAGTAGATGGACTTCAAAGAATCTCAACAGTAATATCCTTCTTTGGGTTACTGAAGACCATGACAGAAAAGAATAAATGGAATCTTTCTGAGGGTGATTTAGTTAAATCTTTAGAAAATTATAATGTTGAATCATTTCCATTAAAGCTGAATTTGAACATTAAAAGGGCGGTTTGCAGGATTGAAATCATAAAATGGAATAGTAAAATGGACATGAGATTCGAACTTTTCAATAGGCTTAACACGGGAGGTTCTCCACTTACTGATCAAGAAATCAGAAATTGCATTTTCAGAGGTACATCAGTTGAATTTAATAACTTCTTGAAAAAAATATCAAGAAAAGGTAGGTTCATTGAGTTAATAAACCCGACATCAAAACAATCTGAAGAGAAGTATCTTGAAGAATTAGTATTACGATTTGCATCATTAGTGCATGATTGGAATAAAGTAAATGAGTCGCTTTCTAGGTACATGACAAATTATATGAAAATAGCTGTTGCTAATAAAGATTTTGATTTTGTGGGTTTAGAGAAATTGTTTGATAGGACAATAAATCTATTAAACCCCCACGGACCAGACGTTTTCAGAGGTATAAATGGTGTATTTTCGTCAAGTCTATATGATGCAATTACCATAGGAGTGGCATTGAATATCGATTATTATGAAAAAACCGATTCCAAAGAACTTACTGAAAGAATAACAAAATTAAAAAATAGTGAAGATTTCAGAAAATATTCCGGTACTGCTTCTAACAGTAAATATAGAGTAATTGGCCGAATTAAAGTTGCAACTGAAATTTTCAAAGCTAGATAAACTATAATGATAAAATTAGAGAAAGAGTTGCTCAATGAAATAGATTGGAGAACAAATGAATTATCGATTATTAGAACAATACCGCTACTATGCAATTGCACAAATGATCAAATTAGAATTATTGAGAAGTATTCGGTTGTTGCAATATATTCGATATGGGAAGGTTTTGTAGTAACAAGTTTCAATATATATATACGTGAATTAAATAATTTAAATCTAACATATGATAAACTAAACTTGAATATTTTAACTCACGATATAGACATTAAATTTGACATAACAAATGAAAGGAACGATTTTAATAGTAAATCTGCCCTTGTTAACAATTTACATGGTTATTTCAGTTTTCCCATTAATATTACTACAAAAATTCCTACCGAATCAAATGTCAATTATAAAGTTATAACTAAATTGTTGAAACATTATAATTTAGAGCAACTACCTGAACAAATATTCAAGAAATCATTCGATAAGTTGCTTACAGTAAGGAATCATATTGCGCATGGGGATAATAATATCCCAGTTGATAAAAAAATGATTCAAGAATTTAATTTTACGGTTATAGAGGCAATGCACGAAGTTACTAATAATATAATAAATGGATTCATTAATAAAACGTACCTAAAAAAATAACATTTGGACTGCATTCTCCCAAAAGTGGAACGAATACGTTGGCATCAGCCAATAAATGCTGTATTTTTCTTTTTAGCGGATTCGTTCACTTCAGCTCCAACTTCAGAAGCTA
Organism: Candidatus Methanoperedens sp.; assembly: GCA_049303315.1. Lineage (GTDB taxonomy): Archaea > Halobacteriota > Methanosarcinia > Methanosarcinales > Methanoperedenaceae > Methanoperedens. Next base: position 77,478 of record JBAQMZ010000041.1, read on the forward strand.
TTTTATCTATGTCCAAGCCTTTTAGTTCTGCCCTGACCTTCTTCTCAATTTCATCTCTGCCAAGATTTTTCATCTGATAACCTCTAACACAACTTCCTGAACAACCTTGCCTGGAACCCGTGATACTTACAGACCCCTTCGGCATCCTTCTGGTCGATGGTCTTGCTGTCAAACGATGACAGGTCGGCAGAATACAACGCGAACTTCGAATCCCTTGCAATCACTTTTGCGCTGCCTTTGTAGAGCTTGACCTTCACATTTCCTGTCACTCTCTCCTGTGTCCTGTCAATAAAAGCATTCAAATCCGAATAAAGGGGCTCATCCACAAGACCCTTGTACGCAAGCTCACTCCACGTTTCATCAACAACCGACTTGAAACGCAATTCGTCCCTCGTGAGAACGAGTTTTTCAAGGTCTTTGTGCGCTGTCAACAGTATCGTGGCTGCGGGATGCTCATAATTTTCCCTTGCCTTAAGACCCAGCACCCTGTCCTCTATCATATCCGTGCGCCCAACACCATGAGAGCCGCCGATTTTGTTTAATTTTTGTATCAATGTTACACCATCAAGAGTCTTGCCGTTTAATGAAACCGGCACGCCGCATTCAAACCCGATATCGATAATCTCAGCATCCGGCGCCATTTCAGGCGACACGGTCCACTCAAATATCTCTTCTGGCGGGATGAAATCCGGCTCTTCAAGCCGTCCGCCCTCGATGCTTCGGCTCCAGATATTCTCATCAACGCTCCACGGTTTTGATTTCGTGGCTGCCACGGGTATCCCGTGTTCCTTTGCGTATTCCATCTCCCACTCGCGCGTGAGATTCATGTCCCTCATCGGCGCTATGACCTCGAGGTCAGTGCTCCTGAACACGGCTTCGAACCTCAACTGGTCGTTGCCCTTGCCCGTGCAGCCGTGGGCGAGAGCGTGAGCCTTCTCTTTTTTCGCTATTTCCACGACTTTCTTTGCTATTAGCGGGCGCGCAATCGATGTGCCCAGGACATACCCTTCATAGCTGCCGTTTGCCTTGATAAGAGGGAATATATAATCTTTGACGAACTCTTCTTTGGCGTCTATTGTGTAATGTTTCTGGCTTATTTTCCTGGCTTTTTTCTCTGCCTGCTCGATTTCCTTTGCAGGCTGCCCGACATCGACTGTAATTGTTATTGCATAATCGCAACCGTAATGTTCTTTTAACAGGGGTATGCACACTGAGGTGTCAAGCCCGCCTGAATACGCAAGTGCTACTTTTTTCATCGTCTCGCTCTATAGTGGGGAAAGATTAATAGTTTTTGTCATGTTTTTGGGACTTATCTTCTGGTCGAAAAACCACAGAGAGCGCAGAGGACACAGAGAAAAGCATCAACTCTCTGTGCTCTCTGTGTCCTCCGTGGTTGATTATCCTTGCCGGACTCATTTATCATGTCATTTTAGAAAACTTATTCTATACCGCCAGCCAACATACATTCCATGGCAGACCTGATAATCAGAGGCGGTCGCGTGCTCACCATGGACGGCGCGATTATCGATAATGGAGTGGTGGTCGTAGATAACGGTTTAATAACTTTTGTCGGCAACGATACAGTAGAAAAAGCCGATAAAGTGATTGACGCAAAAGGCTGTGCTGTCATGCCGGGTCTTATCAATGCCCATACGCATCTCTCTATGACTCTTTTCCGCGGATTTGCAGACAATCTTCCCTACGATAAATGGACGAAAAAAATCCAGCCGGCTGAAATGAAACTCACTCCTGCCGACATCAGGGCCGGCGCATACCTCGGCATGCTTGAAATGATAAAAACAGGAACCACCGCTTTTGCTGATATGTATATTTACATGGATGAAGTGGCAAAAGTTGTAGAAGAAACCGGTATGAGAGCTTCGCTTGGTTATGGGATGATAGAAGGGCTTAACGAGGATTCGGAAACAAAGCTGAAAAACAGGGCGGAATTTGCGCGGAAATGGAACGGCAAAGCCGACGGCAGGATTACAACCATGTATGCGCCGCATTCTGCGGCCTCATGTTCAAAAGAATTCCTGGAAAGAGTAAAGGAACTTGCAGTCCGGGATAATTTGAGAATCCACATGCATGTGCTTGAAACAGAATACGAACTCAAGTTAATGAAAAAGCGGTACGGGATGTGTTCTGTTAATCTTCTCAACAGCATCGGGTTCCTGGGACAGGATGTTCTTGCCGCCCACTGCGTCTGGCTGTCCGATGACGATATTGGTATTTTGAAAAATAAAAAGGTCAATGTTGTCCACTGCCCCTCAAGCAACATGGCTCTTGGCGTCGGGACTGCGCCCGTTCCGCAGATGCTTGAGCGAGGCATAAACGTGGCGCTCGGGACAGACGGCGCAACATCAAGCGGAAGTCTTGATATGTGGAAGGAGATGAGGACGGCTTCGTATCTCCACAAGCTCAAAGACCCGCAAGTGTTACCTGCATCAAAAGTGCTTGAGATGGCGACCGTGAACGGCGCGCGGGCGCTTGGGATAAATGCGGGGGTTCTCAAACCCGGCTATGCCGCGGATATAATTCTGATAGATTTGAAAAAGCCGCAATTTACTTCATCGAATCTTACTTCGGCTCTCGTCCACGGCTCAAGCGGGTGTGATGTGAAAACAACCATCGTGGACGGGAAAATACGGATGGAGGATTACAGGGTGGAACTGGATGAGGAAAAAATTATGGATGATGCAAGGAATGTAATATTAAAAATAACGAATAATTAAAATTAAGTACAAACGCAACCATTCAGTCCAGAAAGGTGAGATATTGTTTACAATCCAAAATATTCATGCAAGAGAAATACTTGATTCACGCGGAAACCCCACAGTGGAAGTTGATGTTACCACGGAAATCGGATTCGGGCGCGCAAGCGTTCCTTCGGGGGCATCCACAGGGACAAACGAAGCGCTTGAGTTACGGGATAATGACAACAGGTATCATGGGAAAGGCGTCATTATCGCGGTAAACAATGTCAATACCGAAATAAAAGAAGCGCTCATTGGCATGGACGTTCGGGAGCAGCGGGAAATCGACAGGCTCATGCTGGAACTTGACGGAACTGAGAATAAATCAAGACTCGGTGCCAATGCAATCCTTGGCGTCTCGCTGGCTGTTGCCCATGCGGCTGCGGATTCGCTCGGTTTATCCCTTTACCGCTACCTTGGGGGCACAAATGCATTCACACTGCCGGTTCCTACCATGAATATCATAAACGGGGGAAAACACGCCGGCAACGAACTTGCGATACAGGAATTCATGATACAGCCGGGAGGCGCACGGACATATTCTGAGGCGCTGCGTATGGGTTCTGAAACATATCAAATGCTTGGCACAATACTTTCGAAAAAATACGGTAAATCTGCGGTCAATGTGGGATATGAAGGCGGTTACGCACCGCCTCTTTCGAACACAAAAGACGCGCTCGATGCAGTCACCAATGCTATTGAAGAGTCAGGGTACGAGAAAAAAATCACTATCGGTCTTGATGCCGCAGCGTCAGAATTCTATAAGGACGGCATATACACTATCGATGGACAGGCATTTTCTCCGGATGACATGGTGGATTTCTATGCCGAGCTTGTGAAAACATATCCTATTCTCTCTATCGAGGACCCGTTCCATGAAGAAGCGTTCGATGATTTTGCGGTTTTGACAGGAAAATTGAAAGATACGATAATCGTGGGCGACGACCTTTTCGTGACAAACGTTAAACGTCTTGAGCAGGGAATAAAAATGAATGCCGCAAATGCGCTTCTGCTGAAGGTCAACCAGATAGGCACGCTGTCCGAGGCTCTTGACGCAGCAAGGCTTGCACAGAAGAATAAGTTCAAAGTGGTCGTGAGCCACAGGTCTGCCGAGACCGAGGACACTACCATTGCGGATATTTCGGTGGCTATCGGCGCCGAGATGATAAAGACAGGCGCGCCTGCGAGGAGCGAGAGGAATGCAAAGTATAACCAGCTGCTGAGGATTGAGGAGGAGCTGGGGAAGGCTGCAAAGTATATGCAGCTTTAATTATGCAGCTTTAATTTGAAAAATCGCGAAATAACTGCGCTTTAAAATCTTTTAAAACGGGAGGTCACATGTGGAGGTCTTCTGCATTCCGGGTGCGTCACAAATCGAACTATTTATTATCCATGAAATACTTTTAAAGAGCAAGGAGGAGTTAGTATTGATAGATTATTCCAGAGAAACAAAACTAAATGTAAAGCTGGCTGTCGAAAAGCTTACTAAAGACCTGATAGATAACAAATGGGGGGGTGTAAATATGCAGACAGTAGATATAATGGAAAAAACGTTCGATTCCGAATCCAACGATATTGCCTTATATCTTGCAATGTCACGAAAAGCAGAAGAAGAAGGACACCATGAGGTAGCATCATATCTTTTGAATGTGGCCGTGGATGAAGCGCATCATGCCGCTGCGTTTGCAGCTCTCCTGGGTAAGATCAAGGATACCAGGACAAATCTCGTTAACATGCTCGCAAGCGAGGTGAAAGCTGAAAAAGACAAGTGGAAAGCTGCAAAAATCGCAATTTCCGAAGGTAATGAAGAAGCGTTCCAGTTTTTTGAAAGGTCGATGCAGGATGAACGCAGGCATAAGACAGGGATTAAAAAAGTTCTTTCAAAATTGGGAAAAGGATTAAATCAACAATGAACAATGATAATATGGGAGAAAAATATGGAACCTAAGAAAGTAATCGACAGTATCGACGGTAAAATGGGCTTTACTCCTGAAATCATGAATATGATGGGGGAAATGAATCCCGAATTGTTTGAACATTATAAGAAATGCGATGACGGCATCCAGGAAGACGGTGCGCTTCCGGCAAAGGTAAAAGTCCTGATGTCCCTTGCCGTAATGGCATCCCAGAGGTGCGATGTATGCTGCGAATCCCAGATGAGGAGCGCACTGAACCACGGCGCTACTAAAGAAGAGATAATGGAAACCATGAATGTCATTTTCATCACATCCGGCGCGCCGGGCGTAGCATCGTGCAGGAAAGCCCTTCTGATGCTGCAGGGAAAAGAAGGACATGGCGGCGGGCACGGCTGCATGCCTAAAAGACGGTAAACCAAAAAAGTTAAAATACTTTCATGTTCATTGATTTATCAATGATATAGAATTTTAAGGGAGGATAATATGAGCCAAAGAATAATAGATGCTTTGAACAAAGACCGTGAAGATGAGCTTAGCGCCATCATACAGTATATGAAACATCATTATGAGGGGGAAGGGATGGAAAGCCCTGCAATCCTGGAAATATTCAAATCAACAGCCAAGGATGAAATGAAGCATGCCGAGAAGCTTGGTGAGCGCATCGTTTACCTTGGAGGAACGCCGACAAAGAAAACGTCACCCATCATCGAAGGCGGCGACCTTGAGAAAATGGTCAAGGACGACCTTGCAAAGGAGAACGGCGCCATCAAACAGTATAAAGAGCATATCAAACTCGCAATTCAGGAGAATGACCCGACCACGAGGCTCATGCTCGAAGAAATCCTCTCGGACGAAGAGGGACATGCAGATACGTGGGAGACCACACTCGGGATAAAGTAATAAATATGTTTGGAAGAGATACGCAACTGGTGGACTGCAGGGAAGCGATGGGACTCGGGCGCGGGGGAGGGCTCGCCCAGCGCGGGACACTTTCCGAAGCCGCAAGACCCGATGTCGTTGCCATTGCCATGACCCCCGGAAGGCGGCATATTACCAAACCTGTGTGCGAGATAACCCAGGGACTGCGCAGGGAAGGAGTCCAGGTCAGCGTTCTTGTGCTCGAAGCCGGCGCTGGTATCCCGATGGATGACGTCGGCGGGGCCGGTCGTTCAAAGGGCTATGGAGCCAATTTCGGTATAACTGCAAAAGAGATAGAACAGATAGCGAGGCACAAACTTGTGCTGCTTCATATGGGCAATGTCAATTCCCATATAATTTTGAAAACGAAGAAAATCCTCAAGTATGTCAACATACCTGCTGTTATAGCCTGTGAATATCCCATTGATTTTGAGGATTTCGCAAAATACGGTATCAAGACAAAATATGTAAAGCCGAAGAATCCTGAAACTGAAGGCACAGTTGTTGCGATAGTCAGCGGTATTACGAGGGGCGAGACGTGTTCAAGGATCAAACTCAATGAACTGGCAAAGGAAATACGGTATATAGTGAGCCAGAGGAAAGAAGAGTCCCATGCGGTCAGAAGCGATCTATTGATAAGCGAAGGATTAATGGCAAGCGAGGAGAGTGAATGATTTGAAATGTTATATTTGCGCAAAGATGGGAAAGGATACAGACGCAGTGGCTGCCTGTATCGTGTGCGGGATGGGAGTGTGTATGGAGCATGCCATCTATGAACAAACCCCTGTCTGGAAGGGCGATTATCCTGTCAGGCTTGAGAAGGATATTGAAAACATGAAGCGGATATTGTGCCAGCCGTGCCATGAAGCGCTCAAGGAGAACTGGTGATGTTATGCTGAGATGTTATGAATGCGCGCTAAAGGATGAGACCGAAGAAGCCGTTGCCATTTGCATCATGTGCGGTAAAGGAATATGCATGGGACATGCCCACAGGATTGATCTTCCTATATGGGAAGGAGGATATCCGGTACCTGTTAAGGTTTTGAAGAAAGGTTTACCGAGATTTGTATGCAGCGACTGCGGCAATATTCTGGTGCCGGGAGCCTGTGAATAAAAGAGCATGGCATGTTCGAGGTCAGGTTTCATGGAAGGGGCGGGCAGGGCGCCGTCATGGCTGCCCAGGCTCTTGCAGAGGCTGCGGTAATCGAAGGAAACTATGCAGTCGCCTTCCCGTTTTTCGGGGCTGAAAGACGTGGCGCCCCGGTTCTTGCCTTTACAAGGATAGATACTAAAAAAATATACAGCAAGACACAGGTTTATTCACCCGACTGCGTGGTTGTACTTGACGATTCGCTTCTCGATACAATCGATGTGGTAGCAGGATTAAAACCCGACGGGTCTGTGGTCATAAATTCCAGGGATAAACCAGAAGATATAGACCTTGGAGTTAGCGTCAAGACCGCAGCCGTGGATGCGACCTCGGTAGCGCTTGAAATCCTGAAAGCCCCGATAACAAACACGGCTATCCTCGGAGCGTTTGCAAAAGCCACCGGCGTTATCAAGCTTGAATCCCTGGAAGAAGCCATCAAGAGAAGGTTTGGCGAGAAACTCGGTGAAAAGGTGGCGGAGCGAAATTCCCTTGCCGCAAGGACTGCTTACGGGAAGACCGTTATCGGGATAAGTAAAGGTATAAAGAAACTTGAACCAAAAAAGCAGTGGCTTCCCACGTACCAGGAACTCCCGGCTGGCGGCTCTCTCGTTGAGGGGAAAACAGAAGCGGGTCTTATCGGTCCCGGGAGTTTTATCGAGAACAAGGTCATGGGCTGGGCGACTTTCCGCCCGGTGCGGGACAGGAAAAAATGCACCATGTGTCTTTTGTGCTGGTTTTACTGCCCCGAAGGAACCATCGTGCGCATCTCGGACAGGGGCGACCTCATGACCAATTATGATTATTGCAAGGGCTGCGGCGTCTGCGCCAACGAATGCCCGGTCGACGCGATAAAAATGGTGAGGGCGAGGGCGTAAGAGCATGAAAAAAGTAATAACAGGCGACCATGCCGTTGCTCTGGGAGCGAAGCTATGCCGTGTGGATGTGGTGCCCGCATACCCTATTACGCCGCAAACGCTTATTATCGAGCATATAGCGGATTTTGTCAATGACGGGGAAATGGATGCAAAGTTCCTGACTATGGAATCCGAGCACAGCGTGATGAGCGCGGCAGCCGCAGCGTCGGCAGCGGGCGCAAGGGTATTCACAGCGACATCTTCACAGGGTCTGGCTTTCATGTACGAGATGCTCTATGCCACCGCTCCGATGCGTCTCCCCATAGTGATGGCAAACGCCAACCGCACGCTTACGGCTCCTCCCGGTATATGGTGCGAATACAACGATTCCATGGGGGTGAGGGATTCGGGCTGGCTTCAGGTATATGTGGAAGACAACCAGGAGGCTCTGGACATGGTCATCCAGTCGTTTCGGATTGCAGAGGATAAGCGCGTCCTGCTTCCCGTAATGCCGTGTCTTGACGGTTTCGTGCTCACGCACACGGTCGAACCCGTGGATGTACCGCAGCAGGAGGATGTTGATTCTTTCCTGCCGGCATATTCACCCGATATTATGCTTGATCCCGATAGACCCGCGATGATGGGGATTTTCATGCCTGCCGAGTACATAATGGAATTGCGCCGCCAGACTGTTGGCGCTGTGGAATCTGCAAAAAAAGTTATCAAGGAAATAAACGACGAGTTCGCGAAGGTTTTTGGGAGAAATTACGGGGGGATGATTGATACTTACATGATAGAGGATGCAGAAGTGGCGCTGGTCACGATGGGCACAGTTACAAGCACGTCGCGCGAAGTGGTGGACGAACTCCGAAAAGCCGGCAAGAAAGTCGGGCTTGTGAAATTGAGGTTCTTCAGGCCGTTCCCGGTTGATGAATTAAGGAAGGTACTGGCAGGCGTGAGCGCAGTCGGTGTTTTTGACCGTTCGATATCCTATCACGGCGGAGGGCCTGCATTTAACGAGATTCAGTCGGCGCTTTACGGTATGACCGTGCCCGTTGTCAATCATCTTGCAGGTATCGGGGGACGGGACGTGACAAGAGAGCAGATAATAAAAATGTTTGAGATTACGATTAAAGCTGGGAAAGGTGAAAAAGTGAATCTTATAAACTGGCATAACACGCGTGGTGAGACAGTATGATTACCATAAAGGAATTGCCTGATGAAAACCTGTTCACGGCAGGGCATACCGCATGTCCCGGGTGTGGGGTGGCGATGTCCATCCGCAATGCCATACGGGTACTGGGAAAGGATACTTCAGTATATGTCCCTGCAAGCTGCGCTGTGGTTTTCGGAACCACTTTTCCTTATGGCGCATGGAAAGTGCCGTTCTTCCACACCGCATTTGAGAATACGGGCGCCTGCATAACAGGCATGCAGGCTGCTTTTGAGAAAAAAGGAAAAAAGGTTACAGCAGTAGGGTTTGCGGGCGACGGCGGGACATACGACATCGGTTTGCAAAGCATGTCGGGAGCGGCGGAACGCAATGACGATGTCATTTATATCTGTCTTGACAACGAGGCGTATATGAACACAGGCATACAGCGAAGCGGCGGAACGCCTTTTGGGGCATGGACGACGACCACGCCCGTTGGAACAAAAGTCCAGGGAAACAGGCGATTTAAGAAAAACCTCGGCGAAATCGTGGCAGCCCATGAGATACCGTATTATGCCACCTTATCAATCGGGCATCCTCTTGATTTCATAAGGAAAGTGGAGAAGGCAAAAAATATAAAGGGATTCCGTTTCCTGCATATGTTCACGCCCTGCATCCCGGGCTGGAAAATGGACCCGGCAAAGACCGTCGAAGTTACAAGGCGCGCCGTTGAAAGCGGGATGTGGACTTTGTATGAAGTCGAGAACGGCGAGAAAAAAATCACATTCAAGCCCGGGAAAATGAAATCGGTGCGGGATTATTTGATGATGCAGGGGCGATTCCGCCACATGAGCGATGAAGATATCAAGAAACTCCAGATGTGGGTATGCAGGAAATGGAACCTGCACTATAAGGAGAAAGGCTCACCTGAGATTTGCGAAATAGCCCCGCCCGAAGAACATCATGCTGTTACCGAGGAACACAGGGAGATGCATGGACCATGAAGACGAAAATCAAACCTAAACTTTACACGCTCAGCACATGCGTGCACTGCAAAGCAACGAAGCGATTTTTAAAGGAAAACGGGATTGAATTTGATTATGTGGATGTGGATAAATTAGACGGCAGGGAAAAGGATGAGGTTTGCGATGAAGTGATAAAACTGAGCGGAAGCTTGCGGTTCCCGACCATTGTAGTTGGCAATAAAGTAATTGTAGGGTTCTATGAGGATAAGTTGAGAGAGGCGCTGGGGTTATGAGAATCGTTAACGAAAACGAACCGCTGATAAAGGCGCCCAGAGTCACGCCTCTGAAGGGCGTGTCCACGTATCGCAAAGCGATACGTGTTGTATGGGAGTCGAGAACCGTTAGGTTTCGGCATGATGAACGCAGATTTATTCATTGGGTATTATGAGAACAGTTTCCGAGATGTTCACCGAAATGAAAAAGCTCGCTGACGAGGACGGCTACCAGTTCAACCCAAACAAGGATGAGCTTGATGACATCCTTCAGGGGTTATGGGATAACGAGCATCGCTATGGTTATCCGTCATGCCCTTGCAGGATAGCGAGCGGCGCGCTGGCAGACGACATGGATATTATCTGCCCGTGCAATTACCGGGACGCCGATATTGAAGAGTACGGGTGCTGCCTGTGTACGTTATATGTGAATGACGACTGGATTTCGGGCAGGAAGCCGCATGACCCTATCCCCGAGCGGCGCCCGAAGGAGTATTACGAGAAGGGTTATCCGGGTATAATGGAACAGAAAGGAGCAGGAGGAAAAGAAATGGCTGAGGTTTACAGGTGTACTGTGTGCGGTTATCTCTGCGCGAGGGATGAGCCGCCTGACCTTTGCCCGATTTGCAGGGCGAAGAAGGAAAGGTTTGAGAAGTTTGAGATTGGAGGGGACTGAGCCCTTGAAAAACATGTGTCTCATGTGCGGCCAGCAATACCATATATACATGTGTCTGAATAAGCATATTTAAGTATATAGAAATATTACAATTATACAGATGATATATATGCAAAGGCTTATTGTCCTTGCTCTAAATGTTGAAGACTTCAAATGGAAAAATAAATTATGAGTGTAAAAATCTTAGGACGATACATTGTGTCCGACCCGGCTATCTGTCATGGCGAACCAACCTTCATAGGAACACGAATCTTAGTTAAAGATGTGCTGGAACAGGTAGAAAGCGGCATCGTATGGGAGGCAATTATCGAGGAATGGCGCGGGGTGCTGAGCAAAGAGGCGATTGCTGAAGCTATACGACTGGCTCGTGAAGCGCTGGCTGCCCATACGCCTGAACAGATGACGGAGCCTGCCTGTGCATGAACATTCTGGATGAGAATATACCAGAAAGCCAGCGGCAGCTCCTGCGAAGCTGGCGCATCCAGGTTCGCCAAATTGGTCATGAAATCGCTAACAAGGGGGTAAAAGACGAGGCTATAATATCGCTCCTGCATCAGTTCCGTTCTGTGACGTTTTTTACACGTGATCTTGGTTTCTATGATAACAAGTTATGCCATGCAAACTACTGTTTGGTCTGTCTGGCAGTAGGTCAATATGAGGTGGCCAGTTTTATCCGTCGTTTTTCCCAATATCCAGCCTTCAATACACACGGTAAACGAATGGGTAAAGTGATTCGAGTGACTCACCTTGGAATGCGAATTTGGCAGCTTCATGGTGAGGAAGAAGAGACGATGATGTGGCATAAATAATAGAAAGTTATCTTAATTGGGCTATAAAGGAACGAAAGGAGCAGGAGGAAAAGAAATGGCTGAAGTTTACAGGTGTACTGTTTGCGGTTATCTCTGTGCGAGGGATGAGCCGCCTGACCTTTGCCCGATTTGCAGGGCGAAGAAGGAAAGATTTGAGAAGTTCAAGATGAAGTGAAGATGCAGGAAATATCGGGTTTACGATTATTGCATGTGTAAATAATATGGAATAATCAGGAAAACGCTACATACAGGCCTCGTACAACGTACGGAGTTTATGACTGCATCCACGCTCGCCCTCATGCTCCCGAAGGCGATAGTCGCCATAACTCAATCTCGAAACTTCAAGAAAACCAGTCCCAAAAGCATTTAATTATATTTTGAGTTCTTAGAAATTATGGGTTTTTAAGAGATGTTGGTAGTCACAAAAGCGATATACTGAATAAGTATATACATCCAAACTGGAATAATAAGCAGATAAGGCAAAATCCAAAATGCAAATAAAAGGGTGAAAACAAAATGACAGAAACAGATGAGCAACTTACCACTGATAAATATAAGCTTATACTTGATCTTTGGAAATCTGAGAATTCAATAAAGACAAGTAAATTACAAGTCCTCTTGGCAACGAATTCCATTCTCGTTTCAGCTTTTTTCCTTACCGGGCGTTCCATTTGGATAGCCTTCGTTGGCTTTATCTTCTCAATAGTCTGGATATTATCTATTGGTCGTACTATTAGTTATCAACAGCATTGGCATTCACTGTTGGAAGACATAAGAAAAAAGTATAGTAGTAATATTATATTCCAGATTCATAGTGCAGAGATTAAGCCTTCTGTTTGGGGTAGAATCTCGTCAAAGTACTATTTATTAGGCACGCCAATTGCAACGGCTACCGGTTGGCTAGTTGTATTCCTTACTCATGTAAGATTAGGACAGTAAGAAAGAATAAAATTCAGATATATAATCAGAACATAACACATTGAATTTTTTGACATAAGTAGCGCCACAATTGAAACAATGAACAATAGTAATCCTATAGAAACACAAAATCCTCGAGCATCCACAGAATGCTCCACACCTTTCAGTTCGAGATCCGTTACTACAACTTTCATTCCTGGTCCGACTGCGCCACAGTTTTCAGTCTCTTCACACCATCAATTTCCCTGATAATCTCCACAACATTCTCAGGCACGAAATGCTCCCACTTATCCCCCTCAAGCATCCTCCGCCTTATCTCAGTGCCGGAATAGCTGTTTCTTTTAAAGAGGGGCGACTGCTTTACCTCAATCCCGGCTTCGCTCAAAAGCTCTATAACAAGGGGATTATTTGTATAAGCAATCTCAAACGGCGGAACCATGGACTTCACGTGCGATACCCACAGCGAATTACGCTGGATATCCTCGATGGGTATAACATAATGTTTTATATCAAATTCTTCCATGGCGCTTGATACCATGAGCACGCGTTCGCCAGCCGTGAAAGGATTTTCTATCTCATGACTTTTCTGGGCGCTCCCGATACCCACTATGATTTCATCCACTTCCTGTGAAATCTGCTTTAGAACCTGGTGATGCCCTAAATGATAGGGCTGGAATCTTCCGAGATAAAGCCCGCGGCTCATGTCATTCAGCCGGTTTTGCAGGCTTCTCAGCCTGGGGTTTTTCTACCGGAGGAGGAGGTGGCGGCGGGATTTTCGCAATCTTCTCCGCGCCCCATGGTCTTACGGGTGAATCGCGGCTCCAGATTTCTTTCATAAATGCGCGCCAGTCCCATTTATTGTGCTTGTGCTTCATCCCTACCAGTTTCTTAACAATTTCCAGGTTTATGGGCTTGTCCGTCCACTCGATATCACCGACTTTGTCAAGGTATTTTTCACCGGTCTCGGTCCTTACGAATACAGTACTCCATCCGTCGTCTGAGCCGACCGAGCCCACGGAAATATCAGCGTAATAGGAAGTATAATCCTGGCAGTAATGGCATCCTTTCCGTGCGAGCGGAGCCACATCTTTTATTGGAACTTCTTTTGTTTCCTTGGTAGTCTCAACGATGAAATTGCCTTTATGGAAGTTCATCTTCACAGCGTCCCTGATATCCACGCCCATGATGTTGGGTATCATCTCTCCAAACATTATCTGTTCCGAGAAACTTTCCATGCAGATAAGACCGATTATCAATTCTATCCTGTCAAAATTCTCGCGGAAAAGTGAGGAGCCGTGCACCTGGCATGGCACTCCCACGATTGCTACTTTCTTGTATTTTTTAAGCCCATGTTGATATGTATCTGCATAAGCGCGCTGGATATCCCTCATGCTCGCCACAACAGGCTGGTAGGTATATTTGGTCCCTGCTGCTTTTGTAACATCTTCGGGGCTTGTGAACATCACTACTTTTGTTTCCCATTTATCGTTCCTGACCACGCCTAAAGCGCAGTCGATCTCTCCCTGCTCAAGCAATGATTTCAATATCTGTGAGACCACGGCGCCGTCCTGTCCATGGAGTGTTCTGCTCTTTCCGGCTTTCATCACCCTTATGTTATTAAATTCATCTACAGGGAAACCATCAAGTATAGGGCATACTCGTTCGCATGCATAGCAATTAACACATGGGTTGACTTCTGTTTTTAAAGGATCAACATTCTTGAAAACAACCTCAGTTTTTAACTCCATTTTATTATAATTGTTCTTTTCCTTAGAGATGTCAACCGGGTCTTTTCGTACAACGGGTGCGTTCATCGGACAGATTGCTTCGCATGTACCGCAGGAACAGCAGTAGTTATATTCACCAACATCTGCTATTTTTGGTAGTCCCACATTGGGGGCATACATGTTGCCCAGTCTTGTGAGCACCTTATCCTGGTCGGATTTGAGGATACCCCTCGCCATGAGGGGTCCTTCACTTGCGGCAGCACTGTCCGATTTTACTTCCACTTTACTTTCCTCCGATGATTTCTTTGCCAATTAACTTTATCGCAGTTTCCTTATCAGGACCAATCGGGGAACCGGCGACAATCTGAGTGACGCCGATTTTCTTCAGCGCTTCCACTTTTGCCTTGCAGTCCACCGGCGTCCCGCATATTGAGAATGAATCTATCATCTTATCGGTTACAAGGGTATTCAATCCCGGGAAATCTCCCTTGGCGATGGCGTCGCCGATTATTTTCTTTGCGCCCACATCAATTCCGTGTCTCTCCAGGACTGTATCAGGCGAGCCCGCAACGATGAATGCGACTACCACTTTCGCTGCACCCTTTGCCTTCTCGGCGTCCTTATGGATTGAGAAGCATGCATAAGCACCCACGTCAACGCTCTTGGGGTCCCTGCCCGCAGCTTTGGCTCCAGCTGTTATCTGTTTTATTGCAAATTCAAAGTCCTTGGGGTGGGAAGCATTTATCAGCACGCCGTCAGCGACCCTGCCGGCAAGTTCCAGCATCTTTGGACCCTGTGCGCCCATATAGATTGGTATGTTCCCAGTCTTAAAAGCAAGTTTGGCACCGCCGATCTTTACGCGCTTCCCATCCTGTGCGACCTTCTTGCCTGAAAAGAATCCCCGCAGGGCGGTTATGCTTTCGCTGATGGTTGTCATGGGTTCGACCCATTCAATTCCCATCGCATCAAAAGTGGCTTTGTCGCCAGGACCGATGCCCAGCACGGCGCGACCGCCGGATATCTCGTTAATTGCCCCGATGCTCTGGGCAGTGATTGCAATATTCCTTGTATAAGGATTCGTTACCCCTGTTCCAAGTTTAATCCTGTTGGTGTTCATTGCCAGTACAGCGAGCGTGGTATACACGTCCCGGTTGTTGTAGTGGTCTGTTATCCATACGTTGTCAAATCCATTTTCCTCTGCAAGCTTTGTATAGTAAGCTAATTTCAGAACCGGGTCGGCCGGTACAAATTCAATACCAAACATAATTTCCTCCTGCGTTTTAAGGTCATTCGTCTTTTCTTATTTAAAAGCATATTGGTTTTGTTCTGCCTTTTTAAGCGATATGGTTAAGTTTCATAAATAACAAGAATACAGTATGGATAAGTGGAAATGTACTCTTTGCGACTATGTATACGACCCTGCCGTGGGAGACCCTGACGGTGGTATCGAACCCGGAACGGCTTTTGAAGATATACCGGATGGATGGGTTTGCCCCTGGTGCGGTGCGTCCAGGGACAAGTTCAAGAAAGTTGAGTAAGCGTATTATATAATAAAAAACAGGATTATCGCGGGAATCCCTACGAGTCCCCATAATACGGGGTTATATCGCCATACTTTGGCACCGTCAAGAGGTCCAAATGGTATCATGTTAAATCCTGCAAGGAATACATTGATAAAGGCGCCGGTACTCAGGATTGCGTACGCAAGACCCGTTTTAACTGCGAATAACGAAGCTATATAAAATAATAATGCAAGTATCAGATTGACTACCGCGCCGGAAATCGATATATATGCAAATTCCTTTGCAGTGTCGCGGTAAAGGTCTTCAGACGCATTGTAAATCCATTTGTCGCGAATCATGACCGCGCCTGGTGCTGCGAATACGAAATCTCCTTTTGTGATGATTGAAAGACCGATTGCCATGAGAAGCCCCATGGGACTTGCCTCGTAATCTGCCACATAGCCGTATCTCTGGGCTGTGAATTTATGGGCAAGTTCATGCAGGATAAAGCCCGTCCCTACGCTGATAGCCACTATCACAAGCCTATCAGGACTGAGGCTGGGATAGGTGAAAGCTATGGTAAGCACGATTAATGAGACTACAAGATGTATTATCTCCTTGAAACTTGCCCTGTCCATACGCCCAGAGTAAATCTTAACAAATATAAACTATACTATTCCGCATGCGAAATTTGATAATAACTCATCATGCTGCGGGCTTTTCACACCATAGAGGCACTGGCGCGCATCCTTATAATAGAGACGCTCTTCAAGTATGCCTTCTTTTTTTAACCTTGAGAGTGCATATCGCACCGTTCGCGGGGGAAGGTAACTTTCGGCAACGAGTTCTTTTTGCGTCATGAGTCCCCTGTATTCAAGCACTTTGAAAACGAGTTTCACAGAAGGGGATAATTGTGTTATCCTCCGGGTGTAAAGGTCCTGCACGGCAGCAGTTTCAGAATAGAGGTACTTGTCATTCGTTTTTGCCATGTAATATTATGAATTGCTTTGATACGATTTAAATCTTTAGGCAAAATATGCCGGCTTTTCACAGGAGCTGAGCGAGCTGTGCTTATATTGCGATGTAAAGAAGGCTTCCGAATAATATGAACTGACCATCAGCCACAGCATCACATAAAAGATTTGTCATTTTCTCTTTATTAAAGAATAAAATATAAAAATTAGCATATATCATGCCTGTAGTCAGGATGCATGTAAGTCCCAGGGATAGGTATGATAAACTCAAAGGTAGAATTATAATTCCTGAAAATATGTTTAAGCCGCTTAGAAATTTTATAGTTTTCGGTAAGCCGATGATTACAGGTATCGTTTTCACTCCTGAAGCAGCATCTCCCTCGGTGTCTCGCATATCAAACACAACCGAATTAATGAACACCAAGGTGAAAAAGAAAATAATAACAATGAGAGTTGCAACAGCCACATTGGATGAACTGGAGGAGACAGGGAGCAGTGCAGGAGTTGATGCCCATGCAAACGCAACAACAAGATTTTTTCCGCAGGGGATCTCTTTCAATCGCCTATATTTGAACTTCTCTGGAAGCCATGTGATGCTGTATAAAATACCGCAGACAAGCGGAATCACTGATATTAACGCGGTTTTTACTCCGTAGCAGAGAGCCAACGCAATTACAAGAACATATGCAAGTATAGCAGAAGTCGAGAGAACTTTCCCATAATGGCTGGTAAAAGAATACCTATCTGAGTGGTTTATTGCATCCTCTTTCTCGTCAGTTTTACGATTGATGTTGTACACTGAGAATGTTGCAAGAAACATTATGGCAAGTAACGATGGACTGTATGGTATATGCTGCATGGTGCAGGAGATATAGACCATTGAGGCTCCTGCTATTGAAAGGTAGATGGAACTGTAAATCAAGAGATAAAATGCATCTGCGATTTTGTGAATTACGCATGATTTGAATCCTTCCCACCAATCCATGCATTCCAAGAATCACGAAGGGATTAACATTAATTGCGATGACGAATATTCATCAGAGCGATGAAGATTAATCAGTCAGATTAACATTAACCGAAGCGATGAACCTTAATCAGTTGAATTAAAATTAATCACAGTAATAAATATATAGAAGGACTGCTTAGGGGTAGCTTGGCTTGTAACAATGGGTGGGAAAAACGCAGACGACCACTGCGTTATGGAGCCTGAAATATTAAAGGAGGTAAAATATGAGAAGTAAAGGAATGCAATTGGGCGCGATACTTGCGGCGATGCTGCTGGTGGGCATGGCGTTTGTAGTTGTGGTGAATGCTCAAGGACAAGATGACGGAAGTAAAGGAATCAACTCAGTAAAGGTTCCAGTGGGAATAGAAAAACATTTTGTAGACGATGGCCGTGGCGGCGAAGGAATTCTGAAGAATAAGAAGATGGCTATTGATGGAGAAAATGTCTACACAAAATTGGAAGTTGATATTCCAGAGAGTGGAGAATATTACGTTACTGCATGGGTCATGGGCGTCAATGGACAAGAAGAAATTCAAGCGTATCTCGATGATGAAGTACACCCCGTAGGATATCTGAAGATATCTGAGAATGGTTGGCAATCTGCCCAATTACAGGACAAGAACACTTTTAACCCAATATCTCTCACTAAGGGAACACATGTATTCTCCTTTAAAAGTCAGGACATACCGGAGATTGAATTCATTCGATTAGAGAAACAAAAGGATGCAGCGATAATCTCGGATACTAATTATCGAAATTACATAAATACTCTTAAGGCAAAATCTTTGCCGGATAATTACAAACAGTTGAAGGGTGAAAATCAAATGGAGAGGGTAACGATGCTGACATCTAATCCTGAAGGCGATTATGCATATCAATTGAACATGAATTTTGCATATACTTACTACCAGGCTTTCTACTTCACCAGTGGTCAGAATGTGGTTTTCGAAACTAGGAAAAGTGATCCCTACGCATCCGATCCGGTCATGTTCTTGTTTAGTGCCTATGATCCGGTCAATGGTGGTTCATGGTCGAATGATGACTGGGGGAATGGATACCAATCAAAAATAAGTGTTACTATCCCAAATAGCGGTACATATTATCTACTGCTACGATCATATAGTTCCAGTTCCCCCGGAACTTCAGATTTGTATAAAGATGGGTCCCTGTATGCATCAAATGTTGCACTCGCTGGAACCAATGTATATAATGGCGATATCTCCAAGACAGGGATATTGAATTACTTTACATCCCAACTTACAGGTGATAGTCGTCTGTGGTTAGAAGACAGCGGTTCTTCGCCAGGTAAAATAAGAGGATACAACGATGACTATAGTGGGTCCGGGGATTTTAACTGGGGTCTTGCTTCAAGAGTAAAAAATCAGTTTTCACCAGATATTAGATATGCCCTTGTTTCGAGTTACAGTTCCTCTAATCCAACAGGAACTGCTGATTTGTATATGAAACTTGATAATAGCAACATTATGAGTTATCTATTTCCAAATCTTAAAGCTGATGATGCTATTAAGTCGGCACCAATAAACTCCATTTATAACTGTATAAGCTGGAGTGGTGGAATTACTAATGATTGGAGTTGGCCCCCAAGCCCCGCGTCAAAATGGTATGATCCGAACCCCCTAACTGCGTTTGATAAATTTTATGGAAATAATCCATCAAGATATACCGGTGCATGGACATATACACGAACTGGAGCAACTGCAAGCAATAGTATTATTGATTTATGGGCAAATAGTGCTGGTTATCAACATGGTTCAGTAAAAAAACCAGGGAACGACCACCCACACGGTTATGATTGGGAAAGTAAACCTGGGGGGAATATGAGAACTCTCCATCCGAGATATGCACTAAGAGGCGATTTTTATGGAAATGTTACTAACTATTATATACCGACTGGAACATATGCGTCAGGGGCTTCCATCCAGGCAATTGGAGGCATGACTTTTGAGGAATCCATAAAACGCGGTTTGACAGTAATAGAAAAAGTTGAATTATCAGAAGATGAGAAAGCCAAACAATCGAGTTTGATAGAGAATATCCCGGAGGAAGTTAAGCAGGAATTCAATACCAAATATGGAGCGTGGAAAGAAACCTGGGATGACCCAAATCTAAGCATTTACAGTAACCCAAGAATGTTTACTCAATCCAAGCAATACGAGGAATTTCTAGGCTACTCCAAGGAACAGGGTAAAGCGATATGGCCTCTCCTATTCCAAAAGTATGAGCAAGGAGACAAACTTGTCGCAGAGGCTATCATAGATTTGATATATTATACTGAATATGGTTCATTCTTGGATGAAATAAGGCAGGAAAAGGAGCAGTACACTGCCGAAGGTGCATACATAGCCCCATCAGAGAACGCAAATATGATGAAGTATATCAAGAAGCTATTGGCATTAGTGTGATTGCGAAAACAGGGAGAGGTATATCCTCTCTCTTTTATTTTTTAAATATAAAATATAACTTATGACACTAAAATTTTTACCAATGACAGCACTTTCAATAATGGGAATTATCTTAATTGGAGGATGTATCAGTGAAGAGAAAAAAAAAGAAGAACTCGGAGATGAGATACAGAACATAGGCGAAGCTGTTCCCGAAGGATGGAATTATACTATAAATCAAAATTTTATAGGCGAGGTTACCCCATCTAGTGGGTACGGTAAGATTATAACTCAAAATTCAGAAGAAATGACCGAGATACCTCATGGTCTATGGAAACCTGAAGCTATTGTGAAATTTGTCAACCCCAATAAAGAGATAGGATATTATTCGGATGTGAAAACTGATAAGAAGATTAATCCATCGCTTCAACTTTATTTTTACAATATTGCAGAAAAACAAGAGATTATGGAGATCATAGAACAGGAAAAATTTCGCTCCTGGTGTATCCCCATATACTTCGATGAGACAAAGAAATACATTATAGTCACTTCTCCGTGTTATATAAACAGTGGAATATTTACAGAGGAAGCAAAAAATTATTATTCTCCCTTAGAGAAATCATTAAAAGAGTATTTTGATAAATTTAAGATGTCAACGGCGGTCATAGTTTTGAATCATTAATAATAAAATATGGAGGATATTTAAATGAAAGAAATGAACAAAACAACATCAATTCTCGCCCTCCTCAGCATTGCTCTGCTCGCAGGCTGTGTCGAGATGTCTGCTGATCAGGTAGCAGGGGAAAAAGTTAGATGGACATTCATCTGAATGACGAAGATTAATCAGTCAGATTAACATTAACCGAAGCGATGAACTTTAATCAGTTGAATTAAAATTAATCACAGTAATAAATATATAGAAGGACTGCTTAGGGGTAGCTTGGCTTGTAACAATGGGCGGGAAAAACGCAGACGACCACTGCGTTATGGAGCCTGAAATATTAAAGGAGGTAAAATATGAGAAGTAAAGGAATGCAATTGGGCGCGATACTTGCGGCGATGCTGATTGTGAGCATGGCGTTTGTACTGGGCGGTGAGCGCAAACGCAGAAACACAGAGTAACACTGTAAAAAGTCTAGCAATAGATGATCCGATAATAGAAGGAAAATTATTCGATATATAAAGCAAAAGCAAATAATGATCAAATTCTTCTAAAAGTAATAGAAAATGTTGCAGAAGACGGCTCTGTTACTGGAAAAATTCAATATGTTCAACTACGAGCAAATAAAGTAGATATAACGGCAGATGAGCTGACAGAATCCGAAGTCAGTACTTTGGCATGGGACGATATAGTGGTAATAGACAAAAAAGGTTGTGGATTGAAATGAATGCAAATAGCAGTATTACAGAACTATATATTTTTACATTGATCCTGATAATTTCAATAACCGGATGCATAGATACGGGCTCGCAAACTCCTTCGGCGGCGCAAACAGCATGGCAGTGGCCGACATATGGTATCGGTCATAGCACAAACGATGGAAACATAAGCATAACAGTGAATGGGGTAAGGTATGCCCACGTAATAGATGAGAAAAATGATGGATCTGGCAGAGCCAAGGCTGAATTATTTGGCAATTTCTTGATACTTAACATCACAATAGAGAATATAAGTCCTAATAAAGATTTCTCCTATCCTGGTTATCAGTTCCATATACTGGCAGATGGACAGATATACGGAGAAGATGAATCCGCATCAAAACATTTGGCGAACCAGTTCAACGGGACCTACATAAATCCAGGAGAAAGAAGAACAGGAGAAATGACGTTCCAAGTACCCGAAGAATCAAATGACTTAAAGCTCAGATTTGAATATACATATGAATCTGCTGGAGGTTTTCGGTTAGTGATGTTCAGGTTGAATTAAGCTGATATTACCATGTCATACGAATCATTGCAGTATTGTTTAGTTGACGACTTCGATATGGCATAGTAGTATTATGGAAAGAATTGAAAACAAATGGAGAGACTATGAAACATAAAATAAGAAACAATGGAAAAAGAAAGATGCTTGCAAGCTTGCTGGTATTGCTTATGTTAATGCCAGTATCCATCGTGCAGGCAGCAGACGACGGGAACATTAATGAGGTCGGAGTGGAGTGGGCGCTTGATTACGCTCCCTGCGGTATAGGAAATCTAATCAATACAAAGGCAGATGCTGAAGGCTTCTATAATGGTCTTGGTAATATAGGTTGGACAAAGGTCTTCAATTATGGAAACGGGGCAGCATGGGAATCGGACTTTGAAAAGTCAGGTGTCGGAGGCTCGGATACCTTCTATGGAGATGCAATTGACTTTGCATATTTATCCGGGCACGGCTCAATTGATTCGTTCTGGTTTGGAACTCCTCATGACGGTGATGGTGTAATGCCATGCAGAATACATCCATCGGAAGCATCATGGGGAGAGACCGACCTTGAATGGATTGTACTCAGCGATTGCCTGTCGCTTCAGTATTCGAATGGAGATGTCTTTTCAAGATGGAGACCGTCTTTTCAGGGATTGCATCTGATCCTGGGCTATGACACGACTTCGATGGACTCCGCTATGGGAAGCAGTTTTGTATACTATATGACCCGCCCATGGTGGCTGGGAGGATCACAAAAAATAAAGGATGCATGGTTCAGTGCAAACATTGATCAACAGCCTTCAACTGTCTGGTCAGCAGCCCTGGGGACATGCACAAGCTGGAATGACTATCTGCCTGGCTATGGCGCTGTGAGCGCTGATGGGAGCAACTCATGCATGACGTGGCAGAGAGTACAATCTTAAGAGAGGTGAAAAAAATATGAACTATATAAAATATATCATAACAGCATTGATTATCAGCGTTTTGGCAGCAGGCATAATATCAGCCAATGATGTCCTGAGAGGCGAATATACTGGTCCGTTTGCTGAAGTGAAAGAAAATGTACAGATAAACGCTAAGTTACCTGATGTACCCGTGCAAGTCTCAGTTCTCAAAGTGAATGGGAAGAATTTCGACGAAGTCCAGGCCAAGAAGATAGTTGAAAAAGCACTGGACATCAATGCCCAGGAAAGCAAGAAATTGCCGGACAACAAAGGGATCGCTCTCAAAGATAATGAAAAAGTCGTAATTCTTTACGAAGGCGGACAGATGAAGTTCAGCAGTGGGAAAGAATTAAATAATAAGTTCATGAAGAGCGAAATGCTGGATGAGCAAGCGGCGAAAAATAAAGCTTTAGGGCATATCAAGAAGCTCGCCGAACTGGACATGCTCGATGTTAGTGCTGTTGATACATCGAAAATGGTTGTGGAATATGACGAAGAGTATGTATCCAATGATGGAAAAATTGAAAAATTTATATTGAACCAGCATATAAACGTAGAGACATCCTATGATGGGATACCATTGCGTGGACCAGGAGCCAAAATAAGGACATATTTTGGCGGGAATGGAGAAATGATAGGCCTTCTGAATGGCGTCGGCAAACCGGTAGCTGATAAGAAGGTTCCTGTAATATCTCCAGAGAAAGCCATTGAGTTGCTGAAAGAGAGGGGCTACAGGGATGTAACCATAGATTCCATAGAGTTCGCATACGAGGTTCCCCCAATCGGCGAGAATGCAGGGTTCATCTACCCGGTTTATCTGTTCCAGGGCAAGAGTCATGTAGTTGATGGAGAGGATGTGCCGTTCTATACGAGCGTACCTGCAATTTCGAAGTGATATCAGCATATAGATAAAAAACGTTTTTCTTTTTTTCTCGCATTCTTCACAGGATAGTCATGATTCTCTCAGCATGAAGATTTACAAATTTTTGAGAATCTCAGCAAATTTCTGCAAATTATGAGTAACAATCTCTGTGGACATTAGCCCTGATCAAAGATATCCTTAATTCTCAGGATCCTGGATCTCTGTCTGTAATATTCAAACAACCTCTCTCCCCATTCGATTGCCCTTCGGTCAAAGCTGAAAAGGTCTGTCGTGGTATCATAGGTCACTCCATCTTTCTTGTATAGTCCCAGAGAAACGCACCCGTCAGTTACGGTCAGGCCGACTTTAATATTTTCATATATAACCATCAACTTGAAGTTTTTATAGTCCGCCAGTGCATTGATTTTACCTGAATACGGCTCCTCTTTCAATTGCAAAGCAACATCACTGCTTACAATAAGTTCTACAGGTATGCCTTCGATAATTCTTTCTCCGATGACATCAGCATGCCCTGGACTCATAACGGATGTCACACCTGATATATGCCTGGCTTCTTTAACGATTTTCAAATAGTTTGTATATACATTGAAGAGATTCACATTAGTATCGCTGATAATCTCCGAGTCAAAGAGGTCGCCAATCTCGTTTAACAGTGTCGCTGGTATTCCTTCCATGTAGTGATTTGTCCAGAAGTAACTGTGCAGGTTAATTGCCCCTAACGCTCTGCTGAAATTTGCAATCTTGGAAGCTATAACTCTGCCCAAAGAGGTAAGCTGATATTCGTTGTTTTTCTTTTCTAGAAGATGTATTGATTCTAATTTCCTGATTATAGGTATTAAGGCTTGAGAGCCGCTACCTGTTATTTCCCTGAGCTGTGGAAGATTTTTATTGCTCTCAACCAAAGACAGCAGGATTTCGGTCAGAAGTCTTGACCTGTATATTAGCTGACATCTTCCATGTTTTTCTTATATACTTCACAGGCTGCTATTTTGTTAGATTCCATGCATTTAGCTGTATAGCATTAACTACTAAATTTTGCTATGGAAGTTATATCCAGAATTCAAAATCAGAAAGATATGACCACAGATGTGAAATTTTAAATCTTTAGGCAAAATATGCCTCTTATTTAACCTCAATCACCGATTCAGGAAACCTTATTTACAGCTATGTGAAAGTAATATCACTTTATGAAAGACCTGTTATCCTGGGACCAGACTTTATTCAAAGACAGCGAGCTTTTCGAGCTTGACCACATTCCCGAGCATTTTAACCACAGGGATACGCAGATGCAATCACTGATGTACGGCATACGTCCAGCTTTAAGCGGCGGGCGGTCTATTAATAGCCTGTGCGTTGGCGCGCCGGGCACTGGTAAAACCACGGCTGTGCTCAAAATTTTTGAGGAAATAGAGAAACACGCGCCCGGAATTGTTCCGATACTTGTGAACTGCCAGGTAAATTCCACGAAGTATGCGGTTTTCTCCCAGATTTTCAAAAAACTCATCGGGTATGCCCCGCCCGCATCCGGCGTTTCATTCAAAAAGATATTCGGCGAAGTTGCAAAACATCTCGCCGAGCGCGAGAAAGTGCTTGTAGTGGCTCTTGACGATATGAATTATCTTTTCTACGAGAACGAGGTAAATGAGGTGCTTTATTCACTCCTGCGGGCGCATGAAATGCATCCGGGGGCACGGGCGGGTGTTATCGCAATACTGAGCGACACGGGCGTCCCTCATATTCTTGACCCGAAGGTGGAATCGGTTTTCCTGCCTGAAGAGGTAAAATTCCCCCAGTATTCATACGATGAAATAAAAGATATTCTTTCAAACCGCACAAAGCTTGGATTTTATCCCAATGTGCTTGACGACAGCGTTCTTGAGATTATAGCAAAATATACGTTTACGCTCGGTGACCTGCGTGTGGGAATAGACCTCTTGAAACGCTCGGGTCTTAATGCAGAACGGAGGGCAAGCAAAACAATCGCCATCGAAGACGTGGAATCCGCATATGAAAAATCGCGGCTTGTACATCTTTCCTACGTCATGCGGGCATTGAAAAAAGAGGAAAAAATACTCCTTGGTTTGATAGTAAATTCACCGCAAATGAATTCGGGCGAGCTTTATGAGAAATTCCATGAAAAGACCGCCCTCGGATACACGCGTTTCTATGAACTCCTGAACAAACTTGGCTCTATCAAGCTTATAGACGCTGATTTTACTGGCAAGGGTGCGCGCGGGAGAAGCAGGGTGGTTACGCTTCGTTATTCGCCGGACGAAGTAAAAACAAGGCTTTAAAATTTCGATTTCTTGTTTCAAAAAACTATATATACCGTTATTCCAATTTAATTGATTGTAAATTTTAATTCATGGGTGAAAATAAATGACAATACAAATACCACCAATACTTCCACTTGCGCCGGTTGAGCGCATTATCAGGAAAGCAGGAGCAGACAGGGTAGCAGAAGACGCAGGCGTTGAGCTTGCAAAAGTCCTTGAAGAGTATGGGATTGAAATATCCCGCGAAGCCATAACACTGGCAAAACATGCAAAGAGGACGACGGTGAAGGAAGAGGACATAAGGCTTGCAGTTACGAGGATAAAGAAATCGGTTTAAGCTATTTAAATCCGGGCAATTCCGTATAGACGAAATCCATAAATACACTACCTGATTTTCAAAAGCAGTGGATAAAATGACAATTGAAGAGGCGCTCGGCTATACTTTTTCTAATAAAAGTTTATTAGAGCGCGCCCTGACGCGAAAAGCCTATGCAAATGAGCTAAAGCAGCAAAATATTGAATGCGAAGACCAGGAAATTTATCGGACTCTGGGCGACGCTGTCCTGAAAACGGTACTGGTTGACCGGCTAATAGAATCAGGATATAAAACGAGGGAAGATATCACGAACAGGAAAATGGAACTTGAGAGCGAAGAGGGGCTTGCAAAGATCAGCCGGGAACTCGAGATTGGCTCTTCTATCAGGCTGGGCATCGGGGAGAAAAAACAGAAAGCAAACGAAAAGCAGTACGTCCTTGCTGAAACGCTTGAAGCCGTAATCGGCGCTATTTTTCTCGACGGAGGTTATGATGCTTCCAAGGATACCATTATCAAATGGTTCGGGATTTAATGGTTTGATTGCGCAACAGGATAAAATATCATCATGCAATTGCGAAAGATAATCCATATCGGCGGGGTCTTAATACCGGTAATCGCCGCAGTCATCGGAAAGAACCAGGCGATAGCTCTGGTATTATCGGCTTTTGCTGTTTATCTTATGCTTGAAGCCCTGAAACAAAAAATTCCTCAGCATATTCTTTCCATGGTTTACAGGGAAAATGAATTAAAAGATTTCTCCATCGAGCCTTTATCGTATTTCATATCCGTTCTTTCGCTTCTTTATATTTCGTTTTTCATCGCTGAAAAGATATGCTTCGCTGCAATTGCAACTCTTGCTGCGGGTGATGGGTTTGCAGGCGTCATTGGCAGAAAATACGGGCGGCACAGGTTCTCATTTAATAAGAATAAATCGTGGGAAGGCACGCTCTCGGGATTTATTGCAGCAACGTTCTCCGGTTTTTATTTCGCAGGCTGGATAGCACTTGTCGGGGGCGCTTTCGGGATGCTGGCAGGCGCCGTAAATAAGCATGATAATATCGCTGTGCCGTATGCGGCGCTGGCGGCGATGGTTGTGGTTCAGTATGCAGTTTTTAGTTAGGCAGTATTCAAAAATAGATTACTTTCGCTCCGCTCTTACCTAAGGGTTTTGAATACAGGAGTTATGACACCAGCTATGGATGTAACAGCCAGAAGGAAAGAGCTTCGCCATGACAGGCACACGGTATCATTGCTCTCCGACCACATGGTGTTCGCTCCCAAATACAGGGGAAAGATACTGGTGGACGATGTCGCAATGATAGCCGAGGGGATTATCTGCAAGACCTGTGTAGAAATGGGTATCGAGATAATCGAGATTGCTGTTAATCCCGACCATGTCCATATTTTCTTCCGGTATCCTCCGAAGTATTCCCTGAGCTATATCGCAAAGAAATTAAAAGGAGTGTCGAGCAAAAGATTACGGGAAGCATTCCCACATCTCAAAGACTGGTGCGGCGACCATCTCTGGGCGCCGAGCTGCTTCCATGGAAGTGTCGGGAATGGATGGGATGTCGTAGAGAAATATATTTCAGCTCATAATACATACGAGTATAAGAGGGAATAATCCCGTATATTCATAAAAACGGTATATACAGGCCTCGTACATCGTACGGGGTATACCGTGACTGAAGGCGATAGAACCTCATGCTCCCACAAGACGATGGAGACCCATAACTCTTCCTGAAATGTTGAAATTAAGGCGCCTAAAAAATAAATTTAATAAGATATTTATTATTAAATAGTTTAAAAACAGAATGTATATATACTATTCAGACTTTATAATCAATATCTGTGAATTTATCACAAAAATAATGATTTAATTGTTGGTTGATTAAGATGCTGATTGAATTTAGTATACAGAACTTTCGTTCTATTAAGGAAGAAGTAATATTTAGTTTGGTAGCTTCCTCGGATAAATCACTCAATAATAATTTAATTGAAAATGATACATTAAAAAAAGATAAATTATTGCGAAGTGCAATAATATATGGACCGAACGCATCTGGTAAAAGCAATGTGGTTTTAGCTTTCAATTCCCTAGAAAATTTAGTATTGAATTCCCATAGATTTCAAAAAGGCACTATGATCAACTATTCTCCATTTAAGCTTGATAACAGTTATCTTTCAAAACCAACAAAATTCGAAATAGTCTTTATCAAAAATAACATCAAATATGTTTATGGAGTTTCTTTTACCAATGAAAAAATAATTGATGAATATTTATTTTATTATCCTAAAGGTCATAAATCACTAATTTTTGAAAGAAAAGACACTTATAACTATAAATTCACGGTAGATCGAAGAAGCCAAAAATTTATCTCTGAAAAAACTTTGGAAAATGTTCTATATTTATCAAATTCAACCCAATTAAACTATAAAAAAACTGCTGAGGCTTTCGATTGGTTTAAAGACACTTTAAGAATAGTAGGTGCAACAGACCATCCTAGATTAATTAATGAAACAGTTGAATTGTTTAATAGTGACAAAGAGTTAAAAGAAACCATAATAAAAGCCCTTATCATTGCTGATGTTGGTATTATTGATTTATCTGCAACAATCGAAAAAGTTCCTATTGAAAATGTTTCTCTTGGCAATCTTGAGAATTTTCCAAATGTTATGAAAAATCTAAAAAAAGACTTAATAATATTGGCAAAGGATGATAAAGGGGTTCAGTTTGTAAATATGGATATCAAAACTATTCATAAAGCTATTAACGATAAAGGCGATGAATATAAAGTAGAATTCGAATTTGAAGAAGAATCAGAAGGGACGAAAAGATTATTTTCTTTAATTGGCCCCTGGATTTATGCATTAAAAAAGGGTAATATTCTTGTAGTTGATGAGTTAGATACGAAATTACATCACTTATTGAATGTTTTTTTAATCAATTTATTTCATGACCCAGATCAAAATAAGAACAACGCTCAACTAATCTTCACGTCGCACAACACTAACTTACTTAATCTGGATTTATTTAGACGAGACCAAATATGGTTTACTGTAAAAAAACCGAAAATTGGAAGCACTGACCTTTATTCGCTCCTAGAATTTAGCCCACGTAAAGATAAGAATATTCAGATAGGGTATCTTGAAGGAAGATATGGGGCTATACCATTTATAAGCGGTGAAAAGGTAATTGCATGAAAGCAGGCAGAAGGCGAAAAAGTGGAGAAAGAATAGAAAGTAAATTTTTTGTAATTGTTTGTGAGGGAAAAGTAACAGAAAGAATATATTTTGACAAATATAGAACGGTCTTAAGAGACAGTAATATTAAAATAGAGACACCTAAACCAAAATGCACAGATCCCGTAAATCTAACAAAATTTGCTATCGAACAGATTAAAAAAGGAAGGTATAATATAAAGACAGGAGACACGATTTGGTGTGTTTTTGATTGCGATGAAAACACCAATGAGAAAATATCCAAAGCTCAAGAGATTGCAGGGAAAAATGTTTTATTATGTTTATCGAATCCTAGTTTTGAATTATGGTATCTTTTACATTTTACTCACATCTCCCACAAGATATTTCGTGATGAAGCGATGACAAAATTAAAAGAATTCATGCCAAAATACGAGAAGAATATAGATGTTTATGAAACATTGATAGACAAGAGAGAACAAGCAATCAAAAATGCAAAACAATTGATAGAGATGCATAAAAATGCGGGGATAGAATTATTATGTGTTGAAAGCAATCCTTCAACTCAAGTATCTGTCATTGTTGAAGAACTTCTTAAAATTGCCGCCAACTCTTCGAATTAAATTTGTAGAATATTATGGCTCAAGTGTTTTTATGTCTGCGCCTGAATCTGATGGTGGAAAGCAAGAAAACCTATAGAATCCTATACCATCGAGCATCCACATGATGCCTCGGACTTTAGCGAAGCGGAGTCCGAGGTCGTTGACGCGTGCCTCGAAGCACAAGAAAGAAAGCCAAACAACAGGACATTTGGAGGTAAAAAAAAAAGTAACAATATATGTCCACAGGGTTAAAATCCCACTGCACAGGTCTGCTCCTGTGTAAAGAAAAAAGGTAGTGCGGTATCGTGAGATACCGTGCGGAGTACCTGAATATCGGCAGCCACAGCCCGAAGCAAAAGCGAACCAATGGTAGCCTTAGTATGATGCGACACTCTGTCACTAAGTGGAAGCATGAGCAGGATAATGATTACTGGGGCGATTACGGTCGGGATGGCTGCGAATGCTTTCTTGTGCGACCGAGGGAGGTCTCATAATGTCCTCCTTAACGCTGGATACATTCCCTACTCGTTTCTGGGTTACTGGATTCGGTTGAAAGGGTAAAGGTAGCCGAGGTATAACCTTACGGGAAAGCCGGAGCAATGCGTTATGAGAAGTCGGACGAACCCATAGTAGCGATGAAAGTCAAGCCGATGATACATAGAACCTGTATCGCAGGATGCAGGAGGCGACTATGCGAGGGCAAAACTTGACCCAGCGAAGGGGCTCTGGTCTGGATAGAGTCGAAGTTAACAGCACGATAACATCAATCGGATTCAAAGAAAAAAAAATGCCAGAAGAGTAGTTATCGCCATGATAAAAACGCTATCTGGTAATGTATGTGAAGTGAAGATGGTGGAATAACTGCTGGAAGCCAAAACCGATGGAGACAGTAATGAAAAAGTGGAATCAGCAATACCATGATAAATTCAAGAGGCATTCCCTGATAAATCAGGTCTGGAATGAAAAGAATCTTGGAAAATCATGGGAACGGGTAAAAGCAAACAAAGGAAGTGCAGGAATAGATAATATAAGTATCACCGAGTTCGAACAAAATCTAACACAGAATCTGACAGAAATACAGAGACTGCTTAAAGAAAACCGCTATGTACCGAAACCAGTGAAACGGGTATTCATACCTAAAGACAACGGTAAAATGCGACCGCTTGGGATACCCACAGTGAGAGACAGAGTAGTTCAGCAGGCACTAAAGAACATACTTGAACCAATCTTTGAGGAAATATTCCTACCCCAGAGCCACGGGTACAGACCCAACACGGATGCACATGCCGCAATCAGGAAAGCCGAAGCATACTTTGAAGCAGGCTACCACTGGGTAGTGGATGCCGATATCGAGGGATTCTTCGACCACGTTGACCATCAAATACTGATGGACTTAGTATGCGAAAAGGTCAGCGATGGCAGGGTTCTCTCGCTCATAGAATCGTTCCTTGAAAGCGGAGTAATGAACGAAGGCAGATTCGAGGAAAGTACAGAAGGTACTCCTCAAGGTGGAAACCTCAGTCCACTGCTGTCGAATATTTATCTAAATCATTTCGACAGGAGAATGGGTGACTATGGATATCTGCTCCTTAGATATGCCGATGACATCGTTATTTTCTGCCAGTACGAATCGGATGCACAAGATGCTCTCAAACGTGCAAAGGAGATTCTGGAAGGCGAGTTAAAGTTAAAACTCAGTCCCGAAAAGACAAAAATCGTGCATGCGAGAAAGAAAGGGGTTGAGTTTCTCGGTTTTCACTTCAATGGACGATGGAGAAGACCGAGAGATAAAGCAAAGAAGAAGTTTAAGTCTGAGATAAAGCAGAGAACACGACGTCAGCAGCCGAAAAGACTTGAAATTGTGATAGAATCCATCAACCCCATAATTCGGGGCTGGGGGAACTATTTCAAGGGCGGTACTGTGAAGAAATTGTTCGGGGAACTTGACGGATACATCAGAGGACGGCTCAGGAGCTTTCAGGCTAAAAGACGGACTTTGAAGATTCTTATATTTTCCACGCATCCAGCAGAATTTACCAGAATGGGCTTGGTTTCGCTTTCTGCTTTACTGAATGAATCCATCTCCTGCAAGGGGATACGCCGGACGAAAGCCGTGTACGGGAAATCCGTCCGCACGGTTTGATGAGGAGAGGGAGGTTGTTAAGACCTCTCTTTTACTCTACTCAGAACAATAGGCGTTCTCGCGCATCCACAAGGCAATAGGCGCCATCGATGCGAAGCAGCGGCGCAGTCACAAGTTGAAAGCGGTGTGTTGCAGTTTTTTTGTTTCTTGACGAATAGATATGTATAAACACATTTCGACATCAAGACAGGTAATTTTCTTAGATTCAACTAAATCTTTTGACAGGATTAACAGGATATACAAGATTAGCTTGTATCCTGTCAATCCTGTTTATCCTGTCTGAAATTTCCATTTTCTTGAAACTGATTTCACATTTATTCCCGCTTATGCGACTTTCCGAAGGTAATATGTAGAATCATCTACCTCATGGGATGGTATGAAACTGAATCTTCCCGGCGCCGAAGCTTACCTGATGGTCAGCGAAAGCGAACACAACGCAGACATGTACTACGCCACTGGATTTCTGGCTTATGATTCCTTCATATACCTGAATTCGGGAAGTGACAAAATCCTCGTATCGGATATGGAACTTGGGAGGGCAAGAAAAGAATCAAAAGTCCATGATGTGATTCCCACATCCAGATATAACATTATGGATAAGATACGAAAAAACAAAGATGCTGATGCCGCGTACTGCGAAATGATTATCGAGTTCCTGCGCTCAGAGAAGCGGAAGCGTGTCTCGGTACCGTATAATTTCCCGGTGCAGCTTGCCGATTGCCTGCGAAAAGCGGGTTTTGAGGTTATGCCGGTCAAAAGCCCGTTTCGTGAGATGCGCGAGATAAAAAAGGAAAACGAAATAAAAGCCATTGAAACCGCGCAGAGAGCAGGCGAGAAAGCTCTTTCTGAGGCGCTTGGCGCTATAAGAAATGCATCAATCAGGAACGGTGTGCTCTGGCAGGATAATGCACCGCTCACAACGGAAAATGTAAGGACAATAATCGAAAAGTCGCTCCTGTCCGTGGGCTGCGAGGCGCCTGATATAATTATAGCATGCGGGCGGGGCAGCTCTGACCCACACTGGAAAGGCGAAGGCAAATTAGTCGCCGGAGAACCCATCGTTATCGACATGGTTCCCAGGTCAAAAAAAGAAAGATATTACTCGGATATGACAAGAACGGTAATGCGCGGCGAGCCGGATGGGGAATTAAAAGATATGTATTCGGCTGTACTTGATTCACAGGACGCGGCGATAAAAAAAATAAAAGCAGGCGTTACAGGCAGTGAAATCCATAACATCGTATGCGATACACTCGAAGAGCGGGGATACGAGACTGCAAGAGGCAAAAGCGGCGAGTTCACGGAAGGCTTCATCCATTCAACCGGTCATGGCGTGGGGCTTGACATACATGAGGGTCCCAGCCTGGGCGAAAATGGGAAAGAATTAAAAGCAGGATGCGTTGTTACTGTAGAACCAGGTCTGTATTACAGGAAAATAGGCGGCGTTCGCCTTGAGGATGTGGTGGTCGTGACGCAAAATGGAAGCAAGAATTTAACTATGTTTGAAAAGAATCTGGTGCTATAAAGAGTGAATGGAATGAGTGAAAACGAAGAGATACTTGAAAAATACCGACTGGCAGGAAGAATATTATCCGAAGTGCGGGCTGAAGCTGCAAAAATGGTAACTGTGGGCGAAAGCCTGCTTAAGGTAGCGGAATTCACCGAGAACCTGATTCGCGAAAAAGGGGGAGAGCCTGCCTTTCCCGTAAACATATCACGAAACGACGAGGCTGCCCATTCAACCCCGTCATTCAATGATAAGGCTGTTTTCGGCAACGATATGGTCAAGCTTGATATCGGGGTGCATATCGATGGTTATATCGCTGATACTGCAATTACCGTTGACCTTTCGGGTAATCCAAAACTTGTGGAAGCCGCTGAAGCTGCCCTCGAAGAAGCTATAAAATTCATCCATGCCGGTGTAAATACTTCGGATATCGGGGGCGTAATCGTGGACACGATTAGCTCATTCGGGTTTAAACCGATTATCAATCTTACAGGGCATGGGCTTGCGCAATATATACAACATGCTCCTCCAGCCATCCCCAATAAAAGGATGCCAGGCGGTGTTATACTTGAAACAGGGGATGTAATAGCAATCGAACCTTTTGCCACCAACGGTGCCGGAAAGATACGGGATGCAGGTAATGCAGAGATTTATCATGTAGTATCGGACAGGCCGGTGAGGCATCCTTCAGCAAGAGCATTAATGCGGGATTTAGAGAAATATAAGACGCTCCCTTTTGCGAAAAGATGGCTCGGGGAACGTGTTGATTTTGCCTTGGTCCAGCTTGTCAAAGCGCATATTATCCAACCCTATCCTATCCTGAAAGAAGTCCAGGGAGGGCTTATATCGCAGGCTGAACACACTATTATCGTTACAGAAGACGGATGCGAGGTAATTACGAGATGAAACGCCGAATGGGGATTTTTGCGTCTCTTGTTCTCGTTCTGCTGACTGCGGGCGCAGGCGCGGCAGAGAGCCAGTGGGTCAATATTATTACAGTTGGTGAACACGATATGACCTGGGATTACACCGAATCATTTTCAGGGAATGATTCGATAATGTTCAGGGCATATATCGACGGGGGATTCGGTAATAACGACAGTTTTGTAAATGCCTGGGAACTCCTTAAAGCCGATAAGGAAATACGAAAGAAGTTCCAGAGCTCAATCGACAAAGAATTTGACGTTAGGATAAATAACGAGTCCGCGGGAATTCAGGTGGTCGATATAGATTCAGCGTTATCGCCGGGAATTATCGGGAATATACACAGCGCCGATGCAGTTGTAAACAGATACAATGTCGCATACAGGTGGAAGGACAGTATTTTTAACGCAAACAGTATCTGGTTCATGGGGCAGTCAAAATCTCCTGTAACAATAATCCTGCCGCCCGGGATGGATGTCGTCAATACCAGCGGCATTAATAATCTCACAAAAAAAATCAATACGCACACCGAACTCGCAGGATTTTTTAGTGAGGTATCAGGCGATAGGGGCGAAATCACCATTAATTTCATAGAAAATACCACGAGCCATGCCGAACCGCAGGTAAATGCTACAAATGTCACTGAGACTGTAACACAACCGGTTAAAAAAGTTGCATCGAATATCCGGAATGTAACTATTCTGGCTGCAGGGTTTGCAATAATTCTTTTGATATACGTCTTTAAGGTGAGGAAGAAGTAATATCCACAAACCTGTATAAATAGAACCGCGCTTTCTTATAATTCACAAGCTTATAATCCTTATAATATTTCCTTAAGTCTGCTTTTTCATTCCCGAAAGGCCTGATAATGAGGTCAGCCCCGGCTTCTGTTGCAGTCTTTGCCATCGCATCCTGAATGTCTATCGGAGGCCTTATCGAATACAGGAGGGAAGCGTTCCTGTATATCCCCATGTCCGGCGCAAATATATCATCCCTGCAAAACCTGACCCCGGCATATTTCTGCTCATTGATATCGGTCACAACAACATCCAGTTTATCTTTTAATAATAAAGCCACATGGGGTAAATTGCCCACTCCTATTTCCACTACTTTATTCCTGTAATTATTGAGGATAAATTCCGCGATGTCTTCGTAATCTGAAATCATTGATATAAAAGGGAATCTGCTATTCCCGGAGTTCCGGCGGCAGCATATTGGGGATTCCGTCGTCGATGGGATAATACTCCTTGCATTTTCCGCAATAAAGTGTCCCTTTTACTATTTCTTTCTCATTCTCTTCTGTCACTTCAAGCACGAGGTCGCCCTTGCACATGGGGCAGCACAGGATATCCATCAGGTCTCTTTTCATTTTATTTGCACCTTTATCACTTAAGACACTCTTTTTATTATCAAGTTATCGAATCGAATCAGACAATTTTTTAAGGTTATAAAGTGTTAATAACAACTATGTTGCGCACATTCATAGCTGTTGAATTGCCTGAAAGGTTAGTGCCGGAAATTGAAAAAATCGAATCCATCCTTAACACCCCGGGTATCAAACTCGTTGAACCCAAACAGGTGCATATAACCCTGAAATTCCTCGGTGATATCCCGGAAGATAACGTGGAAACAATCGCATCAGCGCTGTCGCAGGTCAATTGCAAGCCATTTGAAGCCAGGATAAAAGGGGTGGGCGTATTCCCGAAACCTGCTTATATCAAGGTTATCTGGCTTGGGGCTGAAGGTAATTTTGATGCGCTGCATGATGAAGTTGAACGTGTACTTACGCCATTCAAATTCGAAATAGACCACCAGTTCTCTCCCCATGCAACGCTTGCGCGCGTAAAGCAGCTCAGGGATAAGGCAGCGCTCTTTGAAAAATTAAAACAGCTTGAGGATATTGACCTTGGGACGATTAATGTGGGGTCAATCAGTCTTAAGAAAAGCACGCTTACGCCGCAGGGGCCGATATACGAGACTTTGAGGGAAATAAAGTTGGCGTAACATAGATATATACTACAGAACATATACACGGTATATAATTCGAAATTCGGAGATATAAAACATGGCGAAACCTGTTGAACTGGGATTGATTTTGGAAGGTGAAGACGCAAAGCGATTCTGGGAAGATAGAAAAAATCCAAAAGTCACCAAAGAGCAAATAGAGATGTTCAAGGAAGCCATGCACATCTACAAAACTAATTTTAAAGCTTAATGAAAATTGAACAAATTCCACGCGATGAACTCCGAATTGTGCTTTTAACCAAAAGGCATGAACTTACTCCTTTTAATTCCAAAAATGATGACCTAAACGAATTTTTAAAAAACGATGCTCTGAAAGATCAGGAAGAGATGATAAACAAAACATATCTTTCTTTCTGGAAAAACGGTTTTGTTGGATATTTTTCAATTCTTGCTGATACGATTGAGGTTCATGCAATAGATGAAAATGATGGAATTAAGGGTTACCCATACCACAAATATCCAAGTATTAAGATAGCAAGGCTTGCGGTTGATAGAAAATTCGAACGGAAAGGCGTTGGGGGATTCCTGGTACTGGCAGCAATCGGTTTGGCTATGTCAGTTTCTGAAATAATCGGGTGCCGGTATGTTACAGTAGATTCAAAGCCTGAATCAATAAAGTTCTATGAAAAAGTCGGCTTTAAGATTGTTGAGAAATATAAAAGCAACGAATTCCCAAAAATGTACCTTGATTTGTATCCGATTGTTTCAATGATGCAGCCAAGGGAATCTATGGAAAAATTTGAGAGATAATTTGGCATAATGAATATAACAGCATAAGTCTTAAAAAAAGCACGCTTACGCCGAAGGGTCGTCGAGACAGCTTTAAGAAGCGCCAAAGGACTTATACTCATTTCAATTCATTTATATGCTTTTGAATCATTATATCGTAATTACCTAATAAATGAGAAAGAATACCAAAATGACCCCCATCACCCAAATCTGCGCATCTGTACTTTCGCGTATAAAACCCACAGAAGCAGAAAAATCCCGGCTCAAAGCCCTTGCAGAAAGCATAATTGCGCGAATTAACGCCATCGGCGAAGCTGAAGGGCTTAATATCAAAGGGGAACTTGTGGGCTCATCCGCGCGCGGGACATGGATATCAGGCGAGCACGACCTTGACATATTCATAATGTTCCAGCCCGATGTTGAACGCAAAGAGCTTGAAGAAAAAGGGCTCTACATCGCCCGGAAAATTGCAGGGGAATCACAAAGATTTGAAGAGCGATATGCCGAACATCCATATATCCATGCGATATTTGATGGCTTCGAGGTTGACCTTGTCCCGGCTTTTAAAGTGGAGCGGGCCTCTGAAATAAAGTCGGCAGTGGACAGGACGCCGTTCCATAACATATATGTCTCCTCGATGATCAAAGGGCTTGAAGATGAGGTACTGGTTTTAAAGCAATTCCTGAAAGGGATAGGGGTTTACGGCTCGGAGTTAAAAACACAGGGATTTTCGGGTTATCTTGTTGAACTTCTGATAATCAATTATGGCTCTTTTGTAAAGGTCCTTGAAGCCGCATGCGAGTGGAAAAGCGGTATAACTATTGACATCGAAAAACATGGAACTCTTGTTCATAAAGACCCGATGATAGTGGTTGACCCCACCGACCCGGCGCGAAATGTTGCGGCGGTGCTTTCGCTTGATAACATGTGTGTTTTTATAGACAGGGCATGCGAATTCCTGAAAGACCCGGATGAAGCATATTTTAGCGGGAAGACTGTGAAACCACTTGATGATAAAAGTTTTAATAAAATCCTTAAAGCAAGGGGAACTTCGTTGCTCGCTATTGAATTCGCTACCCCGGATGTAGTCGAGGACGTTTTGTTTCCCCAGCTCTATAAAGTCCGGGAATCCATTCATGAAATGTTTGAGAGATATGATTTTCATGTGTATAACAAAAGCGTGTGGGCGCAAAAGACGGCGGTTGTTCTTTTCGAACTTGAGTCTTCAAAGCTCCCTCATGTAAAAATACACGCAGGTCCGCAGGTATGGTCAAAAGAACACGCTTGGGCTTTCAAGTCCAAATACACCGGTTCCGATACTTTTTCCAATGTATTTATCCGGGACGGCAGATTCATGGTCGAAATCCCGAGGAAGTATGACCGAGCAAAGAAACTTGTTGAATCCGAGATTTTTAATTGCGCGCTTGGAAAACATCTTGCAGTGAGCATTAAAAATGAATTTCACGTTCTTGAAGATGAAGAAATATTAAGTATCAAAGACAATGAGTTCAGGAAGTTCCTCCGCAAATTCTTC
This sequence comes from Candidatus Methanoperedens sp., assembly GCA_049303315.1. GTDB lineage: Archaea > Halobacteriota > Methanosarcinia > Methanosarcinales > Methanoperedenaceae > Methanoperedens. The sequence continues at coordinate 116,469 of JBAQMZ010000041.1, forward strand.
GAAAAATAGAAAAGCACATAAACAATAATGGTACCAATGAAATATTTACCGGTAATCCTTGTTTTATCCTTTTTCCTGTCAACCGGATGCCTTGCGTCATCTCATGATAAAGAAGTTTCACCTTCGCAGTTGCTATCAAATCCGGCTGCATATGAGGGAAAAGAAGTCTGCATCAACGGGATCTTAAACGACAATACCATTTCCGGTATCCCGATAGGAAAAAACCAGGTTATTTCAAGTGACGAGGCAAACGGGACTCTTGCGCTCGTATGCGGTACGTTTAAAAACGGGTCGCTGGAAGTCGTCTCCATTAATAATACCCTTACGATATTTACTGGAAAAGATGTTTACCAGTCCAATGAAACTCTGGAAATCCGGGTATTTTTTAATTCTCCTGACGCCGGCGATGGAAAAATTCAGGTATCGGGAATAAAAAACGCATTTGGAAGGGCGTTAATAAGCGAAACAAGAGATGCAGCATTTATTAAAGGAGCCAATTTTTTCAATTTTGAGTTCACGACGCCTTCTTGCGAGGCTTGTTCAGCCCTTTCACCTGGGGTCTATGCAATCAATGCTACCATCAATATAGGAGGCAAGACTTTTGAGACGTTCAGGAATATCACGCTTGAAAGGGAAAACCTGACGGTTCCGGTTGAACAGCCAGAAGTGCCAAAAAGTAATAATTCATTAATTGAACCTTCGCCTGTAAACAACACATATAGCGGGAATGCGGTGACTGTTGAGTACTTCTACATACCGGGATGCTCAAAATGCGAAAAGGCGACGCCTGTGATTGAGGCTGTCATAAAAACCTATGGCGACAGGGTGAATTTCATAGAATATAATGCCAACGAAGAAGGACGCGGGCTTGCCATAAAGTACGGGATTCCTGGAACGCCTTCCGTGGTCATTAACGGGAACAAAGAGAACCTGATTTCGTATGAAAATTATAACGGCGATACTGCAAAGCTTGAGATGCTCCTGAGAGAAGCAATTGACAGGGCATACACAGCCCCTCAAGCAGTAAATATCTCATCCGGAAAAGCCATCCAGCTTTCAGTGCCGTCTGTTCTCGTCGTGGGTTTCCTTGCAGGTTTTAACCCCTGCCTTCTTGCGATACTTGCTTTTATTGCCTCGGTTACCCTTGCAACCACGGGCAGAAGGCGCAACGTCCTGCTCATTGTCATCGTTTTCAGCATGGGCATTTTCACAACTTACCTGATAGTCGGCATCGGCATCCTTCGCATTTTCGAACAGTCGCCGTCATTGCAGGTAACAATAAGGAATTTTCTTGCTATCCTGATAGCCTTCCTGGGATTGTGGCATGTGTATGACGCCTATCATTTGAGGAAAAATACCGAATCAACATTTTACACCCCGAAGGCTTTCATCAGGCTGACCGAGAGCATAACGAAAAAAGTGAGTCTTCCAGCAACGTTTTTCATGGGTGCGCTCTTCTCTCTCATTAAAGCCCCATGCGTGGGTGCGGTTTATTTTGTGATTCTTGACATGGTAAGAAGCGGTAAAGGCGCAGGGTACGTATATCTTGCGGCTTACAACTTCGGCGTGGTGCTGCCTGTGCTTGTGCTCGGCGCCGCGATTGCTTTCGGATTGAACCCCGAGAAGGTCGAAAAGTTCAGGAAAGAAAAGAGGGCTGCGATGCGGCTGGTAACTGGGGTTACTTTGCTCGTAATTGCGGTTTTGATGTATGCTGGGATAATTTAGCCAAGGAGCGAGCCGATAATCGTATCCAGATTAGATGCCATCTGTGCCATATCTCCGTTCACCATCGTAGGTGCGACTTTAAGATTACCGTTTATGATTATTGTGGGCGTTTCATCCACCTGGTAGCTCTCGGCAAGCCTTATATTAGCCTCAGCCTCATCTTTTGCATCCCCATTCTTAAGCGCTGTAATAAAATCATCCCCGAGTCCGATACTTCTGGCAATGTCCCCGAGCATGATTTCACTTGTCAGGTCTTTTTTTCCGACAAACATCGCATTGAACAGCGCATCCTTCATCTCCTCCCCTTTTTCCATCCTCTCAGCTATGATGTACGCTTCTATGCTTTTCCTGAATCCCTGGTCCTGGGGAAGTGACCTCCAGAGCATGGGCTTATAGGTTATCTCAAGCCTGTCGCCATATTTTTTCTTTAGAGCAGGAAGCTGCTGATTGAGGGAATAACAATGCCCACAATTGAATTTTAAGAATTCCGTAATTTTGACTTTTCCGGGTTCATAGGTAGTTGGCTTATTGATTTTTACATATTTTCCGGTTGATGGAAGTTTCTCAACAGGTTTTTCCGGCTCAGTACCTGAAAGAACGTATGCTACCAGCACGGCAATTATGAGAAGCGCCAATCCTGCGTATATTATATTCTTGTTGGGTTTTTTCTCCGGCACCTTTTGTTTCTTTTTTGCCATTCGTTTTTTTAATAAGGTTTTTATGTTATAACTATTGCGGTTTTATCGTAACGTATTAAATACAAAGAAAAAGAAGTATTGCTATCCCGGTGATTTTATGAAAACAATCGATGAACTAACCCGAAAAGCCATTGAACTACAGGCTTCAGGGCTTTTAACAGGTCAGATTGCTGATGAACTCAATATTTCGCGCGAAACTGCCACATGGCTCCTTGTCCATGCGAAAAAAGGAGATTCCACAGCAGCACCCAAGGATATTTACATTGACTGGAGTAACATCGGAAGAAGCTCTTACAGGCAGAGGCTGATAGCCGGCGCACTGCTGGACATGATACTTGAATGCCTTGAAGGGACAGAAGAGGGAATAGACGTGGTCGTTGGGGTTGCCCTTTCAGGAATACCTCTTGCAAACCTGATAGCAGATGAACTCGGATGCGAATTTACAACGTATCATCCAAATAAACAGCGCTGGGAGCCGGAATCAAAAGAGATAAAGGGCACTATCAGCCAGAACTTCGCAAGGGTAGAGGGCAAGAACTGTATTTTAATAGACGATGTGGTCACATCAGGGACGACACTCAAAGAAGCTGTGGCTGTGCTTGAAGGACTGGGAGCCAAACCGGTTGCGATTGCAGTATTGATAGATAAAAAAGGTATTGATGATATTTCAGGTGTTCCTCTTAATGCCTTATTGCGCGTAACAAGAGTGGATAAAATAGAATAACATGCCAGATTGGCCGACACATTTAATTGTCCCTCTGCTTGCCCTGCTGATTGTCAGCAGGAAAGAAAACCAGAAGTACATCCTTATGCTGACGCCGCTTGCCCTGCTCCCTGATTTTGATTCGTTTGCGGTCCAGCACAGGGCGCTTTTGCATAATGTGTTCATTCCATTAATCCTTGGGCTGTGCGGGTCATTAAGCAGGAAATACAGGGCGGTTTTCATAATTGCTTCTGTCTATTTCGCATCCCATGTGCTGCTTGATATGTTCGCCGGCGGCGTAGTGCTTTTTTATCCGATATATAACAGGATGGCGTTTGTGGATGCAAGTCTCCTGATGAACCAGACTAATGATTTTTTGGGGACATTTGATTACGGCTTCAGGCCATACGCCCCGGGATGGAAGACTGCATACGGTTATATTTCAGACAGCACAGGCACGGGCGCAATGGTGTTTGTTTTGACGGCATGTGTTTGTGTAGCTTACAGGCGCTGGCGGGAAGCACGATGACAAAGAACCTCATGGTTATGGGGACAGGTTCCCATGTTGGAAAAAGCATACTTGTGACCGCGCTTTGCCGGATTCTTTCAAGAAAATATAACGTCGCCCCTTTTAAGGCGCAGAATATGAGCCTCAACTCATGGGTGACAGAGGACGGCAAGGAGATAGGGATTGCACAGGCAATACAAGCAAAAGCTGCTGGACTTGCGCCCAGCGCGGATATGAACCCTGTTCTCCTGAAGCCCAAAGGCAATCATATCTCGCAGGTGGTTATCCTGGGAAAACCGTATGCGGATAAGGAAGCGGGTGAATACTATGATTCAATGGATGAAATAAGGTCAACCGTTGCCGGGGCATATAACCGCTTATCAGGCTTACATGATGTAATAGTAATCGAGGGGGCAGGCGGCGCGGCTGAAATAAACCTGTATTCCCGCGATATAGTGAATATCGGGATGGCGCGCATGGTCCGGCCGCCCGTAATCCTTGTCGGTGATATCGAGCGCGGCGGGGTCTTTGCAAGCATTTATGGAACTTTGCAATTGCTGCCTCCTGATGTAAAACAGCTTGTATGCGGGCTTGTTATAAACAAATTCAGGGGAGACATGAGACTGCTTGAGCCTGCAATAAAACAGCTTGAAGAGTTGACGGCTCTTCCTGTGCTTGGCGTTATACCCTATACTGATATGAGAATACCGTCAGAGGATTCTGTTTCCATAAAGGATAAAATGCAAGTTCAAAATAATCATCCGGTAAGGATTTCAGTGATAAGGTTATCGCACATATCGAATTTCACGGATTTTGAACCGCTTGAACATTATGCTTTTGTCAGATATACGAATCCTGATGAGGAACTCGATGAGCCCGATGCCATCATATTGCCGGGGACAAAAAACACCATGGATGACCTGAAAGAATTAATTGCCAGCGGAATGGATAAAAAAATAATAAATGAAGCAAAGAAGGGGACGCCTGTTATCGGAATCTGCGGCGGTTACCAGATGCTTGGCGATTTAATCACTGATAGCGGGATAGAAGGAACAAACGGCGCATGTTCAATAAAAGGCCTGGGACTTCTTGGGGTTTCCACGCGATTTGGAAAATATGAAAAACAAACAAAGCAGAGTGAAAAAATTGTCACAGGGAACGGCATGATACTTTCACCCATCAGAGGCGAGAAAATAAAAGGTTACGAGATACACATGGGTGAAACAGATGGTGGAAAAGCCGCTTTCGATGATGATGGATGCGAGAGCGAGAACGGGCTTGTCATAGGGACATACCTTCATGGGATTTTTGAAAATGAAAATTTACGGAAGTCTTTCCTTGGCTACCTGTATAATCGCAAAGGGCTTACCTATGTAGAAGGAAACAGGAGCGATGGCATAGAGGAACTTGCACGATACGTTGAAGCTTATATTAATATGAACCTGATATATAGTATTCTGGAGGGACAATGAAACAGCTTAAGGAGACGGCGGGAAAAATAAAAAGCATGGAAATCCGGGGGGCGGGACGGATTGCGCGCGCTGCGGCGGCTGAACTTCGCGATTATGCAGGACGCATCACAACGAGGGACCTTGATGATTTTAATAAAAAGATGAAATATGCTGCTGAATTACTCATCAGCACGCGGCCGACTGCGGTATCGCTTCCGAATGCGGTCAGGGCTGTGATGAGGTATGAAGGGGAAAACCTGGCAGAAGCAAAAGCCAACGTCAGAAAATTGGCTGATGAATTCATCGCCAGTTCCGAAAATGCTGTAAGAAAAATAGGCGAGATAGGAGCCCGGAGAGTGAGAGACGGTGATACTATAATGACCCATTGCAATTCATCAGCCGCCATTTCGATTATGGCTGAGGCGCATGCAAGTGGAAAAAATATTAATGTCATTGCCACGGAATCACGCCCGAGGATGCAGGGTCACCTAACCATTAAGCAGCTTGACTCACTCGGGATAGAGACATCGTTGATTGTGGACTCTGCGGTACGATATTTCATGAAAGATATAGACCTTGTGATTATGGGCGCTGATGCGGTTACAGCCAATGGTTCTGTAATCAATAAAATAGGGACGTCACAGGTTGCTCTTGCCGCCCATGAAGCCAGGAAAAACGTAATAATTGCTGCCGAGACCTATAAATTCAGCCCGGGAACATTGCTTGGGGAACTTGTGGAAATAGAGGAACGCGATAGCGATGAGGTCATAAGCAAAGAAAAACTCAGTGAATTTTCAAATGTAAAGGTGAAAAATCCGGCGTTTGATGTCACGCCTCGCGAGTATATTGATTTGATATGCACTGAAGTCGGGGCGATACCTCCTGAAATGGCATACGTTATTATCAAGGAATACCTGGGCTGGGGATTGGGGGAGATTAATTCTAACTGGAAATCATAGGGCGCTTTTAGCGACGCTGCTGCACCATAAGTTATTTGTATGATTAAAAATCATATTCTATCGAGGCATTAATAAGAGCCTTAATAAGTGGAGGTTAGAAAGATGGTAAGTATAGAAGATATTCCCGCAGAGAAGAGATGGGAAATAGCGGCAAAATCCGCAAGCGCCATGCCTTTTATTTACGACATGCACTTAAGAAAAGTTCTCGGTGAAAAATATGACGATATCGAGCGGCAGATATGGAACGAAATAGGTAAGGAATCGAAGAACTTCGCAAAAGCTTTTGGTCTCCCCTCAAGCAATGCGAAGGAACTCAGCGCTATATTCAGGATTGAAGGAGCGACCCTCTATGGACCCGAATTCAGGTTCGAAATGGTAGAAGAGACAGAGGACAGGGCGGTTGGGAAAGTGGTTGAGTGCCCCATGCTTAACAGGGCAAGGGAGATGGGACTTGATCCTGAAATTGTTGCTCTCAAGGCGTGCATGACCTTTGATAAATCGGCTGTTGAAACCCTGAATCCCTTTTATACCCACAAGTTGAATGCGAACATGTGCAGCGGCGCCAATTACTGTGAGATGGTCATCGAGCCCAAAATAAGGCAGATATGAGAAATGTGCGGGAGAGATTAGAACATATTATGACTTCACAAATTGTCTCTCCCTATTTCCCTTACAATATCACTTGCGCTGATTATGCCGGCCGGCATCTGGGGTTCGCTCAAGTCCCTTCCCATCACCAGCAGCCTGTGGATGCGTTTCTTCTGCATGACATCCGCAGCCTGCACAAGGGTCGTTTCAGGCCTGATAGCCTCCACATATGGCGTCATTATCTCCTCGGCCGTTAAAAGTTCCCAGTTCCTTTTACCGAAATGCCGCAGCACATCGCACTCGGAAACTATTCCCACTACTCCTCGCGCCGGAATGGATACGGCAACCCCGGAAACCTCTTCCCTTGCCATGATTTTAGTGACCTCCTTTATTGACAGCGTTGAGGGAATCGTCACCACCCTTTTCGTCATCACATCCTTGAGAAACTTTTCTTTGTTTATCAAAACCTTTTCCTCCCGAATTAAGTTAAGCGTTGTGTGATTATATAGCTGTCGCATAAGGAAAATAAATTTTTACACTTGTAAGGCAATGTTCCATTAAGATTATCAGTTTGAAGGATAATTTATTATTGGGGTGTTTTTGTATGCTGTACAAGAAAATTTCCGAGCTTACCCAGGAAGATATGGAACAAATGATGATGAGAGAAGCGGAATTTTTTAAAGTTATGGATGATGTGAGCGTTATAATAAACCAGGTCAAAAAAGAAAACGATGCAGCTTTAAAAAAGTTCACAAAAGAATTCGATGGGGCGGACCTGAGAGATATCGAAGTGGAGGATATAGAGATAGAAGATGCATACGAGGTGGTAAAACCTGAACTTATCGAAGCCCTGGAAAATGCGGCCGCCAATATTGCGGCATATCACGGCAGCCAGGTGGAAGCGGGTCTAACGCTTACCGAAGTTGAACCCGGTTTAATCCTCGGGTACAAAGTGTCCCCTATAGCAAGTGTGGGCGTCTATGTGCCGGGCGGAACTGCTGCATATCCATCTACTGCCCTCATGACCGTAATTCCTGCAAAGGTAGCCGGGGTTATGGAAGTGATAGTATGTACGCCGCCGGATAAAGAGGGAAAAATCAACCCGCTTACTCTCGTAGCTGCGGATATGGCAGGCGCGGACAGGATATTCAAGGTTGGCGGCGCGCAGGCGATTGCAGCTATGGCTTTCGGGACAGAGACCATACCGTCAGTCGATAAAATAGTGGGTCCCGGGAGTGTATATGTTACAGCCGCAAAGATGCTTGTCAGGAACACGGTCGAAATCGATTTCCCTGCAGGCCCTTCCGAAGTGGTTATCCTTGCGGACGAGACCGGAGAACCTGGATGGATAGCAGCGGATATGATAGCGCAGGTCGAGCACGACCCGAAGGCCACAGCCATCCTGATTACGACTTCAGCCGGGGTTGCGGAAAAGGTAATGGAAGAACTTGAGACCCAGTCAAAAACCCTGCCAAGAAAAGACATTATCGAAAAATCCCTGGAACATGCCGCTATCCTGGTTGCAAACCACCTGGATGAAGGAATCGTCATATCCGACAGGCTTGCTCCGGAGCATCTGGAAATAATGGTTGCCGACCCTCTGGGCGTCCTTGAAAAAATACAGCATGCCGGTTCGATATCAGTTGGCAAATATGCGCCCGCTGCAGCAGGTGATTATGCTTCAGGAACCAATCATGTTCTTCCTACGGGAGGATATGCAAGGATGGTCTCGGGCCTGAATGTCGGCCATTTCGTAAAGAAGTCCTGTGTCCAGATAATAAACGAATTCGGGTTAAAAAACCTGAAGGATACGATCATTAAATTGGCAAATGCCGAAGGGTTGCAGGGACATGTTGTCTCCATTGAAAAAAGATTCTGATAAGCCGGGGTTGCGAAATATTAAAGATGTATTGTGAATATTGATTAGATTAAGGGAGGATTTTAGTATGGTTACATATACGCCTGAAGAAATCATAGAAATGGCTGACCGTTTGATGAAGGATATTTCAGATTCAAAAGACAATCTTGATGTCATTGCGTCTGTAAGTTTTACTGACAGGTGCGCTGAAATACTCAAGAACCTTGCAGAAAGTGTTGCTGAGCTTCACCAGCGTGTGGATGTGATTACGGAAAAGGAATAATTCCATTGTATTGCATCGGACAAATCGTAATCCGGCTGTAATGACGGGCAGGACAAACTCCAGCTTGTAAGCGGGGCGCACCCTGATTTAAGGAAATGTTTGAGCTTGCATGTTATCGGGTGTGCAGGGCAAAAATCAGGTGCGCATCCTTAAGAAAATTCAAAATTCCTTAAATTTTCAGGAATAGCTTCAAATCTGCCTTAGGCAAGCGTAAAGCAGTCTTCTCAACAAGCAGATAAATTCTATAATTATATGGATAAATATAAAACGTATTGGGTTATGCTTAAATATCCTTAGGGCTAGATTACAATGAAAATACGCGAAATCATAAAATTGCTAAAAGCCGATGGTTGGTATATTGTTGCGACAAAAGGCAGCCATCAACAATATAAGCATCCAACCAAACCAGGCAGAGTAACAATAGCAGGTCATCCAGGTGATGATTTGGCGTCAGGAACATTAAATAGTATATTAAAGCAAGCTCAATTGAAAAAGGTGAAGTAATATGTATCGTTTCCTTGTTGTGATCGAAAAGGCAAACAATAACTACTCGGCATATTCGCCGGATTTACCGGGCTGTGTGGCAACAGGTGCTACCCGTGAAGAAGCTGAAAAGAATATGTATGAAGCTATTGAAATGCATATACAGGGTTTACTGGAGGATAATT
>JBAQMZ010000042.1:0-24403 GCA_049303315.1 Candidatus Methanoperedens sp.
GCACAGTTTATTCGTGATAATACAACCGAACTGAAAGATGGCGGCTTTGATCCGGCAAAAAAACTTGCTGAACTTGAAAACGAGCTGAAATCCGCAGTTGAACTTGACGTTCAACAGGAAGCACTTAAAGCAAAACTTGTTGAGGCGACAGATAAGGCAGTAAAGGCACTTGATACCACTTACAGCCAGGCGAGTTCTCTAATTGATGCTATGGTGGGTGTTATTGGTAAGGATACACCGCTTGCCAAACGGTTAAGACAACTCCGTGACCAGATGGTTTTGGAAGCGTCGAGAGGGAAACGCTCCCCAGCCGGTGAAAAATAACAGAATAGAGGATTTTCCGGGGATGGACAATTTCCCCTATGTACAAAACAATATCCCCAAGGGGACAAAGGATTTCCACTGTGTACAGAGCAATTTCTCTAATGGACAAAGAGATTTCCCCCTGGGGATGGACAATTTCCCGCAGGGGATAAAGGATTTCCCTTATGTACAAAACAATATCCCAGAGGGGATAGAAGATTTCCCTTATGGAAAAACGGTGAACCCTTCTGTCGGGCAGGGCTGGGAAGTTGTGGAGAAATACATTTCTTCTCAAAACTGTGAGAAATCTTTATAGGCAAAAAACGCTATCAAGCCCTGTATCCTTCAAGTACGGGGTATAAGTGACTGCTCTCCGCGCTCGTTTTCGTGCATCTTTAAGAGTAGTTAAAACCAATATAACAATTCTGGAACTGAATAGGGCACGGTATGGCTCTATGATCTCCATTGTTAGGTAGGTTAATTGTAGAGGTTATCGAATTAATCTTTTGAGAACTAAGTATTTATACAAAAAATTCATACTAACATTATAACGGCTATAATGCGAAGATGATATCTGATGATAAGGGAATCGGTGTTCAGGCAAAAGGAAGTATATACGAATCGAGTATATGAAAGAGTTAGTAGCAATAGCGGGCAGAGAGAATAATAGGAGGAAGAAATATGGGGTTATTAGATTGGTTCAGAAAACCTAAATCCAAAATCCCAGTTCAAGTCAGAGAAAAAGAAGTTTCTGAGGCGTTAAGAAAGACTGTGGAAAAAGCTAAAAATCACGGCGGTGACCCCTTTTATGAATATCGGAAAAAGAATATCCTACCAGAAGAATTTGAATACGGCATGAACTGCTTCTTGGATAGAATTTTTGAACTAGAAGGTAAAGAAGTTGCGCAGAAGACATACGAGGAGCTTAAAATGATGGGGGGTAGCACACTAAAAGAAGTTGCCTCAGGTGGAGATGTTGCAGGATTACCCATTTTATTATCTGTCAAAAATGTTAAAATTGGTCTTGAAGCTCATAATAAGGCGGTAAGTATCCTAAAAAAGGAATTCAGAGAAAAGTTATTGACGGATAATCCAATATTTTTGGCAAGGTTAGAAGATGAAACAGAGAATGAATTTGTACAGAGATTGATAACCATAAGTCTTGGATTTAAAGACAAAATAATATATCTTAATAAAAATAAGCAAGGCAAATTATTCAAGAGCAAGAAGCTATCTTTATATTCAGAGTTAATTATTAGCGAAATACTTCCACAATATAATTATGTTGAAACTAATCCTAAAGAACTCGAAACGTGGTTAGCTACAGGGGCGTTTTTTGGGAAGATAATACCAAATGAATCAATTGAACTTGATAAATTTTTGTTACTTATAGGGTCAGATTTCTGGCACACGTTTTGGGCAGGTATTTTTGAATATTTCTGTGATGCTAAACCCTATGCTAAGCCCTATATAAATTTGATTGCTCATAAGAATGGTTATATGGAAGATATGGAAGAAAAATGGATAAAAGATCTTCGCAACTTAGGAGATTGGAACATAGTTTGGGAAAGGATAAAAAATAGAGAAGCAGAAGAGTGCTCTAAGATACATGAAGAGATGATGCGCGGTGAAAATAGAGGAGAAGGTTACTACTTAGATACTGGACTTCCAACAGATGTTTTTCTCTTTACATTAGTGGCTAAGTTCCTAACCGTGTTTGGTGGTTACAGAGGAGAAAACTTCTCAAAGCTCATAGCAGATGCCGATAGAGGTATGCTTAAGTTTCTTTGCAATAAGCTTGTTGCAGAGACTATAGAAGACTATAATAGAAGTTATATTCAGGATTTGAAAGATAAAAATAAAGATGTTCGAGCGGAAGCACCCTTCATCAGGATTTTGGAGGATGAAAATGATGATGTTAGAACGCATGCAAGAGTAGCTCTTGGAGAGATTTTGTATCTCCTGCGCAAATCCTATTCAAGCTTAGAACGCGTGTAAGAGTAGCTCTTGGAAAGATAGGGGAACCAGCGGTAGGACCTCTTCACAGGGCTTTGAAAGATGAAAATGAGGATGTTCGAAGGATGGCGCCAGTGGCTCTTGGAATGACGGGAGAGGTTAAAGCAAGAGAATATCGTAGCCAAGCTTTGACCGATGAATCTGAAACTCTTAGGGAAATTGCAAAAGCAGAATTGAGATTGTCTGAAAAATTTATGACAGTCGACTTTAGCACTGTTACCAAATTGATGATAAAGGCGGAGGAAAGCAAAAAAAACAAAATAACAAACAGCTAATAGAAACCCTCATGCACCCACGCCGTGATGCCCCGCAGATTCACGGCAGTCCGTGACTGCCATAAACATTATCATGCTTTAAAGCCCTAATAACCAAAAACCCCAGACACACAGAAGAACCTTCGCATCTGCGTTTATCTGCGTTCATCTGCGGTTAAAAATTCAAGTGAGAAAACCCATGACAAAAATCACAATCATCGGCGCCGGCGCGGTTGGCGCGACAGCAGCGCAGAGAATCGCAGAGAAAGAACTCGGGGACGTTGTCCTTACTGATATCGTTGAGGGACTGCCGCAGGGAAAAGCCCTTGACCTCATGGAAGCAGGCCCCCTATTCGGGTATGATTCAAAAATAACAGGCACGAACGATTATAAGGATATCGAAGGCTCGGATGTAGTTGTCGTCACCGCGGGGATTGCAAGAAAACCCGGTATGACAAGGGAAGACCTTCTTAAGATAAATACCAAAATCATAAGAGAAGTCTCGCAGAATATCGCAAAATACGCGCCTGATTCAGTGGTCATCACGGTCACCAACCCGCTTGATATAATGACCTATGTCACGATGGAGACCACCGGTTTTGACACGGCGCGGGTGTTCGGCATGAGCGGTGTCCTGGATTCAGGGAGGTTTGCCGCATTCATTGCAATGGAACTTGGCTGCTCCGTCCGCGACATAAGCGCAATGGTGCTCGGTGGGCATGGCGATACCATGGTGCCGCTTCCGCGCTTTACCACAGTTTCGGGTGTCCCGATTACAGAACTCCTGCCTGAAGATACAATCAAGCGCCTCGTGGAGAGGACGGTCAACGGCGGGGCTGAAATTGTCAATCTCCTGAAAACCGGAAGCGCCTTTTACGCGCCCTCTGCCGCAGTGACGAATATGGTAGAGGCTGTTGTAAAGGATACAAAAAGGGTTTTGCCCGCATGCGCCTACCTGAACGGCGAGTACGGCAAGAAGGATATTTATCTTGGCGTTCCTGTGAAGCTCGGGCGCAAGGGCGTGGAAGAGATAATAGAAATAAAGCTGGCGGATGACGAGAAAAAAGCCCTTGACAAGTCGGCAGAGGCTGTTAAGGAGGGGATTGCATCTCTCAATGCGCTGGGTTAACAGTTATTCATTGGTCATCGGTTAAGGAGTTTGATTGATTTAATGCATATCGTTTTTCGAAATGCGAAAGATAGTTATGATTCTCGATCCTTAGTTGAAATAGAACACGGATGGCACGGATTTGACGGATACCCACGGATATTTTATCATCCGTGCCAATCCGTGTTATCCGTGGAATCCGTGTTCCATCCAATTTTTTCTCTAACCGATGACGTATGAACAGTTATTAAGCTAATGGAGAGGAGAACTGCTCGCACAATATAAATCCATAAATACTATTAAATCACTATAAGATTTTAATGGCTGAAACTACAACACTGACACTCAAATTCAAGGGGATAGAAGCTTCTCTCCTCAAGCAAATGGTGGATCTGGGTTTATTCAACACCAAATCCGAAGCCATAAGGGCAGCCTTAATAAAATATGCGATAGACCTTAACCTGCTTGATAAAAAAACAATCTGGAGAGAGATACAGGCGCATAAAAAGAGAAAAGTCAGCCCTGAACAATTAGCAATGGATATCCAGAGCATACGAGATGAAATATAGGGTTTTCATAGACACCAATGTTTTCATCTACGCCTTTGAGTTCCCGGACTCAAATTCCAATACGATTATAGAATTGCTAAACGATGAGAAAATAGAAGCCGTAATTTCAGAACGCGTGGTAAAAGAGGTCTATAACTATTTTAGAAAATATCATGGCAAAGGTCTTGCAGATACTTTCAGGAAATACCTCTTTGAAGCCTGTAAAGTAGTGCTTGCCAGGGATGTCAAGACTTCTATGAATAGATACAGGGGAGAGATAAAGGATAAAGACCTTGAGCAACTTGCCGCAGTGAAGGAGTTCGGGATAAAATATCTCATCGCCCTGGACAGGGATTTTAAGGGACAGGAAGAATACAGGACGCCGGCGGAGTTTGTAGAGTTGATGGGATGGAAAAGGAAGGAAAGTGAATATTGAAAAGTAGATTGCGAAAAGGATATAAGCAGGACGTATGAATAAACGGTTAATTATCACGAGGTCATTCAGTTGAATCTTACAATCCAGCCCATCGGTGTGATTAAAAAATCCAGTTCAGGATTAACTGATGTGTTGATATACTCTGATTTCGAACCGATTCTCGGCAGCATCATGGAAAAATTCGAAAGGGGGACAAAGGTGCTGATTGTGCATAAGAACGGCGAATCAAAAGATAAACATCAGGTCAAGGTTTCGGCAGCCGAGTTAATAAACCGCAAAGGCAATCTTCTCATCGTAAAAGGCATTGAAGCCGATAATGATTCTGTAATAGATGTCAGATTGAGGGATGACCTCTGAACTGAGGGATTGAAATGGGGGTTGACCTTGGTGACCTCTTTGATAAAAAGGAGATAGAGCTTACTGAGCTTAAAGGAAAAGTAATCGCTATCGATGCCTACAATACCCTTTACCAGTTCCTGAGCATAATCCGCCAGCGCGACGGCACGCCGCTTATTGATTCCCACGGCGGGATAACATCCCATCTTTCAGGTTTTCTATACAGGACTACAAATCTTGTCGAAGCCGGCATCAAACCGGTATTTGTCTTTGACGGGGCGCCTCCGGCATTCAAGAATAACACCATCGAGGAACGGAAAAAAATCCGCACTGAAGCCAGGGAAAAATGGGATGAGGCAAAGGCAAAAGGCGATGAGGAGGAGGCGTTCAAACATGCCCAGGCGTCGTCCCGAATTGGCGGGAATATGATTGAAGACGCCAAAAGCCTGCTTGGGTTCATGGGTGTGCCGGTCGTCCAGGCACCCTCCGAGGGTGAAGCGCAGGCGGCATTCATGGTGATGGAGAAAAAAGCTTATGCCGCCGGTTCGCAGGATTATGATGCGCTGCTGTTCGGCGCATCCGTCATGGTCAGGAACCTTGCAGTTTCTGGAAAAAGGAAGCTTCCCGGGAAAAGTGTGTATGTTGATGTAAAACCCGAGGTTATTGAACTTGAACCCGGTCTTCTTAAACTTGAGATTTCAAGGGAACAACTGGTTGATATAGCGCTTCTTGTGGGAACGGATTACAATGAGGGTATAAAGGGAATCGGTCCCAAGAAAGCCCTGAAACTGATAAAAAAACACGGGAGCATCGGGGGAGCGCTCGGCGAGTTGAATGCTAAGATTAAAAACATGGCAGAAATAAAAGCCCTGTTCCTTGCTCCTGATGTTACGCAGGATTATGAACTTAAGTGGAAAAAACCCGATTCGGCAGCGATAATAAAGTTCTTATGCGATGGGCATGATTTCTCACAGGAACGGGTGTCAAAAGCAGTGGAGCGCTTACTTCTGGCCTCGGATGAGGGACAGCAGACGCTGGATAAGTGGTTCTAGTTCAGGATTTTATTCCAAGCGCCTTATTCGTCTTCTTAATCGATTTTGCGCCGTCCTTCTCCAATTCCAGCATCGCCCTGATGGCATCCACGTTCTCAGGCACAACATCCGATTCCTGGTGTATTGCCTGGAAAAAGTACAGTTCACCTTTGTTAATCGCAATCGAATCCTTCCAAACCACGTTCTCCCACATGTCGCCCCTCGGTCTTCCAAGGTCTTTTGCCAGTTCCATCGCCTCGGCAGTTGATTTTATCCTGTCCTTGCTGCTCACGAGCCTGATTCTCGGTCTTTTTTCAAAGACTTTGATGATATCGTCTTCCTTGCATGCCTTTTTCAATTCGATATTCAGCGCATGAAGATGCATGAGCGTGGTCGAGGTCTTTACCGCCATGGTCGTGATATCAATATCGGGAAGAATTGAATTTACATCAGTGCCGTGGTGAGACGGCAGCTTGATAGGGTCGGGAACGAGAGCGTTAATTGGGCCTGTTTTTATATCATTGGGGTCGGCAGCACGGCGCATCAATGTCACCCGCGCCTTCCTGACGCCAAATGCAGTATCAAGCGCATACAGCACCCTTACAAGTCCTGTGGTGTTGCATGAGACAACCCTGGCACAATCCCTGCCAAGAGCATCGCTGTAATTTGCTTCTGAATTGAAAGAAAAATCTGCAAGTTCATGTTCCTCCCCGCCCTGCCAGATGGCTTTGACGCCGTGTTTTTCATAGAGTTTCTTGTACTCATCGCCAGTATTGCCCGGTGTGGCATCAATCACGATATCCGCTTTATCAAGCAGTTCTTCAAGCGTGCCGCTGACATCTATTTTTGATTTCCTGAAATCCTCGATATTTTCTTTTGCAGCAGTATAAAGCGTAAATCCTTTTTCAAGAGCGATTCGTGCCTCAAAACTGGGTCTTGTCTTTACAACACCCACGACTTCCATGTCGTCCTGGGCAGCAACGGCGTCAGCCACGCGTTTTCCTATAGTTCCATAGCCATTTATTGCAACTTTTGCCTTCATCTGTCATTCTCCCGGGCGCCAGATTGTTCAGCCATCTATTATAGCTTCCTGTTTTGTTAAATTGATATCTACAATCCTGCCATGAATGGTTTTGCTTTCACCGAGCAGACTCTGGAGTTTGATGGCATCTTTATCCGCGGTCAAACGAACAACGTCTTCCATAATCGTTTTTCCTTTGAGGATTACCTTGAGTTCGCACATAGCTGTTAAATCGGTCTTGTTGATATTAATATTTATCATATCCTGCAACCATACAGGGATGGAGGCTTTGCTATACCTGAACTGAAAGGACTCATAATACCGGATTATACAGTAATGGAAGAGCATTCCATCGTGGTCCGCGGCGATGTTATTGTGGGGAATTACGCAGAACTCGCTTACGGTTTGATAGCCGGCATGGTAATAGCAGGGGAGCATGTGAAGATAAACGGGAACATACTTTCGGAGAACGATATCCGGATAGACATGTGGTCTGATATAACAGGGGATGTCAGGACAAAGACCGATGCATATCTCGGGGAATTTGTCAATATTAATGGGAAACTCTTTGCGGCGGGTAATCTTGATGTGGGGAACAATGTGAAAATAAGCGGAGGCTATGATGTTAAAGGATGGATTGTGGTGCGCAATCCCCTTCCTGTGATGATGTTCATATTCTTCTATCTCATGGCACTGCTCCGCTTCGGCAATGAGGAAGAAGTTGAAAAGGCGCTTGACGAGCTTTTCACGGAAGAGCCTTCGGATAATAAATTGTTGTCAATACCCAACAGGACAAAAATAGACCTTGAAGCAATAAAGACCACCTCGCGCGCCGTGATTGGAAGCCACTGCCGCCTGCTCGGGAATATCCGCGCCCGTTCCATGTCGATGGGAAACCACGACACGTTGTTCGGGAGCATCCGCACCACCGGAGATATCGCAATCGGACAAAGCTGTATCATTCACGGGAATATTATCACGAAAGGAACGGTTGATATAGGAAGGAACTGCAATATTCTTGGGAAAATTACAGCGGACGCGATAGTATTGCATGAAACCTCCAGAGTTAATGGCGAACTGGCAGCCCCGAACAGCGTGAAAATTGTGCGGGATGACCTTGAAGGACTGGATGAGGTTGGAAAAAAGGTGTTCTACGGGTTTACACTGCTTGAGGATGTCTAAAAAATTTCTCCGGCATACTATCGCCTTTGAGAGCATGAAAGACGCACCTGATGTTTGCAATTATAATTATCACTCAAACTCCACAATCGCTTTTTTCGCGCCTATCGGAGTAATCAGAGCCTGCGTGCCCTTCTCAATATGATACGACTCTCGAAGCTCCTTTGGCAGCCGCAGCAGTAGTATTTTTCCGCTCTCGCTTAATTTTCTTTTGTATAAAGCCTGCCCTCTGGGCGCTACACCAAGCGCGGCTTTTAATCCCTTCTCTATTTTGTGTATGGAATCTGGATGGTTAATGTAGATTTTTCTGCCCGTGGTTTTATGTTTCCTGACAAGAACGTCCGTAATAACTACAGGGATACCATAGTTTTCAATTACAACATCTTCGTATACATCTTCAAACTCGCTATTCTTTTTCATATTTTCACCTCTGTAATGTGCGTTTTTTCTTTTGATTGAGTATGGTTATGACAACAATAAGTCCTTGATTGGACTCCTCGATGCCTATGATGCATGGATAGATATGCTCATTCAATTCCGATTCGCACAGGTATCTTGTTGGAAAATATTCAGTGTTATGAAGCTCTTTTCTTTTTATCTCAGGATTGATTAGAATCTGCTTTATGAACTCAAATAACTGGAAAGGATTTATGTCCCATCTGTCATATGCCCTGTTGTCTCTATAAATATGTTCATCTATACCTATGCGTTCTTCTGATGCCAGTTTTTTAACAAGCTCTTGGATTTGCTTTTTTTCTTTAGCATCCAGATGTAGTATCCTGTACGACTCTTCTTCAGGCATCGTACAAAAAAGGTATGTTTTAGTATATAAATACGCGCCTGAATTCCAGATTTTGAGAGGAGATTCTGGATTCCCTCAACTCTCCGAGCAAGAAAAAACCAATTGTCTGCAGTCGCAGACTTGACAGAGCCGATTCAAGAATACTATTTATAGACGCAAATGGATTTCGAGATTACAAATTTACAATTTGTCGAAGAAAAGCTTTATATGTCTTTATGCACATTAGTGTACATGTGTACACATGTGTGAAAATTCGCACATACAAATATGTGTAATGGAGAATAAACATGAATGATAGTAATGCAAATAAAATGATAGTCTTTACTAAAGATGGTATGATCGTGCCTGAGAGAGTAGAAAATCTTATACAGGGTGTAACTTGGAAACCAAAATTAGTACCATATTCGGAGATTAAACAAATAGGTACATTGAACTTGAAAGTTGACTGCATTCAACCTGAATTTAAAGGTGACACGCTAATTGCATTGAAAATGCAAGGTGAGTTCGAGAGAAAAACAGATAAATCAACTGAAATTATAGGTTTGGTTACAGATAGAAATGAATCTGATGGAGAGATTTTAACAACATTATCTAAAATCGATGTAACCAACCGATTTCCAAGGTTTTTAATAACTCCTGATGGTCAAAAACGGAGTACTACTTCTTGGGCAGGTATTTTGGTGGAAGTAGCTAATTATTTAGAACTAATTAATAAAATTAATGCTAGTATTATACCGATATTAGATTCTTCCAGACGCTCGAGACACTTAATCAGTTGTGAAAATAAGCATTTGTCTGGATCGAAGTTCATAGGGAAACATGCTACACAAAAAGGACTCCATATTGAAACAAATTATCGAGCAAATGATATTGTGAAAAATGCGATACATCTAATTGAATATTGCAAAGAAAATCCTTCACAATTCAGAGTAGTATTATAATCTATGTGTTCAAACAATCAAGACAATCCATCTGCTCCCTTACCAGTTAGCATTCTTTCCGATATAACTCAGTGTTGTCGGACATCATGAGTTCTGCAAACGGAATAATAATATCATAGAGCCATAACTCAGGAGGCTCGCGACGCGGAAACTGCGTTTTCAATGAGAGGATAATTAAGACCTTTGAAAAAAGCAAGCCTGCTCAATAAACAGTAACGCTTTTCACTCCTTTAATCCCTGTGAGGGTATTCACAAGTTCCCCGCTCACTTTGCCCTCTGTGATTATCGTAAGTTTTGGCTCCTCTGTCAAATACGGGTCGTCCGAAACTGCCTGCCTGATTATAATCCCGTGCTCTGCCACGGCAGTCGCCACAGCGCCCAGAAGACCTTTGCGGGCGGCGTTATCGGGAGCTATTACTATCACTCCCAGACCGAGCAACGGCGCGACTTCCCGCAGGAAAGGCATAGTGCGGACGTTCCTGAATATCTGCAAAAGCGTCTTATCCTTCATAATAGTCTCGCAAGTAGAATCGACAACACGCCTATCCACAGCTATCTCATTTGCTATCTGGGTGTGCGGTATCTCGATACTTCCCGAGACAACCCTCCCATGCTCATTTACCTGGAAACCTCTTTCCAATAGCAGCCGGATGACTTTTTCCTGTGCCGGATGGTTTTTGAATTTTTCCTGGATTATACTCCACATTATTTCTTAGTATGGTTATATTAGATACAAATGTTTTTGTATCAAAAAATAAAAAAAAGCTGAGGCGGAAAAATCCCCTCTCAACCTGCGCTTTTCTTCCCCTTTTTGCATTGGTGTCGGCTTTGGCATCCGCGCCGATTTCTCAGTGACCCCCCTCACCCATTTTGACTTCCTGCATGCTGACAGGTGCCTCTTTACGCTTCGGTTCGCTTCCTGGCCTGGTATATTTCTTTTTCACTTTATTAGCGATATCTTTTCCAAGCCTTTTACATTCTTCAAGATCTTTTTCAACAGGTTGATATTGGATACGTAATACAGGATCTATTACATCCATGCCAAGCTCACGCATTTTTTCTGCAATCATTATAGGCGCCTCGCCGCTCCATCCGTAAGAGCCGAAAGCCGCTCCGATTTTACCCTTTGCATTCGCTTTTGAGAGACCCTCAATAAATTTTTCCATAGGAGGCAGCATCTTATAATGGAAAGTAGAAGAGCCAATCGCAATGGCATCAGCAGCTTTTATATCCTCTATTCTTGCTTCATGGAAATTCATAGCAACCGCGTCAATGTTTCTTGAAGCGGCGCCCTCGACGATAGCATCTGCCATCGCTTTTGTGTTACCCGACGTACTGAGATATACAACAACTAATTTCGGCATATTTTTCACACCCGTGTCTATTTTTCTCGAGATTGGAACTTATTTCACACTATCCCTTTCTCATAATAATGTTATATGTGATTTCAGATAAAGCTTTCGCGGTTTTGTACAAGAACAATATACTGGCAGTATGGGCAAAGCACTTAAATGTTAAGCACTTTTAAAACAGTATGATTGTTATCGGAATCGACCCGGGTCTTGCGACAGTCGGCTTTGGGGTCATACGAACCGAGAAAAACAATATAACTCCTGTAAGCTATGGCGCCATTCGGACATCGGCTGAAAAACAATCTCCGGAGCGCCTGCTGGAAATATACACAGGGGTCAATGAGCTTTTTGTGAAATACGTACCTTCAGCAGTGGCGGTTGAAAAACTTTTTTTCAATAAGAATGTCACAAACGCCATGAGCGTGAGCGAAGCAAGGGGCGTTATAGTCTTGGCGGCAGAGCAAAATCATATACCCGTATTTGAATATACCCCGAACGAAGTTAAGCAGGCAATAACGGGTTCGGGGCGGGCTGATAAGAAACAGATGCAGGAGATGATTAAGAGGCTGTTGAATCTTAGCGAGATACCAAGACCTGATGATGCGGCGGACGGGCTTTCGATTGCTTTATGTCATATACATATAATGAGATAATATATGATTTCGCATATTTATGGTGATATAGCGCAGTGCGGTGAAAGTTTTGTGGTTATCGATGTGGGAGGCATAGGCTATCAGGTGAACGTTACAAAACCGGAAGCGTTAGACCTTAGCAATAAAAAAGAAAAGGTAAAACTGTACACCCACCTCAATGTCAGGGAGGATGCGCTTACACTCTATGGATTTCTAAACGCAAGCGAGCTTACGATGTTCAGGCTCCTTATCAGCGTAACAAGAATAGGGCCTCAAATCGCAATGAACATATTGTCTCAAATAAAAATTGAAGAGCTTGCGTCTGCAATTTTCCGCGAGGATGAAAAAGTCCTGACCAGTATTTCTGGCGTTGGCACAAAAAATGCCAAGAGGCTGATACTTGAACTCAAAGATAAAATGAAAAAGAAAATGGAAGGTTTTGTTTTCACAGGTACAAGCAACATCAATTACGACGCGGTTAGCGCTCTTGTTTCTCTCGGATTTGGGCAACGTGAGGCGCAGGAAGCAGTGGAAACCGCATCGTCTGATATAAAAGAACACACCGTGGAAGCATTGATTAAAGCAGCGCTTTTGAAGTTGAAAGAACGTTAAAGAACTAAATATGGAAGAAAGGATAATAGCGCCGGTATCGCTAAACGAAGAAAAGGAAGATACAACCATTCGCCCGACAAGGCTTTCTGAATTTATCGGGCAGAAGGCGCTAAAGGATTCACTTATTATATTTATCGAGGCTTCTAAAAAAAGGGAAGAACCGCTCGACCACGTCCTATTCTCAGGACCCCCCGGCCTTGGGAAGACAACGCTTGCACACATCATAGCGCACGAGATGGGCTCGGATATAAAAAGCACTTCAGGCCCGGTACTGGAAAAACCGGGAGACCTTGCGGCAATACTGACGACGCTCAAGAAGGGAGACATTCTCTTCATCGATGAAATCCACCGCCTGAACTCTGTTATTGAAGAAATCCTGTATCCTGCTATGGAAGATTTTGAAATAGACGTCATGATAGGCGAGGGACCAAGCGCGCGCTCCATAAAACTCACGATTGAGCATTTCACCCTCATAGGCGCCACAACGAGGGTGGGACTTCTTGGCTCGCCGTTCAGGGACAGGTTCGGCTTCATTTCAAGGCTTAACCTGTATTCAGTGCCTGAACTTGTGGAAGTGGTGTCACGAAGCGCATCCATCCTGCAAATCCCTATGACGCAGGAAGGTTCACTTGAGATTGCCAGGCGAAGCCGCGGGACACCACGCATCGCTAACAGGCTGCTTCGGCGCGTATGGGATTTTGCTCTTGTGAGGGCGGAGGGAAAAATCACGCAGGATGTTGCTGATGCAGCGCTAACCATGCTGGGAATCGACAGGCTCGGGCTGGATGAGCTTGACAGGCGCATCCTTACTATAATTTCAGGGGATTTCGGGGGAGGTCCTGTGGGAGTCAAGACAATTGCAATATCAGTCGGCGAAGAGGTCAGGACGATTGAGGAAGTTTACGAACCCTACCTTATCCAGATAGGGTTTATCAAAAGAACTCCCCAGGGTCGGGAGACAACGCATGCGGCAAAGGAACATCTGGGAATTCAGTGAGATATTGCAGAATTTTGGCGCGTATATCAACGCAAAGACGGCTATGAACAACGCATAGATAACGATGGAAAAGCTTAAACAATGCGAACAGTTGGCGTAGAACACGGATTTACGTGGATGGTACGGATTAGCACAGATAAAAAATCCGTGGGTAATTAATCGTGCTGAATTTATAAAAGTCATGGCGCTTTATGGAATTTCGCCCCCACATCCCGCAAACACACGGCGCCGACAAACGAGCGCTGGGAGCGCCTCGTATGAAAAAATAACTGCTTACAGGCGTAGAGATGATTATATTTAGGTTAAAAACAGAAATATAGGCTACTATGAACATTTCTCGTTTCAATTCAGAAGGGGTGGCATAACCTCACGGGGATAAAAATGAGCAAACTTTTTATAGACGGGAAAGCCATCCAGCTTATAAAAAAAGAACTGCTAAAAGAGAATGCATGCGCAATGCGTATATTTACAGGCGGCGGCGGATGCTGCAAGCGTTTTGAGATAACCCCTGTGAAAAAACCGCTTGCAGGTGATGTTACTTTTACGCAGGGTGGAATCAATATATTTATTGAGAAAGAGCTTGTGGATAATACGTCCGTTATAGAGATCAAAACTGATGAAAAAAAAGGATTATTGATAAATTTAATTGAATGACCATATCTATAAATAAAATTAATTCGTAATATTACGAACATTGGAGAAATAAAAAGATGATAGGTATTTCAAAACTTTACTGCGGAACTGTTGAGCCCTCAGACGCCCTCAGGTATGGGCGCGACTCAAGCAAGCTCCCCTCGCACTTATTACAATTCTCAAAAGATAAAAAACCGGTGGTTGTCTGGAACATGGGAAGGCGCTGCAACCTTAAATGCGTCCACTGTTATGCCCAGTCAAAGGACATCGAGTATAAAAATGAGCTTACAACACAGCAGGGAAAAGACCTCATAGACGACCTGGCACAATTCGGCGCACCGGTAATCCTTTTTTCAGGCGGCGAACCCATCATGCGAAAAGACCTGCCCGAACTTGCCCTGTATGCAAGGTCAAAAGGAATGCGCGCCGTCATCTCCACAAACGGCACATTGATAGACAAGAAAATGGCAAAGGTGCTCAAGGATATCGGTCTTTCGTATGTGGGTGTGTCCCTTGACGGCATGAGAGAGACGAACGATAAATTCAGGGGTATGAAAGGCGCATTTGATGCCGCGCTTAATGGCATGCGCAACTGCCTTGCCGAAGGCGTCAAAGTTGGATTGCGCTTTACGATCAATAAGAAAAATGTGAAGGATATTCCTGCCATATTCGACCTACTTGAAAAAGAGAAAATCCCGCGCGTCTGCTTCTATCATCTTGTTTACGCCGGGCGCGGCTCAAAACTGGTAGAGCAGGAACTCTCGCATGAAGAAAGCAGGAAGACTCTTGACCTTATAATGGACAGGACAAAAGCGCTGCATGACAAAGGCTTCCCGATTGAGGTATTAACCGTTGATAACCACTGCGACGGCCCGTATGTTTATTTCCGCCTGCTGAAAGAAGACCCCAAACGCGCAGCAGAAGTATTTGAACTCCTCCAGATGAACCAGGGCAATTCCTCTGGCATCGGCATCGGCTGTGTATCGTGGGACGGCTCCGTCCATGCAGACCAGTTCTGGAGGCATTATTCCTTTGGCAATGTGAAGGAGCGGAAATTCAGCGAAATCTGGACCGATACGAGTAATGAACTCATGGCGGGTCTTAAGAACAGGAAGCCGCTTATAAAGGCAAACGCAGACAGGTGCGCGCACTGCAAGTGGTTCGATATCTGCAACGGGAATTTCCGTGTGCGGGCGGAAGCGATATACGGCAATGTCTGGGCTGACGACCCCGCCTGCTATCTCACAAAAGAAGAGATTGGCTACTGAGACTAAGTAGCTCTATCGTTTCTTTGGCATTGCCGAGGGCGCCTTCTCAAGCACGGTTTTTAGCGATACCTTTTCCTTTCCCCTGAATAACTCCATCGCAACCCTGTCGTCCACCTGACGCTTATTCATGACTTTTATCAAGTCCCTGACATTGTTGATTTCAATATTATCCATGCGTACCAGGATGTCTCCTATCCTCAACCCTGATTTATCTGCTTCGCTTTTTGGTATTACATTGGTAACCATTACCCCTTTTTCAATGGGAAGTTTGTAGTATGCCACCATTTTGGGATTTACATCCACAGCGTTCATACTTATCCAGGGTCTGATTATCTCACCGTGCTCCCGCAACTGCTGCGCTATCCACATAGCTGGCTGAATCGGGATGGCAAACCCGATGCCCTGGGCAAAAGGTATGATGGCGCTGTTTATTCCTATCACGACGCCCGAACTGTTGATGAGAGGCCCGCCGCTGTTCCCGGGGTTAATGGCTGCATCGGTCTGTATCAGCCCTTCCATGAATGTAGCCTCGGTCTGGATAGACCTGTTAAGCGCACTCACAACACCTGCCGTGACCGTGGGACCGCCGACAAGACCTAAAGGGCTGCCTATCGCAATTGCCATCTGGCCAATCTTGAGATTATTGTTCTTTGCCATCCCCGGCACGGGCAGGTTACTGGCCTCGATATGGACAACCGCAAGGTCCATGATGGTATCAATGCCCCGGAGTTCTCCAGGGAATGTCCTTCCATCCTCAAACGACACTTTTATTTCCTGCGAGCCAAACACCACATGGGCATTGGTCAGTACCCATCCCCCTTCATCGATTACAAAGCCTGAACCAACGCCCGGCACAGGATGCACGTGCAGGTACGCATCTCTCATCAACTTTACTTCACTGATGTTCACAACGCTCGGTATTACCTTTTCCACAGCCGCAACAACAATATCGTCAAAACTTGTCATATTAAATGCCCCCTTGAATCAACAGTTATTTGAATTTAAACCATTGATTCTTCTTACTTATTCTTAAACCGCATCAATATATATTCTTATTGAAACCTTTCGATACCACAGGCCAAAAACGGCCGTTTCTCTTGACAAGTTCGATTGGTATATCAAAAGCCGAACTTAGCACTTCGCCTGTAAGCACATCTTTTTTAGCGCCCCGGGCAACCATCCGTCCTTTCCTTAAAACAAGCGCATGGGTAATTGCAGGTATTATTTCTTCGATATGATGCGAAATATAGATCAAGGTCGGACCGCCTGCGGCTTTACACATATTCTCTACCGCATCCAGTAATTCCTCTCTCGCTTTCAGGTCAAGGCCCGCGCACGGTTCATCCAGTACAAGTAATTCCGGCTTGGGCATCAAAGCCCTTGCGATAATGGTTTTCTGTTTTTCACCATCCGAAAGTACCCCGAAACTGCGACCCGAAACCCCGGATAATCCAAAAAATGCCAGTAACTTTTGTGCACGGTCAAAGTCTCCCGCAGCAGGTGTTTCATAAAGACCGATGCTGGCGAACCTGCCCGAAAGCACAATATCCATGACAGAGTCCTGGTTATGAACCATATTCATTATCTCAGAGCTGCATTCACCTATGTGCCGGCGCAATTCCCGAAGGTCTGTGGAACCGAATCTTTTTCCCAATACTTCCGCAGTCCCTTCCGATGGCCAGTGATAACCATTAATAATACTGACCAGGCTTGTCTTTCCGGAGCCATTTGGCCCGATTATTGCCCAGTGCTGGCCGCAGTCTATCTTCAGGGAAATATCATGAAGGATAATTGTGTTGTTTCGAATGAAAGAGATCCGGTCCAGATTGACAATCGATTTTGAGGGCATTGTTTTTTATTGGTATCCGTAATTTTTTGGATTCAATCCATCACTTCTTTTCTCAGTAATAGATATGCAAGGCCAAGTCCGGCAATACCATACGCAAGAAGAGGCAGCAGATATTCCACCTGCACACCTTGCTGGTAGATAAGCACCGAGTTCAATGCTTTGATACCCATTGTGATTGGAAGAGCATTGCCAAGCCAGACCATCAACGGCGGCATGGTCTCAAATGGGAAAAACACACCTGAAAGGAAGAGCATGGGGATGCTCAGCACCAGGGATAAGAGCATGGCTGTATTCTCAGATTCGGCAAACGTTGCAAGCGCCATTCCTATTCCTATGAAAGCCGCTGAATAAACAAGGATAACGAGGAATAGCCCGCCCAGCTGGTCAGCCGGGATTACAATACCATAGAGCAGGAAGGCAACAACTATCATAATAATTCCCTGAAGCAATGCAATGAGGATAAGAGCGGCCGTCTTCTCAAGGATGAAACCTTCAAGGGAAATAGGTGTAAGCAGCGTCCGAATCAGGGTTTTCTTTGACCTTTCCTGTACTATGGTTATGGAAGCAAGAAGGAACGATATGAACATAAGCACAATAGAAATAATACCGGGCATAAGGAAGTCAAGATAAGACCTGTCCTTGAACACAACCTCCCTTTCAAGTTTAATGGGTGCGGCAACTGTGCTGGGTGATCTTGATATCACCTCGCCCAGGATACCCTTTGTCAAGTCGATTTTTTTTACCAGACCGCCTGTGCTATCGGACATCTCAGCCGCGAGGTCATTCATCTGGACTGAAACACCAGCTGATTGGTTTTTGACATTTTCAAGTGCAGAAATAGATGCCTCGATATTCGTTATATTCCCGTGAATGTTGGATATCTCAATTGTGTAATTTCCTATGGAATCCTGCATTTTTTGAAGTCTTTCATCGGTCTTATTCAGCTTTTCATGCAATTGCGCGCTTTTCTGAACTACATTATCAAGACTATTGTAAAGCGACCTGATACGTCCTGTCCTGTTGACCATAAGAACTCTTGTATCCTGTATTTGCTGGATTGTAGTTTTCAGTGAAACACACTGCGGCGTTAATGGATCAGCGCATGTAAGGTTGTAAGTCACTTGAAGATTAGTCTGCATTGCCAAAAGCGATGCATCAGTCGAATCGATATTATCTATCACGAATTTGAGGTCGTCTCTCAAGCCCACGGTGTCATTGTAAATCGAGGATACGTTTTTATCCAGTTCCTCCAGGTCTTTGCGCGTGGCATTAATCTCTTCTCTGCTTCTTTGAAGCTCGATAGCCATCCTCTCCAGGGTATCTTTCATCACGCCTGTTGACTCATTCAAGTTGGTGACGTTGATCTCGTTCATGGAAAGAAGCACATCCTGCGTATTCCTGTTAAGACCTGCCACACTGCCATTAATCAGCAATACGCCTTCCCTCAAAGGATTAAGCTGGGATTGCATCTGTCCCAGGTTATCCCAGAGCCTGCTGATAAAGGCAAGTGTGAGTTCATACGACATTTTCTCAGTAGTGGTAAGGAAAAAAGTCGAAATTACAGGCGCTATCTGGACCTTTGAATTATCAAGGTACAACTGCATGGCCTGGGTTTCATTTTCCGGGATGAATATCCCTGCGCTGTACTTTCCTTTCCTCACGCCCTCCTGGATAACAGCTGGGTCGCTGGTGTCCTCTTTAACGATAATGAACATACTGCTCTTGTTCAGGTTCTCGATTATATTCTTCCCGAGGTCTGACCCGCCGCCAACGCCCAGTTTAACATCCTTGAGACCTTCATCAGCAGCGCCTGAAAATACCGACCCTATCAATATCATGATAAGTATCGGTGCAATGAATATCAGCAGCAACGTCTTTCTGTGGCGGATATAAACCTTCAGGTCTTTCTTGATTACTGAACCGCTCAATGCCATGCCTCCCCGGCGGCCTGTATGAATACGTCCTCAAGGCTTGGTCGTGTGGATTCCACGTTCTTTATTTTCTCACCTTCAGATTCAAAAATCTCAAAGATTACCTGTAGGGGCAGCTCCTGCCTGATGGTTATTTTTAATCCTTTCTCATTGACGGCACAGGAGGATATCGCTTCAAGCGATTCAACCTTGCTTTTTATTAACTGATAATTGCCAGGTAAGCTTGTTATCTGGATGGCACGCTCGCCGGCAGCGTTTTTTAGCTCCCCGGGTTTTCCTTCCACAACGATTTTACCCCTGTTCATAATCAGTATCCTGTCGCACAGCAAATCCGCCTCTTCCATATAATGTGTAGTGATGAGAATCGTTGTGCCTTCGCTGTTCACTGCCCTGATGGTGTCCCATAAGGCTTTCCTTGATACAGGGTCAAGCCCCACACTGGGCTCATCCAGTATCAATGTCTCTGGTTTATGTATCAGCGCGCAGGCGATATTCAACCTTGTCTTCATTCCCCCTGACAGTGTGCCTGCATAGCTTTCGCTTTTTTCTGATAGATGCAGCATATCCAGTATCTTGTGGCTCCTTTTCTTAATCTCAATAATCGGGACGCCGTATAATGAACCGAAATACATGAGGTTCTCATTCACGGTAAGTTCGTCATAGAAACTGTTTTCCTGCGGGACGACACCGATAATAGAAAGAACTTCTTTCTTATCTGAAACCACATCAAGACCTGATATGAAGGCATGACCTCCCGATGGTCTTGTCTGGCATGAAAGCACTTTGATTAACGTCGATTTGCCGGCCCCGTTGGGTCCCAGCAGTCCGAATATTGTTCCCTTTTCAATCGTCAGGGAGACATTATCCAGAGCTGTGAAATCCCCATATTTTTTTGACAGTGAACGAATTTCTATAATTGGTTCCATGAATAACTCATAATTTTTCTAAAATCCAATGCTTGGCATCATTCTTTTCAAAGAATATATCATGCTTACTATTTAAAACTTTTTTATGGGATATTTTCCATTTCCCCATGGCTCATACGTTTGTTCGGTGAATTTGCCAAGAGCCATATCTAAGGTAAAAACGCTATACCCAGTACATGAAGCAGCATTATAAGGATTGCGCCTGGAATTCCCCCGAGTGCGCAAATCAATACCACTGTAGCATTATAAGCAATGTCTAATTTAAAAATGATGTTGCCCAAAGCAAGAAGAATGAGACCCATTATTGAATTCACAATCAGGTACTTTGCAGCCTTCAAAACAATATATACAGCAATCACAGCTATAATTGCCAATAATAAGATTGTTGTTTCGATTACCATCAATGTTAAGAGCAATCTTATATTTATTAAGTGTTTTGGTTCCTCTAATTTAACAGCATTTTTATATTATGCTCATTCCACTGTGTAGTCCGCGAAATCTGTATTTTAATTATAAATGATATTTATATTGTTCACTATAATTAAAAAATACACGACATTCAGAAAAATTACTATGAACATAATATTTAAGATAAATATAATTGCCATTGAGTTTCCCAAGCCGTTTCCATTCTGCAGCATAAATTCGGAGTGTTCCCAGATAATTTTTGTTATGAAACCTAATAGCAGAACCGTTAAAATTTTTAAACCTGATGGCAATAGCATTCCAAATAAATTAAAAAGATATGCAGTTTTTTCGTTGGCTTCATAGGTATTGACATATTTTATCCCGATATAGGTACTGATGACATCCAGAATGATCAAAAAAATAAGCAAGCAAATGCTATATTTGATGATTTTCCTCGAATGAAGTACTATCTCCCTGAACATTATTTGCCCCCAATTCAGCAATTTCCAGACTGCTGCGTTCCCCTTCAGCAGTAATTCCAAATAATGATATGTTCCGAAAATATTTAAAGCTTTCCAAATTATTGTATATAGTTCATTATAATCATGATTCTCATGATTTTTGCTTATTACGGAAATAATTTGATTTCAATCAAGTCGCCTGATACGCTGCCATTCTAAAATGTTTGAAGTTCCCTGACCACTGCGCCGAAATCGTCATAGCATGAAAGAAGATACAATAAAAGAAAAATTGGAGTGTGATAGAGCCAGCTTGCAATAATCACAGGGAGAAGACCAAAAACAATACCGAGCATATTCCCATATACCTTTTTGCTCCCAAGCTTTTCCCAGTCCGCAGCTATTCTTATATTGCCTTTTTCAAATAGAATCCTGTATTCAAGCTTATGATATTTTGCAAATAAAATATGACCGAGTTCGTGCATGCCCACCGCAATACCCAGATAGATGAACATCACCAGAAGATAATTCCCAAAACCGTACAGGATACCATATGATGTATGAGGTGAAGATATCATGCTTCTTATCTTAAATCGGTGTCCTCGTAGTATAAAGGTATTCAATTTTTCCTCAAATCAAACACATATCTCTTTACCCGCGGAGCAATCTCGCCGCAGCCCCTGTAAAAGTCGATACGCCACCCGCTTTCAAAAAGCAGCTTTTTAAAATGGGCAATCTCAAAATCTTTCTTGAATGTATAAAAGTGGATTATTCCTTCCGGTTTCAATATGGAACGGGCAAGATTAAGAAAATGGTCATGCCCGTAAGGAGCAGGCATCACTATCCTGTCAAAAGATCGTTTGAAAATATGTCCTATTGAATTCGCATCTGCGAGGATAATATCGGCTTCAACATCATTAAGTTCGAGGTTCTTTTTCAAAAAGGCGCATGCATCCGGGTTATTATCAAGTCCTGTAATTTTGACCATCTTTTTCTTCTTAATCGGTATCAAAAACGGCCCCACGCCTGCAAATAATACCAGAACAGCCTCGCAGTCATTTACTTCCTGAGCTATCCTGTTTCGTTCATAATACATTTTACCTGAAAAATATGTTTTCGCAACATCCACAAAAAAGACACAGTTGTTCTCCCTGTGGATAGTGGTTGTGCTGTTCCCAAGCAACAATTCAAATTCCCCCGTCCGCGAAGCGCCTTCAATTTTATGGAGTTTCCGAAGCACTTTTTTGATATCTTTCCTCTGTTTGACCAAGGCATCTGCAATAAGATATTTTTCATTATCCAGCGCCGGAGGAATATTGATAATCGCAATGTCTCCGACGACCTCAAAACCTTTCGGGAGCAATGATAGTTTTTCCCCCGGAATTCTGCCTTTCAGGAGGTCATGAAGTGACATAACAAGATATTAAGCCGTCAGTTTTTTAGCGCGCTTGCAAGCATTATAGCCCTTGTATAATGCCCCCCGACCCTTGAAGTATCGACGAACACCTTTTCCATCAATACGGGCGCGCCATGACCGTACCCGCCGCCCAGGAACACAAGCGTCCTGAAAATAAGATTCCCCGAAATCCCATCCGGCGCGATTATAAAATTAGCTTCAGCAATCGCATCTTCTATCAATATTGAATAATCCTTTGCGCTTATTCCCATCTCGCATACTCTTTTTGTTACAATCCCAGCCTCGGCAAGCGTCCTGTCCACTTTCTCATCCCTGCCTTTATCTTCAAATCGTCCGCCCGAGAGAATCCCTACTCTTGCTTCAATGCCAAAACGTCTGAAATGCTCGACACCCCGCTTTATTAACTCGACCTTATCCTCCACGGAATTTCCTTCATCAATGCCCACAGGCGCAAGGAAAAAAGGTCTCCCATCTGCCGTTTCCAGTAATGCGACCCTGTATAATTTCGTGAGGTTAAGTGATTTTTTCAGTTCCGAAAGAGTCTTTGTCGCGCTGAGAGTTCCCCTGACAGCGCCGTCAATCTCGCCTGAAACCAGCAATTCAACCAGTTTTTTTGGCGGTTCGGTTGAGTGGATTATCTCAAGTCTGGTGCCTGTTGCCTTAATCAGTTTTTCATCCCCGACAAGAACAACATCTGCATACTCGCTGGCTTCTTCTGCGCTCTTAATCAGTTTTTCAGAAATCTTCCCTATCCCGAGTCCAATCCTTGCATGGTTCTTTCTTGCCTTTTTTTCTATATCAGAAAGGAGAGACATCTTCTGCCTTCTTTCAGGTCTTCTTGCCAAGTTCTTTTGAACGTTCACATGCCGCAATTACTGCGTTCATCATTGCAACCCGGACGCCGCGTTCTTCCATTACCCGAAGACCCCTGATTGTTGTGCCGCCCGGTGATGTTACCATGTCTTTTAGCTCACCAGTATGACTGCCACCATCAAGCACCATTTTAGCTGCGCCAAGAACGGTCTGGGCTGCAAGTAATTTTGCAGTGTTCCTGTCAAGCCCCTCATGAACTCCGCCGTCTGCAAGCGCTTCGATTACCATGAAAATATAAGCCGGGCCGCTACCTGATAATCCCGTGACTGCGTCCATAAGATGCTCAGGCAGTATGACGCTTCGCCCTATGGCATTAAAAATCGTCTTCGCAATTTCAAGGTCGTCTTTCGATACCGCGCTTCCGGGGCTGATTGCCGATGCAGCCTCCCTGACAGTCGCGGCGATATTCGGCATGACCCTCACAACCTTCGTTCCGCGCGGCAGCTCATTTTCATAAGTCGCGATTGCTACGCCCGCGGCAATTGATATAACCAGCTGGTTTTTTATGGAGAATTTTATCTCTTTTAGAAGAGCCGGAATCGTTTGCGGCTTGACCGCAATTATGAGAATATCCGAATCTGTGACCGCAGAACAATTGTCCTTGCAGACACTTATTTTATACTGCTTTTCAAGCAACTCCAGCTTTGCTGAATCCATGTCGCTTGCGTATATGTTTTCGGGAGGGACGAGTCTGGCATGAAGTATGCCTTTTATCAGGGCTTCGCCCATCTTCCCGGTGCCAATAAATCCGAGCTTTTTATTCTCGATGCCGATGGTTGTCATTAAAACTCTATAAAGTGGCGCAAGCGATAAAAAGATTGTTATGAGAAAGGATTAATCACCACAAAGTCGGCTATGAACACAGTTCATAGATAACAATGAAACAGCCTAAACAATGCGAACAGTTGGCGTAGAACACGGATTTACGCGGATGGTACGGATTAGCACAGATAAAAAAATCCGTGGACATCCGTCGAAAAAACTTTAAGAAAGTTTTATCAAAGAAGGGCATGCAAAGCATGCCCTATACCGTGTAAACTGAGGTTTCAGTTTATCCGTGTCATCTGTGTTC
>JBAQMZ010000043.1:0-44235 GCA_049303315.1 Candidatus Methanoperedens sp.
TGATAGGGTCGTACAGTTTTTAAGAGAATACAATGCGGAATTCTACGTAAGAGATGTGATGTTATTGCCTGAAGATGAGGTTATTTTGAGTAAAACTCTGCCTATCTAATGTTTTTGTCCCAAAGCCGTTCATACGAGAGTCGCAGTCTAAAGAAGTTGATGTTCTTGCTTCCGTAAAATTGATCATTTATGGTGCTATACTTGGAGGAATTATGGGGGCTTTTGTAAGACTTTTTTCAATAAAACCTGAGCCTATAGACTTTCCTTTCGTTATCAAAGCCTCGTTTCAAGTTTTTGTAGCTATAATCTTCAGTATGTTAGCAGTTATTGCTTTTGCAAGAAAATCTTCCGCTCAGACATTAATTACAATACCAGACTTCTGGGGAGGGATTTTTATAGGATTCTTGGCAGGCTATTCTGAAAAGACTTTTATTGAAAAATATATACTTCCTACTTAAAGCCTAAATCGTAACATCTTACAAAGCCAACTGATATCATACGTACATTATGCCGGGGATTGGATCGGGGCAACATTTAGTTAGTTATTTTTTTTACTATTTTTAAAAAGTATATCCACGCATGACGAAGCCATGCGTGGTGGCGGATTGACCGAGCCAGCGGTCATTGACCGAACTCTCAGGGTTTCAGTGCTCGTCCCCTATATAATCCGGGTGCTGCCGCAGCACCGGCATCCTGTTCACAATCCAGCGGTAGACAAGTACTTCGATTATCACAACCGCTACAACTACAACAGCTTCTTTCCAGAAGAAAAGCTCCCTGTTGGGAAGCTGCCAGTTGAATGCGATGAGTGAAATATTGAACCTGTTCAATATGATACCCAGCATGGTCAGCACCGCAGTGAACTGGATAAGACCTATATTCCTGTTCTGCACCCCATAAAAGAACAGGAATGGAAGAACTCCCAGTATCGTTATCTCTACAAGGAACCAGTGCCCGAAAGGTGTGTTCAGGTAGCCCCATGCCCCCTCATGTGTCACGCTGATTAACCTGAGTCCCATGTAAGTAAAAAGCACGAACGATGCTGCTTTCCCAAGACCCAGCGTAATGCCATCAAGGCTTGCCAGATAATCTGAGTCTGCCCTGTCCTTCATGAAGACCTGAGTCAGTTTGGAAACCACGATTACCAGGGCAAGCGCCGCGCCAATAGCCGATATAAAGGCAAGCCAGGGCAGGTATGATGTATACCACATGGGATGGAGCTTCCCCGGCGCAAGCAGGAACATAGCGCTGAGAGCGGACTGGTGAAGTGTGGAAAGCATGACGCCGAAAATGGTCAGCCCCAGGGTCATACCCGTAACCATTTTGCGAACTTTCCTCATGCCCAGCCATGCCAGGGTTGATGGTGAAAACTCCATGACCTGTACCGACAGGTAAAGAGCCACATGCCATGCCACCAGGAACATTACTGATGCAGTTCCGAATGAAATAATCATGGGATAGTAAATCCGCCAGGGACGGCCGAGGTCGATCATCAGGAATATTACAGCGAAGAGATAACCAAGGAGACCCAAGAGGATTGCATTTTTTACAATAGGCTGGTATTTCTTAAGACCAAAAATGTAAACCGCAGTCCCGACGACAAATCCCGAAGCGGAAAACGGCACGCCGGTAAAAAGTCCCCAGCTCAGGAAAAGCCCCCACGGCTGCTCATTTGAAGCTTCAGTCACTTCAGAAAGCCCGAACAGGAACCTCATCAGTATTAAGTAAAGCCCGGCAAGGACGACCAATCCCGCCGCGATATTAAGCGGGGTAATGAGGCTTTTAACATACTCTTCGAAGGTTAGCCCCATAAATATCTTATCACGTATCCAGAATGTAACAATTTCGGCACCGGTTTGTTCCTGTTTATGGAATATTTTTTTCTCCACGTTCCCGTATTCGTTCATTGTTTATGACCCTCCTTTGTTTCCGATTTTTCAACATGAGCTGCCTGATGCTCCCGGTTATGCGACGCTAAATAAAAGCCTCCGAGCATGGCAGGCCACATAACAAGAGTGAGATTGACCATCGACAGGAAGTCCTTGGTGAGTTTAGGATACGAGGTTATTCCTACGTTCATCGGGAAATCAAGTTTCTCAAAAGGAACACCTGAAATATACAGCCAGCCGGTGCCTCCCGCTTCCTCCTCGCCATACACATGGTCGATATATTTGTCTGGTTCGCCCCATATCCTGAGTTTTGCCTGTTTCAGCAAATCGCTTCTTTTACCAAAAGTAATCGCCTCGACAGGACATGCCTCGGCGCACGCCGGAACAAGACCGTCTGAAATCCTCTTGTAGCACATAAAGCACTTCTGTATCCTGGGATTGAACGCGCTTGAGTATTCAAACGCAGGGACGTAGAACGGACAGGCTATGATGCAATACCGGCAGCCTATGCACAGTTTCTCATCCCATACAACAGGACCTTC
Organism: Candidatus Methanoperedens sp.; assembly: GCA_049303315.1. Taxonomy (GTDB): domain Archaea; phylum Halobacteriota; class Methanosarcinia; order Methanosarcinales; family Methanoperedenaceae; genus Methanoperedens. Next base: position 2,432 of record JBAQMZ010000043.1, read on the forward strand.
TTTTGTTTTTTTCATCGCAGCCACAGGGCAGGCTGAAACGCATGCCGGCTCGTCGCAGTGCATGCACTGGATTTTCCGGTAAACCGGTTTCCCGTCTTTCCCTTCATACCGGTTGACTGCGGTGTAAGACTGAACATCCGCCACGTATGGTCTTCTTTTCTCTTCAAAAACCGAAGTATCTTCGAACGATGTTTTTGGCGGTGGCAGGCTGTTAGCTTTATTGCATGCCGCTTCACAGCGGCGGCAGCCTATGCACCTTGTAGTATCGGTGAGCATTCCGAAGCGGTCAGGGTTGCCTGTGTAGTCCAGAGATGCCAGTGCAGTTCCCTGGCTTCCTATAACGCCGCAGGCAATAAGAGAGCCCCCGATTTTTAGAAAGTTCCTTCTGTTTATCATATTTATCCTCCTATCGGTTTATGGCAGCCCTGGCATGTATTACCGGCACGTCCGGCATGGTCTTCAGGCACTATAGCAGCCCCTCCTATACCCTTTGCATGACACTTGAGGCAGCTATCGTGATAAACTATCCTGGAAACCTGCCCGCCCGGGATGCCATTTTGATGGCACCTCGTACAGGTCTCCCATGTCAGCTGGTGAGGACGGGGCGGACCTGAAATGATACTGGAAGTTTGAATAACCCCGGAATGGCATTTGGTGCAGCTTTCAGGACCGCTCCCGAAATCCTCTTTGTGGCACGACAAACAGCGCTGATGATAGGCAGCCTTCAAACCCGGCATGCTTGCGTTGTGCGGATTAAAAGGTGCCCCGTGGCAATCTTTGCATGCATGAATTTCATCCCCGCTATTATGATGGCACGTGGTACAACCGACCTTGCCGCTCATGGCTTTATGAAAATCAGTTGCTTGTTCATATTTGATGGAAAGATATTCTGAAGAATTGACCTTGAACCATGTGTCTTTGTCCTGTAAATCAATCATTGCCGGATTACCGGCAATATCGGTGAGCGCAGCTTCCGAAGTGTTTGCGTAAGTAACATCTGTGGTGTCGTATGAGGAGACAACGACCGCCGCCCCGCCAAACATCAATGAAAGCGGGACAAACAGGGAAACCATTTTAAGTACTTCTTTTTCCTTTGTATTTACCAGCATCCACAATGCAATAAATGCAAAGCAAAACGCTACAACTATCAGGTATTCTATTCCTTTGACGAATGTTATGTATTCCAGCAATGTTTTCATATCGTCCTCCCGCATTTATTTTGTGTGTTTATCCCTTTTCTTTGTGTTCCAACCATCCTGCCTTTTCCAAAGCGACTTGCTCTTATCGTACTCGTATTAACACCTCACAACAATTATCTCCATGTGACAATAATTTTTTAATGTCTAATTCCGCCTTATTCCCGAAAGCGTAGCCCACAGCCCCTTTGAATGTTTCCCGGATAGTATGGCAAACATATGTGTCGAATGTATCACCATCCGAGACAATATTGCATTTCTTAACTGTGTAAATGAGGTTTTTCCCATCAATTTTCCATTCGCTTTCCCTGTGAAGTTTCGAATCTATTATTTCCAGGGCTTTCTGGAAGTTCTGGATATCCCAGTTCTCTATACTGTTTTCCCTTTCGTATTCCTGCATCAGCGAGATGCCGATTCTCCTGCCCAGAGCAGTCAGTGAAACGGGTATCTCCGGTATGTTTTTAAGACCTTTCAGGAAAGCCATGAACATTATCAGGTTCTGGTCAACCCTGCTGTTGCTGACTTTCAAATTGCTTACGATTTCATTGATTTTAATTCCCACATCAGGCCGATGTGTCAGCACAATCATGTTGGCTGTTGACTTTGCGTCATACAGATGCCCGTTGGCTTCCAAAAGCGTAACAAGGCTCTTTTTCAGCTTTTCTATTACTTCATTATTTCTATAATTATGAAATAATATTATATTTTCCCTGTCGATTTCAACCCTGTCCGCGACCCTGGATGTTTCATAAACCTCTTTTATAAGGGAAAGCATTTCATTAAGAGGTATTTCCTGTATGGGTTTTTTTGCAAGGGCTTCTATCGTTATTTCTCCCATCGGGATTTTTCCTGCAAGCAGGTCCTCAAAATAATTCCTGTGAACCGTGACCATATTGTAATTGCTCAAAAGATGCCCGTTGACTACAGCCTTCCAGAAAGATGGACGGGATTTTATTGCCCCTATTACCTCATTCATCCCGCCAAAATTTGAAGTCAAGCTGTCAAGCGCTCCTTTTTTATCAGACCTTGATAATTCGATTTTTATGCATCCATCCTGGGTATAAACTGACCTGATTTCAAGAGGCATGTTTCCAAGTGAATTTTTTACCATGTACTGTGACAGGATGCAGGCTGCGAATTTTATTTTCTGGGGAGCGCCCCTGACCTCTATCAGTACATCAGAGGGGGACATGTCATTATCGTATTTCAATGAAAGATTAATGTCCCACTCAAGTTCATGGAACCTGTTGTTAAGTGATTCTTCAAGTTTTCCGATAGAATTAATCAGACCGGGGTCAATGAGTTCATCCAGTACGCTGTCAGGAATCAGCATCCCATCTATTTCATTCAGCATCCATTTTAACAGGGAATTGTCAATCGCCGAGAGATTCTTGAAAGAATTATAATTCCCCGCCCTGTCGATTATCTCCCTTATTGCTGCGCTGAAGTTGCCTTTGTGTTTTTCCACGTAAGGTTCCATCTTCTCGATGCAATCATTGTCAAGAGAGATGTGTCTCGTGATAATCATATTATTGCACTTGTCCCTATCCCTTGCGAAGTTCTTCCAGCAGGAGCTGTTTTTCCCTCTGGAGTTGCGCTTCCCTGCGGGCAATAGCTTTTAAGGCCCCGGTTGGTTTTATGGAAACCATGATCCTGTTTTTCCTGTCCTTCATATATTTCGTGAGTCCATAACCCAGGAATATTACGACGGCGGCCGGGATGAGGAACAACCACCCTGTAATGAAGGCGATAAAACTTCCTTCGGGGATAAAATAAGCCGCTCCTACAAATGATACGCCGGCAACAAATGTTGCGAAATGTTTGACCCAATTCTTCATTTTAAATCACCCTTAAACTCGTCTATCTTATGCCAATGCTAAAAGAATAATTGACAAAAATTTAGCATAAAACGCTATATGCTGTCATATTTTGTCAAAATATGACTGATTATGCCAATTATTGGCATTCAAAAGGGAAAAATGGCAAGAAAAAGGAGATAAAACCGGACTTCCAGAGTTTAATCAGTGGTTCAGTCCTGGAAGAATTGACAGGATATGACAAATACATGACTTTTATGACCGTTTCTCCGGTTCTTATGGTATTAGGATGGCCACCTCACAAAACTGTCCCTACGGATATTATCCTTTTTTTATCCCGTTAATCAATTCTTCATACAGGCTGCGCTTTACACTGCGGATTCCAGCTTCTCTGCGGGCAAGAGCCCTGATAGCTTCTACAGGCTTTATTGATACTGTAATCCTGTGTTTCATACCCCTGAGATACACAATAATACCATAGACAAGGAAAACAATAAATGCCACCGGAATAAGCATGAACCAGACTGAGAAAAGAACCTCCAGGCTTTCTTTTGGAAAATAATATGGGGCACCTATAAGAGCTGCACCCCCAGCTCCTGCTATAATATACTTGACCGGGTAATTCATATAATCCACTCTCCATTCCTTGAGTTCCGATATGTAATGACAAGTACAAAAAATTATCTGTCAATTTTTAGAGAATATGACCATAAAATGCTAATATTTAGACATCGATATGATAAGCCATGATTTTAATAAGAAATTTCAAGCTAACCTTATAACAACCTCGCAAAAATTGTCGCCATGGGATAACAATTTTTTAATTTCTAAGCTGGCCATATTTCCAAATGCGTACTCCAGCGCCCCTTTGAATGTTTCCCGGGACGTATGGCAAATAAATGTATCAAATCTGTTCCCCTCATTTGCAATATTGCATTTCTTGATAGTATATAAAAGATTTTTTCCTTCCATTTTCCATTCGCTATCGATATGAAGTTTTGAATTAAACGTTTCAAAAGCATTTTTGAAAGAGTCCAAATCCCAGCTCTTGATATGGTTTTCTTTTTCATACTCCTGCATTAAGGATTTGCCGAATCTTCTGCCCAGCGCAGTCAGGGATAACGATATGTCCGGGATTTCCTTGAGACCCTTAAGGAATGTCGTGAACATTATCAACTCCTGGTCTACCCTGCTGTTGCTGATTTTCAAATTACTTACAATTTCATTGACCTTTAATCCGACGTCAGGTCTGTGAGTCAAAACAATCATATTGGCTGTTGATTTGGCATCAAATAAATGACCGTTAACTTCTAAAAGGGCGACAAGGATTTTTTTCAATTTTTCTATTGTATCTTTATTCCTATAATTATGAAATAATATTATCCTATCCTTCTCGATTTCAACCCTGTCTGCGACCCGGGATGTTTCATAAACTTCCTTGATAAGGGAAAGCATCTCTTTGAGGGGTATTTCCTGTATTGGCTTTTTTGCGATGTTTTCTATACTGATTTCCCCGAGGGGTATGTTATTCGCAAGCAAGTCCTCAAAGTAATTCTTGTGAACCGTGACCATATTATAATCGCTTAAAATATGCCTATTGGCCAGGGATTTCCAGAAATCAGGGCGGCTCTTTATGGCGCTCATTACCTCATCCATCTTCCCAAAATATGTTCTAAGGCTGTTCAATGCCTCTTTTTTATTAGAACCGAATAATTCAATTTTTATACAATCATTCAAATTAACTACCGACTTAATCTCAAGCGGTACCTGTTTAATTGAATTTTTGACGATATACTGGGAAAATATACACGCAGCAAGTCTTATTTTCTGGGAATCACCTTTTATTTCAATCAATACATCGGATGGGAACCTGTCATTATCGCATTTTAAAGAGAGGTCTATATTCCACTCAAGTTCCCCGAACCTGTAACTGAGATGCTCTTCGAGTTTTCTCATCGAATTTATCAGCACCGGGTCAATCATTTCATCCAGTACTTCATCAGGAACAAGAACACAATCCAACATATTCAGCATCCATTTGAAGAGGGATACATCTACAGCCGTGGAATTATTGGGAAATCCCGACTTTCCCACATGGTCGATTATATCCCTTATTGCTGCGCTGAAATTGCCATTGTGTTTTGCAACAAATGGTTCCATCTTTTTGATACAGTCGTTATCAATGGAAATATTTCTTGTAACAATCATAGTTTCCTATCCTGAGTTTCACTATCCGGCTCATTTTTAACCCCGTTTTACCCGTTGTATATGTTTTCTCTGTTTTTTATAAAATTCAAACTCACTTTTGGAGGTTCTTTTCCTTCATTCATTGAAGGCACTTTTAAGGTAAAGGGTTATTCCCATCTATCTATGTATATGTTTGTTTTATGACGTAAATAATTTACTGTTACGGCTTTTTGAATTGTGTGGAATAATAATGAAGAGATTAAAACACTATTTTTCTTCTAATTCAAGAGCCTCACGCAGTTTAAAATTCCCAACATACAGCGCTGCTCCAACAACAACCCCGTTTGCTCCGGTTTTTTTGATTGCTTCGATATCCGAAAGCGTGGTGATGCCGCCTGAAGCTATTACAGGTATGCCAAGCGCCTGTGCAAGTTCATGGGTCGGCTCCGGATTTACTCCTTTTAGCAGTCCTTCCGTATCGATATCGGTGAAAAGGATGCTCCCTGCACCAAGTTCCTCAAATTTCCTGCCAAGCGAAACTGGAGTGTAAACCGACTGCTTTGCCCAGCCGTGAGTGGTTACCCTGCCGTTTTTGGAGTCAAGCGCCACCATGATGCGCTCACTCCCAAATTCGAGGGCGAGTTCTTCTACGAGTGAAGGATTGTTTATAGCGGCAGTTCCGAGAATTACCCGATTCACGCCGAGACCGAGAAGCCCCCTGGCATCTTCTTTTGACCTGATGCCGCCTCCCACCTGCGTTTCGACCTTGAATTTTTTTATTATTGATTCGATTATGGAACCGTTTAACCTCTGTCCCCCGATTGCGCCGTCAAGGTCGATGAGATGGAGTACAGTGGCGCCTTCGGCTACCCACCGCAGGGCAACACCCAGAGGTTCGTTAATGGAGACGCGTTCGGTGCCGGGGATACCCTGCACTAAGGAGACGCATTTTTTGTTTTTGAGGTCGATTGCCGGGATTACGCGGAACATGGTGTCACTTTTGAGGATATGGGATTTATTGGCTTTACGATGGTTGATTAAATAATGGTTTCTTTGATTATATGTATTTGACAGCATAATCTTTTTAAATTTTGAAAACAGTTAGTTTTAATTAGATAGGAGTTATACAATTAGGTGGCAGGGAACAGAAAAAACAAAGGAGATATATCGATGAACAAAGCACGCATAGAACTACCCGGAGAGAAGATAGAGGAGTTCTGTAAAAGAAACCATATACGAAGGTTGTCGATTTTTGGTTCTGTTCTTCGCGGCGATTTCAGACCTGATAGCGATATAGATATTATTGTTGAATTCGACCCGGCTTATACACCAGGCCTTATCAGGCTTGCAGGCATGGAAATTGAACTGACCGAACTTCTTGGGCGCAAAGTAGATTTGAGAACGCCGCAGGACTTAAGCCGGTATTTCAGGCAGGAAGTGCTTAATTCTGCCGAGGTCCAGTATGCGGAAGGATGATCTTTCTATATTGTTGTTCCTACAAAATTGTTGGGAAAAATCTTAGAAAATTAGGGTCATCTGCAACTTTAAATTTCAGGTTGCCCATGATATCAACAGTAGAATCTATCAGGTTTATTGGTTCGTCTTTGTTCCGAAGAATGAGATTTTCGGAAGTAGCTGTGATTACTTCCATTTTGCCGAATTTATCGCCTGCTATTATTTCTGTGACGGACGTAGAGATTGCCCACGTATATCTAAGTTGCACCATATCACTAGTTGAACCTGCAAATATGCTGTCCGTATAGGTAACAAATAGCGGAACATCTATCTCGCCTGCAAAACTTTTTTCGATATAGACATACGCTTGACCCTCTGCGATTACTCTATCATCCAGTTTTATTCCATCTTTGCTAAGGACAAACCATACCTGTCTTGGGGTGGCTCTGGCATCAATGCTCTGTGCTGTTAAAGTCCAGCCGTCACCAATATCCCATGTTTCTCCAACAGTCAAGAATTTCTTCTCAGCACTTCCCTGTTCAATTATGAGTTTGGATAATTTATTTGCTTTGCCTTTAATGGTTATATAGGGTTGACCCTGCCAACTTAGTATGTTATATTGTCCATCTGGAAACACCCTAAGTAATTCGGCGGCATATTCAATACCAAATCCTACGGCTTTTAAAGGTTTTTTCCGCTTCAGAGTTCGATATACTAACGTATTTGCCGGGATAATTCTCCTGTTATGGTCGAGGATAGTGTTTAGGACTGCTCCAAACGATCCTCCTATCTCAAGAATCTCGGCGGGTGTACCAGTTTGTAGGTCAAAATATAATCTTTCAAAATTCTGAGCATCCCACCTATAGGACGGGAGATGTGCAGATCCAATCGGCGGTTGTTTCTCTTCATCATAAACCCTTGGTTTAAAAGTTTGTTCTGGCGCAACTGGCAGTAGTATTTTCCCCTTAGTAAGTTGTGGAATATTATCAAGCCATTGGCTCAAGTCATCAATAAATTGTTCTTTCCATATATGCTCGTCCTTATAATTTCTAAATAGGAATTCCCTTTCAGTCTCTATTTTCTTTTGGAAATTCAACACTTTTTTTACCTGTTCACCGGGGTCTTCCAGTATATCATCAGGAATATCCCGAAAATAAAACAAAATGTCCTTATCATGTGCGGAAGCTACCTGATATTCTTCTTCAAACCCTGATGAATATTTTCCAGTCGGACTGCCCCATCTTTTCCACAAAAGCATTACAATCAGATGACTCTTTTTGATATCATCATTTATCTTTTCTTGTGGTCGACTTTTTCCAGGTAAAGTATCTTCCCATCCTACTGGTTCCAATAGTACCCCTTGTGGTTTTGCTTTTATTCTGTTCACCTTTTCAATAGCATCACGAAATATTTTTCGCTCAGTGCTCATGTCGCGAGGCGATGCTATAAAGACACGTATTCTCCTAAGATAATCGGGGGGTAATGCCATTCTTAAGCCTCTTCTATATTGATAGATTGCCTACATTGGGTTTCTTTTAACATACACTTACTTACATACATAAAATATAAATGCTATGCCCCACTATTAGCCCTGCCCGCATGTGAGGGCTGCGCCGGATAAATCCGGGGCTAAAGCCACAGGAGGAATAAGATGGCTAAAAAAGAAGAACCAAAAGAAGTAAAAGAAACAAAGAAGGAAGCCCCCAAGAAAGAGACTCCCAAGAAAGAAGCGCCTAAAGCAGAAGCGCCCAAAGAAGCAAAGAAAGAGAAAAAAGAAGAAAAGAAGCACGAAAAGCACGAGGGGGAAGGCGAAGGGAAAGAACACCCGAAAAAAGAGCGGAAAGGAGCGCCTAAAGAGGGGAAAAAGGAAGTTCCCAAAGCAAAAGAAGGCGAACCTGAGATAAGACACATCGTGCGCATCGCCAACAGTGACCTTGAGGGAAAAAGAAGCGTCCAGTATGCGCTCACGGGGATAAAGGGCATTAGCAGGAGAATCGCAAAGATCATTTCTACCAATTCAGGACTTGACCCGAAAGCAACAATCGGATACCTCAAGGACGCAGAACTGGAAAAATTACAATCATCTGTAGATAACATAACTACTATAGTTCCAACATGGATGGTCAACAAACAAAACGACATAATGTCAGGCGAAGACAGGCATCTTATCGGAATAGACGTTATGCTGGGCCTTAATGAAGATTTGAACCTGATGAAAAAGATGCGTTCATACAAAGGAGTAAGACATGATAAGGGTCTTCGGGTACGCGGTCAGCGCACCAGGTCAACAGGCAGGAAAGGCAGGACTGTAGGCGTCACAAGGGCAGCAATCCAGGCAAAAGCTGCAGCAGCCAAGGAAGGAGAAAAGAAAGAAGAACCAAAAGGAGTTGGTAAATAATGGGCTACCCTGGAAAAAACCGCAAATCGTATGAAACTCCAAAACATCCCTGGCAGGCTGCCAGAATAGAGCCCGAGGTCGAACTTGTAAAGAGGTATGGCCTTAGAAATAAAAGAGAGGTCTGGAAAGCCCACAGCTCTCTTAAAAAATACAGGGAACTGGCAAGAAAACTGCTTGCAGAGAGTGCAAAAGGGCAATTGAAAGGTCATATAAAAACCGATTCCGAGAACATCCTTAACAGGCTGAAACGGTACGGTCTTTTGAAAACCGATGCCGGACTTGATGATATTCTTTCTCTTGAAGTGACTAATTTCCTTGAGAGAAGGCTTCAGACCCAGGTTCACAAGCAGGGACTTGCCAATACAGTAAGACAGGCAAGGCAGTTCATTGTGCACGGGCATATCTCGGTCGGGGGCAGGAAGGTCACTATCCCGGGTTATATAGTGCCCTCGAATGAGGAGCTGCTCCTGGACTACTATGGCGGTTCAGCATTATCAAACGAATCGCATGCGTCAAGACCGGGACAGGTTGGAAAGGCCATTGCGCATGAAACAACAAAACCTGAAACTGTTGAAACAAAAAATGAACCCAAGATGGAGGCTTAACAATGGCAACAGAGAAATGGGGTGTAGCACATATCTATTCCTCGTTTAATAATACCCTGATAACTATCACTGATTTAACAGGCGCTGAGACAATAGCTAAAAGCAGCGGCGGCATGGTCACCAAAGCGGACAGGGAGGAAAGTTCCCCCTATACTGCAATGCAAATGGCAAACCAGCTCGCTGACAAAATACGCGATAAAGGCGTCACCGGTATTCATATAAAGGTACGGGCGCCCGGCGGCAACATGCAGAGAAGCCCCGGACCCGGCGCGCAGGCTGCAATTCGTGCTTTTGCCCGTGCCGGCATAAAGATAGGACGCATAGAAGATGTGACTCCAATCCCGCATGACGGCACAAAACCTAAGAAAGGCAGGCGCGTGTAAGATGGATATTGACATAATAGAATTGTCAGAACGCAAAGCCAGATTTATTTTATCTGGCGTCTCTACATCTTTTGCCAACGCATTCCGAAGGAGCGTCCTTGCGGAAGTCCCGGTACTGGCTATTGATGATGTTAATATCTACGAAAATACTTCTGTCCTTTTTGATGAACAGCTCTCTTTGAGATTGGGTTTGATTCCCCTGAAAACTGATACTAAATCATATACTCTTCGTGAGGAGTGTTCCTGCAAAGGCGCCGGCTGCACGTTATGCCAGGTTTCTTTGACCCTGAGCGCCGAAGGTCCCAAGGTTGTGTATTCAGGCGATATGGTTTCCACAGACCCGGAGGTGCGCCCGGCTGATGCGACAGTACCCATTATCGAGCTTAAGGAGAAGCATAAGGTCGTAGTGGAAGCAATCGCAAGGCTTGGAACCGGCAGGAATCACAGCAAATGGCAGGCCGGCGTTGCAAGCGGGTTCAAGAATATGCCCGTGATAACAATCGGAAACTGCGATTATTGCGGCAAATGCATAGAAGTATGTCCCCGTAATATCTTGAAAATGGAAGGTAACAAGGTAAAAGTTGTAGACATTATCGAATGTTCAATGTGCAAGTTATGCGAAAAAGCATGCGATATGGATTCAATTAAGGTAAGTTCTGACCCTGATTCATTTGTAATGGCGTTTGAAACAACTGGCGCCCTCACAGCGGCTGAACTTGCTCTTGAGGCTGCAGGCAGTATCAGGAAGAGAGCCGAACAATTAGGTGAGATACTTAATACCCTTTGAAGAAAAAATCTCTTATCAGGGCATTATTTATATGATAAGGCTCTGCTATAAGGGATATTCCATTAAACCTTAGAGAAAGGTTTATCACGAACGGGTATGGTACGCCATACCCTGACACGCCCTTCCGTTCGCAAAGCGTGTCGAAGACAGGCGTGACTCGGATTGCGGAGGTTGCCCAGACAGGTCAAAGGCGCCAGCTTGAGGGGCTGGTTTCGTAGGAATTCGTGGGTTCAAATCCCATCCTCCGCATATAATCTTAAACATTCTCGTTCTGGTAAACACCTGAATAACCCTTTCTCACTTCTTCATTTAACCTGAAAAACAAAAGCTGCAGTACGCGTGCATCTTTTTTGATTTTAAAACCGTTCTCATTGAAAACAACGAGCAGGCTCTCGCTTCTGCCGCTGTAACCGGCATCCCAGACCGCAGTTTCCACTGTCGCGCCGCACCGCAGCAGGCTTGAGCGCGGTTTTGCGATGGCTGCAATGTTTTTCGGGATGTTCACTATCTCGTTGAATACGATTTTGTAGCTGCCTTTGGGCAAATGGATCCATCCTTCATCGTCAAAATCCATGGCTTTTGTTTGTGGGAGTTTTCTTTCGGAATTGTCAAAAGCGATAGAACCTGAGCCTTCATGAATTTCCACGCGCTGCAGCGTCAATTCGATGCCGTTGGGCTGCACCTGGACATTTGGGTCTATCATCTGGTCAACAAGCGGCGGCTGTTTATTGATGAGAGAAATCAATTCGTCATGAGAAAGCATAGGAACACAATTAGAAGAAGACAGGATAAATATTGCTGCATCAAAAAATTTCATAATTTTTCAAAATTCCGAACCCTGAAATCTAATAAATCCGTAACGCAATTTTATCAGAGAATTCCCGTTACGCAATTAGATGCCAAAATTCCCGTGACGGAAAAAAACTCATAGAACTTTATTATTATGCATTTCCAATCATAAGCCTTGCTCTCGGTTTGCTTGTATGGGTTTTGCTTGTACCCGTGGCATCCAGGCTTTCCAGGCTGGTATAATCCCTCACATTCCGTAACGGGGTTTAGAAAATTAATTCCGTTACGGAAATTCTGCATTTTATTTTTATTCAAACCTCTTATTTTAATTTATGGCATGCGTTCTATATCAGGTTTATAGTTTAACCTTCTTCATTTAACATTAAAATCATGGATATTTTTGATTTTATGCATATGCCGGCAAAAAACTGTATATAACAGATATTATATACAGTTTTCTTTGACTAAATCGAATCACAATCTCTATTTGACGTTAATACTATTAAGTAATTAATTGTATTAATCAGACATGAACAATAAAAAATACATCAGAAAGAATTATATAACCTGCAGCAGATGCGGAAGAAAAAGAATACATCATGCGCACGGATTATGCAGCGGGTGCTATATGTCTGTAAATCGAATAGAGCAAATCAAAAAACATAATGCTGAAGCGTATCATAATATTCCCTACGATTTATACCAAAAAATAACTGAAAAATGCTGTATATGCGGTTTTGATTCCATAGTTGAACTTCACCATCTTGATGAAAAACATGATAATCACTCATTGAATAACTTGGTTGGCTTGTGTCCTAACCATCATGCTATGATTCATCATAGAGATTTTAATAAAGAAATAAAAAAATTGATTGCAGGTATTCATTCCCAACAAAGCTAAAGTTTGCAAAATAATGTAAAATGGTTTATGATAGTTGATGAACGCTTTAGGAAGCTTACTACTGAGATGAAGTTGAGAGGCTTCTCACCACAAACAGTAAAAATGTATTTGTTTTACAATCAGAAGTTAGTTGACCACATAAAAAAAGAACCAGTAGATATCACAGAAGATGACATTAAGGATTTTCTTGCTTACAAACTTTCAGATGATTCAGTCTCAAGTGCTACGATTGCGCTTATAAAAGCTGCCTTAAAATTCTTTTATACAGAAATTCTTGGAAAAAGCATATCACAAATAAAAACCCCAAAAAGGTCAAAAAAGCTTCCGGTAGTTCTTAGCCAGAATGAAATAAAGAACCTTATTGAAAAAACAGAAAACATGAAGCATAGGCTTATAATTGAACTACTCTATTCCACAGGTTTGAGACTTTCAGAATGTATCAATCTGAAATACTCTGACCTAGATTTAAATGAGAATATAGGGTGGGTGCGTATGGGAAAAGGTTCGAAAGACAGAATTTTTATTATTTCTGAGACATTCAAGAAAGATCTTCTCGACTACAAGGAAAAAAGCTGTTCAGATGGAAAAGGATACATATTTTTGGTGAATGGTAAAAAAATGACATACAGAGGTATCCAGCATGCGATAAAAGTTTCAGCCGCTCGTGCCGGTATCGAGAAACCCGTGCATGTCCACACCCTGCGGCATTCATTCGCCACGCACCTGCTTGAAAACGGCGTGGATATCAGGAAAATACAGAAGCTCCTCGGTCATTCGAATTTACAGACCACGCAGATATATACACAGGTTTCCAGCGAGGAGATAAAGAAGATTAAGAGTCCGCTGGATATGCTGTGAATTTATTTTAATATATTTGCGTAACGGAATGTTTGGCAAAAAATTCCGTAACGGGTTTTTTATTGACAAAAACCGTAACGGTAAATAATTATTGAATTTCCGTAACGGCATCAGGTTTGTCATTAAGAGGAGGTTAGTGGGCAGAAAAGGGATTATGGTGGTATGCAAAAAAAGTTATTTTTTCTGCCCACAACAATTCGTATATATACGAACTATAGTATTTATAGTTTACGGGTGATGTAAAATCATCAGGTTTTCAATCTATTTCCGTAACGGGAATCTTTAATAAAAATGCCGTTACGGTATATTTATATATTCCCGTAACGCAGTAGGCATAACTATGTCCGACAGAAAATACACCAGATGGAAAAAATGCCTGCTATGCGGCGATTTTGTGAAACTCATGTTCCCTGAGGATGCGAAAAACATGCTTATCATATATGAACCTGTGGAAGGCATGAGCAACGAATCAAAGAACTGGAAAAAGAGGCAGCTTGGATACATCCATAGAGCCTGCCTTGAAAAAGCCGGCTCAAAGAATAATGTGTCGGATGACAGCGTTTCCGGGGTCGTATAGTGGCATACAAAGATTTACGTGAATTCATCGGAGTCCTTGAGAAAAAAGGGCTGCTCAAACGCATAAAAACCGAGGTCAGCGCCGAGCTTGAGATAACCGAGATTCTGGACAGGGTCGTAAAAAACAATGGCCATGCGCTGTTATTCGAGAATGTCAAAGGCTATAAGCACCCGGTTTTTGCCAACGCTTTCGGCACAATGGAACGCATGTGTCTTGCCCTTGAGGTAAACAACCTTGATGAAATCGGCGAGCGAATCCGGAAACTGCTGGAATTCGAAGCGCCTTCCAGCCTGTGGGAAGGTATCAAGATGATTCCGAAGGTTGCAGAGATTACCTCATTCCCGCCAAAGCATGTGAACAGCGGACCGTGCAAGGAAGTCATTCTAAGAGACGGATTTTCGCTGGATGAATTCCCGGTACTTAAATGCTGGCCTGGGGACGGCGGGCGCTTTATCACCCTGCCTCTCGTATTCACCAAAAACCCGAAAACCGGGAAGCAGAACGTGGGGATGTACAGGATGCAGGTCTATGACGGCAAAACAACAGGCATGCACTGGCACATCCATAAACACGGCGCGCGGGATTATGCGGACGCGGAAGGAGACGGAAAAATAGAGGTCGCAGTCGCTATCGGCGCCGACCCGGCTGTAGTGTATTCAGCCACTGCGCCGCTGCCCGATAATATCGATGAGATGATGTTCGCCGGGTTCCTTCGGAAAAAGAACGTCGAGCTTGTCAAATGCGAAACCGTTGACCTTTATGTGCCTGCTCATGCAGAGATAATACTTGAAGGATACGTGGGCGCACAGGAACGGCGTACCGAGGGACCTTTCGGTGACCATACAGGATATTACTCGCTTGCCGATGATTTCCCCCTGTTCCACATAACCTGCATCACCCACCGCAAAAACCCGATATACCATGCAACAGTTGTGGGAATCCCGCCGATGGAAGATGCATATCTTGGCAAAGCCACAGAGAGGATATTCCTTCCTCTCATGAAGGCCCAGCTTCCCGAGCTCGTTGACATCAATTTGCCGGTTGAGGCTGTCTTCCACAACCTCTGCATCGTGTCAATAAAAAAGCGGTATCCAGGACATGCCAAAAAGGTCATGTTTGCGCTCTGGGGAATGGGGCAGATGATGTTCGCAAAGACAATAATCGTGCTGGATGACGATGTGAATGTGCAGGATATGAGAGAGGTGCTCTGGGCGACGACTACGCGCATGGACCCGGCATCGGATGTCACAATAATTGACAGGGCGCCGACAGATACACTTGACCATGCTTCGCCTCTCCCCAATCTTGGCTCGAAGATGGGGATTGATGCCACACGAAAGGGAAAGGATGAGGGCTTTGAAAGGGAATGGCCTGACGTTTTAAAGATGGATGAAAGCGTGAAAGCGCGTGTGGATAAGATATGGAAGGAACTTGGTTTATAATCAATCCCTGCTCAGGTCTTCCCCGCCGTGGTATATCTGCTGTGCTGAATTGTAGATATCTTCCATGCCGGCGCCATAAGTCGATGATACAGGAATTAAATTCTGGCTTACTCCAAATGATTTAAGGGCAGAAAGAAACTCTATGCTCAACTGGCTTCGCATGGTTGGCCGTTCGCTGTTGATCGCGCCGTCAAGCGCCATTAAATCCCTGCTCCAGCCTGATATTTCCCCGCGTTCTTCCTCGGAAAGCAGGTCGGATTTGGTAAGAATATTGAGGAAAGGCACGTTGAACCTCACCTGGACAGAAGCGGCCTGGAGCATCAATGAGATAAAGCCTGAGGGATTTCTTGATATTATAGGATCATAAAGAAAGCCGATTATCGACTTATCAGCGCCAAAAGCGTCGACCAGGTATTTTCCGGATTGTCGCAGCACAAATAATTCCATCTGCCCCGGCGTATCAAATATGACGTAATCAGTTTCAAAGCTTTCGATAATATCCTTCATTTCAGTTATATTAAGAGCAAGCATATCCGCCGCAATAATCTGCGCCCCGTTTGGCCCGACACCATGTTCTTTCATAATATCGCGCAATTTAATCCAGTCCCGGATGTCCACATCAGGAACATAAGGCGCATTTTCAATACCGGGGTCGAGGTTCACCGTAATCGCATCATACCCATGGTTCTGCATCCATCCCATGTATGCGCCTGTCAGCGAGGATTTGCCGCTTCCCGCAGAGCCGATAAAGTAAAGGTTAATCATTTGTATCAGGGTGATAATATCGGTGATAAGAGAAAAGATTTGTGATGCTTCAAAAACTTAAATTATACGCTGATTTTGTGGTTCTCAAGCACAGCCTGTTCGCCATCCCATTTGCATATCTTGGCGCTTTCCTTGCGAGCAGGGGGGTTCCCGAACTTCGCATTCTTTTCTGGGTCGGGCTTGCGTTCATAGGCGCAAGGAGCGCTGCGATGGCGCTGAATAATCTTATCGACAGGGATATTGATGCGAAAAATCCGAGGACTGCGAATCGCGAATTGCCGTCAGGAAGAATAAAGATATATGAGGTATGGGGAATAATCCTGATTTCCTATGTCCTGCTGTTCTATTCAGCTTACAAGCTAAACCCACTGTGCCTTGCGCTTTCACCCATCATTCCTGTTACGTCGGTCGTATATCCATATCTTAAGAAGTTTACCCCGCTCTCGCATTTCGTCCTCGGGCTTAATCTCGGTTATGCTCCTGTGGGGGGCTGGCTTGCGGTAACAGGCGCCTTCAATATCCCCTTCGGCGCGCCTGAACTTACGATGCTGCTTCTGCTTTTTGCGGTCACTTTGTGGGTCGCGGGGTTTGATATGATATACTCGCTTCAGGACCTTGATTTTGATAAGAAAGAGGGGCTTTATTCCGTGCCGACAGTATTCGGGGTGAAGAAGGCGCTCGGATTGTCGTTTGCGGCGCATGTCCTTATGCTGGCGCTGCTTGTTGGATTGATGTTTGTGCTGAAGCTCGGGGTTGTTTTTAAGGTTGGGCTTGCGATTATCGCGGCGCTGATATGGTATGAGCATACGCTTGTGAAGGCTGATAATTTTGAGAACATTCCTGTGGCGTTCTTTAATGTGAATGCGGCGGTGAGTTTGTGCATGCTGGCGTTTACGGTGGGGGATGTGTTGCTGTAGTCACCAACCTCCGAACTGAAGTCCCAATTGCATCCACACGCGTATGCTTGAAGGGTTTTAGGAATTGAAGAGGTAGGTAAAAAATTCATTATTTCCCCCCAAAGAGAATATTACATTAGTCTGATTAAATAATTCCGGGAAAAGGAGATACTAATACACTGAAGGGTTAAACGACAAGTCAAGGTAATCAAATTATTTCTTCTTGTCTTTCCGTCCACTGAAAAGTATAATTGCAAAACTCGCACTTATAAGTATTATCGTAAGTAACTTCATATCGTGTCCCATAATTTGTTTTGTCTAACTTTTTCCTTCCTACCTCAAGAGATTTTATCCTTCTTATCCCAAAATTTTTATTACATTTAGAGCATCTACTCTTTCTAATTATTATTAAAGAAACAAAGATAAATGCGGCAATCAAAATAGAAACAATTGGTATCATAAGAAATCCAATGTCAGGCGTTCTTTTGCCTACATTTAGCAAAAACCATATGAATGGAATAAATGATAAGAAATCAATGATGCCTAAAGTAATATACTCTTTTGTCAAACTCACATTAAAATCATGATAACGCCACATGACATATTTCTTTCCTAACCCGAGAATAGATTTCTCCAGCAAACTTTCGGGCTCAACTTCTATACCTCTGGGCTGTAAAGATTCCTTTATTTTCATAGGAATTTTTCCTTCAAGCATATCTTTTAGAAGTTTTTTATACATATGGCATTCTTCTGGGGTAATTATTCCATCATCAGCCTTTTTATGATGGACAGCACAGAGAAAAATTAGATTATCCTTATTATTGTTTGATGGGTCACCATCAATATGATGTTTTTCTAAACCGTAGCTTTCATAACAATTCCATATAGCGCATTTATGTCCAGCTTCTACTTTTATTTCTCTATCAATCTTGTTTGGAACGTGTTTACGCTTCTTGCTCACAGTATCGTCTTTTTTCGAGGTCATACCAAATCTTTGATTTAGATTATCATCTTAAAAGACTTTTGGTCTTCTTTCATAGAATGCATGGTACTCTTTAGCCATCAGGCTTAAATTAAAATAACATACAACCATATAGTAAAATCTTAAATTATGAAAAAATCAGAAGTTGGAAAGCCATCATCCCTTAAAAATTTGAAAGGGCTTGGTAAGGAAATCTGGAAAGACATTGATGTTGACGAATACATTAAAAAAGAGCGGGAAAGTTGGTAACTAACAATGCGCAAAAAGCAGAAAGACTGGGCAAAAGACATGGCGTACGAACGCATGCACCTGCTTTTTGAGCTTGCAGACCATGAATTCAAAACCCACCCCGAACTCAGCAACAGGTATGTTGGACTGGCGCGCCGCATAGGGATGAGATACCGCGTCAGGATGCCGCCTGAATTAAAGCAGAGGATTTGCAAACACTGCCACGCTTATTTAGTCCAGGGCGCAACCGCGCGCACAAGGCTTCAGGGCACGCACATAACAACGACTTGCACGGTTTGCGGAAAACAGATGAGGCGGCCATATTAGCTAATCATTGAAACCAGTGGTTAAATCGATTCCACTTTTGCATCCATCCATTCCTCCCCAAAAAGGTATTTGAGCAGCGAAACGATGCTAAAATTCGACCCCGTTTCTATCTCCAGTGAAACGCTACCGTTTTCCTGCCGCAGCGCAGCAGAATTCAGGAGCTTCTTCTTCCTGTCCTTTGCAGCTACTTCAAAATAAGTCACTCCATCTGTTTTCCTTATATCAAATCCCATCCCGTTCTCAAGCAGAAAATCCTGTAACTTGTTCTGGAAACCGTACTTTGATATGTCCTTCCATACCGATGTTATCCTGAAACTATTTCCGATTTCCTTCCCAGAAATTCTTGAAATATCCAAAAGCAGGGATTCGATTGTGTTTTTTTCAAGATAACCCAGGAAAACATCGGATGCACCCATGAACTCAAAATCGTATAAGAAGCGCCCGAACAGGAACCCATATCCTTTCGAAGCTGGCATGTTCTGCACCTGCCTGCACGCAAGATAATCTTTAACAAGAGAAGGTATATGCTCAAAAATAGCCCTGCCGATAAAGGCGCATTTTGCCTCTGGCGTCAGGAATCTTCCCTGCTCTTTTATTGTAACAACTGCCTGCACAGTCTGCGGCCTTTTCTTCCGTTCCACTATCTTCTTGAGCCTCTCTATATCTTCCTGCCCGACTTCGGGAAGCCTTGAAAGTTTGCGGTCTTCACACCCCCCGCATCCGATGCATTCCCCTTTTCCCAGAAGGCAGTACCCGCTGTCCTTGAAATTCCTGGCTTCATCATACATCCTGTAAAGGAATGATTTGGCAGGCGCGCCTTTTAAGTTCTCAAAAGGAAAAACATAGTTCTCGTCTTTAGCACCGGATAATCCTTCACCGGATGCAGACCTCAAAGATGAAATAAGCGTATTTTTATCCCCGGTTATATGTTCCCCGTCAAAATATCCTCCCTTTTTTGCGAAATCGAATATGACATTAAAACATTCAAAACCACCCAGCGCAATATGCTGGGATATCAGGAATTCCTCCATATCCTGCGCCATCCTGAACTCAAAACCATTGGTTTCGCAATCCCTTTTAAGGTCGCCCTTTATTTGTTTTATGCTGTCCGGGTCTTTTATGGTGGGAGCAAACTGCATCGGCGTAAAAGGGAGGTTCACAAGCAGCCCGAAACTCATAATAGTCCTGCATCCGGGTGATAATCCGATTTTTTGCCGTTTAAGCTTCATTATGAAGTCTTTGAATTCCTTAAGGTCATTATCATTTTCAAGTCCGGTTATCATAAAAAACAATTTCATTTGCCTTGGTTTTTTTGCATATATGAGTTCAAGAGCCATCAAAAGTTCCCCTTCGTTCAGACTCTTATGTAAATAGCGCCTCATCCTGTCGCTGATTCCTTCCACCCCGAGCGTGTATGTGCGTTTGCCTGATAGAATCTCGATGTTAAGGAGTTCCGGCCGCATCGCTATTATATCAGCGCGCTGGCTCTTGAAATTCACGAACTTCACTACCTCGTTTAAGTCGGCTATAATACGCGATATTCCTGTGTGCATGTTGAAATTAAAACTCAGGAAATCAAATTCCACCGTGGCATGTTGTGTTTTTACTTCAAGCGCCTTTTCCAGTATATCATGCGGGGAGTATTCCCTGAAAGGTTTTCTCGTATATCCTTCAAAACAGAAAGAGCAAAAGCAAGAGCAGCCCTGTGTAATCTGGAGTTTCGCGGTATTTTCGATGTCGGTGTTCAGTATGGGATAATCGGTGAGGATATGTGAAGCCAGAGAAGCTTTCGGGGGTGCGACACATGCGCTTTCAGGGATTGGGAGCCTGATATCATAGAAACCGGGTATCTCTTTTTCAAGAATTCTAAGTAATTCTGATTTAGGACAATCCTTTTTTTCGTTTATTATAGATACGATTTTTTGCACAGAGCCTTCGCCTTCCCCGAAGAAGAGGGCATCAATAAAAGAATCTCCCTCCGGCGATATCGCACACTGCGCCATAAGCGCATTTGAGCCGCCCATTACAATGACAGGCGCTTTCGCTTTAAGTCTCTCTTTTTTGAATGCCGGAATCCCGCTATTTAAAAATAGGTAAGGCAGGTTGAATAACTCAAGATTAAAGGAATTGGATACCAGCACGAGGTCAAAATCCGATATCGAACGAAGCGATTGAATGCCGAGGAAAAACGGTATGTTGTTATCGATAAAAAGCTGGATGTTCTTCGGGTTAGGGAAAAAGGCATAATCAATATACGCATAAGGTAGTGCCCTTCTGGCTTCCTGGAACAGGAAATGATGGGTTATGGATTCACGGATATTCGGAAATGGGGAAAGCCTGACAATCATCACCCTCAGTTGAGCATCTTCGAATCCCGGATTATTAAATGTCGGGTTGTTGCGTGGAAAGTATGCGCGATAACCATCCAGCCTGTAGAGGTTTTTAAATATGAATTCCTTGTAGTCTGTCATTTTGAGCCTGATTTTTTTATGATTCCCGTTTAATACATTCCAGTCACTGAGCAGTTAATAACTTCCATGGACATAATGGCTGTTGCAAACCATTGAATAATATGATAAATTGGGGGTAAGATTTATTAATGAGTTTGGATATATTGGGTTTTAGTGAAGGATTTGGTTCATAAATTTAATTCCAGAAAAAAAACGCGAATAGATTTTTTAATATTTATGGATAAAATAATATACTGAAAAGTTTATGCTAATTTTTTATCACAACATGGAGGATGAATCTTGAAGTATTGTGTTGATTGCAGATACTTCTCAACAAAAGTAAAAGGAAGCAACAGGGAACAATACGATGGTTCCTGCACACTGATGAAGAAAAACGTGTACGAAACCAACCGTGAGTGCAAAGAATTCAAAGAAGAACACATTTAGGCAAAATTGAGTCAGATTCTGGCTATTGCTGTTTTTGTATTAACTTATGCGCTTATAGTTTTAAAGCCAAAAAGAATCAATGAAGCCAGGGCTGCTTTAATCGGCGCCGCAATTACAATTATTTTTTTACTCAAGCCGCATCACATACTTGAAGCGCTCGGTATTTCGACCACGGAAATGCCGCAGCCGCTTGTGACTACATGGAACGTGGTCATAATACTTGCGACTTTGATGGTAATCTCAACCCTTCTTGATGACTACGGTTTCTTTGAGTACTGCGCTTCCCGGGCGATTTATGCATCAAAAAACAGCGGAGAGCGGCTTTTTTTATATACCTTCCTTGTAGTTTCGGTTATATCACTTTTTGCTGGTAATGACGTTGTTATCCTGACCACCACGCCTATAATACTTATTTTCTGCAGGAAAGCGGGCATCAATCCGAAACCCTACATGTACGTATCTTTTTTTGCCGCGAACACTTTTTCAATGCCGCTGTATATCGGAAACCTGACAAATATATTGATTGGCGACAGCTTCAAACTTGATTTTTTCGGTTTCACAGGATACATGATTCTCCCGACATTAGCCGCTGCTTTTGTAAATTATTACCTGATGAAGCATATTTTCAGGAACCAGATACCAACGACTTTCGATTCGCTCGATAACGGAAGAGTGCAAATTAAAAACAAATTTTTGGTAGGCCTGGGGCTGGCAGTCCTGCTTGCTGTTATTTTACTTGGCGGGGTTGCGAACCATTACGGGATACCGCTCTCTATTGTTACTTTTGGAGGCGCTTTAATCCTGCTGTTGTTTGAGGGGCGCCCAACCCGGCGCTTACAGAAAATCTCATGGAATGTGGTGCTTTTCGTTATCGGGCTTTTCATCGTTGTAAAAGGGATTGAGGTAAGCGGCGCCGCAGATAATGCCGGGGAAGTCCTGTTTGCGAATTTAAGCAGTAATATGACTGCAGCTATCTTCACAGTGTCACTTTTTTCTGCTTTTTTATGCAATCTCGTCAATAACATACCCATGACCGCCATGATGTTATCTATAACACAGCATGCCGGTCTTTCTTCGCAAATGAACACGGCGATGGGATATTCACTGGTCATAGGCTCCAATCTTGGCGCAAATTTCACCACGTTTGGCGCACTCGCAGGCATACTCTGGATTGAAAGCGCACGGCGGTATGGATGGAGTACGTCAATGACTGACCTTTTGAAAATCGGATTATTTATTACCCCCATAGCTATTCTGGGAGCGAGCCTTGTGCTGGCGATTGAAATGTCCTTTTTATAATTTCACTAGTTTTTCAAGAATAGTGACCGTTACATTTGGTGTTGGTAAATTGAAACACTCCTGAAAATGAATCTAACAAAAAATTAAACATTAACTAATTTGATATTTCTCCAATAGAAAAAAATATATTCAACTTGCTTTATTGTTTCATTATGAAAAAAGAGGAAACTGAAGGTAGATTATTTAAATATGTGAAAATTAATGATCACACAAAAGATAATCTAATAAATAATGAGTTATTTTTCAGTCACCCCGAAGACTTTAATGATCCATTTGATAGTAAAATCGAAATAGAATCTAAAGGTACAATAAAAGATTGGTATTATTGGGCATCAAGAAGAAAAAAAAATATTGATAAGAAAGTTATTGATCAAAAGATAAAAGATGAGACAATAATAGAAGTGGGGAATGGAATTTTTGAATTTAATCCAACCAAAAATGATAAATTACTTAAGGATTTAACTAAAAATCATTATAAGATATGTAGTTTTAGTGAGACAAAATTAAGTATTTTGATGTGGAGTCATTATGCTGACAGCCATAAAGGAATATGTCTTTGTTTTAAGACACAAAAAATAGGAAATCATCATTTACTTGAATTTCGTATATCAGAATCAATGTCAATGTTAATGCCACTACCTATATTATTTCCTGTTGATTATCATAAACCAAAGCCAAAAAAAATAAATATGCTAACATTGCCTCCAGAAGAAAATGAAAAACTAATAGATTTTTATAGAAGAAAACATCAAGATTGGGAATATGAAGAAGAACATAGAAAACTTATATTTGATGAAGTTGGGCATGAAAAAGGTTTTACTGTAAAGTATAGAAAAGAAGATTTAGAGGGCGTTATTTTTGGTTTAAATGCCAAACCAGAAAAAATTAAAGAGATTTATGAAATTATCAACACGCACTATTTACAGCAAGGCATAAAAGTTAATTTTTATAGTACTCACAAAATTCAAGGTGAGTTCGCAATTGAAGTTAAAAAAATAGAATCTATTAGCAAATACTTAAAAAAATTAAGTTAATTTTAAATCAAGAACCTTCTTTACCTCTTTGGTTCTAAAATAAATCTTATTTCCTCTTTTATTGAAACGGTCACCCGAAATAACAGTAGTTATATATCTGATTGAGTACAACTCGAACCCCTGTTCAGGTGATATTATGAATTTCATGGTAAAAGGCACATTCAAAGCAGGACTCAAATGGGAAAGATTTACAAAAACAATAACAAGTCTGAATAAAAAGAATGCATCAGAGAAAGCATATTCTTTAATAGGAAGTGAACACGGACTTAAACGCCGCCTGGTAAAAATCGAATCAGTAGAAGAGGTTGCAAAATGAGCGGTGTATTGACCCAGCAGCAGCTTGCGGAATTGTCCGAAAAACACCAGGTTTACCAGTATCAGGCTGAGTCCTTAGCCCAGCAGATAAACATGGTAAAACTGACAATCCGGGATGTGGAAACCGCATTAACGACAATTACAGCTTTAAAAGACGAACCAGCAGGAGAAGAAACCCTTGTGCCAGTGGGATTCGGCTCTTTTGTCAAAGCAACCTTAACCACGACGGATAAAGTAGTTGTGGGAGTTGGCGCAGGCGTGAGCATCGAAAAGAATATAGACGATGCAAAATCGTTCCTTGAAAAGAAAAAAGAAGAGCTTAACAAATATCTTGAGCAGTTGAATGGCACAATCGCAAAAATCGCGCAGGAATTGCAAAATATCCAGAAGCTTGTACAGAAGCACCAACAGGCTCAGCAGGCACAGCAGCCTATGCGCGCCCAGTAGGTTTTTTCAGTAAATATGTTTGATAAACTAAAGGAAAAGCTTGGCAGTTTTAAAAAAGTTCTTGGCGGCGCAATAGAAGAAAAAGAGAAAGAAGCTATAAAGATAGAGCCTGCAAAGGCTGAAGCCGTTAAAGCAGAAGCCGCTGTTAAGAAAGAAGCTCCCAAACCCCCCGAACCCGTTGCAGCCAGAGCGCCTGAAAAAATCGGCATTTTTGATAAGATTAAAGCAGCGGTTCTTGAACAGGAATTCATTATCGGCGAGGGCAGCCTGAAAGACCATTTATGGGAGCTTGAAATGGCGCTTCTTGAGAGCGATGTGGCACTACCTGTGGCTGAAAAAATCGTTGAATCCGTGAAAAGCGAACTTGTGGGAAGCCGAAGGAAAATCGGCTCAGATACAGGGAAAATCGTTGAGACTGCCATAAAAAACGCGATTTTAAAAGTAATTTCGGTTGACTCTTTTGACTTTGATGAATTTGTTAAAAAAGCAAATAAGCCTGTAAGCATCGTTTTTGTCGGGGTGAACGGTACAGGCAAGACCACGACCGTAGCCAAAATGGCCGAGCGATTCATGGCGCAGGGTTATTCGGTAGTTATCGCCGCGGCTGACACATTCCGCGCCGGTGCGATTGAGCAAATCGACAGGCATGCAGAGGCTCTTGGCGTTAAGATAATCAAACACCAGGAAGGCGCTGACCCTGCGGCTATCGTGTACGACGCAGTACAATTCGCAAAGGCAAAGCACAAGGATATCGTGCTTGCGGACACGGCAGGCAGGATGCACACGAATGTGAACCTGATGGACCAGTTAAAAAAGGTGTGCAGGGTGAACCAGCCCGACCTCGTTATTTTTGTGGATGAGGCTGTGGCTGGAAATGATGCGGTTGAACGCGCAAAGTTGTTTAACAATGCAGTGCCTTTTAACGGCAGCATCCTGACAAAAGCGGATGCAGACTCAAAGGGCGGCGCAGCTATTTCAATATCCTATACAACGGGCAAGCCCATATTGTTTCTGGGGATAGGGCAGACGTATAAAGACCTTGTGAAGTTTGAGCCGCAGTGGCTGCTGGCGCGGTTGTTTGAATAGCCCTAAAAGTCAAGACATATATTGTTTTATGAATGCGCCTAACTTTTCTTGTCCGGCTCGTTCATTTAAATATTCCACATCCAGTTTATTTTTATAAGCTTCTATGAGCATCTTCGCCTGTTCACAATCATAGACTGACTTCCAAAACTTACAGGCGCATAACCGGTCAATTATTAAATCCTCGACACTTATAACCCTGATTTTTTTATTTTTATATTTCAGGATAACACTTCTGCCAGCTAAACTATCCGAGGGGATTTCAATGTAAATCCTTCCTTTATAAAAATGGCGCCCCATTTGTTTAAATTCCAATTTAAGCAATAAAGGGGTTATTTCAGCCCTGTCAGTAATTATATCAAGGTCTATGCTCTTCGCTATTCCTCTTGTGTACAGTTCAACCGCCGACCCGCCTACTAATATTGGTTTTTTATTATCCGGAAAATGCGAACTTAGTTCTGCCAAAAAATCAAATTTTTTACTCAATCTTCCCAAGGAAGAACCTCCACTATTCGCTTTCCTTTGAAAATAATCCCTTCTTTAACAGCTTCCGCCGCTATTTCGCAAAAAATCTTTACTTTTTCTGAATCTCTTGGCTTTCTACGGATTAATCCGGCTGTTTTATCGATTCTCACACTTCTTCGAGTTAGTGCTTTAACTTTTGCTTTCTGTTCTCTCATGCTCTTGGTATAATATGAGTTTAAGATATATTTAAATGGGACGTTCATTTGCGATTTTTGATTTCCTTCATTAACGGATGCTCTGGTAAATCATCCAATACCAGTGTGAACTCGGAATCAGGATTCAACTCCATCAACTCAAGCGTATTTTGAAGCGCGGCTGTCAAAGATTCATAATCAGGCTCATCTGTAGTTTCAGCGTTGAAAGGATGGGTTTCCTTCAATTCTATGGGATACGGACCAAACGGGGGTTTAAAATCAAGAACCCAATCAAATTCATCTTCATTACCAAGCCTTCGCATCCTGATAAGCACCCTGCCTTTAAGATTCAGGTTTTTAAGCTTCTTCCTGTACCGAATCACCTCGGGCCGGAGCGCAGATTCAGGACCGCTGTAAAAAAATGTAGAGTTTGAAACCGGCTGGATTTGCTCTATCCAATCCGAGTAATGAAGCGCGCGCTTGAGCCCGTTTAACAACTGCGGATGCGCCCTGCACCGCTGCTCCACAAGTTCCCAGAGGCTTCCTTCTTTAATCGCCTGTTTGACTTCCCTGATTTCCTCAAAAGTCACATAGAGATTATGGCGCGCCAGCAATTCTTCGCGGTTTTCGCTATTAATCAGTTCACCGGCATCATGAGATATGCATACCGGGCAGGAACAAGGAAGGTATTGTAGGTTATCAACATGGTAGGTTCCGCGCACGGTCATATACCGCCCGTCCTTGGCATACAGGGCATACGAGGCAGAATCGAACAAATCGCATCCAAGCGCCACTGCGAGTGAGAACATCATGGGATGCCCGGCGCCGAAAAGATGGACAGGCGCCGCTGGTGAGAGACCTTTTTTTGATGCCACAATGACATCCACAAGGTCGGAATACCTGTAAGATTCCATAAGTGGCACAACAGCCCCAAGCGGATAGACGTCAAAATCAAGCTGGCTTAACTCACGCGCAGCCCGCTCACGCAGGTCCGGATAGGTCGAACCCTGCACGGGCGCGGCTAACAGCATATCTCTTTTTAATCCAAGCGCTTCTTTTGCTCTCTTATATGTGATTCCAAGCTCTTCTTCGGCGCGAGCGCGCGGGACATCAGGAGGAGTGGGTATGTCAAGCGGTACGCCGATGTCCGAGCCGATTTCCTGCTGGAATTGTACTATCTCTGCGTTATTTACTTCCACCTCGCCATACACTGATAATTGATATGAGCCGGAGTCGGTCATTATGGGGCCGTCAAAACCGATAAGAGAGTGCAGCCCCTCGCTGCGGGCGCGCTCCCTGAGTTCGGCTTTTCGGTAAATGATATAAGAATTTGTGATTATTATCTCGGCGCCCAACTTTCGAAGCTCAGATGGCTTGATGGTCTGGATATTGGGATTAACCACTGGCATGATTGTGGGTGTTTCCACAATCCCGTGGCGTGTCTCAAGGCGCCCGATTCTGCCGGCGCAGGCTTTGTGGGTTATTTCGAAGATTGGGGGCATGATTGGCTAAATTATGATGGAGGAGTATATTAGGGTGAGGTTTGTACAACAATTATTTTAATGTTCAAAAGTTATTAGAAATTATATGCGTAATCTAAAAACATACAGCTCAAAAGGCGTCCACAACTCCCTCTGGTACTGGTCAGACATAGTCTCTCCTTTCAAAGTCACCTTCAATTACATCTGCATGTCCCTCGCCCGCATCTCGCCATCCCTGCGATTGAAGAACCTTCTTTATTCAGCTATGGGCATAAAGGTAGGCGAGCATGTGTCGGTGGGGCTTGAAGTGAACATGGACGTGTTCTTCCCCGAACTCATCGATATTGGGGAAAACAGCATCATTGGCTTTAATTCCACAATCCTGTGCCATGAATTCCTGGTCGGTGAGTACAGGACAGGAAATGTCGTTATAGGAAAAAACGTGACAATCGGGGCAAATACCACCATACTTCCAGGTGTCACTATCGCAGACGACAGCGTGGTTTCAGCCCACTCTCTTGTGAACGGCGATGTGTCAGGGTTTGTTGGCGGTGTTCCTGCGCGGCCGTTGAAAATGGAATAGAATCATGACCGGAACATTGGATTTCTTCTTCTGGTTTAAAAAAGAACGAAGAGCCAGGTTCCTTGTTCTGCTTTCCTGCATCATCGGAACGCTTTTTGGTTTTTATTATTACCTGGGACAATTTGAAATTACACCCGTATATTTATGGTTTTTCGTGCCAGACAGCCCCTTTTTCACGTTTATGTATGTCCTGGTTTTGCTTTTTTATTCATTCGGTTTGCGCTCCAATACATTTGATGCGTTCACTTTTATCGGCCTTGCTAAAGTGGGTATATGGACGCTCTTTGTTTTATTCCTGAATTATGATTATTATTTCTCTCCCCAAACTTGGGCTTTCCGCTTTGTTATCGTGTTACTGCACGTTGGAATGATTCTTGTTGCAATGACCCTTTTAAAAGAGATGGAAAAGTTAAACCTTAGCCGGTACTTATTGATATTTACCTTTTTCATGGTATCTGACTTTTTTGATTATGTCATAGGTACGCATCCCATTATCCCTGAGGAAAACATCAAAATTGTTATGTGGGTGACTATTGCCCTCTCGATAATGACCTGTTCATTAACATTCTATTATCTTGAAAAAAAATCCGAAGGAATTTAGTACAGGGAGATTAATCTTAGTATGATGAAAGATACTATCATTTCATTATCACAGAAAAACAGGAATAATAAGTTCTTAAAAAACAAAATTGAAATTCACTGCAAATGCGGTTATTCGGATAATATAACTTACTTTGAATTCCTGGCAGGCGGAGAGTTCAATTTCGGGCAGCCTGTCCCTATTTTAAGCCCGTTTATATCCGAATCCGTATATGATGAAACCATCAATGTCACGCCCCTTCAATTGGCAAAAAAATGCCCCGAATGCGGTGAAGAAATAACCGTGATATTTCCTTTATCGCTTGAGAACCTCATCCCGATGTTACAATCACAGCCGCCTGACTCACAAATGTACGTGTGATAATCGTGGAAACCATTGATGCGATCAAGAGCCGCCGGAGCGTTCGTGGTTTCACTGAAAAGAACATAAGCGATGATACTATAGAGGAGATTTTAGAAGCCGGCAGATGGGCACCTTCCGGATTAAATAACCAGGCGTGGCGGTTTATTATTGTTAGAAAGCCGGATACAAAAGCGGCTCTATCAAAACTCACCGAATATGGCCCTACCATAAAAAATGCACCTGTCCTGATAGTGGTTTTCCTTGATAAAGACCACATGTATAATTACACCAAGGACGTCCAATCTATCGGTGCCTGCATCCAGAATATG
Organism: Candidatus Methanoperedens sp.; assembly: GCA_049303315.1. Lineage (GTDB taxonomy): Archaea > Halobacteriota > Methanosarcinia > Methanosarcinales > Methanoperedenaceae > Methanoperedens. The sequence continues at coordinate 32,095 of JBAQMZ010000043.1, forward strand.
CTGCTTGCGATACATTCGATGGGGCTCGGCGGGGTATGGCTTGGTGAGATCTTGAAAAATAAAGAGAAGGTAAATGAAGTCCTCGGAGCGCCGGAATCGCATGAATTAATGGCTGTGGTCGCTCTCGGTCATCCGGTAAATAAAACCAGGGTTTCTGAGAGGAAAAATCTCTCTGAACTTGTTTCCCGTGAAAAATTCGGTGAAGGCTGGTAGATTTTTATCCGGTAAAGTCCTATGGTTATGATGATAATTAGAATAATATATATAAGGATAAATATTATATAGTATAGGTTTCATATCCTCATTGTTAACGATTAATTCAAATAAATCATATCGTTAAATCAAGGAGGAATAAAATGATAGTCTCCCCGTATTGCGAAAAACATGATATGGCGATAAGACTCCTGACGCATTCCCACTGTGAACGGAGGCTCGATGCACAATGCGAAAGCGGCCTATGCGAACATTTTGGCATGCGGTTTTATTCCAAGGATGGATTCTGAATTTTGTGACACTGCTTTTAAGGTGATTAGAAGCAAAACCTTTATATCCGATAACGGTTATGTATAATTTTGTCAAAACTTAGAATATGGAGGTTACATGACAACAAGCCTGAATTTCTTTAAACAATATCACAGCACCGTGATAAAAGCTTTGGGTGAGGATGCCAAGAAGGTAAATGCTAAGGTCGGTTCGATAATGGCAGACAACTGGGCGGATAAAGCGGGAGAAATCAATAACAATGGCGAGTTCGCTGAGAGTTTTGAGAATTACCTGAAAAACCAGCTTGAATTTGCAAAGCAGGTGAAAGTCAAATGCGATGACAAGAATTATTCACTTGAAATCAAAGGATGCGCAATCTGCCACGGCAATGAGATATTGAGGAAAGAAGGAATAGCAACCGCATGTCCTATCGTACAGGCTGCAAAGTACGCGGCTGTCAAGAAAATCGGGAGAAATGTGATAACAAAGGGTGTGGAAAAGCTTGGCGTTGTTGGTGAATGCACCATCAAGTTTGAACTGGAATAATAAATCACCGCGAAGTCAGCTATGAACAACGGTTCATAGATAACAATGAAAAGCCAAAAAAAATACCAACATTTGGCGTAGAACACGGATTTACGCGGATGGTACGGATTAGCACAGATAAAAAAATCCGTGGGCATCCGTAGAATCCGTGTCATCTGTGTTCTACTTTGCGGTTTTTACACTTTTTCCTACCAGACGCAAAGTCCGCGAAGCATCTCAAAATATAGTTGAAGGCTTCGCACTCTCCGCTGTGAGATTTATGTGGAAATAATTAAATCCCTATCCGCTCAAGCAGCGGGTCTTTTGCCCCAACCATGTCAAACGCGCGCTTGCGCCTGAGGCAGGACTCACACACGCCGCACGGTCTTTCCTTGCCCTCATAACATGACCATGACCATTCAAGAGGGGCATCAATTTCCAGCCCACGTCTTACGATATCGGCTTTGTTCATGGAAATAAGCGGCGTATAGACCGATGGGTGCACCAGCGTTCCGAATTTAAGCATTTCATTGAAACGCTCCACGAATTCAGGCGTGTTATCAGGGAAAGTTGCAGCTTCTTCGGCGTCAAAACCCGTAACAATAATGTCATATTTATAATTCTCAGCAAGAGCCGCCCCTATTGAAAGAAAAACAACATTGCGGGCGGGCACCCAGACCTCTTCTGCGCTTTTTTGTGTAATCTCTTTATCATCAAGTTCATGTCCCGATATTTTCGGCAGCATCCCGCCGCCAGTAAGCGCGCCGCGAAAAGTTCCGTACCATGGAAGAGATATTATGATATGGCCAACCTTGAATTGCCCGCAGATGTTTTTCGCAAAAGCAATCTCTTTTTCCCTCGCCCTCTGCCCATAATCAAATGTCACGCAAACCACTTCGTCGCACCTGTTGTAAGCTTCCTTGAAAGCAACTGTGGAATCAAGGCCCGATGAAAGCAAAACAATGGATTTCATAATGAACCATTGATTTTTAAGCAGTAAATATTTATCGTTTGGTGCTTATAGTCCCCGTATTTAAATACGAGGTATTATTGCCGATGCGACCCACAATAGATGAATACTTCATGGAGATAGCGACCATAGTTGCGAAACGTTCCACCTGCCTCAGAAACCAGGTCGGCGCCGTCATCGTGAAAGATAAAAGGATACTTTCCACGGGCTATAACGGCGCACCGAGAAACCTGGAACACTGCCTTGAAATCGGGTGTATAAGGCAGCAAAATAATATAGCATCGGGGACGCGGCATGAACTCTGCCGCGCCGTTCATGCAGAGCAGAACGCCATTATACAGGCTGCGCTTCACGGCGTGAGCATTGAGGACGCAACAATTTATTGCACGCACCAGCCCTGTATCCTGTGCGCAAAGATGCTTATCAATGCCAGGATTGAAAAAGTGGTTTTCGGGGTAGTTTATCCGGATAAGGAAGCCCTGAACTTTTTTAACAAGGCAGGCGTCAAAGTCGAGCAATTTGACCTCAGCCGGAGCTAGATATATGTTTGAAATAATTGCAGTGGTAACAGGATACATTCTCAAGGCGACATGGTTGATGCTTCCGGCTTATATTGCAAACCCCACAGCCGTTGTGTTCGGAGGCGGGACACCCATAGATTTCGGGAAGAACTGGAAGGACGGGCGAAGAATATTCGGCGACGGGAAGACTTTCCGGGGACTTATCGGAGGGACAATCTGCGGCATTATTATCGGACTAATCCAGATGCAGGTGCCGCCTCAATTTTCACTTGGGACATTTACATTCAGCGCGATAGTTGCCCTTTCGTTCGGCGCATTGCTTGGCGATATCGTAAAAAGTTTTTTTAAACGCCGGCTTGGATTAGCGCGGGGGGCTAAATTCCCGCTTGTGGACCAGCTGGATTTCGTAGCAGGGGCATGGATTCTGGCGTATATTGTAGAGCCGAAGTGGTTTACTGACAACTTTACTTTCTGGATAATAATTACAGTCATCATTTTCACCCCGATTCTCCACCGCCTGACCAATATTTTCGGGTATTATATTAAACTGAAAAAGGAGCCATGGTAATGGAAACGCTTGCAGAAGCATTGAAAGAATGCGGCGCTATCAAATTCGGTGATTTTACTCTTGCTTCGGGAAAGAAAAGCAGGTATTATGTCGATATCAAAAAAGCCAGCACAAACCCGCGAATATTGAAAATCATAGCGCATGCTATAAATGAGAAAATAAAATCCAATTCCATATCCGCGGATTATATAGGCTGCGTGGCTCTCGGAGGAGTGCCAATAGCCGTCGCGGTATCGCTAGAAACGGGATTGCCCCTGATAATCATAAGGAAAGAAGTGAAAGAATACGGCACGAAAGGACAAATCGTGGGTGAATTCAAGCATGGTGAATCGGTTTTAATGGTCGAGGATGTCGCCACAACCGGCGGTTCTGTCCTGAAAGCCATAGAAATGCTGCGGGGTGAAGGGGTGGTCGTTCGGTATGTTATCGTGGTGGTTGACCGCGAAGAAGGCGCGCTTGTTGCTCTTGCCAATGCTGGCGTTGAACTCATACCGCTTGTGAAGAGAAGTGAACTGCTGAAGAAATCTTAATACGAATACCTCTCCTCTTTCCACGGGTCTGCGCTGTCACTGTACCCGCGCTGCTCCCAGAAACCCAACTCCTGCTCCTCTGTGAACAGCACCCTTCTCACCCATTTGGCGCTCTTGTACGCATATTTTTTCGGGACAACGAGGCGAAGCGGTCCGCCGTGCAAGGGTTCAAGCGGCTTTCTTTCAAAAGCGTAAGCAAAAAGCACATCCGGTTCCATAAGCTCAGTAAGCGGCAGGCTTGTAGTGTAGCCGCCGTCAGCCTCGATGGTGGCAAACCGGGCATTAGTTTTGGGTTTTACAAGCTTTGCAACATCGCTGAAACGAACGCCTTCCCATTTATTATCCTGCCTGCTCCATCCCTTCACACAATGAAAATCGCTGACAACAATTGTCCTGTCAAGCGCCAGCAATTTATCGTATGTAAGCCTGACCGGATTTTCTACAAGACCTTCCACGCAAAAATCCCATGTTCCTTTATCAAATTCAGGCACTTTTCCGAAATGAAGGACGGGAAAATCTGAGGTTACATGCTGGTTTGGGGGAAGACGTTGCATTAATTAACCCAATTAATATACACAATATAAAGATTATTGCATTAATTTTTCAAATTCTTCCCGTTTTAACCCTGCCTGCCTCATAATTTCCAGCAGAGTTCCGACATCGATTTCTTTATGGTTTGGAACTACTACAGCCCTCTTCGATTCCGAAGTCATTTTGACAAGTACGATATGGCTCCCCTTCTGTCTTGCGGGTTCAAAGCCAATTTTTTTAAGAATTTTAATTACTTCATGCCCTGAGAGCACTGGCAATTTTCCCATGAAGCGACACCTCAAAATGAGCTATAATAGTATCTGCAGTCTTTATCTCTTCAGGGAAGCCCATCTCCTCTATATAGACCTCTACAGCTTCTTTTAGATTTTTCAGAGCATCTTCGATTGTATAGCCCTGGCTCACAACATCTATTTCAGGGCATAATGCCACAAATTGCTTTTCGCCTCTTCTGATGATCGCCGTAAAATCCATTTGACTCACTGAAAACAATATTTCTCCAATCCTTTAAATATTTGAGGGTATACTGGCTAGCTTTACCGATCCGATATCAACACCATAAGGTTTTAATTGCATTATCGCCTTACTAACCCTCATTCTTTGATGAACCCGTCTAAGAAAATGATGAGGACCATTTGGTTCATCATACCCTGGAGATTATTTTCATGTTAAAAGAAGCAGCGCAATACGATGCAAAAAACTTAGAACAGAATATACGCAAATTCTGGGATGAAATAGACGCTTATTCAAAGGTAAGAGAACTGAGGAAAAACGGCAAGAAATTCTTTTTTGTTGACGGACCGCCATATACCACCGGAAGAATTCATCTTGGCACAGCCTGGAATAAGATAATCAAGGATTCGATACTGCGCTACAAATCCATGAACGGCTTCCATATACTTGACCGCGCCGGATGGGATATGCACGGCCTGCCCATTGAAGTAAAAGTGGAAGGCGTGCTCGGGTTCAAATCAAAAAAGGATATTGAAAAATACGGCGTGGGCAATTTCGTTGCAAAATGCAAGGAATTCGCCCTCTCCCACCGCGATGAAATGACACTCCAGTTCCAGAACCTTGGCGTCTGGCTTAACTGGAAAGACCCGTATATGACATTGCGGGACGAGTACATCGAGGCTGCATGGTGGACATTGAAAAAAGCGCATGAAAAGAAACTCCTTGAAAAAGGCCTGCGCGTTGTGAACTGGTGCCCGCGCTGCGAAACCGCCATAGCCGACTCCGAGGTCGAATACTCGGATGTTACCGACCCTTCTGTTTATATCAAATTCCCGGTTGCGAACGAGGAGAACACCTATATCGTAATCTGGACAACAACGCCGTGGACTATCCCGGCAAATATTGCAGTTGCCGTGCATCCTTCTTTTGAGTATGCCAGGGTGAAGGTCGTAAAAGACGGGAAAGAAGAGATTCTCATAATGGCATCCGAGCTTATGAAAAATGTCATGAAACAGGGGAGGTACAAAGAGTTCGAAGTCCTTGAAACGATTCTCGGAGAGAAACTGAAAATCGAGTACAAGGCGCCTCTTGGTCATAAGGTGCCCAAACAGAATAAATTCCAGCACCATGTTTACATGGCGGATTTCGTCACCGCTGAAAATACGGGCTGCGTTCATATTGCGCCAGGTCACGGCATTGACGACTTTGAACTCGGAATGAAGCATCATCTGCCGATATTTTGTCCTGTCGGGCCTGACGGCAAATACACCGAAGAAGCCGGGGAATATAAGGGAATGCATGTCAGGGAAGCCAATAAGGTCGTGCTCGAAGACCTCACAGAAAAAAACCTGCTCCTTTCAAGCGGCACAATCTCGCACCGCTACGGCCATTGCTGGAGATGCAAGACTCCAATTATCTACCTTGCCACAGAGCAGTGGTTCCTGCGCGTCACCGACCTCAAGGAAAAAATGCTTGAGGAAATTAAAAAAGTGAAATGGTACCCCGAATGGGCGGGAACAGCACGGTTTGCCGATTGGGTCGCAGGCTCGCGCGACTGGTGCATTTCGCGACAGAGATACTGGGGAATTCCAATTCCGGTATGGGTATGCGATTTTTGCGGCAATGTCGAGGTAATGGGAACAATGGACGAGCTGAAATCAAGGTCTGGAGTGAAAACACTTTCAGACCTGCACAGGCCCAACGTTGATAATATCCATATCAAATGCAAATGCGGCGCACGAATGAGCCGTGTTCCTGATGTGTTCGATGTGTGGTTCGATTCCGCAGTAGCCTCGTGGGCAACGTTGAATTTCCCTCGCGATGAAAAAGCATTTAAAGAGTGGTGGCCTGCCGATTTTATAACCGAAGGTCATGACCAGACGCGCGGGTGGTTCTATTCCCAGATGGGAGCAAGCATGGTTTCATTCGGGAAAGCCCCGTACAAGAGCGTGCTGATGCATGGTTTCACCCTTGACACCGAAGGTAAGAAAATGTCAAAGAGTCTTGGCAATGTTGTCTCGCCTGACGATGTTATTTTAAAATACGGGGCGGAATCGCTCCGATTCTACGTGCTTTCCCAGAATGCGCCGTGGGAAGACCTGAAATTCAGCTGGGATGAGGTGGGCAATATCCACAGGATGCTGAATATCCTCTGGAACGTGTACAGGTTCCCGCTTCCGTACATGATTCTTGATAAGTTTAACCCGGCTGACCTTGAAAAAAAACTTGCGACTTTGCCGCTTCGCCTTGAAGACAGGTGGATACTTTCAAGGATGCAATCATTGATAAAATCCGTTGACGTGGCAATGTCCGAATACAACCTTCATAAAGCCACGCGCCCGATATCGGAGTTCATACTTGAAGACCTCTCGCGATGGTATATCCAGCTTATAAGGCCAAGGACATGGCGTGAGGCAAACGACCCTGATAAACTGGCGGCTTATTATACCCTGTATGAAGTCCTCGTCACAATAACAAAACTCATAGCGCCTTTTACACCCCATATTTCCGAGGAGATGTACCAGAACCTTGTGCGCAACATCAATCGTAACGCACCGGCGAGCGTTCATTTGTGCGAGTGGGTTACGCCAAAGGAGAAATTCATAGATGTCGGGCTTGAGAAAAAAATGGACATCATAAGGGAGATAGTTGAGGCATCATCCAATGCAAGACAGAAACTGAAGCGCAAACTGAGATGGCCTGTGAAAAGAATTGTCATTTCGCCGAAGAATGAAATAGTCAAAGAAGCCGTGGCAAGCCTTGAATCCGTATTGAAAGAGCAGACAAACGCCAAGGAAATAGTTTTGCTAAAAGAGGGTGAAACATGGGAAGAGCTTGGCGTGGAAGTGCTGCCAAACCATGCGGCGCTTGGCCCTGCTTTTAAAAAGGATGCAGGCAAAGTAATTGCCGAGCTAAAGAAAGCCGACGGCAGGAAAATAAAAAAGGCGATTCTGGAAACGGGCCAGTATGAGCTTAAAGCCGGTATAATTACCCTGGAAATGGTAAGTTTCAAGGACTTAATCCCGGCTGCTATTGCCGGCGCCGGATTTTCGCAGGGGGAAGTGTTCGTAGATACCGAACTTACGCGCGAGATTGAATCCGAAGGCTACGCCCGGGAGGTAATAAGAAGGATCCAGGACATGAGAAAGGAACTTGACCTTGCAGTTGAAGAAGAGATTAGCGCTATTGTGGAAATCAAGGATGAGCGTGTCGCTGCACTAATACTTGATTTAAAGGATTTTATTTCAGGAGAAGTCAGGGCAAGGTCATTAAGTATTGGTCATGAGATTGAAGCTGAAGGCGCGCTCGTCAAGGATTGGGATGTTGAGGATGTTAAGATGAGGATGGGGATAGGGAGGAAATAAAGTCTCATCCCCCAATACGGCATTAACAGGAGAGAAATTTGTTTAACCCAAATTTCAAATACACCCACAAAATAGTCAACAACCTCGTTGAAATAGCCTCAGCCAGAGAAGCTGTTCTTAATTCATACCTTGTGCCGAAATGGGAAATATCGCTCAGGAGAGACGCACTGATAAGGGCGGCGCATGCCTCCACAGCCATAGAAGGAAACCCATTAACACTCGAAGAGGTCAGCCAGCTTGCTCAGGGAAGAAAGGTCATGGCTACAAGAAAAGCGGAACTGGAAGTCCTGAATTATCTGAGGGTTTTAGAAAATATAGAAAAATATCCGGAACAAGATAAAATAACTGAAAAAATTATTTTAACATTACATAAAGATGTAACAAAAGACGTTTTAGAAGCTCCTGAGTATGAAGGAAGATACAGGGAACTTCAGGTTTATGTAGGCAATAGGATAACTGGTAAAGTCATTTTTATGCCTCCTCTGCCCAATGAAGTGCCGGAGTTGATGAGGGAATTCATTGAATGGATAAATTCAAATGATTCTTATAACCTCGACCCCGTTATTGTTGCCGGTCTTTCCCATTATGAATTTGTAAGAATCCATCCTTTTATTGACGGCAACGGCAGGACGGCAAGGGCGCTGGCAACCCTTATTCTTAATCAAAGGGAATTCGACATCAAAAAATTTTTTGCTCTGGATGATTATTACGACAGCGATAGGACTGCGTATTACAAGGCTTTAAATTCAGTTGACCCCAAAACCCTTGACCTTACTCAGTGGCTTGAATACTTTACAGACGGAGTTCTTCTCTCTATCTCAAAGATAAAAGAAAAGGTATTGCAGCTTTCCATAGAAAAACATAAAAAAGGGGTAAGAGGACAGGTTGCACTCACAGAAAGACAGATGAAGATTGTGGAACATATTCTTTCAAATGGACGAATAACAAGCGGTGACATTCAAAATATGTTTAAAATATCCCGTCCGGCAGCATATAAGGAGATTAAAAAGCTGATTGAACTGAATTTGATTGAGTCAAAAGGCACAGGCAAAGCAATATATTATGTCATCAAATAGGTTAACGCAAAGGTTAACGCAAAGGTTAACGCAAGAGTCAGAGCAATGTGTTTTTAGAGGTATTATTGCACCATTGCATACTTCATCGCATCCTCTATAGTCCCGACCTCCCTAACCTCAATCCCGATATCCCCCACATCGGCTTTTTGCCCCAGGGGAACAAGGAACAAGACAACCCCGGCATCCCTGGCAGCCAGTCCTTTTGCCCTGGGAGACCCGATTTGTCCAATACTGTGATCATCATTTATTGTGCCTGTAATCAGCACATCCTTTCGCATTGTTTTCCCCTGCATTGCCGCAGTAGCCGCGAGGGTCATGGCACTGCCGCCGCTTCCCCCGGAAATGAGTAATTGCTCCTGCAATGGGGATTTTATATTGATAATGATGTCCTTATCTGCCAGGTTTTTCCTTGCTACATCCCGCGCCACATGCACCGCAGTTTGTGCCGAAGATTGAAGTGTCTGGTCAAGCAGGACATTGGCGACATTAAGTAAAAGCTCCCCGGTTCCATTTCTTAAAATGACTTCGAGAGGAATCAGGTGCCCGACGTCATTATTATCCACGGCCAGGACATCATAATCGGCTCTTGAGACCATGGTGAGGTTTATGATTTCATCCTCAAGCTGCTGGCGTCTTTGTGTTTCGTTTTTGAGCTGCGTCTCTGTTGTGGATAAATTCTGTTTGAGATTATTTACGCTAATTTCAAGCCCTGAAATCGTTTCTTTCTGGGCATTGGTCTCTGTAACAAGGCCGGTAATAGTCTGGTTCTGGAGGTTTATTTTTTCAAGACTCGTATATAATTGGAAAGCTGAGCCTATCAATAATACAGAAAGGAGCAATGTTATGATTTTCAGTAATTTATTCGTGCCAGCCATACCCATACTTTATTAATACGTTATAATGTAAAAGTCTTTGTAATGGCTACTGACAATTCCTGGGTTTTTAATTTATTCATAAAACTGGCGCTTCAGATTTATATTGTCAGATAGATTTTTAATGTTCTTATATATATATTTATAGCTTCTAGCATATCAAACTGCCTGGAAAATGTTAAAGACTATTCTATGGACTTCCAGTTTCTCCTCCATTTGATTTTAACTTTGAAACCACATAAATTTTGCTGTTATCCTGATTGATTTTTTCAATCAGTTCCTTGTTAATGACCTTTGCCTCATAGTCATGCCAGACATGCCATTTTTCATTATTCTCACAGGTAAAACCCCTGCAAGGCACAGGGCGGTGCTCACGCACTGTGCAGTTGTATGTATTCCTATCCATATGAACACAGTAACCATCAGTGTCGTGTGCGATAAGATACGGTCTCCCGAATTCCCAGCGGATGATGCCCTCTTCCACATCCTGTTTAGACAGGGCGAAGGGAAATTTGCAGCATATTGCCCTGCACACGTGAAGCCTGCTCTGGCAATCCACGAAAGCCTCATGTTCAAACTCATACTTATCTTTCTCGGGATCCTGGTACAGAAGTCCTATACCGCTTTCCACGAATTTTTTTACAAGCCGCTTTGCTACCTGTTTTTTTCGCTCATCCAGTTCCTCGATTGAGATTAAGCCCTTTTCATCAAGCAGTTCAATGAGAGCATAGAGGAATGAGGAAGCTTCCAGGGTCTTAGTAGTGTTGGCATTGACCCGTGTATGTGTATAGAGCAAACCTTCGGCTACTTCCATGCTTAGATCTTTTGTGTGATACTGTGTATCAACTTGATGTTTTTGGCTCATAATTTATAGAAAATTGCAGTTCGTGAATCTTCGCCCGCATATCTTGTGCCCTCTGGTCGGTGTTGACGGATTCGCAGTTGTTCTTATATAATCCTTAAAACTGCAACCGTAGATAATCTCTCCACACTCACAGATAATCATTTTCTAACCATCTGATATATAACGTCAACTAATCAGAAGGGGTTTCATCGCCCCATTGCTCGCCCCTTTATAAAATGACTATTGTAAAAACTTCATGTATATGCCCATATATATTGGTTTCGATTATTCTTGGCGTTAAGTCATTAGAAATATTACAGAGTGGTGTTGTTGTGTGGTGGTTGTTGTGGGAGCATTGGCGCCGATGCATCGGAATTTATTCCGGTGTCTTTTAGTTAATAAATTACCATCTTCAACCACCAGAATATCTGACCTGCAAAGTTATTCGCAGGTATTTAAGTATTAAGATGGCTTACGATTTCAGATTTGCCCGCCCATGTAAAAAACCGCTTTATCCTGACTTTGCAAATTCCAACTGTTTCGATTAAACATTCGTTATGCTTTTCCATAATGTATTTATTCACATCGGTTTTATCCCACTTTTCAAGAGCCTTAAACCTATTGATGTTCTTTAAAAATTTACTATAATCCATTATAGTTTTCTCTGCCGTGCCAGTAATTTTGAGTTCATGAAGGAATTGATCGATTATTCTAATCATATTCCCTTATATGTAATTACTAAGCAATAAAGCCATGATGTAAAACAAATCCCATAATGTCGTTTTTTAAAATAAAAAATAATTTATATGTATATTCTTACAAAATATTAGTTTATAAGCAATTAAAACATAAAATAAATCTTTAAAATTACGATTTATTTATCGGCCATTTATGAATGGTGCAACGATTGTTATTGTTTTTGTATGTTTTTTGAGTTGGTTGGAGCTTCAATACCCACACTTGAATGAAATACCATAAGATATAAAGTGCATCGAGTTATGCTTAAATAAGATAGAGATAGATACAATGAAAGTACGTGAAATCATAAAATTACTAAAAGTCGATGGTTGGTATCTTGTTGCAACAAAAGGTAGCCATCAACAATACAAGCATCCAACCAAACCAGGCAGAGTAACAGTCGCCGGTCATCCAGGTGATGATTTGGCGGAAGGGACATTAAACAGTATATTAAAGCAATCCCAATTGAAAAAGGTGAAATAATATGTATCGTTTCCTTGTTGTGATCGAAAAGGCAAATAATAACTACTCGGCATATTCGCCGGATTTACCGGGCTGTGTGGCAACAGGTGCTACCCGTGAAGAAGCTGAAAAGAATATGTATGAAGCTATTGAAATGCATATACAGGGTTTACTGGAGGATAATT
>JBAQMZ010000044.1:0-48721 GCA_049303315.1 Candidatus Methanoperedens sp.
ATGTCTACACCGTTAACATTCATCATGGAGATAAACTGTTAAAAAGAACGAGTTCTGTGACTGAAGAGCAGAAAAAAATTATGGAAGTTTTTGGCTGTTGTCATAACCAAGGGTGAAAGATGGGTAAATTGATACAAGATGCTAGGTCAGCACTCAAAGAAGACAGAAACATTTCTCTGAAAAAGACAATTGAGGACTTGTCGTATTTGGGAGAAGATTTTGTAGAATCCAATTATAAATATCATATGAGTTACTTGACTGAAGAATTAAGGTACATCGGGTTAGAATCTGTTGAAAAAGAATGGCCATATGAGACCTTTTTTACATTAACTGGTCTAAATAACATTGGGAAAAAAATAGTAGAGATTACACCAAACGAAAATGCCCAAAATGAAAATTATAATTTTCTTGATGTTAAGAAAGTTCTGGAAGCTCTCAGTGATATTGGTCTAAAAACGGTCGAGAAAAAGCTAGGAACGGCAGATATGCCCATAGCCTATAATGCCATAGATTATATAAAGGAAATTGGAGTCAAATCCGTACAAAGTGAACTTAGTATATTAAGTGAATCTGCATTGGGAGGAATATTAAAAATTGGAATTAAAGCAGTTGAAACAGATTTAAAGATGGGCGTAGACCCTCATGGATTTTATAATTATACGAGAGATTTTTTAATAGAAATTGGAATTGAAGCTGATAAGAAAGATAGTCTCGAAGAAATTACAAAAAAATCAATGCAGAGTTTGTGGGTTTTGAGTGCGATTATTCAAAAATATCAGCGTGAACCGAAAGAATGGGCGGATAAACTTAATAAAAAATTAAATGGATTTAAATTAAATAATGAGGTTGCTAATATTCTATTTCAAAGTGGGTTTGATAATGCTAAAAGAATACACCAAGATTTAACAACTGAAATTGAATCTTTTAAAGAAATATATGATGCTTACTGCAATAGGACGCCTAAATAAAAGATGGCGGTTAAAAATTTATCGCCCCTTCCCCAGCTTCCTCACCGCAAAATCCGCCGCCTTATTCAGCACATCATAATTTTCTGCAACCATCGGGCAGTAAGCCATTTCGGTCTGGCTGAGAGCATAAACATCCATACCGGCTTTAATCGCAAGCGCTATCACATTTATGCGTGCCCCGGCGCCCTCGCCCACAGCCTGCGCCCCCAGCACTTTCCCGGTCTTTGCATCTGCAATTATTTTTACTGCAATGTCCTTTGAACCCGGATAATACTCAGGCTTGTTCTTCCCGCGAGCCTTGCCTGATATTACTTCATATCCTGCGGATTCAGCAAAGAACTCATTAAAACCCGTTGCTGCAACCTCAAGCTCCCCGATGAGTGAGACGAACGTGCCCAGCGCCCCTTCGTATATATCGTACCCGCCTGCCGCGTTCCTGCCCGCCACCATCCCCTGCCTGTAAGCAGCCGAGGAGAGCTGCATCATGGTCGGCCTGTGGTTTATCAGGCTTACTGTTTCGATACAGTCCCCGACAGCATAAATGCCTTTAATATTGGTCTCCATCCTTGCGTTTGTCCTGATGCCCCATTTTCCTATCTCGATACCTGCATTCTTCGCCATTTCAAGGTTCGCCCTGACACCTGAGGCAAGAACCACCATATCAGCAACAATCACATCATCCCCGACCGAGACCGACTCAACAGGCACACCGTTTATACTGCTCACGCTTTTATTCATCAGCAATTTTATCCCGCGCTCTCCAAGCGAATCTTCAACCATTTTCGCCATATCCCTGTCAAGGGCGCGGGGAAGTGCATAAGAGAGCATCTCTATCACTGTCACATCAAGCCCTTTTGTCCGCAAAGCCACAGCGATTTCAAGACCAATCGGACCCGCGCCGACCACCGCAGCCCTCCTTGCTTTTCCGCAATGTTCTATGATTTTCCGTGCGCTCTCAATGTCATGCAGCACAAATACCCCTTTATCAAGAGCTTCCTTTGCCCCTTTTACCGGAGGGATAAAGGGCTCTGCGCCCGGTGCGAAGATGAGAGAATCGTATGGAACTGAAATGTTCTCCCCGGTTTTCCGGTTCTTTACAGCCACGTTTTTCTCAACCGGATTTATTGCCAGTGCCTCAGACAAGAGCAGCTTTGAAATCTTTTTATCTTCAGGCAGGGAGAACCGGAGCTTATCAAGACCGACTATACCCTCTATCGCAAAAGGCATGCCGCATGGGGAAAACATCTCATAAGGTCTTTTTTCTATAATTGTGATTAATGCTTCAGGGTCGGTCCGGCGTATTGCAAGGGATGCTGCAAACCCCCCGCTTCCAAGGCCTATTATTACGATTTTTGACATGGTTAATCCAGTTTATTAATTGCAAACTAATTATAACTTTTCGACAGGTAATTTAGTTAGGTTAGTATTTATATATATCAAAATCTAAATAGTCTCATTCAATACGATAAGCATGAGTGATTATTCAATCGGCATCAAGGAACTGGACGACGCCATCGGCGGCATAAAAAAGGGCTCGAATATCATGTTAATCGGGCCTCCCATGAGTGGAAAGGAGTCTATCCTGAAACTCATCGCTTACCATGGCGCCGTAAATAATGAAAATGCAATTATTACAGTTACCACACGCGAATCCGCGACTCATATCCTGGAATGGTTCAAGGAGAACAAGTTGAATCTGCCGTTATCAAAAATAGCCATAGTGGATTGCGTCACAAAAACACTCGGCGGCGCTGCTGTTGAAAATGAGAATATTAAAATTGCCAGCAGCCCGGTCGATTTGACAGGTATCGGGGTTAAAATCAGCCAGTTTTTTGAGGATTTCTTCATGAAAAAGAATACCCGGAAAATCCAGCTTCATATCAATTCCCTATCTACAATATTGATGTACTCAAATATCCAGACGGTTTTCAGGTTCCTTCATGTATTCACAGGGAGAATCAAAGCTGCCGGAGCCCTTGGGATATATGTAATTGAAAGCGGCATGCATGATGAACAGGCTATTGCGACCTTAAAACAACTCTTCGATGGTATGATAGAAATAAAAATCGAAAATGATAAGAATTTTTTAAGGGTGGCTGGTTTATCTTCAAAGCCTACACCATGGTTTGAATATGAGCTTGAGGGAGCAAATATAAAGATATCGGGGGGAAAATAGATGGTGGAGACGGGCATCCCCAAGCTTGACGAAATCCTTGGCGGTGGAATACCGAAAGGCAAAAGTCTTGTTTATTATAGCCAGCCTGGTGTGGAAGGCGAGGTTTTCGGGATGCAGACTGTTTATAATACCCTGAAATCCGGGGGGAACTGCGTTTTTGTTGTTTCAAGCACGATTCCGGACATCGTGAAAGGACTCTTCAAGGAATATGGCTGGGACATTGATGAGTACAAGGACAGGTTATGCCTGGTAGATGCGTATAATCCGCTGATTGGCGCTCCTTCAGACGAAAAATACATAGTCTCTAATCCTGATAACATCGAGAGTTTCAATAAAATAATCATAGACTTAATAAAAGAATTGCCTCCAAGCACCATAGTATTCGGGTCACTGTCAACAATCATGGATTTATGCGGAGAGAAGGAAACTATAGAAGCCGTCAGGAATTGGAACAAAATGGCGATGCTCTATAATCATGTCCTCGTTTATAATTTCACGGTATGGCCATATACAAATCAAACTTTGCATTTAATAAAAGAAGAATTATTCAATGCCGTTATTTCAATCGGGAGCATAGCTGAGCGTGTCATTTTTGGCCAGTATTTCGGGATACTCAAATCAGACTGGACAAAAGAAACCAAAAAATCCATGCTTTTCAGGGTATTGCGACCAGGGGGAATAAAGTTATTCATACCGAAGATTCTCGTAACCGGGCCTTTTGATGCCGGGAAATCGACGTTTGTGCATGCGCTTTCAACGCGGGCGATATCTGTTGACAGGCTCGGTACAACAATCGCCATGGACCATGGGCACGTCGATTATAAGGGTTTTAGCGCTGATATTTTCGGAACTCCGGGCCAGGAGCGGTTTGACCCCATCATCAAACTATTGAGCGGTGAATCTATGGGCGTCATCCTCGTAGTTGATTCTACAAATCCGGCCGATTTTGTTCGTGCAAAACACATGCTTGATATTACAAAATCCTATGGGCTGCCATATGTTGTTGTTGCAAACAAACAGGATATGCCAGGGGCACTCACTCCTGAAGAAATAAGAGAGCAATTCAACCTGCCCGACGATGTTCCGGTTGTTTCCGCTGTGGCGAAAGATAAGCTCGGAGTGTTTGAGGCATTTGAAGTGTTGATAGATAAGATCACGGGGGGAACGTAATGGCCGATACCATTGATATGGTGGATAAATTACTGGCCGATTTAAAGAACATCGGAGGAGTGGAAGCCAGTATTGCTGCAAGCCGCGATGGGTTGCTTATACGCGCCAATATGCCAAAAGAAAAATTTTTGGCTTCCCTTGCCGCCATGTCTGCCACCATGCTCGGAGCTGCCGAGACTGCGACTACACAGGTGGAAAAGGGCTTACCTACCCGGGTTATTGTGGAATCTGAATATGGGAGATTGATAATTGTCGGCGCAGGACCCAAAGCGCTTTTGATTATTCTTGCAAATTCGAATTCTTCATTGGGTTTAATCCTGATTGAACTTGATAAATCAGCCAAAAAGCTGAAAGAGTTATTAAAATGAACAAACAAAAAAATAAGGCGCAAGCTTCGCTTCTTGAACCCACGCTCCATGTCGGCAAATCCGGTATAGAGCCCGCGGTCGGGGAGCTTCGAACCCAGTTAAAAAACAGGACTATGGTAAAAGTGAAATTCCTCAAGACCGCTTTTATCGAAACAGGAAAAAAAGAATTGTCAGAAAAACTCGCAGAACTTACAGATTCGGAACTTATTGAAATCAGGGGTAATACGGCAGTTTTTCGCCGAAAAAGGTAAATACTATCCGACAAATAAGACCCTTGAAAGATTCCCGAATACCCCCGGATTAATTCAGGGGACTATTATGGGATTGCCTCTTCATTACGTATTAAGATAATTTTACGGAGGATCAACATTGACAACAGTATATGACGTGCCCGCAGAAATGCTCATAAATAATGTGGCACAGAAATTGAAAACGGATGAGAAAGCAAAGCCCCCCGAGTGGGCAAGTTATGCCAAGACCGGTGCTCATAAAGAGCTTTCGCCTGATAATGCCGACTGGTGGTTTGTGAGATGCGCTTCGATATTAAGACGCGTCTATATAGACGGACCTGTCGGGATTTCACGCCTTAGAAGTTTCTATGGCGGGCGGCACAGGAATGGAGTAAGACCTATACACTTTTCAAAGGGAAGCGGCTCCATTGCAAGAGAAGCGCTGCAGCAGCTTGAGAAAGCCGGATTTGTTAAAGCACAGAAAACCGGCAGGGTGATTTCACCGCATGGACAGTCGTTTTTGGATAATGCGGCAAACGAAGTAAAAACAGAACTGGCAAAATCCATTCCCGCTATTGCCAAATACTAAAATATGGACGAGGATCTCGAAGAGATAAAAAGGCGCAAGCTTGAGCAGTTGCAGCAGCAGCAATACGGCGTCCAGGCTCAGGCAGCCCAGCAGGAACAGGCCCGCGCCGAGTATGAATCAAAGAAGGCTGCAATCATGCGCCAGATACTCACGCCTGAAGCAAGGGAGAGGTTAAATACCCTCAAGATGACAAAACCCGAGCTTGTGGCGAATGTTGAGGCGCAGTTGATTACTCTTGCGCAGAGCGGAAGGATTACGACTAAGATAGATGACGCAAAGCTAAAGGCATTGCTGCTCCAGTTGCAGCCCAAGAAGCATGAGATGCAGATTAGAAGGATGTAAATACTTTATATTCTTTTTGATTATGATAGTTACTAAATGGCTAAGAGGGTTTTAGTTTTTCAGTCAAAGCATGGATTTTGTTGCTAATTTCACAACCGGCATCTGGTCAAACCATTCCTCACCTTGATAGGGTTGTGTTCGAGCACGTATAATCATACTTTTTGGGTTTCCTATTGCATACAGTGGTATCTTAATTTCAAATACAACTTTACCTATCGCTTCAACCCCAGGCATTGGACTGGTTAAACCATATGGGTTTTTATTTTTATGATTAATACGTGTATCATATTCTGTGAGGTTCCATAGCCAAGCGTTTCCTTGTGCATCTCCTCCTACCTCGTAATCCCATTTCAAAAACGGAGAATCAAGATCATTGGCTATTTCAAAAGCATAATGAACTATTTCTCTCGAACCATTTGGATTGCTATAGAGTTCCAACATCAAATAGAGATAGTCGTCATCATTAAAAGCATACAATGATTTCATATCCGAACCCTGTACATTCGCGCTGCTATCTCCTTTAGGATCAGTCATTATAGGCTCAATCCCCACCCAATCCGATGGATTGCCATCTATCACAATACTTGGTTGCATTATACTTTGGGAAGTGTTCGTTTCAGACATCGTAAGAGGCATAGGCATCTGAGTTAGAGTAGGTGTCAGTGATGGAGTAGATGTAGGTATTGATATGGATTTTGTTTTTTCAGGTGCATTATCCCCACCTGGCGCCAGCGTCAAGTATACCAGTAGCACACCAAGCAAAAGCAGCACCATTATCCATGCATGTTTCCTTGTGATACATACTATTTCGACCGTGAATATACGCCACTTATAAATCGCATTTCTTAGAGTCTCTTCCCCCCTTGGTGTTAAAATAACGAGTATTATTGTTAAAATAACCAGCATTATAGTTAAAATAATCAGCCATATTTCACCATTAATACCAAGGAACTCCGTCATTATTTCACCATACACATCGCTTCATAGTTACGACTGTAATATTTATCACTGCTTATAAGTTTAGCTAATAATATCAGATTCTTGCAAACATTTTCTATTTTTTAGGATATAATAACTTCCCTTAACTTGGCATCACAAGCATGTTCGCTACTTCACGTGCTGCATGACCTCTCAGGCAATCAAAAACCTCAAAAACGTAAAAATTTGCCAGTTGCATTGCAATACAAGTATATTCATTGTTCTACCGTTCCTTTATCTGTTGCGTAGCAATGCCCATCCTATCCTCAAATAGTTCCAATCCGAGTATCGAATCAAACATCCTGAAAGTTTCAAGTATCTCCGCAGAAGCATTTTTAGTAGGATTTATCCCTTGAAGGGCATCTGTAAACTCCTCCATCACCTTTAACGCCTTCCCTGTATTCAGGTTATTATCCATCGCCCTCTCAAATCTTTTCCCGGCTTTAATCACAATTTTTCCGGCATCGTCCCTGCCATTTGTCTTCTTTAATCCTTCAATGGTATTTCGGATTTCCATAAGCACCTTTGCAGCTTCCCGAAGTCCCTCGAATGTGAAATTAAGCCTTCTCCTGTAACTTGCCGTGAGTAAAAGGTACTTTATCGCCATAGGTTCGTACCCCATCCCCATAAGGTCGCGCAGTGTATAGAAATTACCCGCAGATTTTGACATTTTCCTGCCATCAATCATTAGATGCCTGCAGTGAAGCCAGTATTTTGAGGGATTTTTACCGAACGCCCCGAAATTCTGGGCTATCACGTTTTCATGATGCGGGAAAATATTATCAACACCGCCTATATGTATGTCAAAACATGTTCCAAGATGCTTTGTGCTCATGGCTGAGCACTCGATATGCCAGCCGGGGCGGCCTTTTCCAAGCCCGGTTTCCCAGAACACATCGCCGTCCGGCTTCTCGTATGATTTCCACAAGGCAAAATCCGAAACAATAGAGGTATCCTCCCCCCATTCGTCGCGTTTTATTTTCTTTTTCCCCATCCGAAGCTTAAGATGCGAGAGCTTCCCGTAATCCTGAAACTTTGATACGTCATAATAAATCGAGCCGTCCTTCCCGCGATAGGCAAAACCTCTTTCCATCATTTTTTTTATTATGTCAATTATCTCAGGCACATGTTCTGTCGCTCTCGGGAAAACATCAGCATCAAGGAGAGTGAGTGTTTTCATATCCTCAAAAAACACCTTTGAATAATATCCGGTCAATTCCCGAAGCGTCTTTCCTTCTTTTTTTGCCATTGCAATAGCTTTATCCTCTATGTCGGTTAGATTCATCACCCGTTTTACCTTATAACCCTTGAAACGCAGATACCTCACGAGCACATCCTCGAATATAAATGTCCTGAAATTCCCGATATGGGCATACTGGTAAACCGAAGGACCGCATGTGTATATCCCCACAACTTCGCCTATGGGTACAAATTTTTCCTTCTCCCTTGTGAGCGTATTAAAAAGCTTTAGCATATCACATTCTCCTGAGAATTAAAGATACCACAAATCTATAAATTTTTTGCATTAGAGTTATAAGATTTCTATTTCCTTAGATGTTTCTCTTTGTAGGTTTATCCATGCCCCCTCTTTAGCGTCATCATAATTACAATGGCTCAAGATGTCCCAACGATGCACCCAACACCTATCGCTCACAGTCACCCCAAACCCTGTACAATGTACGGCCCGCATAAGATGCATCAACCCACCCCGGAAGCCCTTCTCTATCTCCTCGCAGAAAAAGCCTTACAGAAGCTGCTTTGAGTGATGCCCGCCAATTTTTCTCCTTGTCCTCAAACCTTACGCCTTTAAACCAATCTATTGTTGCCGCATCCTCCGGTAGCGCAAGCATTAGCACCCCGATATGCTTACAGAAGCGCTTTTCTCGTGCAGTTCTTCTCCAGTCACCGCAGTCGTGCAGTATGATCTCTTTTCCAGATTGATATAAACCGAATAGCTCCTTCCCCGTACCATGGGCGTGCCAGCGTTCGAGTTTGCGCAAGCTCTCCAGTGATGCCTTTACGGTAAAAACGGTTTATAGCGGTTGAAGAGGGGATTTGATAGCCCCAACACTATCTTTCATTAGGCGCTTCCTTACAAACCCATGCTATTCTATTAGATAAATCATGACAAATACACGAAATTTTAATATCCATTGAACCTTTCAGGAGGCATATGTTATCCCGCAGAGTAGAGCATTTTGGGGAGTCGGTTATCCGTGATATGACGCGGCTCTCATTAAAACACGGAGTAATTAACCTGGCGCAGGGGTTCCCGGATTTCCCGGTGCCGGATGAGCTAAAGCGCGCAGCAGCCTCTGCAATAATGGAGGATTATAACCAGTATTCGATCACTTGGGGCGCAAAAGACCTGCGGGAAGAAATCTCACGAAAAGCCCGTGAATATAATAATATCGAGGCTGACCCCGAAGCAGAGATTACGGTAACCTGCGGCTCGACCGAAGCCATGATGGCTTCCATGCTCGCTTTAATAAACGAGGGGGATGAGGTTGTTGTATTTGAGCCGTTTTACGAGAATTACGGTCCTGATTCGGCAGTTTCAGGGGCAGTTCCACGGTTCGTACCTCTGAATGATGACAACAGCATCGATGAAGATGCTCTTGCTTCTGCTTTTAATAAGAAGACTCGCGCTCTCATCCTGAACACGCCGAATAATCCCTGCGGGAAAGTGTTCACCAGGGATGAGCTAAAATTAATCGCTGATTTATGCGTGGACTACGATGTTATTGCGGTGACTGACGAAATCTATGAGTACATCCTCTATGATAATAAAAAACATATCAGCATCGGGTCGCTGGATGGAATGAAAGACCGGACGATAACTATAAGCGGGTTCTCAAAGACTTATGGCGTCACTGGGTGGAGGATAGGCTATGCGCTTGCAGGAAAAAATCTGACCTCAGCGATACGGAAGGTGCATGATTTCCTCACAGTGGGTGCACCCGCACCGCTTCAACACGCATGCATAACAGCCTTGAGATTCCCTGATTCATATTATAAAGAGCTTGCACGGACGTACGATGGGAAAAGAAAGCTGCTCTATAAAGCTTTGGTAAAAGTGGGATTTAAATGCCGTATGCCAGAGGGTGCGTATTACATACTGGCGGATATACCTGAAGGCGTTGAGATGGATGACATGGCTTTTGCGAAATACATGGTAAGTGAAGTTGGAGTTGCGGCTGTGCCGGGGAGCACTTTCTATAGGAGCGAAGCAGGAAAACATAAGCTGCGGTTCACCTTCTCGAAGAAGGATGAGACTTTAATGGAGGCTGCACGCGGGCTTGAGAAGCTGGAGATTTAAATAAGTGTTCCTGCCCAGGGGAAAATACCAAATGTTGTAACTCGGCTTATCATGGCTAATGGTGCAGTCGCAATCACATTCAACCGAGCTAAAGTCACTCGGATAGGTTTTTAAAAATTGAAGATGTGAAATAACGTTAAACATACAATTCTCCGGGATATATCGATAGAACATATGATATATCCGTGAGTTCATCTTATCTCATTGATAAGCGGTGTGGTATTGTTAAATAAAAGGCAAATTCACACATATGATGTGACAGATAATATATCGATTCAATTAGTGGAGATTCCTATACTAAGATACTTTCCAACATGTACTTATTGCGGGGAAGGCAATTTCTGGAACAAGACTTGGCCTGCCGCATTGGCTTTATCCAGATATTTAGCACAAGGATTTCCTCTTGAAAGACTGAAAGGATCCCGGGCTCTTGTTATCGGCAGTGGAGTAGGGCTGGAGGGCTTCGTCCTTGCTAAACTGGGAGCTGCTGTTTCATTCCTCGACCACATTTCAGATGCTCTTCAAGTTGTTTCCCAGAACTGTCTACTTAACGAGATAGGACATTTCCAAACGATATGTTGTTGCTGGAAGGATCCGAATATCGTTGGGAATATTGGCAAATATGATCTGGTTATAGGTAGTGATGTACTTTATAATCCAAAAGAGTGGATGTGGATAGAATCACTTCTTAAAATTAGCTTAAAGGCAAATGGATTGGCGCTTTTTTCTGACCCCATGAGATCTAACGTAATGGACTTCTTTCGTGGTTTGGATAAAGCCAGTTTTAGAGTTAAGTATTCAAAATCGCATTTTGTGAACAAGGCCGATCTTGGTTTGGCTAAAGCTAGTTTTCGAGTTAAGTGGGGAGATCCTAGATGGTCTTTTGAAAATCGGAGAATTTTGATTTATTGTTTTGAACGATTATGAACGAGCAGAATGCAAAATCTCTCAAGGGGTTACCCTGGACAAAAGGCCATGGTGGTACAGCAGACATCACCGATCTCAGCCCCCCTTACGAGAAGCTTTTTCAAGGGTCAAAATCGGAGTGGGTGATCGCCTTTGGGAACGAAAAGCCTCCAAAAACCGAGCCTGCAACGGACCAGAATGTTTGCGCAACCAGAAAAATAACGATGGCAGATATTAGACAATACCGGGGTTTTAAGATTTATCTTGAATCCCTGGATTTCAAGTCTATACATAAGCATAATGCTATGGATAACTGCGGTTTTATAGTTTACATGAAGGAGATAAATGCGCCACCTGATGGTCACCTCCATACACTTACCGTTAAAGTCCTCAACTCTACTCTAATGAAAGAAAATGCCTACAACGAGTTTATTAAGACCAGTCAGGAGCGGCGAGGCTACTTTTCGATATCACACGCACACCATGGAGAAGGCCTCTGGATTGGGAAAAAACTCGTTCATCCTGAAAAGCTACTGGAGAGCCCGGCACATGGACTCATTGTCGTTCCCATCTCCTGTCTATCGTACAAACACTTCCTTGGTGACATGAAGCTCCACCTCAGGAAACTTAAGATGCCGGAGGAGAAATTAACATTCTTCGGCATATCGCAGGAAATCGAGGTCTCACAATCGAATGGAGCTTTTGCTGTTCTTAAGCAAATTTTCACTTCCATACTAGCTGGCAAGACCGGGTTAGACATTCTACGTGATTGCAATGAAGTCTACAATCCCATCATGCCGTCATACAATCCCGAAAGTTACAAGCGCGATCCCGATTATTTCATGGTGATTGACAGTGAAGTCCAGGTGACACCACTCATCAAAGGTTGGATTGGGGGGCAGATTATCGAGCTTCCGAAAAATTGTGAAGGTCGCAACAGCACGTATGATAAACAGATAGGTTGATAAGGGCTGCCAAGGTTTTTTTTACTGACTATACTGGAAAAGTTGACAGGCAAAAGGTATTTATTGAGGAATGCGGAATAACATATAGGATACAGGGCAGACGTATTTTCAAAAATTTTGAACACTGCCATGAATTGAAATTGATCCTATCATTTAGAAAATTTAAGAGGTGGTACAAATAATGACGCACGGGGAGAGAATCTTATGATGAAATTAAGCAAAAAGAAGTACATCGGGCTTGGACATGTTCCCATAGGTATAGGAGCATTAATTAAAGGATGGGATATTGCAGAAGAATATTATCGTAATCCATCAAAACTTCCTATTGTAAATTTTCGCGCCATGACAGAAGCATGCCCGCATGATTGTTTTCATTGTTTTACAGATAAAAACAGGAAAGATCTTAAGCTGAATGAAATTAAAAACGTAATAGACCAACTGGTGGCGGCGAATACTTATACGATTGATTTTGTTGGAGAAGGAGAACCGACAATCGATAAAGATTTTTTTGAGATAATTGAATATACTTGTTCAAAAGGGATTAACACAGTCATATATACGGATGCTGCAACAAAAATGCGGGATAGGGATTTCATTAAAAGAGTTTATGAATCAGGTGCCAGTGTATCTCCAAAATGTGATAGTTTATTTAACGAGGAATATCAGAATTGGGTTGTTGGAGATAAGAGTGGTAAATATTTTAAACAACGAAATGAGTCCATAGAATTACTCATGGAATATGGATTTAATGAGGTTCAAGAGGATGGGACTACAAGATTAGGTTTTGATATGGTTATTTCAAAAAGAAACATTGGCGAAGTCGAAAAAACGCTACGCTATTGTAGAGAAAACAATTTATTTGTAGTTTTTGCATTTTATATTCCATCCGGAAGATGTGCAAAAGATGATTTTGACAGGTCTTTAATGGTTGATGAAAAAGATAAAGCTAAAATGACGGAAATAGTGAGAAAAGTTGATGAAGAATATGGGCTCTACCATACAATATGGAACAACTTTGCAACGATGCGGTGTGTAGAGTTTATGCATATATACGGGGATGGAAGAGTAAGCCCCTGTGTAGGCAATGAAGATATAATCGGTAATGTAAGAGAAGATTATATTAAAAAATTAGAAAATAAAATACTGGAAAAATACCCGGTTCACGATAGGGTAAAATTTGATGGTAATTGCCCATACAGGGAAAAATTTAATTAAATTATTTTGAAAAAAACCAAAAAAGGGGGCTGAGTCCAACTGAAACAATTACTGGATCATGAACAGGACTATGCCGGAGGATCAACAGGCGTACTTTTAAAAGGCTATAGCTATTCATTACAGGAAATTCATGCAGCGCGTGATACAGGCCGGTTACTCTGCTTGCGTATGGAAACCAACTATAACTGCGATCTGGATTGCCTGTATTGTTATTCTTATTTGAGACAAGACGAACAGAATTCACCCATGTCGCTTGAAGATGCATGTGATGTCATCGATCAAGGAATCGATTTAGGGTTACGCTCTATAGTCTATCTCGGAGGGGGGGAACCTTTCCTGTACAAGCATTTTTGGTCGTTTATCGAATATGTTAATCACCGGAACGTTACAGCGGTTATTTTTACAAATGGAATGTCTATAGATTTAAGCGCTGCAAAGTGTTTGTTTGATCTTGGAGTGTCGATCATGATTAAATCTGATGGAAGGAAGCAAATTCAAGACCGGCTTACTGGACCGGGTACTTATAAACGGATTCGCTCCGGATTGGATGCTCTCATGGAAGCTGGTTTCACAAAGCTAGATGGACGGTATGTAAGACTTGGTATTGCGCCATGCGCTACGAAAGTTAACATCACGGAAATACCTGAAATCTGGAGGTTTGCCCGGAAAAACAATATTTTTCCAAACATGGAGCGTGCAACAGAGATTGGTCGGGCTACAACAAACATTACGCTGGACCGCAGTCAGGTTCGCTGGCTTACGCAAACTTTAAAGGAGATAGACGAAAAAGAGTTCGGCATTAAATGGTCTACACCATATAGCGCGATTCCCGCGCACTCGTGCGGAATTTTCCTGGCCGGAGCAGCCGTTACGGCGGATCGAGGCGTTGCACTATGCCCGGAAATGCCGGCTGTGTCGAATCTTGCAGACAAGACTCTTGCTGAAATTATTCAAGAGCCGCCATTCTCAACAGCCCGGGCCCTTGAGGATAACATTGAAGAACCATGCGCTTCATGTGAATTCTTTAAATTATGCCTTGGCGGTTGCCGTTCGAAAGCACTGGTCAGCAATAAATCTATTTTCGCATGCGATCCATACTGCACTTTGATTGCAGATAATCAAGAAATTGCTGCCAGTTTTAACAATTTTGAGGAACCGGTTTCTTCTTTTCCACCGAGCCATATTGAGAAAGAATTATCGAATGAACTGTTACTTATAACAGAGGAATCGCCTTTGTCTTGCCTTTCTGTACTTATCAATGGAAATAATGGAATTCAACAAGTAAACAATGAGTTAAACCGCAAAGAAATTGAATCGATTCTAAAGTGTCATTTAAGGAAAAATGACCGGATATTTCGTTTTGGAAATCACATAGCCTATTTGTTAACCTTTCGTAATTATGATTCAATGGCCGCCCATAAACTTTATAACAGGTTGAAATCTCTTTTAGATTCGATAGATGCAGACATGCAATTGTATTCAATAACCGTGTCTTCTGATTATGGAAGACTCACTTCAGAACAAATACTTTCCCACTTAAACCTGTGGAGCAGTAAATGAGTCGTCTCAATGTACCATCCCAAAATTGGGAAATGAACCTTAACCGTCTTCTAAGCAGACTTTCAATGGAGGATAGATATCGCTGTGCTGCAGGCATCCCAGGTCCGGCATTGGAATTACGGTCAGGGACGCTGCCAGGACACATTGCACGCGGTAACGGAATTATGGATTATACACCATTCATAGCTGATGTGACTGGTCTTGAACTTAAAAAGCTTCGTGAATGTGCTAAAGAGATAGCACATGAATATAGTTACATGACGGTATTACATAAATACAATGCAATTACTCTCGATTTACGCAGCCGCATGATATTGCTGGAGGATTATATAAAAGCCTTTGTCCATCGTTTACGTGGACTCTCAATCAATCGTAATGCCACTAATAAAATAAGAGAAATCCGATTTTGTATACGCAATCAAATTATCAATATCGCCTACCCTGCGGATCTTGTATCGGTTGGTTTACTCTGGGAAGTATTTGCAGAGGAAGCTTACCATATTCAAGATCCTGTTCAACGAATTTATGACTTCGGTGCTAACATTGGTCTTTCAGCTATGTACTTCCATCTGCTCAATCCATCTGCGGAACTTATATGTGTGGAACCAATGGAGGAAAACTTCCTGCTTCTCGAACGAAATCTGAAAAGCAATAATATCCCTGCGGAGTTGATATGTGCAGCAGCGGGTAAGGCTGAGGGGCAGGTGACTTTGTTCTTTGGTGAACAATCCCACGCGCTTCCATCACTGTGCACGAAACAATCGCATGCCAGGCAAGTTACTATGCTCCCTTTTGACAAGATTGTGAGTGGCAATGGATATGGTCTGAAAATCGACATTGAAGGCTCTGAAGGATATTTGGCTGAATTTCCATCAATCATTGAAAATGCTGCATGGATTGTTGGTGAGCTTCACTATTCGGGTGATATCGAACGAGATTCACTCATCGATGCTTTCTTTGATATTGTAAAAAGCAATTTTATTGTCAAGAAAAGCAGGCCCATTATCTATTTTGTTGGGGATGAAGTTTTGCTTTGCGAAAGTTTTAAAGCATCAAGAAAAACTTCAAAAACTTTTAAAGAATAATGATAGCATTTCTCCATCCTATGAATTATAGAGTTGAGTAAAAAACGATTTGTGTCATCAAAGTGGAAAATTAGTTAAGCTATGTTTATTGTGAGGAAATTATATGGGGAAAATAACACGAATATGCATATACGGGAATATCTCCCTAATTCGGAACCTTGAAAGCGGAAAGAACATTGCACAACCCAGTCTTGAGAATAATAACCATCCTTCATGCTTGAATTAATCTTTGGAACACGCACCAAAATAAGGCTTCTCTAGGCACTTGTTGCATCCGGTAGAGCATGGGATATAAATAACTGCACGAATGAATGATTTTTTCAATAATGTATGGTGGTCATGATGACCCCATTATTTCCAGTGGAAATTATAACGAATAATCATGGTTAAACAGATAAGTATATATCTTGATAAATGAAAAATTCTTTTACGATCTGGCAGTATTAAGGGTTATTCAGTAATCAGTAACCAATTAAGCCTCCTTCAAAAAACTGCCAGGTCTTATCGAAATTTGGGTGCAAGCCTTGGAAACCGAATACGATGCTATGTGCAAGGGATGCATGTGGTTCAACCCTGCCGATGACCAATGCCGATTCTACGGCTTAGTGAGAGCAGATAGCGCAGCTTGCGAGAACTTCCAGCCCGCGGATTAAAGAAGAAGGCTCCTTGATGCTGTTTTCAAAGACATTCTATCAATTTTAGGAAATGGGGAAGAAGGTTGGCAACATGAAGCTTTCCCATAATGCATGAAATGCCGCGGGGTTTATAAACCTCTGGAAAGCGGATGAAACTTATCCAAAAAATGGCATATCTTTAGGATAAGAAATAAGCAGTTTAGCTGCTCTTTTAACACCAGTCCCGTAGGGTAGTGGTCAATCCTTCTGGCCTTTGGAGCCGGAGACGGTGGTGCCCTTCCCTATTAATTTCCTTTATATGTTCTTCATTTCATCTCAGAAAGTTTATTACTGTATAATGCGTAATTATTACTATCTAATGCAATACCATGACGGTTATAACTTACTAAATATATGTGGGTATTATATTTAATTTAATACAATCCATTAAAATGCAGAAAGATTTAACACTGAAGGTCGCAGAGGCTTTCTCAAAAGACGTGGGAAGGGGGTTGGCACGCATCGACCCAGCCGATATGAAGCTCCTGGATGCGGATGTGGGAGATATAATTGAGATTACAGGTAAAAGAACTACCGTAGCGAAGCTGATGCCTACTTTTTCAGGGGATCGCGGAAAGGGCATCATCCAGATAGACGGAATCATACGCGGGAACGCCCAGGTTGGCGTGGGCGATAAGGCGGGGATAAGAAAAACAAGTGCAGCAGCCGCGGCATCCATTACAATTTCATCAACAAGGTCAAGCCGGCGGGACATCAGGTATATGGGCAGGCTGCTGGAAGGTCTGCCGGTTGTAAAAGGCGATGCCGTACGTATATCCTTTTTCGGGACACGCTATCAGGAATATACGATTGTCGATACCCGCCCGGAAGGCGCGGTACTTGTGCATCCAAAAACCAGCATACAGCTCGGGAAAGCAGAGGACGTGGCAAAGCCGGGGATGAAAATCTCCTACGAGGATGTGGGCGGACTGGGTAAAGAGCTGAAGAAAATACGGGAAATGATTGAGCTTCCCCTGAAATATCCCGAATTGTTTGAACGCCTCGGTATAGACCCGCCAAAAGGAATATTGCTCCTCGGTCCTCCTGGCACAGGCAAAACCCTCATAGCAAGGGCTGTGGCAAATGAAACTTCGGCTTACTTCATGCACGTGAACGGTCCTGAGATTATGCATAAGTTTTACGGGGAAAGCGAAGGAAAACTGCGCGAGGTCTTTGCCCAGGCAAGCAATAACGCGCCCAGCATACTTTTCATTGACGAGATAGACGTGATAGCCCCGAAAAGGGAGAAGATTCTAGGGGATGTTGAAAAGCGGGTAGTAGGGCAGTTGCTGGCTTTGATGGACGGCTTGAAATCAAGAGGTCAGGTAGTGGTGATAGGAGCCACTAATATTCCAAATGCCCTTGACCCTGCGCTCCGCAGACCAGGCAGGTTTGACCGTGAGATCAGCATAGGTATTCCCGACAGGAACAGCAGGCTTGAAATAATAAATATCCACACGCGGGGAATGCCCCTTGAAGAGAATGTGGATATTTCACATCTTGCGGACGTTACCCACGGATACGTGGGCGCAGACCTGGCTGCTCTTTGCAGGGAAGCGGCAATGAACGCCATACGCAAAATAATGCCGGAAATTGATCTTGAATCTGCGGCGATTTCCCCGGAAATACTGCTGGATTTAAAAGTATCAATGGACGATTTTATCCAGGCTCTCTCGGAGATTGTGCCTTCCACTACGAGAGAGGTTTTCGTAGAGGTGCCTAATGTATCATGGGGCGATATCGGCGGATTGGAAAATATCAAATACGAACTCAGGAAGACCATAGAATGGCCTCTCAAGTATGCCTCTCTTTTCAATCATGCCCGCATCAAGCCGCCCAGGGGAATCCTGCTATACGGGCAGCCGGGCACAGGCAAGACCATGATTGCAAAGGCTGTGGCAAGCGAGAGCAACGCCAATTTCATATCTGTCAAAGGACCTGAACTTTTATCCAAATGGGTGGGCGAATCAGAAAGCGGAATCAGGGAGATATTTAAAAAGGCAAGGCAGGCAGCGCCCTGCGTCATTTTCTTCGATGAAATAGATGCCATAGCTCCAAGACGCGGGAAAGCCGGGGATACGCAGGTAATAGAGCGCGTGGTAAGCCAGATGTTGACCGAAATGGACGGCATCGAGGACTTAAGGGGAGTTACGGTGCTGGCTGCCACAAATCGTTTAGATATGATAGACCCCGCCCTCCTGCGCCCCGGAAGGTTTGACATGGTGATGGAAGTACCGCTTCCGGGAGAATCCGAATTGCTTGAGATATTCAAAGTACATACCAGGCAAAAACCCATGGGCAGGGATATAAACCCGGCGGCATTGATAAAGCGTATGGGGGGGTTCACGGGCGCGGATGTCGCATCCGCATGCAGGGAGGCTGCCGTGATGGCAATCGAGGAATATATCGGTAATAAAGGCGACCTTGAAAAGCCGGATTTTATCATAAAGCAAAAACATTTTGTAAAAGCTATTGACTCGTACAGGCAGAGACATGAAACGCCCGGGCAATGAAATGGTGTTAGCGGGATGAGAAAGTTATTTTTAATAAAAATTGTCCATACCGCAGCCGACATGGGTTCCATGGGAGAGGGACTGATAAAAGAGGGCATGGCCAAGATGGGAAGGGAGAAGTGGCTTGAGAACCAGAGAAGAATCGAAAACTTCTGGAATGAGGCGGAAAAGGAAATAGATGCTCTCGGTCTTGATTACGGCAGGACGAGAATATACCAGGACGGTCTCCCATGCGGAGGCGAACTGGGATTGAGGATTGTCAGGGAAACTGCGGAGAAAGGAAGCAGGAACTACCAGATTGTCAGGAAACTGGTCGAAAGGGGCGCAGCTATTGAGGCGACTGAAAGCCCGGAACTCCTGCGGAAAGAGTACGAGCACATCAAGGCTATCGTGACCGCAACCGGCATAAAGGAAAAGGCAGAAGCGTCAGGGAAATACGAACAGGTGAAAGATGAGTTGATACGGGAGCGCGATGCCTTTATCGCAAAGGCGATTGATGCCACGCTTAAAAACAATGAAACCGGGCTGCTTTTCATCGGGGCTGCCCACAACGTCATACCCTTGCTGGCAAAGGATATAGAGGTAAAAAGCCTGGATTGATAACTCACGTTTTTATTTACGTCTATGAACTATAAACGTATTTTCTTATCCCGCTACTGAAATAGATAAGTTGATTTCATCCTTCATCAGTCAAGAATAATATTGTGATGGAACACGGATTTTACGGATGACACGGATGCGCACGGATTAAAAATATCCGTGAAAATCCGTCCAATCCGTGTCATCTGTGTTCTATTTAATTTTTCATCTTTTTTCGCTACGAGCGGCAGTAATAACGAAAAGGTGCTGCTGCAAATTCAAAAAGCCGGAATTTCCATTTCAAGCTTTTTCAAAGAAACCTTATCAATAGCCTTCCTGAATTGAACAACATCTGATACGCGAATACGGATTGGCCCCCCATTGATATGCAAAATAAGTATATTATGCTCCTTATCGAAATAAGTTTCTGTCTCAACCGTGAGTTCCTCTACTCTATATAAAGGAGTCTCAAAAAGCATCTCCCCATTCCACAGGAAAAGTCTCTTATTAGTAAGGTACCAGACACCAGGTCTCCAGTTCCGGATAATTCCCCCACTGTACCAGATATAGCCAAATGTCCTGAATAAGATTTCCTCGCCATCTGCAAGCACAGCCTCTTTCTTTGTCAATTCAGCGGCATACCACTCCCTCGTGCTTTTATCCCATGCCTCCATCATCCCGTAATCAAGCATCGTCTCTATACTTGCAAGCGCAGCTTTCAGGCTTATTCCGATTAAAGGCACGCCTGCGACCGAGATTATCACATCCGCATTCAATATGACACCTTTGTTCAGGCACCTGTCAAGCAGCTCGACTAAGTTATTCTCCCTTTCAGGCTTCATCTTCGAACGTCCTTACCGGGTTCATCAAACCGCCGGACGAAACTGAACGGCGCCCAGGGACCGCTGAAGCGGACTGCAAAACCCTTACGTTTGTTAATCTCATCCAGCGCCTCGCCGAGCCTCCCGACGTTATCTTCACGGACAAGGCAGGAAAGCGCCACGATTAGTCTTTTCCCGGCATATTTTTCAGGCACATGCGCAATCTTTTCATCAGCCCTCATTTCTTCGACATGCTCCTGTATATTTGAACTGAGTTCCATGGAGAGCCGTGTTGCCTCGGCTGAGATTGCATCCTTCATTTTCAATTCAAACCTTCGCCGGAACAGGTAAGCAGCGCCCCCTGACATTTTATCCATCTTCTCTTTCGTTTCCCCTGGCTCATTATCACCGCCTGCGAGCTTCGCTTTGAGATATTCATGGTCGCAGAAAACCTGGATTGAGTACTCGGCTTTATTTTTCAGCCTGTCAAGCTCTTCTTTCAACATCATGTAGCTCTTTTTTAGCCAGCAGGATACGACCTCATCACTGCCCCTGACAATGGTATCGAAAGAGAACGGCAGGACTGTTCCGGATTTTTTGGCGGCGCAATCGATAACATAATTATGCGATAATATCCACTCCGCTGCTTTTGCGTTATCCTCTGTCGCATAGGGTTTTGCAATGCAGGAGTGCACCACTGCCGCAATATCCTTATAAGGAATTGTATAGACCGTGCTGTCTTCTATTCCCGCATTACCAATGCTCAGCCCTGCATTGCTATTGGTTATGCAGTAAAGATATCTCCCCTCTCCGATATTTTCCTCGCTCACGCCTCCACGACCTTCGTATTCCAATTTTCCGGGCTCTGGATTTTGCCTATCACTTCGTCAGCCACATTATCAAGTTCTTCCCTGACAGAGTTCACAGCATCTTCAAGGTCATTGTCTTTCTTTATGTTCGTAAGTGCTTCTTTCAGGTCTGACAATGCAGCGCCGAGTCTCTCGATTTCCTGCTCGCTAAGCCTCCCGCCTTCCATTCTCCGTATCGCCTGCCGCTCAAGAACCTCCTGTATAATCTCCACAAGCGCCACAACCAGCCCCATGAGCCCCTGTTTGAGGTTTCCCTCATCGATATTGACCGGCATGTTTTCCCTTCTCAATTTTCAGTTGCAGTATGCCGTTTTTATATGTTCTCCCGACAATCGATTTCGCAGTTTCAGGCAGCGCAATACTTTTGGTGTATCCGCCGGCGGAAATCCTGAGGGCATTTTCCGTAAGTTTTGTTTTTATGTCCTTTTCCTCAGCGCCAGGCAGTTCAGCTATCACCGTGATGTAATCCTTCTCCTCAAAAACATCGATAATAGGCTCCTTTTCAGGCACTTCCTCCTCTTGCGGCGCCCCCTCTTCTCTTTCAGGTACAAGGGGCTTAATAGATACGCCATACTTCACTTCAGGCTTGCCGTTCCAGCCTGTTTCTAACCTGTGTTTTATCTCTGCATCCGTCTCTGCAATCCTTTTCCTGAACTCGGGTGAGGATTTTTCAAGCGTCTTTACAATGCCGCCAAGACCGGGGATGAACTGGCTTACCACATCACCCACGATACTGGGCTCCTCCTCTTTTTTCTTTTCAAGCTCATCAATCCTTTTCTCAAGCTTTTTTATTTTCTCCTCACGGTCTTTTTCAGTCTCTCCTGCCCCTTTCTTGCGTTTCTCACTTCCCATAAATATTCACCTGCTATCTTATTTATACAGGCAAATGAATGCGGATACTCTCTCAACAAATCTGCGTTCATCTGCGTTTATCTGCGGTTCGTTATTTTTCAACACCTCTGACGGCGGTTTCATTTATTTTCCAATTGTATCACCAGATTTCACACCATATGCGTCAGGGCTTTCTGCCGCTCGATTGGGCTTACCCAGCCGCATATATGACAGCCTTCTTCCAGAAGCCTCCGTTCCT
Source organism: Candidatus Methanoperedens sp. (assembly GCA_049303315.1). GTDB lineage: Archaea > Halobacteriota > Methanosarcinia > Methanosarcinales > Methanoperedenaceae > Methanoperedens. Next base: position 22,418 of record JBAQMZ010000044.1, read on the forward strand.
CTCTTTCATTTCCGCATTCGGGGCAGCTTGCCTTTAATTTCATTGCCTCACTCCACGCCGGAGTTTTGAGATTGGTTCCGGATGGGAACTCCATACCGTACCGCGCCGCGGTTTCAAAGGAGGCAAGCGTCGCCCTTATCTTGATGCCAAGAAGCTCGTTGCCAGCAACCGAAACTGCGATATCCGCATTGATAACGAGACCCTTGTCCAGTATCCTCTCTATCGCATCGGGAAGACCTCTATTACCTTCCGGCATCAATCCCTTCATGGTTCTTTCCTCCCGGATTTTCTTTCGGCTTTTATTGATTCCTTTTGTCCTGCCTGTTGTGAATCTTCCAGTATCGGTTTTGGCATCAATGAAAGTTTACATGATAACATTGTAGCTTCTGCAAATTCAGGTTTTGAGGCTTCAGGGTATTTCGGGGAATACGCCATTGAATCGGCAAATTTCGGGTCAGGCATGGTCGCGCTCTTGAAACACCGGGTCAGGGTTCCTGCATATTCCGGGTCTGGCACTGTGGAGTGCGATGGTGAATAGGATAAATGATCTGAAAAATCCCGTGAAGGCATGATAGGGCATGCAAAAAGGAGTTTTCCCTTTCTTTTTTCCCTCATCCTTCGCGTCATTTTCCTTTTTTCTATGATTTCCCTGTTTTTCCTGACTGTATTTTCGAAAATTGACAGGGCTTTATCTATCTGCGCCTGTGCATTCGCTCGTTGTTTTTTCTGATGTGATTTTATTGTATCTTCAAGAACACACACATTCGCCCTGTGCTTTTCCTTCTGCTCCTTCACATGCTGCCGTGCGCTTTTCTTCTGTATCGTCCATTTTTCAGAGATATCATCCTGCAATTTATCAACACGTCTGCTGTGGGCGATTTTCTTTGCTCTCAGATAAGGAACTGCCTCTTCCCTGATCTTTTTATGAAAAGCATCTACGACTGCTCTTTGTTTCCTCTGGTTTTCCTTGATTTTCTGTTTAACATCTATCATTTATATCACCGGTTAAATTCTTCAGATATGATTCTTGGGCGTGAACGCGGATTAAAACCCCTTCTCAGAGGGAAGTCATCTGCCTCAATCCCCAATCTTATGGTACAATCATATTCAGCTTTGGAACCGTACGGTCCTTCAAGCGCTCCCGATACGTTTTTCGTCGTCTCGTTCTTTTTCTCCATATCTTCAAGAAGCTCCAGGAACTCCCGGATACCCCCGTGAAATTCTTGTTTCCCTGTAGCAGGCAGTTCTTTCAGGTTGCTTTTTTCTTTTTTCATTTGTCATCTCACCCCGAGTATATCCATTCGTGCGCCAAGATTCATCTCCTGTCCCAGTTCAGCCATTTTGAGCTTGTGCAAAAGCTCATTATTTATTCTCTCGTATTCATCCCTGTTTATCTCCCCGAACTCGTACAGAAGCCTGTTTTCCTTTATCCTGTTCTTGATTTTTTCAGGATTGTAAAACTCCCTGTATGCAAAACCCCTTATCTGCTCTATAGTCCATAGCAAATCAAGACCCGGTATCGAGATACCGAATTGTCGAAGCACGATATCATCCAGTATGAACATTACCGGAAACCCCCTCTCTGCCTCGAAAGCACATGTATATCCACGAAATTATAGGGCGGCCAGGGCCCGCTGTACTGGGTTTTCAGATAATCGTATTTATTCCGGAGAATATCCACCTCGCTTGAAAACTCATCAATTTTATCCCTCGCGACAAGGAAAGATGCATTCAGCACAAGGCGCTCGCTGAACAGCTTGAGTTCCTTTGAGTCCGAGGCTATCTTTTTGAGCCGTTCTAAAAAATCCTGCCGGCACGGCTCTATTTTCCCATCCGGCGCGGCATCCTTTGCCTGGATAACCTTTACCCCCAGTTCTACTTTATTTTCTATAGCCTGCATGGCTTTCCTGATGGCTCTATATCCCGCGCTCATAGCCACCGTAATCAATTTCTTGTTCTTGAACACCATGCCGTAAGCCACAGGTATCACGCTGTGCTCTTTCATCACACGCTCCACTATATTTTTATGAATTCCAACTTCTTCTTCATTTACCTCGTATTTTTTAACAGGCGTAATGCTCACAACAGGCGCAAAATCCCTATACTCTATGGTGTAAACTTCCCCATCGCCAAAACCCAGCTTTCCGAAGCTCTTTTTCCCGCCATCGGATTTGATTATGCAGTAAACGTATATCCCATCGCTCATATCCTTTTCACCTCAAAGACATTCGATTTCAAAAAGCCGTTCAGGAATTCGTTTGCCAGAAGGTGCCCGCCGAGTATATCGCGGATATGCGCTTCGCTGCCCTCTGCCGGCTTATACACTTTCTTTTTTATACTGCAATCGCATTCCAGCAGTCCATCTTTCTTTAACCTGTGAAGAAGCGGATAAATTGTTCCCGGGCTTAGCAGTACATTGAAATTCCTGTGAACTATATCCATTATATCCGTGCCGCACATCGGTTTTCCGGCGACAAGCGCAAGAACCACTATATCCAGGTACTCTTTGACAAGTCTTTCAATCGTCTCATCCGCAGTGTTGAATTTTTCGAAAATCCCTGAGGATAAAACCGTCGTGTCCGGGGTGTTGAGAATAAGCCTGTCATGGATTGCGGCAAACTTCCTGAGTCTTTCATTGGAAAGCCGGGAAATATCATACATGCATAACGAAATATTATTTTCATTTCCGGTCAGGTTCTCAATTTTCTCATGAGATTCAACCCCATCTATGATTATCCTGAATTTGCCCGTGGTTTCCAGGCTGCCTGTATCTTCAGGATGGATAACCCGCAGTTTACGCCCCAGCTCAAACTTATTCACGACCGTGCATGGTTCTTTTTCTGTTATATACAGCAGGTTCTCGTCCTCACCCGACGAGGCTAAGAAGGATGCCTGGATTGCATACTTATTCACAAGAGAGGTGTAGAGGAATAATACGTGCCTGCTTTTAACAAGTGACCCGGTTAAAACTGCATCTATGCCAGAGGATGGTTTTTTATTCAATTCGTTGCCTCCAGCTTGTTTTTCTTGCCTGGAAACCGTCTCTCTCGCATTCTATCGTGACGTAGTCAGGATATCCGTTGAGGATTTCTCCCTGACATTGCTTCCCGCACATTGGGCACTCCATTTCAACATGGTTCATTTTATCATCTCCTGGTTAGTGATTATAGCAGAAAGTTCGCCTGACTCTATTATCATCCCGCCTCTTCCTCTACTACCCTGTCCCCCCTGCGCCGCGTCCCTGTTCTTTTATATCCTGTGAGTTCCCCATCACTGGTTAATTTGAGTTCATACGTGCTCAGAATATCCTGGGTGTCCGGAACAGCTTTCCTTTCAAGCACCTCGACATTCACCTTCCAGCCATCATCCCCCCCGCTCACGCTTGTAATACCCTCTGATTTTTTGTTCAAAAGGCTCTCGGTCATGGATTGAGCAGTTTTGCAGATCTCTTTTATATCGGGCTTTTTCTTGCTGACCTCTTTTATATCAAGTTTCTTCGTGATGGTCTCTTTTATAACGGGCTTTTTTCCCATGCCTGATTCTCCTGTAGAATGCTTTTTATGCAATGCTATGCCAGCGCCGCGATAGCATCTTTCACCAGCGCCTGTTTCTCAATCAGGTCCATGGGAGAACGTGTTTTTGTAGCCATTACATCGATGCAGAGCTGCTCGAAATTCTTGTTACCCTGACCGTTCAATGCCCTCAGTCCCTGCCCTATCATTATGCATGCCCTTGTCCCCGGTTTCTGTGCATCGGGGAGTTTTTCCCTTAACGACCTGACCACAGCCACTATCTTACGGGCATCGTCTTTTGGCAAACCCGTATGCGCATTGACAATGTTTACCTCGGTATCAAAACTGTAGTAGTCCATGTATATGCTCACGAGGCGGTCAAGCAGCGCATCCTGTGGCCTGTGGACGCCGGCGTATTCAATGGAATTGCTGGTCAGTATTGCTTTGAAGTCGGGATGCACTTTGATGTACCTTTCCTCACCGAACTTGGTGGGCAGTTCAAGTATCCCTTCCTCAAAGACTGAAAGCAGGATATTATTGGCTGCTGGTTTTGTCCTTGAAAATTCATTATATACCAGTGTGTAGCCGTATTTGCATGCCAGGGCAAGCGGATTATCAACCCAGTCAGCTTTCAATATGTCCTTGCTCTTAAACACATTGTGAACGTATTTGTCCCTTATGCTTTCCTGCTCTATCTGCGAATAACCGCCAATCAGGTCTGTAGTCGTAATGGATTCATCGCCGTTAATCCATACCACAGGCCTTCCGAGTTCATTTGCTACGTGCATTGCAAGACTTGTCTTTCCGCAGCCTGTGGGTCCTATCAGGTGGACAGGATAGCCTGTATTGAGCCAGAGCTTTACCCGTTTCTCTACATTCTTAACGTCATGCGCCTCAACAAAATGGTCAAGTTCAGGCACAAGATACGCTTCTTCGACTGCCTGGCGCTCCGATACGCCTATTGACGATGCACTGTGATTCTTTTTTTCTTTATCTTTTTGCCTTGTTTTTGTTTTGGCTGGCTTTTCCTTATTCTTTTCACCAATTGTCTGGTGAACCGCCGCGCCTCTTATTTTTCTTGGATGAGTTTCTTTATAGTTCATATAGTTCTCCTTTTCGTAACGAAATTCGATATATGCGTGTAAAAAAATACAACTATGGGGGGCTAGCCATAGTAGAAATCTCTTATGTAATTCATCATGGTGTCGTCCTGGAATTCCGTGAAGCCTTTCCGTATCTCAGCAACGCCCCTGTGCATTTCCCTGACACCTTTCTGGATATCCGCCGCCTTCTTGTCCATGTCAGCCTGCATCTGCTTGATCCCGGCATGAATCTCCCTGACCCCGCTGTACATTTTGGCTGCTGCCTTTTCGTTCTCCTTTATCTGCGCATTAATGCCTTTTTGCATCTCCATAGCGCCTTTATGCGCCATATCCATAGCGCTCCTGTGCAACTCAGAGACAAAGCTTTCTATCTCTCCGGCTTTTTTCTCCATGTCCGCCTGCTTTGCAAACACTCCCCTCTTTCCGATTGTCTTCACAGGTTTGAACGCCTTAACTTCTTTCTCTTGTTTTACTTTTCGTGTTTCTTTTGCAACAGGTTTTTTCCTGGATTCAACCACAGATTCGGCTATCTTTAATTTGGATACGCCCACGGTGCGTATTCCAAGTTTTTCTGCCATTTCTTCTATCTCCCTGCGGGTATGCTTTTCTGCCAGATTTTCTGCCGTTTCTGCCATAACCAATCCTCCTAAAAAAATATAGGAGTCCTGCTTAAGCAGGGACTCCGGGCGCCGCTTTGATAGCAGCCTGTTCTATCTTTGTTATCTCTTCTGCATAGTGCAGGAACGTGTCCACAGAAGCCACGACAACTCGCGCCTCAATGGTCAGTATTTCAATTCCGACAAGAGATACTCTTGCCCATGCGTCTACTACAACGCCTTTATCCAGAATCCTGTCCAGCACTTCTGCAAGACTGGACGAGTCTGGTGTTTTCTCTACCATATATTTCACCTCTTTATTTTATTTCCTCCCGATAATAGTGAGGAATGTAATATTTTCTCATTTCCCATCCTTTTCCTTTTTCAGAATCAACCTGTATATGCCGTTCTTATAGGATGTCTTGAGAACAGAAACTTTTGAGGGCAGCAGCACTTCCTTGCTGTATTTCCTGCCATCGCTTTCGGCATTGAGAATCAGCACGTCGTCTTTTATCACGTAGGAAATATCCTTCTCATCAACGCCGGGAAGCTCGGCTATTACCTCAAGCCTGTTTTTTTCTTCATGGAGATCCACAATGGGCTCCCTTACTTCTTCTACCACGGGTCCTTTCCCGGTGTCACGCACGATATTTCCAAAGTGTTCAACCTGGGGAATTCCAGCCCCGCCGATTTTCACCGAGAAACCATACATGGCTTTCCCGCCCGGGAGCTTTATCTCGCCTGTCCGTTCCGCTTTCTCTTCTCCCTTTTCCTCCATCTCGGATAAAAGTTCGATAAAACTGCCCAGCCCTTTGAGTGCCTTGCCTGCGCTCCCGATACCGATATCGAAATGTGCAGGTTTTCTTTTTGCCCTTGGTCTTATACCCAATCTTCCCATGTATTTCACCTTGAAGATAATGGGCGGGGGAGCACCCCGCCCTTAACCCCCGTTTTTTTCCCAACCCGTGGCTGAAATCATAGTTGAGAACCTGATTTTCCAAACATATCTTGTGAACACTTCGCGTTCCTGTCGCTTCTGCGGTATGTGATTTTATCACCGCTGAAACGCAAAGGTCACAAAGATAGTTGTTTGGTTTTTAACTATAATCATAAGCTAAGGCAATGAGCATGATTCCCAGGCTTTGGGCAGGTTTTTGCCGATGGCGTTGCCGCCGCAAAGCCAAAATACTTGAACACAGATGCTCTTTTTTCTTAGCTCCCCACGATAACCAATACAAGGCTTTCCGGCTTAAAATAACTTTGCAACTTTCAGATTATATTACGAAATTTGTTTCGGAATTTGTTTCGAAAATTGAAACTTAACAAGATATATCCAAACTGATGCTATCCTATTTAGTGACGTATATGAAGCTTCTTATTGTTGATGATGCTCCATATGTGCTGAAAGCGCTCAGTGACTCGCTGGGGGCGCACGGTCATGAAGTGCATGAGGCGGCTAATGGGGAGGATGCATTGGAAAAGTACATTGAAGTGAATCCCGATATTGTACTTATGGATATATTGATGCCAAAGATGGACGGCGTCAGCGCTACCAGAGGCATCATCGGGCATGACCCGAAGGCAAGGATAATCGTGGTAACGGCAGTGGGAAAACACGGGCTTGAAAAAGAGTGTATCGAGGCGGGGGCAAGGGGTTTTATTATGAAACCATTCAAGACAAAAGAATTGTTGAATCTTATTGATTCGCTTGGTAAAGATGAAAGGAATTGAGTCTGTCCGGGCATATCAGGAAGATATAATCGAATCCATACCCAGCACTATTATTGTCCTGGACAGTGGATTGAAGATACTTTATGCGAATAAAAACTACTACGTAAAGTCAGGCAAAAAGGAAAGGGACGTGGTGGGAGAGCGGCTTGAGAGGGTTTTTTCGCAAATGCTGATCGAAAAAACCAGGATAGACGAAAAAATAAGGCAGGTATTTGAGACCAGTATTCCTTTCAACGGCGGGCAGCTCAGATACCCGGGAGGTTTATTCTTTTTCTATAAAATACACCCTCTGGTAGAAGCTGATACGAGTATAAGAAAAGTGGTGCTTTTGATGGAGGACATTACAGAACTTACCCGTCTTGAAGAAGAGCTTCGCGATTCCTACGTCAGGCTTGAGAATGCGTATGCCGAGTTGAAAGAGGAGGATGAGGCAAAATCTGATTTTATCTCAACTGCTTCGCACGAACTTCGAACCCCTCTTACCGTAATAAACAGCTACCTTGAGATGTTCGAGGACGGCATGCTGGGCGAACTGGATGATAACCAGGGCGAGAAGTTTGCAGTAATACGCTCCCAGACAGACCATATGATAAGGCTGGTGGAAGACATGCTGGATACCCTGAGACTGGAGTCAAGGAAATTCAAGATCCAGAAGCAATCGTTGAAACTGGACGAGATTGCAAAAAGAGCGGTGGATGAAGTGAGCAGGCTTGCAGACCTGAAAGAACATACCATTTCATTGAGGATTAATAGAGAACTGCCCAGGATAAAAGGAGACAGGCAGCGCATAAAGCAGGTGTTCGGCAATCTCCTCACCAATGCCATAAAATATACCCCGAATAAAGGAAAGATAAATGTAGAGCTTAAAGATGAAAACGGGCATTTGCTTGTTTCGATCTCCGATAATGGCATAGGGATAGCGGAGGAAGAACATGACAAAATATTTGAAAAGTTCTACACGGTGGGCGGCAAATCCCTGACGAGAGAATCCGAGAGAATGGGACTCGGGCTGACGATTGCCAAGGGAATCGTGGAGGCGCATGGGGGCAGGATATGGGTGGAGAGCAAATTGGATAAAGGAAGCACTTTTTATTTCACGCTTCCGAAAGGTGATTAAAATGCTTTTCTTTAAAAGAAGACCCAAAGTGGTCCCTGCCACGGAGCTTTTGACGAATTTCGATGGATACAGGTTAAAAAGGGGAGGAAGCTACCTTGTAAAAGAATCAAAACCTGAGAGGAGTTTTGAGATTTTCGCGAACATGGTGAAGGGTATATGCGCAGAATGTCCCCAGACCGGGGCTTTCCCATGCGAGAGCATTGTTTGCATGGAATGTACTTTATCCTGCCCGTGTAAACACTGCAAACACACAAGGGCGCAGGGGCTGTGCTTCGCAACTGACCAGCCGGAAGGGCTAAGGCAGAGATACCTTTTGCAAACAACACCTGTTTTCTGGATAAGTAAACATGGGAAAGGCAGCATCAATCCTGCGAATATTGAAATAATGGCAGGCATGATAAATGAATTTTTCATGACCAGCAAAAACCCTGTTGTATTGCTGGACGGTATAGAATACCTGATTATTACAAATGGATTTATACCGGTTTTGAAGTTCTTACACGACTTGCGGGAATGGGCTATTTTACATAACGCTATTCTTATCCTGCCGCTCAATCCGGCAACCCTTGACGAAAAGGAGCTTGCACTTATTGAAAGGAACATGCATCCCATAGATTTTTCATCAAAGGCATTTGAGAATTATAACATTATACAACGTTAATAATATATATCATGAGCACGTAAATTGCCTTGGGAAAAACGGGGAAAAATGGGGAATTCATAGAAAGCAAGAATCCCTTTTTGAAATGATTGGGTGGAAGGAATAATGTGAAAGATACGCGAGTATGTCTAAATATAGAAAATCCAAAATTGATTGCCGATATACCTGCAGATGATATCGTTAAAAATCATCTGGAAGTTATCATACTTTCAATGCTTATTGAAAAATCGATGTGCGGATATGACCTTATAAAGGAAATTGTTTCAAGATATAACGTTCTTGTAAGCCAGGGGACAGTTTATCCGCTTCTATATTCCCTGAAAGAAGAGGGTATTCTCCAGGTTGAGTCCATGAAAGGCGACATGAAAACAAAAAGATACTCCGTCGCCCCGGACGGAAGACAATCCATCGAGAAAAAAATAGATGAATTTATCAGAGCAGAGGAGTCTATTTTGAATTCAATCAGGAAAGGTGGAACTTACGCTTAAGAATTCGATCAATGGTTTGAACGAGTTATTTAAAGACGATAGCGACATACCGGAAGGCTCGGTGATACTCGTAACCGGCGTGGAAGGTGGTTTGAAATCCGGTCTTGTCTTTAATATGATCTCCAACCATCTTGCTGATAACGAAAAGCACGGCTTATATGCTACCCTTGAAGAAACTGAGGAAAGCCATCTCAGGAATATGGCAAGCCTCGGAATAAAAAAACCGGACAGTCTTCATATATTTGATTACAGGGATGTGAGACACGAATGGGAGAACGAAGAGCCAGATATTTTTAAAATAACGGAAGACATGATAAATTTCTACAAGGAAAAGTATGAAAACTTCAATCTTTTTGCCCTCGATTCGCTGAATGCACTTTATTCACTCTCCAATATAAACCTGAGGAAACAGATGTACCGCTTTTTCACCATGCTCCGGGCAAAAAACCTTACTTCCTTCCTGATAATGGAGACCTGCCCGCTCGAGCGGCATTTGCCTGTTGGTTCTTCGGATTATATAGAGCGTCCTGAGTATTTCCTTGCAGACGGCATAATAGAACTGGGAACAGTTGAGGATATGGAAAACGTCAAAAGGTACATCCAGATAAGAAAAATGCGGTCTGCCAATCACAGCATGGAGAAACACCAGATACTGGTTGGAAAAGACGGTTTGTACATTGTCGGCTCGCTATATTAGGGGAAATCCAAGCGGAACGAAAGTAATCCAATTTAAGCAAGAAAGGTTCTATCATATTTAAAAATCTTCATTATTATTAATTCTCAAATAGTTTTATATTTATAGAAATAGTATATGATAATAAGGAGGCGAGGAAAAATGGACATATTCGAAGTATTATCCGCTATCTCAAAGAGAAAGAAAGTATTCATGCATAGCGGTATAAACCAACATGAAGCCTTAATGAAAGCCGAACTTGATGTATCAAAAGAATATCACATACCTTTGTTTGACATCAAGAAGTTAGTTAGAGCATAGATTCTTTTTCTGAAATCGGTACTGTCAAGTCTTTGTCAGTTAAAAGTGCAATGCTGTCTTTCCTACATCGAACGATGCTGATTTAATAAATTATATAATATTAGCAGACGCAGACTTAACAGAATCGCCCAGTTCCGAGAGAATCTCAAGAGTGACATCTTCAATATTTGATTCTGTCAATATGGAAGGCATTTTTCAACATTTAACTGATTCCATTTCATTAAGCCATTCGTAAATGGGCTTTATCACTATTTTTTTCTCATCCAGACTCATTATCTCAGCCTCTTTTTCAGTTATTATAAGTCCTTCCTTGAGGCTATATGCATCCATTGCTTCGAGTAATCCTCTAATCTCTCTTTTTCTTGCGGTTTCATCTTTTAGGGATAGGGTTACCTGAACTGCATATTTTATCTTCATGCCCTCTTTAATTATAAAATCGCATTCATAGTTTTCCTTGTGATAATATATCTCTTTTTTCTCTTTTATCAATGACATGTAAACAAGGTTTTCAATTAATCTTCCTTTGTTTTCTGAAAATCTAAAGGAGATTGAATTTACAAGTCCTGTATCCAGACAATATATCTTTTTTGGATTTGCGAGCTGTTTTTTTACAGATGCGTCATATTTTGTCAATGTGTATATCAGGTATGAGTTTTCTGCACAACCAATATATTCTTTCACTGTTTCCACTGCAATGTCAAGTGTTTTTGCAATATTTGAGTAAGAGAAGTTTTTCCCGATATTAGAAATGAGAAAATAAAGCAGATCGAACACATCTTTGTTGTTTCGCAGGTTATTGGGATAGATTATATCTTTAAGATAGATGGTCTGGAAGTAATTCTTGAGAAGTTCCTGTTTTAAATCCTTATCATCCTCAAGTACTACTCTTGGAAAGGCGCCGAATTCAAGATAATCATTGAAGTACTGGAGCTTCTCAATGGTCGTAGGCTTTTGCAACCTGTTGAAGCTAAGGTATTCTCTAAATGAAAGCGGATAGACTATGATATGAAAGTACCTGCCAGATAATCTGGTGCTTATTTCTTTCTGCAACAGCGTTGATGTAGAACCAGTAAGTATTATTTTGATGTTTTTCCTTGTATCATATAGGGTCTTGATGGTCTGCACCCAGTAATCGTGGTTCTGGATTTCATCGATGAACAGGTAAAAAGTTGAAACGGATTTTTTCTGCGCAAGATAATATTCTATTATTTCGGTCAGATACATAGAATCTTTTGATTTGCTCTGGAATAGCGGCTCATCCAGATTTATGAAAAGTATTGCCTCCGGAGGTGTTTTATTATTCAGGAGATTCTTGATTATCTGATAGACCAGTGTTGATTTTCCCGTCCTTCTGGCACCAAGGAGCAAGAGAACTTCCCGTGCTTTCATGTATTTTGTTATCCCGGGATACCAGGGTAATCTATCGATTCCAGTATCGAATTCTTTTCCGAACCACCAGGGATTTTGCCGCTCAAGCGCTATTTTTGCATTCTCGTCCATTATGTAGAGTATAGTTGTTGAAAATACTTAAATTTATCGATTATAATCTATGATTTTAAGAAGATTTGTGAAATATGGTCTGCGATTTTTTTTCATTACAAGCACTATTTTATCCCGTAGGAGTTGCATCTTGGCATAGAAATGCCGATAATATTCAGTGATGAGGACCTGATGTATCTTGACAAAGAGCAAGACAATCAATTGCTTTCTATAAGACATGCGATAGATATCATGAAAGCAAAAGGCGATGTATCATTCTGTAAAAAATGTGGTCACATGATGCAATATTTCACAGTTGGAAATGCAAAGCTTCTTCAGTGTGTTTTCTGTGGGAATCGAATCGCTGAAATGATAGAGAACGGTTAGTTCCGGGTATTGCTGTGGAGTTTTAGACCTTTGGGCTATATCAAACCGCCTACTTTTATACCCGTCAGATTATTTGCACAGTTATTGAAGAGGGGGTGAGCAATCGCTCTTTCTTATTCGACTATTATGTTAATCGAACCAAATCTATCATATTAGTAAACTACTTATATACTTGTTTACTATCTTGATATAAAATGAATTACAAACTTTCGGCACTTGAACTCCGCACAATAAGTATTCTTGATACTACACTCTCTATTAGTGAGCTAACCGAAAAAATTGGCGTCACTAAGGGCTATATTTCAAGAACTGTAGCATCTTTGAAGGATAAAGGATTTGTGGAAATTTCAAAGAGAGGGATAACAAAGAAAGTAGCACTATCCAGCAACCTGCATGCAGCCAGGCTCAAATCTATCCTCCACAACCGCAGCTATATGCCCCTTGAAGAACTTTTGCAGGGATCAGCCATTCAGATTCTGGCTGTTTTAGCCTGGGGCAGTGTTGATTTTGCCAGATTACAAGAAGAAAGCGGGGTATCGGAGGCAACCCTCTGGCGCTGGATCAAAAAATTTAAAGAACATGCGATGCTGATGTCACAGAATGGTGAATATGAACTTCCAGAGGACCTTAAAGATATAAGAGAGTTTCTGGAATATTACTGTTCTTATTTTGCGATATCCACATTGAAGGAAATCTCACCTGCAGGCAACTTCATAGCCGCAAAAGGCTTTGAATTCCTTTTCTCCCTTAGAGGCGAGATCATGCATAAAAACGTAAGGTCAACGGGATTGACCTTGATATCTGAAGACATCCCGCTTATGCTCGCTGAAAATTATTATTTCTATTCTTCCAGAACACCATCCAGAGAAGAAATAGCAGTGCACGCTATTGTTGCTGACCCGCGCAGCAAAAGGAACCTCACCTATGTTATAATGTATATCTTGAAGGAAAAACTCGATACGGCTCTTTTTCTTAAAATAGCAAAACGGTATAGAGTGGAGGACATTGCCGGGAGCGTATTGAAACTGTTAAATACATGGGAGCAGCCAGAGGAGCCGTATATGCCCGGTCCGGCATACGTCAGGGAAAAGCTGAAGGAGTATAAAATACGATGGCGAGAGTAAAATTCGATGACAAATACGTATCTTATGAGCTTGAAAAAGTTGGAGATGCCCTAGCTTCGCCTGTTACCCTTTACCTTATAGGCGGCGCAGCCATGATAAAATACGGCTTGAAAGCTGCAACGAAGGACATTGACGTTTTACTTTCTACCCATGAAGAGACAGAGGAGTTACTCCAGGCACTTCTAAAATCAGGATACCATATAATCCAGACCAATAGACTTGGTGCTGAATATCAAGAGATGCTGGCGACACAGATACTTGAAAATGAAGATGGGTTCAGATGGGATATCTTCCATGAATATGTATGCAGAAAACTCAGATTGTCAACAGGGATGATCGAGCGGTCAAAAGTTCTTTTTAAATCAGGGCTGCTGACGGCCAGGCTAATCTCAAAAGAAGATGTCTTCCTTTTTAAGACCGTTACAGAACGAGATGACGATGAAGCGGATTTATTGCTCCTTGCAAGATCAAAGGTCGATTGGGAACTAGTTTTGCGAGAATGCATTAGCCAGTCACGGGAAGACCTCAGGTGCGAAGTCGATTTGTCTGATAAATTAGATAAGCTTGGTGCATCTTACGGCCTTGAGACTCCAATATACGATCGCATTTCACAGGCTGCTCAAATTGGAATGGAAAAATGGTTTGAGGAACGAATTATTAATTAACTTAAGATGTCTCCAAGAACTACGGAAGAGTTGCTTGTAAGATTCAAATGCGGAAGAGATACTTTGTCACCATCTCTTGTTAACCTTGAAAAAATGGGCAGAATAGGAAAAGTAAATGGTAAATATATATTAAAGAAATGACATTATTAGAGTCTTATGAAAACTTTTGAAGTAAAACAGCTTGATGATAAAGACGAGGAAATTGCGGATGTTCTTATCTCTTTGGGCATGAGCAGACCTGTCTCCAGAACTCTGAGCTATCTTCAAAATGTTGCTGAAGCTACCGCTGTTTGGCTTGAGAAGGGCGCTGGGCTACATCAGCCAGAGGTCAGCATTGCCGTGAAGGAGTTAAATGAACGCGGCTGGATAAATGAGAGGGAGGAAAAGAAGCCGGGCAAAGGAAGGCCGCATAAGATATACTCGCTTGAAGTCAGGTTTAATAATATTATCGCTCAGTTAGAGAAACAGCAGAAAAAAGCGGTTGATGAGGAACGGGCAAAGATTGAACGGTTGAAGGAATTGGGGAAATAATAACTTTACTTTTCAAATTTTGCATATCTGGATGATTGCCAAGTCTCATTATGAGTGTTCCTGCAAGTTTCTTTTTAAGTATATCCGCAGCCTGATGTATATGAATTTTAGAATCCACCGTTGGGAAACCCCTCTTTTTCGCATCCAATGATATTTCACGTAGCGCTTTATGCGAATTAGGAGTAGGGGTCAGATGATAGCCACCTAATCAACCAGTTTCTCATGCTCCTTACGGAACATGCGCCGTTCTGAGAACGGGGTGATTGACGTCCATCTCTTAATGCGAACTTCTTGAATGAAAAAAAAGCATAGACGATGGACGATGAAATATTTTGCATATCCGTCTCCTCTTTTATTTAACAAACCTGGCAGCAAAATTCCGAATTTCTATATCACCAAAGGCGGAATGCTCACGCAGAAAATTTATGACATGCCTGACCTTAGGTCCATTTCCTTTTTTCCCGATTGTGGGTCTTACACCGGCTAAAGCTGCCTGCACTTTGTATTGCTCGGTAATTTTTCCGTAGAGTTCTTCTATAAACTGATGGTCATCTGGTGTTACGCATACAACTTTTTTTTCTATATCTCGTTTTAATTTCATGCTATCTTTTTTCCTCTGTTTCCATACGTTTTACCAAAGTTTTTTATCCTTCCACGAACCTATTGTATTTTAGAGTACGGCGGGGACGTTATAGCGTCCCCCTTGACGTCTGCCTGTTGATGCTATGCGGTTTTGTTTCAGCCGCATTGTTCTTCCTCCGGGTATACGCACGCACTCAAATTAATATTAATTAAAACACTTGTATATATTCTTAAGGTAAGTGGTAGTGAAAGTGCAGCCCTTTTTTGAGACAAAAAATACCAAGAATATAAATATCTTGTTGATATTAATAAGAAATAGGTATGTTGATGGTAAAATGTATGCCAAAAATAGAAATGGATAAAATCGATATTAAATGTCTTTTTAAATACCCGCAACATGAGGCTTTTAGATTTGACAAAAAGACGAAATATTTTATACAGTGCATGGATGTAAGGCAGTCGTTTTTACATTCTCCTGAAACTCAGGATACCAGCCCCCATCGCTAAAAGGGCAAAAAGAAGCATTATTGCGGCGTCATAATAAATCGGGAAATGGTTTATGCCAAGAATAATGCCCCGCATCGCATCCACACCATAGGTCAATGGGTTAACGTAGGTGGCGCCCTCAAGCCATGACGGGAGGTTGCCGACCGGGAAAAGCGCGCCGCTAAAGAAGAACATTGGCCACATTACAAAATTTATAACAAGACTGAACCCTTCGGGACTGTTGAGATTGGCGCCAATTACAAGCCCGATGCTCACCATGGCGATTGAAATCAAAAGGAGCATGAAAAATGCCTGGATGAGCACCAGCGGCGTCAGGGGAACCCCGATAAATAAACCGATTATCAGGAGGAATATGCCCTGCACCATCGCATCCGTTGCCCCTCCGAGCACTTTTCCCGCGAATACGCTCGCTCTTGATACAGGCGCAACAAGAACTTCTTTTAAGAAATCAAGTTTCCTGTCCCAGATAATATATATACCGTAGAAAAGGGATGTGAAAAGTATAGACATAACTGCTATCCCGGGATAAATGAAAACCTGGTAAGAAAAGCCGCTAATATCATTGACAGCCGAGCCAACGCCTGCCCCGAAGGCAAATATCCAGAGAAGCGGCGAGATTACCGAGGAAATGAGGCGTTCTTTCTCCCGTACATATATTTTAGCCTCACGGAGCCACACTGCATAAATGCCCTCTATCTCGCTGAAAAAATTGCTCATCTTTTCATCATCCTTTCCCAGAAACCGCCTTCGGCTTCGGATTCCCGTATCTCCCTTCCCGTGTAATGCAGGAATACGTCGTTAAGCGTCCCGCTTCTCACTTCCACAAAATCTATTGGACCCGTATGGGTAAGAAGGTCCTGGAGATGTTTGCTTGCGTCTTTAATCGAAAGGTAGAGCAAACCGTCTTTTTCCTGCACACTCTTCACGTAATCAAGATTTTTTATCGTTTCTATATCGCGAACCTTTTGTTTAATTTTAACTACATCGCCAGCTATCTTATTCTTAAGCGTCTCAGGAGAATCAAGAGCAACAATTTTACCGTAATCGATTATCGCAACCCTGTCGCACAATTGTTCCGCTTCTTCCATATAATGCGTGGTGAGCATGACGGTCATGCACTCTTTTTCAGCAAGGTCGCTTATATACGCCCAGATATGTTCCCTTGTCTGGGGGTCAAGACCGAGCGTGGGCTCATCCAGAAAAAGGATTTTGGGATGGTGCATTATCCCACGCGCCAGTTCAAGACGCCGCCGCATCCCGCCTGAATAAGTATTAACAAGGTCGTCAGCCCGCTTTTCCAGGTTCACAATGGAGAGGACTTCATCTATACGCTGTTTCCTGATGCTTCTTGGAACACCAAATAGAAGATTATGCATGGCAAGATTTTCCCGCCCGGTAAGAAGGTCGTCCACACTTGGCGCCTGGAATACTATACCAATGGATTTCCTGACCTTCCCGGATTCCTTCATTATATCAAAACCGTTCACCCATGCCCTTCCCGAAGTGGGTTTCAAAATGGTGCAGAGCATTGAAATAAGCGTAGTCTTGCCCGCGCCGTTTGGGCCCAGAAGCCCGAAAATCTCACCTTCTTCAACTTCAAGGTTTAAGCCTTCAACGGCTGTTATTTTTCCGTACTTTTTAGTAAGACCCTCGGTTTTGATGACCATGACTGTCAATTATGAACGTGAAGGATAAAAATCTGATGGAATCAATTTACCTGAACTACATCCTTTGCGCTCTCAACCACAATTTCTCTTTTATCGTTAAATTCTGAAACCTTACCAGTAATCCTTACCATGTCCCCGGTTTTTACCGCATTATACACTTCTTTAGCACCATTATCTTTTTTTATAAAAACATTGAGATTTGAGAGCTTCAGAATAAGATTATCACCGGTTTTGGTCATCTGTTTAGAAAGTACGGTCCCTTCTACATACACGCGTTCGCCAATCTTTGAATCCGATGAATACGCGTTTGTTTGTGGGGCAAAACCGAAATATGCGATAATAAGTGAAAGTACTGCCACCACCAGCAGTACTACAACGATTTTTTCCTCTTTCTGCATCATCTATTTATTAATGGACACTAGAGTGGCATTGAAGACCAGGGTCTTGCCCGCAAGTTTATGGTTCTGGTCCAGTATAATCGATGTCTCATTGAAGCTGATTTTCATGGGAACCAGTTGGCCGAATATACCTGGGACATTAATCGTTGTTTCTGGAATCGGGTTATGTCTCAGTGTAATATTTACGTTATCCAGACCAACTACTGTACTGTTCCACGGGGCGCCCTCAAACTGAACAATATTGTTCATACTCACGTTTGCTCTAAGTGTTATGTTTTTGTTATCGATTTTCACAACAGTTTCATTCCATGGTGCCCTTGATGACCAGATATCGTCTCCAATTTTAAGATTATAGGATAATGAGACATTGGAGGTAATATTACGGATAGTCAAATTAATATTCGTGTCAGGGATTCTCACGATTTCACCGCTTTTGTGACCCGGCCCCAATAACGTCTCAAACTGGATAATAGGAACCTCAAAATCTCTCTGAATCACTCTTGTTACGGGAATTTCCTCTATAGTCGGAATTGCCTGTATCATCTGGGGATTACTTGGACCATACCCCTCTTCAGGCGAAACCGTTATGGTTTTGGTTTCTCCCACTTTCATTCCAATCACATCAGCATCAAACCCTTTAATAATTTCTCCTTTTCCAACGGTGAATTTAAGGGGTTTATATTCCCTGCCATGAGCGGATAAATTATTTACTATTGCCACTTTCTCAATGGACGTATCAAAAACTTTCCCATTTTCAAGACTTCCTGTATAATCAACAGAAATATTATCCCCGTTTTTCACTGCTTTCTGACCAACGCAACCGCTGAGTAATATCATGGCTGCAAGTAAAAGAATTATGAATTTTTTCATGTTATCACGCTACCGCTCAAAGAGCGATGATAATGTATAAGTAATTTGTGATATGTGAACCGCAATTCTGTCTTATAGAAAGATATTTTAGATAATCCCTTCATCAAAGCCATCTATGCAAATTCAGGATTTCATATTACCGCTAATCATACTTACCTCAGGTTTTGTTATCGCCAATATCCTTAATTATGTGCTTGAAAAACTCAGGAAAAAAGCCGAAACGACGGACACGAAATTAGATGACATAATATTACATGCACTCGGGAGACCTTTGTATATCCTGGTTATTGTAATAGGCGTTTATTATGCGATCCATCAAACGCCGTATTTAGGGGATTTGATAAATCGTTTTGATGAAGGATACAGGTACAGGCACTTTATTCTTACTATTTTCGGAACGTGGATAGTCGCTTCGCTTGCTAAAAGGATAATCAGGGAATACGGTTATGAATTAGCCGCCCGGACTGATGGTCATCTTGATGACAGGCTTGTGGCACTTGCC
Organism: Candidatus Methanoperedens sp.; assembly: GCA_049303315.1. GTDB lineage: Archaea > Halobacteriota > Methanosarcinia > Methanosarcinales > Methanoperedenaceae > Methanoperedens. The sequence goes on from JBAQMZ010000044.1 coordinate 41,332, forward strand.
GATATGTCTGCAATGTACATAATCTGGTTTATAGGCATCATGATTGCCCTTGGTGCTGTTGGCATTGAGATAACGCCTCTTATCACCGTTACGGGCATTGCGGGTCTTGCAATCGCCCTGGCAGCCCAGAACCTGCTTTCAAATGTGTTCGGGGGGGTGACAATCACCCTTGACCAGCTCTATAAGGTCGGAGACAGGATTGAACTCAGCGGGGTTTATGGTGATGTATATGAGATTAAACCCAGGTATACGAGAATAAGAACGCTGGATAATATGATTATCACCATCCCTAATGCAAGGGTGATTAATGAGAAGATAATCAATTACGCTGACCCGGATACAACCATGAGGGTGAAAATACCGATAAGCGTTGCTTACGGCACAGACCCGAAAAAAGTGGATGAACTGCTGCTTGATATAGCAGCGAAAACACCGCATGTCATGAAAAACCCAAAACCTTTGGTTCGTTTTACTGAATATGCATCTTCCTCACAGAATTTTGAGCTTCTCGTATGGATAAGACATTATGATGACAGGCATCCTGTACTTGATTCGATTTTCAGGGAGATGTTTGCCCGATTCGAGAAAGAAGGTATAGAGATACCCTTTAACCAGATGGATGTGCATATAAAGAAGGATTAAAATGAACATTAACAAAAAATCAATCATCGCATCTGCATGCGGTTTCGTCCTCGCGATGGGTCTGGTTGTTATTCTGGTCATTGCGGCAGTGCCTCTGGCGTCTCATTTTTCTTTGGGGATTCAAAGGGGCTACTCGCTTTTTATTTTCTTTTTTTGTTTATTGGTAGTCGTCCCTCTTGTTTCACGGAGATTGAACCGTCTTTCCGATATTAAAAAAATACTGGGCTGGACATTCATAGGGCTCGGTGCAGAATTTCTCGTTTTTCCTGTTACGATACTTTTCCTTGTCCTGAGTTCCCCATCGATTGTGGCTTTGCTTCTTGGCGGAATGACCTTCGCGCTTTCGGTTGTTTTTGGCATACCTGCAAGTTTGATAAGCTTTATTATGGGAATTTCGCTAATTAAAAGCAAGAGATAAGATGCCAATAGACGATGAACTTGCACTGATAAAAAAGAAGAAACTTGAAGAACTGATGAAACGCAGGCAGGATATCCTGACCCCTAAACCGCCCGCCGTCATAGAAGTGTTCACCTCCCCGACGTGCCCGCACTGCCCGAAGGCGCTTGAAATGGCAAGGCAGCTTGCGATGGAAATGCCCGGCATACAGGTTGTGGAGCAATCAACAGCCACGCCGCAGGGTTATGCTAAAGCTGCTCTGTATGGCGTGCAGGCGGTTCCCACTGTATTCATTAACGGCAAACGTGCTTTTGTTGGAGCGCCGCCTTCTATGGAGGCATTGAGGCAGGCGGTGAAGTGATTAATTTATTTTTATTTTAAAGTTTTCAGATATTCCAAGAGGTCGTTTTGGTCTTCATCTGACATTTGCCACACAGGCATTGGCGGCTCAAGCTTCTTTCCTTCTGAATCAAGACCCTCTGTTATCGCTCTTTTTATAAGCTCGTCCGTGTACGGTTTTTCGCCCGATGCCAGCGAGGAATACCTGATATCAGAAGCATTGAACGTCCACATCATCATTCTTCCCCGCCCCCCTTTTCCATCCGCGCCGTGGCAGGCGGCGCAGCTCATCATCCCGTTGCGCATTGTCATTGCTCCTATCGATGAAATTATGGGTTTACCTGAATTTGAAGTAGCAGTGAAATAAATCCGTTCCCCGTTGCTTTGAAAATCTGATGAGCTTATAGTGTAGTAAGATGGCGAATAGAGGTTTACTGCAAAAAGACCTGTCACTCCCACAGCAATAAGAATTATTGCAATTTTAAGGCTATTCATACGATGTCTTTCTTTTTCTCTTCGAATTCTTCTTTGCTTATTTCCCCTTTTGCATATCTTGTCTTCAGGATTTCAAGTGCGGATTCCTGCCCGGCTTTAGCGCCGCCGTGTTCCCACAGGTACTTAATCAGCAGCACAATCCCGATGAGCACCAGTATCCAGAATATAAATCCAATAATTACAATCCACCAGCTGCCGCCCATCATGCCGTATCCATAGTCCATCATTCCATATTGCATATTATACCTCCACAAATAATAATTGGTTTTTGCACTATAAAAAGAAAGCGGTTAATAAAAATAAAAAAAGTTTGGGCTCTCGCCCAAATAACATATTTATTCTGTCACAAGTACATCGGGCGCACGGTGGCTGATTTTTATGCCTTTGCCCACGCCTTTCACTTTGACGCCCATGATTTTATCGTAAGCAAGCTCTGCCGCTTTCTGCCCGGCAAGGAGCATGCCGCCAAATATCGGTCCCATGCGTGGCGCGCCGTATGTGGACGTTGCCGACATGCCAGCCACAATAAGTCCGGGATAAATCTCCTGCGTAAGCTCAACAGTCTGTTTCTCTGCTTCATCCACCCAGAGGGAGCCACAGCCCGGGGGTTCCGGGATTGATAATCTCTTTTGTTGCCAGAGACGTCTTACCAGGACTGAATCATGCCCTGTAGCATCAATTACTACTTTTGACCTTATCGCTATCGGATCCATGCATGTAATGAATTTCGGCATTTGTTGCACCGGATACCACTGGATAACCACGCCATCAACATGGTCTTCTTTGAGTATCAGGTCTTCCACATTCGTAGAGTTGAGCAATTTCACACCTGCATCACATGCGCTTGCAAGCATCTTTGAGACCATCTCAAAAGAATCGCAAACGTAAAGTCCATTTCCGGCGTCTTTGAGATTTACGCCGCACTCTTCGAGTATCTTGTTAGCTGGAGCGCCGACAGTGTTTTTAGGCATAAGATAGCCGCCCTGCCACATACCTCCGCCGCCGTAGATGTTTCTTTCTATCATGACGGTCTTAAGACCTTTCTCTGCACAGTATTTTGCAGCCGCGACACCGCAGGGTCCTGAGCCAACAACAACAACATCGCTGTCAAGAATATTCTGTAAGAAATCATCCAGGAATTCATTAACTATCGTTTTTGTAACATGTATCTCGCTGATATTTGTCATAATTTCACCCTGAGTTAATAGGGCTTCCGCCGACTATAAACTTTTCGAAGCAAAACAACAAGATTTATGCTCATTGAAATAAATTAACGCTTGAGGAAAAAAATGGTTTATTTCTCCTTAAATATGATAATGACAGGCGGTTCTGTAATACTTGCTCTTATCGGGTTCTATTTTGTAGTCCGGATATGGATAAAATGGAGAAATATCGATATGGATATACTTAAAGCCAGGGTTTTTCTTAATAAAAAATTCCTGGAAACGAACTGGAGATACGTTTTCCTCTCAGGTGCTTCATTAACAGCCCATCAGTTCATAGTTTTCCTGATGCAATTAAATTTTATCACAGGCGATTTAATTTATTCGCTATCAGAAATTTTAGAGTTCATGGCGCTTGTATTCCTCATTGTTCTTGCCTACGAGTGGCTTGTTTTGATTTCCACAAAAAAGAATCGATTTTTATGAATTAACGCATAATAACTATTATAGCAGTACCTACTTCAAGAACATCCACAGCTTTTCCTTTCAGGAGCCTTTCTTTTTCAACTGTGAAATATGAGCTGTCAAGGATAACGTCCTCATCATCCACATGAATTGAGATGCTTCCCGATTCAGCGGCGTTTGCATCTGCTTTCATGAGGGCTTCGGCTATAGGTTTTGCCCTGCTCCTGTATGTTTTGCCAAGAACCTTCATATCGGGCTTGATACCAATGGGAACCATCTCAAAATCCGGCGTCCCGGTGTTGAGTTTAATTGCAGAATTGGCAGCCCCTGCAATATCCGATGCATCCGGGATAGATGAATAAATCTCTATGTCTTTTAGCGGTGTATTTAGAGCCATGCCGTGTTCGGATTTGTATCGCCTGATAGCAGCAGTTATCTCTTTTATCAATTCACCTGTTGCCTCGGCATCTTCATCTATAAGCGAATCATCCGCATGCGGCCATTGCTGGAGGTGGACGCTTTCCTGCTTTATATGGGAATAGATTTCTTCGGTGAAATAAGGTAAAAACGGCGCAAGGAGCCGGGAAAGTGTTTCAATTGCCACATAAAGGGTATATCGGGCTGCCTGTTTTCCCTCTCCATCCTCCCCGTACAACCTTGATTTTGCAAGCTCGATATAGTTATCTGCAAGGATATCCCAGGTAAATCCGCGGATAGCTTTGAAAGTCTCATCAAACTGGTATGCATCCATTTTTTCTGTTGTCTCTTTTACCAGCCTGTTCAACTTGCTGAGGAGCCAGAGGTCAATGGGCGCGAATGGGGCCGAAGTATCTGAAAAAGCGACACCTCGCTTTATGCGGTGTTCGGGTATGGCGCACCATACCCGTCGTTTGTTAAAACTTTCTAAAAGTTTTATGTGGGGCATGGAGAAACGCACAATACTCCATAGTTTCTGCAAAAACCGCGAACCTGCGACAACATCTTTCCAGGAGAAAATTATATCCGAACCGGTTGTGCCGCCAATGGCAGCCCACTGCCTGAACGCGTCAGCGCCGTGCTGCTTGATAACTTCTTCAGGTATGACGAAGTTATTGCGGGACTTGCTCATCTTGTGGCCGTCTTCGCCCAGTACCATCCCGTTGAGCAGTATGGTATCCCAGGGCTTTTTATCAAGCAGCGCTTTTGACCGTAATATTGTGTAGAAAGCCCATGTGCGGATAATGTCATAACCCTGCGGGCGAAGCTGTGCAGGCATTAGCAGCGGATGGTCGCTTAGCCAGCCTGAGACATGAAGAGCAGATATTGATGAATCCATCCAGGTATCAAGAACATCTTCTTCACCTCTCCACTCAGCGGAACCGCATTCACATGCTTCAGGCGGTTTTTTCTGCGTCGGGTCAAGCGGCAGCCACTCTTCTTTTGCAACTTTTGTCTTGCCGCACTTTCCGCAGTACCATGCCGGAATCGGCGTTGCAAAAATCCTCTGTCTTGATACGCACCAGTCCCATTCCATAGTCCCTGTCCAGTTCTCAAGCCTCACTTTCATATAATCGGGAACCCAGGCGACCTGGTTTGCGGTATTGAGAATATCATCGTGGATTATCCTGACAAACCACTGCCGTTCCGAGAGGATTTCAATAGGCGTCTTGCATCTCCAGCAAAGCCCAACGTTCTGTGGCAGCTCTTCCTGCTTGTAAAGAACACCAGATTTCTTCATATCTTCGATTATTGCCTTTTTGCATTCTTCCGTGCTTAAACCGGAATATTTGCCTGCAAGCTCTGTCATTTTCCCGGTTTTGTCGATAGCTTTTCGAAGGGGGAGCGAGTGCTCGACCCACCATCTTACGTCCTGCTTGTCGCCAAACGTGCATATCATGACAACGCCCGTGCCAAAGGCGGGGTCAACATTCTTGTCAGCTATGACCCTGACATTATGGCCGAAAACGGGGACTTTTACTTCTGTGTTCACATATTCGCCGTATCTTTTGTCATCAGGATTGACTGCGACCGCAACGCAGGCTGCAAGCAGTTCGGGTCTTGTTGTTGCGATCTTGAGTTTGTCAAAATTAAGGTAATTAAGTTGAGTGTTTCGCGAATCGTATTCGACTTCCGCGAACGCAATCGCGGTTTCGCAGCGCGGGCACCAGTTTACCGGGTGGTTCTGCTGGTATATCATGCCGCTTTCGTACATCTTAACGAAAGACCGCTGCGTTTTGCCGTAGTATGCGGGTTCCATGGTGATGTACTCGTTACTCCAGTCGATGGAAAACCCGAGGCGCCGCAGGCTTTTTCTCATTCGTCCGATATTCGTTTCGGTCAATTCCACGCACATGCGCCGGAACTCCTCGCGCGAAACCTGGCTTTTGGTGATGCAGTGTTTTTCCTCAACTTTCACTTCAGTGGGAAGCCCGTGGCAGTCCCAGCCTTCGGGAAACATAACGTTGTAACCGCGCATTCTCTTGTACCGCGCCACAAAATCGATGTAGCACCAGTTAAGCGCATTGCCGATATGGAAATTGCCTGTGGGATAGGGCGGAGGCGTATCGATTATGAACTGTGGTTTTTGTGAATCCCAGTCGAAATAATACATGGAGTCCTGCCATGTATCCAGCCATTTTTCTTCGATAGCGTTAGAATCGTATTCTTTCGGGAGTTCCATATTGCCGCTGTGATTACCTGCATGATTAATAGAATTATCGGTTTTTAGAAGCAATTTGAGTTTAAGGTTTTAGGATTTACAAAACACCCGAATTAATGATTGTTATAATTCGTGTTGGTAGTTTTGTCAATGTGCAACACTTTAATCACATACAGGACATGGACAGAATTTTGCATGTGTTTTTTCGAAAAACATATCAAAAACTTCCTGATCAGTATATGTGACGGGCATATGGTCACATTGTCCCTGTAATTTCTTCCTTAATTTAAATCCAAATAATATAGATTCTAAATCACACATTAATTGACCAGTTGTAAGCCAAGATTTTGTTTTTTTTGTATAGCAATGTGAATTTAGCCACTTATAACACGCCCATGAGATTGACCCACGGCTCAAATTTTGACCAAATATTCGTCCCAGATTTGCCGATCGTAGATCATTTTTAATAAATGTATTCAATTTATTGTATATTATAACATTTATTGCATTATCAATGATTTTTATGTCAAATCCAGATTTTGGAGTAGAACTTTCGAAAGAAAAAGACGGATTATCAATAAGTCTATAAGTATATTCGATCCCATCACCGAAAACTGTAACCTCTTTGTCACTGCATTGAATAATTTCTCTTGTCATAATTCCTCAAGATAGCAAAGCGTTTTAAACTTTGGTATATATGTGAACAAAATAATATATTTAAAAAAACTTAAACATTTATTTCTTTTTGTAAATAGGTAAAATCTCTTTTTTAACATTTTCGGGTAAATGTTCAATACATAGGCTATCTCCATTTACAACATAATCTGCATCTTTTACTGAATCGTCTTTATAACATTTAACACATTTTAAGCTCATTATTTAAACACCGCTTACTTTATTCTATAAGCTGAAAGATAAAGCTATGTGTTTATATTTCCTATGCGTTGAAAAACTGCATATAATTTTTTGTAATACGCAATTTAGTAAAGACAGTCTAGCCCATCTCATGAAAATAACAAGCCAATGTTTTTTCTGACATCTCAGAATTATATCTTAAAAAGCTACAATATATAACCACGGTGATACACTCTTCATAAACGATTCAAATCTGGGTTTCATTGGTAGGGCTTTGGGACAAAAACATTAGATAGGCAGAGTTTTACTCAAAATAACCTCATCTTCAGGCAATAACATCACATCTCTTACGTAGAATTCCGCATTGTATTCTCTTAAAAACTGTACGACCCTATC
>JBAQMZ010000045.1:0-65633 GCA_049303315.1 Candidatus Methanoperedens sp.
TCACGCCTGTCTTCGACACGCTTTGCGAACGGGAGGGCGTGTCCGGGTATGGCGTGCCATACCCGTCGTTTGAAAAGCGACATCTCGCTTTATGCGGTATCCACCTATGCCTGTGGGCATACGTGTCTGCGAAGTAAAGCGGCGCAACGGTTTTTGATAAAAAATTCCTAAAGTTTTTCATAGTTCATTTCATTTAAAATATACAAGAATAGAAAGGACAAGCAACCCGTTAAACCCTGAAAAGAGCGGGATTAAGAGATTATCATCCATCTTATTGGTGAGTGTTTCCACAACGGTTGCAGTTCCTGCCATTATAAGAACCGCCATCCACCCCGGGAGGAAAATCCATCCGATAATTATGTCAGCTACGAACTCGGCGGCGCATCCTTCGATCGCCCGATTTTTCAATCCGGGAATCCACATCCTCCCGAACGCCTTTCCGAAAATCGCAGCCGAAGTGTCCCCGAAAGTGGTCATAAGTACGGCAGCCGAAGCGATTTCCTTTGGGAAGACCGAGATTGCGATTATACTTCCTATTGTAAAAAAAACATGCCCGCCAAGCCTGTCCGCTTCTTTTGTCCTGAAAAGACCATGCACGAAAGGCATCTTCTTTCCCCACTCTATCCTGAAATACTCAAGTTCAAGTATCGCAATCAGGTAAACAGTGAGCAGTAAAAGGACTGCCTGTTTCCCGAAATAGTAATAGGTCAGGACGATTATAATCGAGGTCAGGTGAATTGTTTTTCTCTTAAGTTCATTAATCAGGTCGTCGCTTAACATATCTATTCACTTATCCATGTGCACGACTGTGGTGTTCCGACTTGTCATAATCCCTGTTCATTGCATCACCTCACCTATATGAAATATTCGCATGAAGACAATCGCCAGATAGGCGATGATAATCACAAAAAACACGTAAAAAGGGCGTTTTTAATGACGAGCGGGTTGGGGAGTGGGGGTTAGTAAAAAAATGTTCCCGCTCGTCGAATCATTATTATGAGCATGATGATATATATACTTTATCTAGGTTTTTGTGGGAAATGGGGCTGGTGAGATTTGAACTCACGATCGACGGGTCTCTCCGAAAACGCCAGGTTTTTGGCGATTAAATCTTTGAGCAGCACGTTCAGTGCTCCAACGGTTCCTCACAGCTTACCGCGTCCGGTTCGCTCGGCAGACCCGTTGCTCATCATCACACCCCGGATTCCGGGGTTTTCCGCTGGAGCCCGTCGCCATGCCGGACTAGGCCACAGCCCCTGATGGTAACGCCTACTTTTATCCGATTGCTATTAAAACTATCTAACAACTTGTTAACAATATGTTTACAGTCTAATCATATCGGTGTGCAGAGAACTAACAACACTTTATTGCATAAAAAGCTTTATGTTCCTTATCTCTCTGCCAATTTATCAAGTATTTTTTCAAGATGCTGGTTATGCACTCTCTGTTCGCCTACAAAAGAACTTAATACGGAAGTATCCGCCTTAATATCACGTAATACATCGATTCCTATATCCAGCTTCCTTCCGAGGTCCCCAAATTCATCTGTATAGATCCGTGAGAATTTTTCAGGGAGATAGACATGAAACGGCAGTTCTTCCTTTTCAATATCCTCAATTATCACACCTTTTTGCGCGCCTCGGGCCTGAATCTCATTGAAGAATTTATTGATAACACCGGTTTCACCACAGCAAACCATCTTTACGCTACCATCGATATCATTAAAAGCAAACCCTCTTAAGCCAAGTAGCTTCGCAATATCCTCTATGAGTGCTCTGAAACCGATATCCTGAACATTTCCTGTTACCATTATGTTATAGCATTTCTGCATTGTTTTTATTCATAGATGTGAACAGTATTAAATATATAGGTTGCAAACAAAAGCTATCTCAAAACTACCAAGATCGAGAAAAGGCTTGCAGTGGCGTAACTTCGCAATTCAACCTTTTCGGATTATACATTAGACAATAATTATGGATTAATTGCATGATTCAAGGAATCGATATTGCTGCAATGCGCGGGTTGGACTGGTTAAAAAAACAAAAACCCGTTGCAATAAAAGATATCTCCCGCTCCATCCAGGCGTTGTCTTTGTGGAATGAACCTGCATCCGGGTTGATTGAACTATTGTTGTCTGGGAAAAAAGACGGATTCTGGAAAACGGATACTCCTCTGATTGACACTGCAAGGGCGTGCAGCGCGCTGGCAGGATGCGGACAGGTGCAGCAGGATTCGCTCCGCTGGATTCTCAATCAGCAAAAAAACGATAACTGGAGCAATAATGAGATTGATACCGCTTATGCCCTGATTGCGCTTGGGGATAGCGGCGTCAAAAACGAGCCTGGATGTGAGTGGCTTGTTCGCAATTACGGGGAAAAGTGGGAACACGCGGGCACGACATCGCTTATAATCACGGCGCTTTTAAAACAGGATGGGAACGAATACAGGTTTTTCATAAATGACAGGGCGGGCTGGCTTCTCTCAAAAAGATTGTTCGGAGGATGGACGCATATCGCCACAAGCAACCTTGCGATTCAGGCATTGATACTTGCAGGGGAAAGGGATATTGAAAAGGAAATAGGACCATCGATAAAATGGCTCATGGAAAAGCAGAATAAAGATAACTGGGGGAACATTACAGCAAGTGCGCTCTCGTTGATTTCGCTGGGGATGTATCTGGATAAACTTAATAGCGATTCGGTTAAATGAAGGGGCAGGAAGATAATTATGAGCAAAAAAGCAGCAGTCATAAAAGGCGACGGTGTTGGCCCTGAGCTTGTAAACAGTATGCTCCGGGTGGTTGAAGCGGCAGGTACAAAAATTGAGTTCATTACATGCGAGGGAGGGGAGATGTGGTGGAAAGAACACGGCGGCGATTCGCTCATTCCCCCTGAAACATGGGACATCCTGGGCAAAACCGACGCAGGTTTTAAAGGCCCGACAACAACACCGGGGGGCGTCGGTTCCCCGAAGAGCGTGGCAGTGTCAATCCGCCAGAAGTTCAACCTCTATGCCAACGTGAGACCTATAAAATCCTTCCCAAACACACAGAAACCTCTTGGAGATGTTGATTTCGTGTGCGTGAGGGAAGGCACGGAAGGGCTGTATTTCGGCAAGGAAGTCCAGCTTACGGATGATGTTTTTATAGCCATAAGAAAAATCACGCGCCCTGCCTGCAGGAATGTCGCGCGTTATGCATTTGAAGAAGCAGCACGGCATGGATGGAAAAGCGTTGTGGCAATCCATAAGAGCAATATCCTGAAGCAGACATGCGGCACGTTCCTTGAGGAAGTTGAAAAGATGGGGAAAAACTATCCCGGAATAGAATTGGAAGAATATCACATCGATAATATCGCGCAGCAGTTAATAAAAAACCCGCAGATTTTCAACCGGAAAATCCTCCTCTCCACGAATCTTTTCATGGATATCCTGAGTGAGGAATGCTCAGCCCTGGTGGGCAGCATCGGACTTATTTATTCTGCAAATATCGGGGATGAATATGCAATGTTCGAACCTGCGCACGGCTCGGCGCCAAAATATGCAGGACAGGATAAGGTAAATCCTGTTGCCACCGTACTTGCAGGGGCTTGGCTCCTTGATTATCTGGGAGAGAAAGAGAATTCAAAAGCTATCTTTGATGCTGCCGAGAAAGTGATATCTGAGGGGAAATACCTGACCTATGACCTTGGAGGCAGCGCAAAATCAAGTGAAATGGTGGATGAGATAATAAGAAAGATATCTTAAACTGCTAACTTTTTCTTATTTCTCTCGTTTACTTAACAAGCGGCGCTCCGAATGTAAAATCCTCAAGCTCAACCACTTTTTTCCACAATTCCCTGCACTCGCAGTCAAGGTTATCAAAAACACCGCTATCCTGTGTTAGCGAGAAGCTCCGTATCGCCTCTGCCACATCCTTATCGCACTTGCCGCAATTGTGAGGTCCGCGCGCCGAACCTGCTCCTACGGGGTCTGACATCAGGATTGTATCGGGATTCGAATCATTCCCTTTTTTCAGGACTTCCACTGCGCTCCACAGCCACGGAGGGCGATAATCCCCGCGCTCGAACATCTCATCCACAAGCGTGCCCTTCTGGACATTGCACAGGTTGACCGATATTGTTCCGGCAAATGGCGCCGCGTCGCTGATGGATTGTATCATGTCGTTGACGGCTATGCCTTCCGAAATGAAAGGAGGTTTGAGCATCAGGTAAGCCTTCACTGTTGCGCCTTCATTCTTTGCGGCTTCGCTTGCCCTGACAAAATCCGAGAACGTAAAACCTTTATTGATGCAGTCCTTCCGTATCACATCGTTACTTGTTTCAAGCCCTATAGCCACCTCGAATCGTTTACCTAGACTAGCCATGGATTCGGATACCTTTTCCCGGGTCACATATTCGGGTCTTGTCTCTGCAATGACTTTTTTCACCCTGTTATCGGCCCCAAGCCGTGAAAGCATCTCGTTGCGGGTCACCGCATCGATTTCACCGTCATCAAGAAAGCTTCCCGAGGTGAATATCTTCAATATGAACTCCTCGTCTTTACATCTCGACATAGCATTTCCGAACTGCTTCATCAGCTCATCATGCGATGGAGGTTTTGTGGCGCTGTCATAAACGTACCCGCACATGGTGCAGTTATTCCATCTGCATCCTGAGGTCTGGAATATCACAGTGAGCGCAGTTATGGGCTTCCCGTCAAGCAAATCCTTACCGGTCCATACAGCAGTCGGCCTGTCAGGCGGATTGAATTTGACTTTCTGTCTTCTTCGAATATCCCGTACAACTGCGGTAAGTGACATGGTCTTATTCAAACTCGATTGTAGCAGGTGGTTTTGGCGTCAGGTCGTAAAGCACCCGCGATACATTGGGAATCTCACTCGTGATACGTGACTCGATTTTCCGAAGCGTATCCCAGGGAAGTTCCATAGCTTCGGCGGTCATACCGTCTCTTGAACTCACGGCGCGCACAGCAATTATCCATCCATGCACGCGGATATCGCCTTTAACTCCTGTGCCTTTTTCAATGAGAGCCGCAAATGTCTGCCAGGGGCCGAACTGTTCCACAAGTTCTTCCTCAACAATCGCATTGGCTGCCCTGACCACATCCAGTTTTTCCTCCGTAACCTCGCCAATTATCCTGACTGAAAGACCAGGACCCGGGAACGGCATCCTGTCCGAAATCTCCCTCGGAAGTCCGAGCGCTCTTGCGACCTCCCTGACCTCGTCCTTGTAAAGGTCTGCTAGAGGTTCTACTATCCCTTCAAAATCGATTACTGAAGGAAGGCCTCCAACATTATGGTGGCTCTTTATTCCCCCTTCTGATTCTATCCTGTCAGGGTATATGGTTCCCTGGATAAGGTATCTTGCGCCGAGTTTGCGGGCTTCTTTTTCAAATTCCCTGATGAATGCTTCACCCACCGCCTTTCTTTTTTTCTCGGGGTCTGTTAAGCCTTTCAATGCACGCAGGAAATTCTCCTTTCCATCGACGACCTGAAGGTTCATATCTGAAAAAATATCCTTTATCCTTTCGGTCTCACCTTTTCGCATGAGCCCGGTGTCAATATAAATAGGCGTGAGCATCTCGCCTATAGCCCTGTGTGCGAGCACCGCGCAGACTGAGCTGTCAACTCCTCCTGAAAGCGCTATTATTGCCCTGCCTTTAATGTCCTTTTTAATTTTCTGGATGCTCTCGGCAATGAATTTATCAACTTTGACCATTAGCCTCTACATTATTGTTCCTGCTTTAAATGGTTTTACCCGATAATCAAAAAAATTTAATTTATTGCCTACAGCTCGCGCCGCCGATTGAGCTTATGACACCAACAGAGAGCAATCATTACCGGTTCAGAAGGAATGTGATGATGAGACCATATCAAACCGAGCCTGATAAAGCATATATAGTAAAACTGCTATTAAAATACAAAGCCATTCGTAGGAAGGAGGCTGTAGAAACATGGTTACTGATTTGAAAGAGTTTGCAAAAACAGCAAAACCGTCTGTTGCCGTAGTGGGCTTAGGTGGCGCTGGTTGTAATATCACTACATGGATAGCGGAAAAAGGTATTACTGGCGGAAGGATAATTGCCGCAAATACCGATGTGAATCACCTTTATGTTCAAAAAGCAGATAAAGTGATTCTACTTGGAGAAAAATTGTGTAAAGGACACGGATGCGGAGGCTACCCGGAGATGGGCGCCCAGGCAACCAAAGAGAATATAGGGGAGTTGAAAGCCGAACTTGAAGGTACAAACCTCGTATTCCTGGTAGCTGGACTGGGAGGCGGAACCGGTACAGGCGCTATACCCGTGGTGGCAGAGCTGACACGCGAGCTCGGCGCTCTTACAATCGGATGCGTGACCATACCATTTACAATCGAGATGTCTAGAAGGGAGAAAGCAAGAGAAGCCATCAATTTGCTAGCACAATCCTGTGATTCAGTTGTAATAATCGATAACTCAAAGTTAAGAGAAGTTGCAGGCAACCTCCCATTGAAAGAAGCCCTCAATGTTGCAAACGCGCTAGTGGGTGCATTTGTAAAGAACCTTACAGACACCATAACCCAGCCAAGCCTTGTAAACCTTGATTATGCAGATCTTCGCGCTGTCATGGAGCGCGGTGGAGTATCGTCAATCGGTATTGGTGAAGGGGACGGCGCAGACAGGGTAAGCAAAGCCGTGGCACAGGCAATCAGTACCCCTTTGCTTGATGTAACTGATATATCGGCAAGCTATGGAGTTCTTATCCATATCGTCGGAGGCGAAGACCTGACACTGGAAGAAGTCGCGGTCACCGGCGAAATGATAATGGATAAGGTCCCGAACACCAAGAGAATTATCTGGGGCGCAAAAGTGGATAATAACCTTACTGGAAAGGTTCGTGTAATGGCTGTCTTAACTGGTGTAGAGAGTCCATTCGTGTCCGGAAAAAAGGAAGAGGTCGTAGTTGAAGAACCAAAGCCCGAGCCAAGACCAGAGCCGCCAAGACCAAAGCCTGCTCCAAGGGTGGAACCGCCCAAGCCGCAGCCTAAAGTAGAAGAAAAGTCCAGCAATACTTATATCTGGATCGGTATAATCCTTTTAATAATACTGATTCTGCTCTGGTATTTCACAAGATAAGTATGTTATTCCGGTTCTTACCGGAATTTTTCTCTTTTTTAAATGCATAGGAAAGGATAAACGCATTTTCTTATCCGCTCATTCTTTTTATGTAATCGGCGGTGAAATAATTTACCCTTTTAGCTGTTTTAATTTTTCCTTAGCTTTGATTAATATTTCCAATTCTTTAAGGGTAAATTTGTCAAAACCAAAAGTAGCATAAATCAAAACCAATATTCCTATTATACCTAAGCCGATATTCCAATAATATAGATTTAAAACACCATATGTAATTGTTTTAAAATAATCTTTATTGGATAATATTGCAAAAGTAAAAGCCACCATTGAAGCGAGATAAGCAAATAGAAAAGTTCTTTGGTTATTTATTCTAATCTCATACATTTTAATTAGTAGAGGTTCATCCAGATGAATGTAATTCTTTTCAACAATTTTGAGGTAATAATCCTCTGGAGTTATTGGTTGCTTCAATAATTGAACACTATATAAAATAGGAAATATACCTGATATAACCAGTACAGAAACTGAAAATACAATTATAAAAAACAGTGGATTGAAGAAAAAACTCAATAGAAATATTAGTAAGTCTAATAAGCAAATCGCAATGCCAACAGTTTTCATAGTTATTTTGACATCTTTCAACCAAGCTTTTTCTTTATCAAGCATATAATTACTACTTACGGCATGATAAATATTTAAAACTGTGGATTTTGCTGAAGATTTTCTTGATTCATATCATTAGCTCAAACCTTTGCGTTCTTTGCGAACTTTGCGGTGTTATTGACGCAATGTCCCAAAATGAAATTTTCAGTTTAAAAAACGGACTCGCCGCGATTCGAACGCGGGTCCGCGGGTTCGAAGCCCGCTAGGATATCCTGGCTACCCCACGAGTCCACGGTTTAACAGCGGGTTTTATAGTTTGACAGGTATTAAATGTTTCTTGGATTATGGTAATTACATTACTCTCAGATTTCGGAGATGTCTATCCCGCCTCCATGAAGGGCGCAATCTATGACATAAACCGGTCAGCCAGTATTGTTGATATCTCCCATTCGGTGCCGGCTCATGACGTACGCACCGGTGCGTTCATTTTAATGATAAGTGCAAGGTCTTATCCTTCCGAGACGGTACATATTGCAGTAGTCGACCCCGGAGTCGGAACGCAGAGGCGCGCCCTTGCAATCAGGGCGGACTCGGATTTTTATGGAATCCATTATTTTATTGGTCCCAATAACGGTCTCCTGATACCGGCTGCAAAAAGTCTTGGTTATTTTAAGGTTTATGAGATTACAAACACGAACCTGTTCCGGAAACAGGTTTCCAGTACATTTCACGGCAGGGATATTTTCGCGCCTGTGGGAGCGCATATCTCAAAAGGGCTGGACATAAGCGTTGTGGGGAAACAGATTTTTGACTATGTTGACCTTGATTTTGGCAAAGGATTGAAAAAGGACGGTTCGCTTCAGGGCAGGATTATATTCATTGACCAGTTCGGAAATCTTGTCACAAACATATCCTCGGATATGGTTGATTTCCAATTCGGGGATGTACTGGATATCCAGAATGTCCGGGTTTTATTCCATAAATCATATGGATTTTGCAGAAAGGGTGAACCTGTTGCAATGATTGGAAGCCACGGGTTTCTTGAGATTGCGGTAAACTGGGGAAATGCCGCGCAATTTTTTAATAAAAAACCCGGCGATGAGATTATTGTAAGAAAAATTACTTAACCCGGCATGTGAACTAAGCAGGCAGATGAAACTCTCTGATTTCGATTATAATCTCCCGAAAGAACTGATTGCACAGTCGCCCATAGAACCCAGGGATTCATCGAGATTGATGGTGCTTGGACAGAATATCGAGCACCGCCATTTTTCTGATATTGTTAATTTTTTTGAAGAAGGGGATACCCTTGTGCTAAATGATTCCCGCGTCATCCCTGCAAAACTTCAGGGTAAAAAGAGTACAGGCGGGCACGTGGAAGCGCTTCTGGTCTCAAAGAGCGGCGCAGGATACGAGTGTCTCATACAGGGCAAAAATATCCATGAAGGTACAAAACTCCATTTCGGCGAGCTTGAGGCGACAGTCCTTGAAGTCAGAAAGAACCCCAACACCAGCAGGTATCTTGTTGATTTTAACAGCAACGGCAACCTGAACGACATTCTCGAAAAAATCGGGGAGGCGCCGCTCCCGCCGTATATCAAGAAAAAACTCGATGATAAGAACCGATACCAGACCGTCTATTCCAGGGAAAAAGGCTCAATTGCGGCGCCGACTGCAGGTCTTCATTTCACAGAACATCTGCTGGGCAGGATAAAAGAAAAAGGTGTCAGTATAGCTTATGTCACTCTTCATGTGGGTCTTGGCACGTTCACGCCTGTTAAAGCTGCAAACATCGAAGACCACAACATGGAACCGGAATATATCTCTGTAAGCGCGGAAAGTGCAGAAATAATCAATGAAACAAAAGGTAAACTCATAGCAGCCGGGACTACCACTGTAAAAGCGCTTGAAAGTTCATGTGTTGACGGAAAAATCGCTGCATACGATGGATTGAGCAGGCTTTTCATCTACCCGCCTTACGAATTCAAATCGAATATCGATGCTATAATCACAAACTTCCACCTCCCCAAATCCACTCTCTTGATGCTGGTAAGCGCATTTGCAGGCAGGGAGCGGTTAATTGAAGCTTATAATGAGGCTATATCACAATCATACAGGTTTTACAGTTTCGGCGATGCTATGCTGGTATTCAGGTAAAAGAAATGTACGAGCTAATCCACACAGATAAAAACACGGGCGCAAGGGCTGGAAAACTCTGGACTAATCACGGCGTCATAGATACGCCAGCCTTCATGCCTGTAGCCACAAAAGCCACGGTGAAGACGCTCACCCCCGAAGAGCTATACGATATGGGAACGCAGGCGCTCATCAGCAATGCATTCCATCTCTTACTTGCGCCGGGTATGGAGGTTATCCGAAGAGCCGGGGGGTTGCATAAATTCATGAACTGGAAACGCGCTATTTTCACGGACAGCGGGGGTTTCCAGATGATACGCAAGGATTTCCCGTTCAAGATAACAGACGAAGGAATCACTTATAAAAACCTGCGTGACGGAAAAAAATACTCCTATACTCCTGAGATATGCCTCCGGAACCAGAAAATATTGGGAAGCGATGTTGCCATGATTCTTGATGACTGTCCCGCTTATGGAAGCGAGTACAGCGTTGTAGAGGCTTCCATGGAACGGACGATAAAGTGGGCTGCGGCAGCCAGAGACGTGGAAGAAAACGAAGGCCAGCTTTTTTTTGCGATATTGCAGGGAGGAACGTTTGCGGAACTTCGAAAAAAATGCGCAGAGGAACTGATTGGGATGGAATTTGACGGGTACGGGATAGGCGGGCTTTCAATCGGCGAGCCCAAGGAAATAATGAATGATGTATTGAAATATAGTGTCCCGCTGGTTCCCGAGGATAAGCCGCGCTACCTGATGGGCGTAGGTTCGCCTGTTGAAATTATTAATGCAATCGAGTCGGGCATTGATGTTTTTGACAGCGCTTTCCCGACAAGGAATGCAAGGCACCAGACCCTGATGACCTCGGAGGGGAATATCGATATCGCGCGCAATAAATTCGCCCTGGATTTTGCGCCGGTCGATGAGAATTGCGGATGCTACACCTGTAAAAATTATACGAGGGCATATCTGCACCATCTTTTTAAGGAATCTGAACTTCTTGCGCTGCGGCTTGCGTCCATTCATAATTTGCACTTTATCCAGTCAATAGTAAAGGGCGCAAGGGAAGCGATACTTGAGGACAGGTTTGCCGCATACAGGAAAAGTGTAATAGCGGCTTATTCCCCCAACTCCCAAAAACTATAATTAATCATGCTGCGTGGTCAGTATAATGGACTTACAGAGAATTGCTAAGGAAATCCGTGAATTTGAAGGCGTGACACGGAAAAAACCGATTGCAGACCTTATAAATATTTTCGAGAGCGTGCGTTCCGAATATTCAAATTCCATAGTGGATTTCGGTGATGACGCCGCTGTCATCGATATTGGCGGGGAGGATTACATACTGTTTGCCGCCGACGGCATCTGGGGTCGTCTTGTGAACGCAAGCCCGTGGTGGGCTGGATACACGTCGGTACTCGTCAATGTCAATGATATAGCTGCAATGGGCGGACGACCGGTGGCAATGGTCAACGTCCTTTCATCTGACAATAAACATGCATGCAAGGAGCTTCTTCGCGGAATAAGGGACGGCATAGCCAAGTTCGGCGTTCCCATGGTGGGAGGGCATCTGCATCCCGATACCCCATATACCTCGCTCTCGGTTGCAATTATTGGCACCGTGAAAAGGGGCTGCGAAATAAGAAGCGGCACAGCCGGAGCGGGTGATTCCATAATCGCGGCTTATGACATGGACGGGAAAGCCGGCCCGAATTCGCCGTATAGTTTCGATTCCACGACCATGAAAGAGCCGGAAGCGGTGCGCGGAAAGTACAGGGTGATGCAGGAACTTGGCGAGAGAAAACTGGTTACTGCCGGAAAAGACATCAGCAATCCCGGATTAATCGGGACGCTCGGTATGCTGCTTGAAACAAGCGGAAAGGGGGCGCGCGTTGACCTGTCAAAAATACCTGTACCGCAGGATATTGAATTTGTACAGTGGTTGAAGATTCATCCCGCCACCGGTTTCATAGTTACGTCTTTACCTGAAAATGAATCCGAAGTAATCCGGCTTTTTGAAAATGCAGGATACACGGCAGCAAATATTGGCGTTATTGAAGATACATCAAGACTTGACATTTGCGACAATGATGAGTGCGTGACGGTATTTGATTTCAAGAAAGACGTGGTGACGGGGATTACGCAGTGATTAATGACTTATATTAACCGCAGATGAACGCGGATAAACGCAGATACCAGAGACCAAGTTTCTTCTTAAAAAATTATATATCTTCATACCCCCTCATCATTACCAATGGATTCAATCGAAGCCCTTGCTAAGGTTTATGACTCCCTCTCCTGCGGCGCATCAGCACTCGATTTCTCTATCTCTGATATTACAGGAGAATGCGCCGCGCAGGTGCAGAAGATTATAAGGCTTAGGAAATCAGGCGCCGTGAATGAAGATGTGTTAAACAGGGCTCTATCATGCCTGAATGATGGAAATGGTCTGATTTATCTCGGTCTGATAAGTGCAGGTCTCGGTCACTGGAATTGTTCCATAAAAGCCTATGAAAAGGCTCTATTAATTTTTGAGAAACTTGGGGACGTACAAGGCCCTTCACAGACCTACAACAACCTCGGCTTGGTGTATGCAGACATGGGCGAGTGGAGCAAAGCCATTGAGTTCTATCAAAAAAGTCTTGAAACTAAAGAGAAACTTGGGGACGTGCAAGGCGCTGCACAGACTTACAACAACCTCGGTCTGGTGTATGCAGACATGGGCGAGTGGAGCAAAGCCATTGAGTTCTATCAAAAAAGTCTTGAAACTTTTGAGAACCTTGGGGACGTCCACGGCGCTGCACAGACATACACCATCCTCGGCTCTGTATACGCAGATATGGGCGAGTGGGATAAAGCCATTGAATACTATCAAAAAAGTCTTGAAATATCTGAGAAATTTGGGGACGTGCATGTTAAAGGCATAACACTCACTAAATTAGGCAAACTTCACCTTGATAAAAAACCTCCAGATATTGAGGTAGCGCTTGGATACCTCGAAGAGGGTATAAAACTTATAAACAAAGAAGCACGGCCGCACTATCCCAATGCGCTTAACTGGCTTGCCCTGTGTTGCCATAGACTTGGAAGCATGAAAAAATCCCAGGCGAAAGGGGAGAAAGACCATAAAAAACGTGAGGAGCTTGTCAATACCGCAGCGTCATTCTTTTCAGTTGCCTCTGAGCATTATAGCGAAGCAGCAGGTCTGCCGAGGGTTAATATCCCTTCCCTGTGGATGTACGCACATCTTGATAAAGGACTTTCGTACTCTGTAAAGAACATCACGGAGCGGGATGAATCAAAAGCGCTCAAACTGCTTGATAGTGCGAAAGATGAGTTCAAACAGGCTTTGAAATTCGCGGATGAAACAAACAGGTTGAGGCTTCAGGGTATTATCTATGAGCATGAGGCGAAGCTTTACATCAGGCGAGCTACTGCTGAGAAATCAATAAAAAGTCAGAACAAAATGCTCGACAAAGCAGTAGAGGCGCTGCAGAATGCAGTCGGATATTTTGAGAAACTGGGAGATGAGAAACAGTGCGATATCAAGACATGCGATGGATGCAGGCATCTGTTCAAAGGACTTCGGTCGTTTCGGATGGGTATTAAAGATAACAGCAAAAAGCTGATTGGTGAAGCGGTTTCTGAAATTCATGAGGCAAGGCTTTGTTATGATGGTGCACTGAATGAACTCGGAAAAGATACTGTGGATATACTGAATAAATCATTCGATTATGTTGATAAGCTAATAGAAAGTGAAGATAAAGAACTCACAACCAAAGTAACAAGAGAGTTTATAAAGATAATAGACGAGATATCCTCTACCGGATTGCAGAAGATAGTCAAAATGTACACTTTTGATGAGAGTATGAATGTAAAGGGTAATCTTCCTGAGAAAAGTGAATCTCCGCTCGATAAACTTGGTAATCCGGCATCTATAGCTGCATACTTTGGGTGGTTAAGTGGAGTAGTACTACTGATTTATGGTTACGCTCTATCCAATGCAATTTCAGCAGGAATCGGTATCATTCTTTTCCTAATCCTTGTGGCATTGAAGTTAAAGAAAAAATGATGCCAAGTGCAAAATACCCGATAAACAAATCCGCGTTCATCTGTGTTTATCTGCGGTTCCTTTTAAAAATAAGTAGCGGGCATGCCTCGGGTCGTAGTCCCTTCCGCTGTCCGGTTGACCGCAGGCTCGCCTCCGCCCCGCGCCCCCATGAGCGTTAGTTGTTCACGGCTGGTTTGCTCCCTTCCGGGCCTAGACCTTTGTCCGCAATTAAGATACAAAAACCTTCCGTCAGGAAAGCCCTTGCACCGACACTAGCCCCACAGGACGGGGTTTCACAGTAGAACCTGCGGGCCGGGCAACAGTCAAAACTTCTTCCTCTGGCTTCGCCCCCCGCTATCGACGGTTTCGGGTTACAGGTAACGCCGAATTACCCGGGCTAGCCCGCCGCTGTGATATTGTTGTTTGCATGCAATAAAGTTATCTCAACTGAGGTTATAGAGTAAGATTATGGAAGAACTGATCGGTTTTGTTGCAAGTAACCAAAAAGCAAGCAAGATTCTTGCTGTACTGGATTCAAAGGGGCCCTTGGACAGCGCCACCATAGCTAAAACAGCCCGGATGGTGGGGGCGGATAAGAGTATTGAAGAACTGGTCGGGAAAAAGCTTTTAGCACTTTCAGGCGGGAAATACGCCCTGACAGAACTGGGGAAGCAGGTCAGTCATAAGCTGCGGGGCGTGCGATGAGCCATGCGGGATTAATCTGCCCTTTGTAATTTAAAATTGTTACGATAGAGGAATCATACAAGTCCTGATTGTGTATAAATACAAAAAAGTATATCAGGATGATATAGATATATTCCATAGAAAAGGTGATTCCTGTGCTTATAGATTATATAAACAAGGCATTGAGTAAAGCGTTATACGATAAGCTTGAGGATGATACTTTTTTTGGGAAGATACCAGATTGTCCCGGTGTTGTTGCTTTTGGGAAAACGCTTTTTGAGTGCCAGAACGCTTAAGTCTGCGCTTGAAGGCTGGCTGATGGTCAAGATAAGACACGGAGACGTTCTGCCTGTGATAGACGGTCTTGATATCAATCAAGGAATTCCCTCAGGCAATGAGGCTACTGCTCATGCCTAGATGGACGCCGTGCAAACGTCGAACTTTTATTAAAAAACTGGTGAAACTGGGGTTCAGTAAACCGGAAACTGGTGGGCGTCATTTTTACATGCGATACGGTGACAATGTTTTAACCATACCTAATAATGAGGAATATTCTGTTCCACAGCTTAAGATGATGATTCGGGAATTGGAAAACATAATTGGACGAACCATATTATTAGAAGAGTGGGGAGAACTTTAAGTCACCGAAATCTTTATAGGCTAACAAAACCTACAAGTTAGGTATACCTAATTAATAGAAAAAGGATACCTTATGTTAGCAAGCTTTTTAATAACGTTCAGGGAAGCGCTTGAAGCAGCCCTGATAATCGGAATAATCGCGGCTTATGTCGCAAAGATAGGCAGAAAAGACCTCACTCGTTACATTTACGCCGGGATAATCGGCGCGGTTATCGCAAGTATTGGAGTCGCCTTCGTATTCAAATTAGTATATGGAGAACTTCAGGGCACGGCAGAACAATTGTTTGAAGGCGGCGCGGCTTTGACTGCTGCTGTAGTCCTCACCTACATGATATTCTGGATGGCGCAGAACTCAAAACAGATAAAAGGAGAAGTCCAGGAAAAGATAGACCTCTCCATATCGAAAGGCCAGACAATGGGAATTACAGCCCTCTCCTTTATCGCCGTATTCAGGGAAGGGGTCGAGACTGTCCTGTTTCTTGGCACGCTTGCCATCCAGTCCCCATTTGATACCATTCTTGGTTTTGCTGCCGGGCTTCTGGTTGTGGTCGTTATGTCGTTTGTCATGTTCAAAGGAATGCACAGCCTTGACGTAACCAAATTTTTCAAATATACAAGCGTATTGCTGATATTGTTTTCAGCCGGGCTGATAGCTACCGCCGTGGGCGGATTTAACGAAGCCGGAATCATACCCCCGGTGGTAGAGCATATGTGGGACTTGAACCCACCCCTGAATCCTGACGGTTCTTATCCCCTTCTTCATGAGAATGGTCTTATCGGGGGCGGCCTGAGTTCGCTTATTGGCTACCACGCAGCCCCTTCACTGACAATGGTACTTTCGTATATCGGCTACTGGATAATTATCGGAGTGTTTGTTTACAGGTCTTTCAAAGTACCGGAAAAGGTGAGATGACATGGAAGCTGATACTCCGAGGATTGAGGAATATCTTGAATCAATCTATAAACTCCAGCAGGAACAGCATCCTGTAAGCACATCCCGTCTTGCGGAACATCTGAAACTCTCACCGCCATCCGTATCCGAGATGATAAAAAAACTGGCGCACAAAGGTCTGGTGAACCAAATCGAAAAAGGAGTATGCCTGACAGAAGAAGGCAATAAAATGGCTAAAAAAGTCATCCGCAGGCACAGGCTCTCCGAGAGGTTGCTTACAGATATCCTGGGCTTCAAATGGGACGAGGTGCACGACGAAGCCTGCAGGCTTGAGCATGCAATAAGTCCTGAGATGGAAGACCGCATTGCTGAGAGCCTCGGAAACCCAAGGACATGCCCGCACGGTCATCCCATACCTGATAAGGACGGCGTATTTGTAAAAGAAATAGTCAGGTCGTTATCGGAATTAAAAGCCAGGGATAAGGGGATTATCGTCAGTGTGTTTGAAGAAGACCCGAAAATGCTCCAGTATCTTGCATCGCTTGGATTGATTCCTGATGTGTGCGTAGAAGTGGAAGAAGTTGCGCCCTTCGGAGGACCTTTAATCGTGTGCGTTTCAGGCTCCAGATACGCCCTGGGAAGAGAAGTAGCGTCAAAGATAAAGGTAAAATGAAATGGCTCTTTCATGTCACGGCGCCCTCAAGGAAATAAAAGGTAAAACTGATTTTACATTTGCGCTTGCGGGCAACCCGAACGTAGGCAAATCAAGCATATTCAACAGGCTCACAGGAATGGGGGTCGTGACGGCGAACTATCCGGGCAAGACCGTGGAACTGAACATGGCGACCACGACTTTTAAAGAACTGCGCCTCGGCATAATCGACCTTCCCGGCAGCTATGCCCTCGGCGCGGTGTCCGAAGACCAGTGGGTTGCCCGAAGGGCGGTGCTTGACTGCAAACCCGATGCGGTGATCATGATTCTTGACGCCACGAACCTTGCCAGGAACCTATACATGACTCTCCAGTTCATTGACCTTGGCATCCCGCTTGTGATTGCTTTGAACCTGATAGACGAGGCAGAGAAAAGGAATATTATTATCGATGCGCCTTTACTTTCCCGGCTTCTTGGTGTCCCTGTTGCTAAAACAATCGCCACTACCGGAAGCGGTCTTGATGAACTGATACAGAAAGCCGTGGATATTGCAGGACAGAAAAAGAAAATCAAATATGAGATTCACTATGGAGAGGATATTGAAGCCAGCATAAAAAAGCTTGGCGATTTACTTGCGCCTTATGATTTCGGGATAAACCCGCGAGCTCTGGCAATTCTGCTTCTCGAAGAGGATTCTGAATTCATAGAACTTGTAAAGAAACATGAAAATGGAAATTCCATTCTCGAAGATGTAAATAAAATAAGTAAGGAAATCGAAGAAAAACACGGCGAAAAAACACCACTCAGGATTGCCCGTGAACGGCACGGTCTTGCAGGAACAGTAGCCTCGCAGGTGCAGGGTGATGTCATACCCGCAAGGTCTGATAGGCTCTGGGCATACACCACATCGCCGCTGACAGGCATACCTCTTCTCATCTGTATCCTTGGATTAATATTCGCTTTCATGTTTTATGGGGGCAACTGGCTTTCCAACTTATTCAGCAGTCTATGGGCATTGTATATGTCGCCTGTCATCGATAGCTCAATATTTTATGTATTCGGGGCCGGGCTTGTAGGCAAAACCCTCATCTGGGGCTTTGATGCAGGCATCCTTGCAGCGCTTGCAGTCGGGATTCCCTACGTACTCACCTTCTATTTCATGCTCGCCTTCCTTGAAGATTCAGGATACCTGAACTCCGTGGCGTTCCTGACAGACAGGCTGATGCACAAGTTCGGGCTTCACGGGCGCGCCATTATTCCGCTTGTGGCAGGCGCGGGGTGCAACGTGCCTGCCATCATAGGCACGCGGGTATTGACAACTATGCGCGAGAGGACTATAGCCAGCACGCTCATCACACTCATCCCGTGCAGCGCCAGAACGGCTGTCATCCTGGGCGCAGTCTCGCTATTCGTGGGATGGAAGCCTGCGGTTGTGATATACATCATTGTCCTGGCGCTTGTATTTCTCGTGGGCGTCGGGCTGAACAAAGT
Source organism: Candidatus Methanoperedens sp. (assembly GCA_049303315.1). GTDB lineage: Archaea > Halobacteriota > Methanosarcinia > Methanosarcinales > Methanoperedenaceae > Methanoperedens. Next base: position 18,255 of record JBAQMZ010000045.1, read on the forward strand.
AATGCCAGGCAGTTCCACAGGGCTTGTCATGGAGATGTTCCCCTTCAGGATGCCTTTAATGTCAAATATCGTCAAGAAGACGTGGTACAGGTTCAAGGATTTCGTGTTCGTGGCATTCCCGATAGTGCTTGTGGGCTCATTAGTGCTCGGCGGGCTTTATGAGACCGGATATCTCTGGAAACTTGCAGCACCGTTATCCCCGGTAGTCGAGGGATGGCTTGGGCTTCCTGCCGTGGCAGGGCTTACGTTGATATTTGCCGTGCTTCGAAAAGAGCTTGCGCTCCAGTTGCTTGTAACGCTTGCGGTTGTCATGTACGGGGGCGGCGCAAAGAACCTTCTTCTATTCATGACCCCAGCCCAGTTATTCGTGTATGCCCTTGTTAACACGATTTATATCCCGTGCATTGCTACTATAGCAGTCCTTGGTCGCGAGCTTGGCTGGAAGCGGGCATTCGGGATTATGGTATTCACGATAATTCTTGCAATACTTATCGGAGGAATTGCCAATCAGGTTATCGGATACTATCACCTGTTATGAAAAAACTTTATGAAAGTTTTATCAGACGATGGGTATGGTGCGCCATACCCGGACACGTCCTCCCGTTCGCAAAGCGTGTCGAAGACAGGCGTGACTCGGGACGTCATAAAGGGGCGTAACCCTTTATGAAAACACAATGCCCTCTTTGCGGAGCCAGATTTGATACAAAGGATTGTCAAGCCTGCAAGGTTTGCCCGTGTTTCATGAAATGCGGGTTAATAATGTGTCCTTTTTGCGGGCATGAATTTCCAAATCCGTAAAGTTTAAATCGTCAATTGACGTAATATTATTAGGCAAAAGCCGAAGTAGTTTCCTCCTATATCCCGTCAACGATTCTATTCTATCGGCTTTTGCCTCTTTTAATTAAAAAAATAAGAGAGAAGGTATTTCTACCTTCTTCTGGCAAACACCACTATCAGCATCGCCGCGATTGTAGAAAGCACCTCAAATGCCGGTGCCTTTGCTGTTGCAGTTGGTGCCGGGGTCGTTGCTATTGGTGTCGCAGGTGCTGCAAAAACCAGTTTGCTCACACCCGTCTCATAGCTGTGCCTGGTCTGGGCATTATCGAATATTGCTGTTCCAAAGGAGTATTCCTTTTTCATATCTGTGAACTGGACATCGTACTGGCTTCCAGTGTTCAGCTTCCTTCCGTATTCAAGCGTCCACATGCCGTCCTTATAGACAGCCTTACCCATTATGTCCGCCCTGTCCCCGGTCGGCGGTCGTACAATTATGCCGGCTATCTCATCGTTAGCCTTGTATGTGTCCGTGAAGGGCTGCTTCTGGTCGTCGAATATCCAGTACGGTGGAGCCGGCTGGTCTGCTGAGGTGTAGTTTGGCTTTGTCTTGGCTGCGTTGATATTATCAGAGTACGGCCCAGGAGTCCCGGGGTCGCTGTGCCTTCCTGCGTCCGCCGCAGTAGTCTTATTGTATCTTGTGGAATCCAGATACTGGTCGTCAACGTAACCCGTCGGGTTTGTTCGCACCAATTTCATGTGCCAGATGTCCGCCATCTCACCGGGATTTGAAGTATATTTGTTGCCGAAATCTTTGATATCTGCATTCTCGCCTACATGGCATGTTGCAAAACAACCTGATGCATCAAATGTGGGCGTGTTTATGTTCCATATCTGAGCGAACTTATCTTCATAATATGTATTCTCGCCGCCTTCCTTGGCACCCGGTGTTTTAAGCTGCTTCCAGCTTCCATCAGCCTGTTTTTGCCATGGTATGCGCCTTAAGCTTTCCGTTGGGTCGTTCCACGCTGCAAGGAAATATACTGAGTCACTGGTATAAATACTCTTCAATGTGACAGTATGCGCTCCGGTATTTGCTCCGCCCGCCACGTTAACCGTCATGGCAGTTGCCTGGTTCCATATCGCTTCTGGCGTGCCGTCGATGACAGGCGCCGCAGCTACCTTTACAGAAGTAAGGGTACCTGCAGACCCCATTCCCATGCTTAACGACAGCCATATCACTAATCCTATTACTATTGACTTACTAACTTTCCATATTTTCATATAACTCCTCCCAGATATCGCATGCACTCTTCACCCAATTTTCATAGTGCTTGGTTTGCTACTTATCTGTGATATGTAGTTTGTCTTTAAAGCTTATAACATTTTTCAAATATGAAAGCTATTTTAGTTTGGATCTTATTTGCAAACTTTTAAATGAATCCGGAGTATAGGAGGATTTATATGCAGGTTACTAAACTGGCAGGTTCTTTCGATGATGCAAATGCATACCTGGTGGATGGAACTATCCTCGTCGATGTGGGAATGGACGGAGAATTGATAATCTCGGAATTAAGGAAATATATCCATCCCGATGACCTTGAAACCATCATACTCACCCACTGCCACTACGACCATTCTGGCGGTGCCGGAATTGTCGCAAAAGTTACGGGCGCCAGGATAGCCATCCATAAAGACGATGCGCCGCTCCTCCAGAATGCACGCGCAAGCGCCTCAGAGTTATTCGGGATGAAAGCTCCCGGGGTTTTTCCGGATATGCTCTTAGAGGGTGGAGAGCTTCTCGGAGGGCTTCTGGTCATCCATACGCCAGGCCATACACCGGGGGGGATCTGCCTTTACGATGCCGGCTCAAAAAGCCTTTTTTCAGGCGACACGGTGTTCCAGGATGGGAGCTTCGGGCGCACCGACCTCTACGGGGGAAATGCATCAAAGCTGATTGAATCCATAAAAAAGCTCACACAACTTGATGTCAGCGTAATGTACCCAGGTCATGGGGATATAGTAATAAAAGATGCCAATGAGCAAATCAGGATGTCGCTTTTGATGGCATCCCAATATTCTGGTATATGAATTTCCTTATTTGCTTATCTGCTTCTCACGAGTATAGCAACCCCGATAATCAAAATCAAAACGAGCACGGGGGTGATTACGGTCTTTATCAGCCCGTACATCATATTCACGCTTGATGTCAGGTTTTTAATAGACTCTACAACCTGGTCGGTATCGTGAGATTTAACATGCGGTGTTTCAACCGGTGTTTCCATTTCGTAAGTTTCAGCAGGCGGTGCTGCAGCTTTGAAAGTCTCTTTTTTTGGCGCGGGTTGTGGTGCGGCGGGAGGCTTTTGTATTTGCTGCTGTGGCGGTCTGTTCTTTAATAATGCTTTAAATAATGCATCTTCACTCATTGAATTTGCCATTTTGTTGTACCCTTCTGCCTCTAAACTTGAAATCCAGAGGCATTAATTAGATTACTTATAGCTATTTAAATAATTTGGCCACTTATCAAACGAGGGGTATGCAAAGCATACCCAACACCGCATAAAGCGAGGTGTCGCTTTTCAAACTACCAGCAATTATATTTATTGTCAGCGCAAGTATCGAGGGGATTTCATGGAACGTTTTAGAGCAAGGAATATCTGGTACGTGGCTATAATCGGAGCGGTCGTTTTTGCTGTTTTCACGCACGAGATAGGGTTCGGGAAATTTCTGGTTTTAATGGGAAACGTAAGCCTTCCCCTCATCCTGCTTGCAGTTCTTCTTAACTTATTGAATCTTATAACATACACGGTCACATGGCGGGTCCTGACCCCTGCGGATATCAGCCTGCATAAATTATTCAAGTTCTTTATGGCAGGGACATTTATCAACAATATAACTCCAACATTCGGGACTGGAGGAGAACCGGTAAAAGCGATGCTGCTCGGGAAAGAGACCGGTATCAGCAAGGCAGAATGCTTTGCAGGCGTAGTGTCGCAGAGAATGCTTAACATGTTCCCTTTTTTTACAATCGGGATGATAGGTGTCTGGCTCTTATTTTCAAAACCCAGGCAGATCCAGCTTGCAACCTGGCAAATTGCCGCAATGCTTTTCTCTATAGGGCTTGCTTTTTTCGCATTCGGGCTTATCATCTATTTCTATCTGAGAAAGGACAAACTCTCTTCATTTGTCCAATCAGCCATCCGTTTTTTTGCTCCTTTCATAGGACTGGTGAAAAAGGGTTTCGACCACAATGCGTATACCGCAGCCGTTGAGGAATCGATAGAGTCGTTCCACGGGGGTCTTAGGAACATCCGCCATAACAAATACGGGCTTGGGAAAGCCATATTGTTCTCTTATTTTGGATGGATATTTGATATTCTGGCAATATATATAATATTTCTTTCAATAGGTGAAACGAATATCCATATCAGCATACTTATCATAACCTACACCATCGCGATGATAAGCGGATGGCTCCCCCTCTTCCTGCCCGGGGGTCTCGGGATAGTTGATGGTACTATGGCGATTCTTTTCATATACGGCGGCGTTCCGGTTGAGATGGCAGTGCTTGCAACATTGCTTTACCGGCTGGCATCCTACTGGTTTAATACAGTGCTTGGGGCATTTTATTTATGGAGTTCGTTAAAGACCGGCTAAACTGTCTTTTTGAAAAGTGAAACTGCCTTTTGTCTTTACTTCTCGTGGAAGTTCCCCGAAGCTTGATTTAATAATCAAGTCGGCTATTTCAGTCTCAAGCACTCTTGCAATTGCGATGATGGAAGTCGTGGGTCTTGGGTTCACATCCACCACATACGGCTTATCCCCAAGTACGATATCTACGCCCGCATACCCGCGGCATCCCAGGACTTTTGTTGCTTTTTTTGCGACCTCGATAATCTCGTCATTCCTGCCGCAGTAATACGGCACAGTGCCACCTTTATATGAAATGTTCCCGCCTATTTCAATAAGCTGCCTGTTGACAGTGAGAAGAAGCTGGGTCTTGCCTGTTATTACGCTTGCGCTAAGATGTTCACCATTAACAAACCTTGTGGCGATAAAACCGTCTTTTAACCTGCCGCCCCTGCTTCTGTATATTCCTTCGGAAGCGCAGCCAGACCTTGGTTTTATAACGAAATCGCCTTCATATTCCCCGCTTCCGATGGTTTCAGGCACAGGAATTTTTGCCCGAAGAAGTGCGCGCGTGCATTCAAGTTTATCAGCGCACAGGCGCACGGAACCGGACGGGCATCCGAGATTTACTGTGTTTTCTTCGATTATCGCTGTCATGTCCCCGAGCATCTCATCAGGCGCTATAACAAGAGCGGCATCGCACTTCATGGATAATTTTTCAAGTGCGTCTTCAAACCTTCCCGTACTGACAGCCTCCCCGGCATCAAGCCGTGCGCCGGCTGTGGGATAGAAGACTTCATGACCGCATGAAACAAAACTTCGCACAAGTGTGCCGAGCATGGCTCTTCCTTCGAGCATGAATTCATCCACGCCTGCTCCCACGGCATATTCTGCGACCAGTATTTTCATTGGTTTATGGAAGAGTTAATTCATAATAAAACTGTGGCCTGACTGTTTCAATCCATGTGCAAATACCTTTTTATTTTTAAAAACCCTATAATCCTGAGATGGCGACAATAAGTGAAAAAATACTCAGCCGCGCCTGCGGCAAACCTGCATCAGCGGATGATTTTGTCGTGGCAAATATAGATTATGCGATGGCGCACGACGGGACAAGTGTGCTCGCCGTCAGGGCGTTTCGGGAAATGGGCGCAAAGAAGGTCTGGGACCCGGCGCGGATAATAATACCGTTTGACCATATTGCGCCTGCCAACAACGAAACTGCTGCAAAATTGCAGCAAAATATCAGGAACTGGATAAAAGAGCAGGGAATCACCAATTTCTTCGATGTCGGGGAAGGGATATGCCACCAGGTATTGCCTGAGCAGGGGTTTGCCATGCCAGGAAAACTCATAATCGGAGCGGATTCGCACTCATGCACATACGGCGCCTTCGGGGCATTTGCGACGGGCGTGGGCGCAACGGATATGGCTGAGATTTTCGCAACAGGGAAACTGTGGCTTCGCATCCCGAAAACCATGAAGATAACCGTGAGCGGGCGATTGCAGGCAGGCGTATCTGCAAAGGATTTGACGCTTAATATCATCAAAAATGTGGGTGCGGATGGAGCGAATTATAAAGCAATTGAATATTACGGCGAGACAATAAGCGAACTATCAATGGCAGAGCGCATGACGCTGTGCAACATGGCTATCGAGATGGGAGCAAAAGCGGGCATCGTGCCGCCCGATGACAAAACCTTCGAATACCTGAAGGGAAGAGCCCGGGAAAAATACACGCCTGTGTATGCGGATAAAGATGCGCAGTATTGCGAAGAATTCAATTTCGATGCCGGTGAACTTGAGCCACAAATTGCGAAGCCTCATGAAGTGGATAATGTTTTTCCGGTTAGTGAGGTAGAAGGAACACCGCTTGACCAGGTTTTCATAGGCTCTTGCACTAACGGGCGTTACGAGGATCTGGAGGTTGTTGCAAATATCCTGCGCGGCAAAAAGGTAAAAGTCAGGACGATTGTGCTGCCTGCTTCACGTTCTGTGCTGATTAAAGCCACGGAATCCGGGATAATAGCCGCGCTTTTGAAGGCTGGCGTTATTATTGCGCCGCCGGGCTGCGGTCCCTGCCTGGGAGCGCACATGGGGGTTATATGCGAAGGCGAGACATGCCTCTCCACATCGAACAGGAATTTCAAGGGCAGGATGGGCGCAGGAGGACTTATTTATCTCTCATCGCCTGAGACTGCGGCGGCGAGTGCGCTGAGAGGGGAGATTACTGACCCGAGGGAAGTGGTTTGAATTTAAAAAAGTCTACTTCGTTATTTGACGAAGTACTCTTCGTTAGTTTTATATGCCTTCACATCATAACCCGCCTTAACATGACCGAAAAAGCAGCTGTTGCTTCGTCGCCTGTCTCTCTTACTTCTGGTATCAATAATCCCCCCCTCAATGGTTCTGACCAGGATTTGCGAAATAAACTTGCAGAAAAAATGGCAGGTGAGATTACACTATCAGATAATCCCGGAGAAACATTAAAAAAATGGCGCGCCAATTTTGAGATATCACAAACCGACCTTGCCTCTTTCCTGAAAGTATCTCCTTCCGTGATAAGTGATTATGAAAGCGGCAGGAGAAAATCGCCAGGTATTTTTATAGTAAGCAAGATTGTGGAGGCGATCATCGAAATGGATGCTGCAAAGGGAGGAGCGAAAATCCGTTCCTACGAAGGGATGTTGCGCGGAGGTTTCAGCGCAGACGCAATTTATGATATTCATGAGTACCTTTCGCCTATCACCGTGGAGGAAATAACAAAACTGGTGAATGGGGAAGTTGTGTACAGCCCGGGCAGCGAATTTATAAAACCGTTGTACGGATACACCATTGTCAATAGCTTACGGGCAATCCTCCAGCTTTCTTATAACGAGTTCCAGAAGTTGTACGGCTGGAGTTCAGAAAGGGCAATGATATATACCGAAGTTTCAACCGGCAGATCGCCAATGGTAGCCCTGAGAGTGACCAATTTGAAACCTGCCCTGGTTGTAATCCACGGGATTCCGGCATCACAGGTCGACAAGGTAGCAGCAAAAATAGCAGAAATTGAACACATGCCGCTCATCGCTACGGTCATGCCAATGACAGACCTGATTCGTGCGCTTCAATCGCATGATATAAAACATTAATATCCTATTTTGAAATACAAACTGAGGTGGAAAAATGAGTGTTGGAATTGTTTCATATGGTGTTTACATACCCCGTTACAGAATCAAGGTTGAAGAGATAGCTAAAGTATGGGGTGCAAATGCAAACAGTATAATTGACGGGCTCATGGTTTATGAAAAATCAGTACCCGACATGGACGAGGATACGATAACAATCGCGGTGGAAGCGGCGCGTTATGCGATCAATCGCGCAGGGATAAATCCCCAAAAAATCGGAGCCCTCTACACAGGCTCGGAAAGCCACCCCTATGCCGTAAAACCCTCAAGCACGGTTGTGGCTGAAGCAGTGGGAGCAACTCCCGACCTGACATTAGCCGATTTTGAGTTTGCCTGCAAGGCAGGCACGGCTGCCATCCAGACGTGTATGGGCATGGTAGATTCGGACATGATAGAACTCGGCATGGCGATTGGCTCTGATGTTTCACAGGGAGCGCCGGGCGACGCGCTTGAATATACGGCAGCCGCTGGCGGGGTGGCATATATCATAGGAAAAAAGAACCAGGTTGCAAAAATCGAATCCACTTATTCGTTCACCACAGATACTCCTGATTTCTGGAGGAGAGAAGGAATGCCGTATCCTGAACACGGCGGGCGGTTCACAGGCGAGCCCGGATATTTTAAACATGTCACGTCTGCAGCCCGGGGTCTTATGGAAAGGATGGGCACAAAACCCTCTGACTACGATTATGCCGTATTTCACCAGCCAAACGGAAAATTCCCGACTCGAGTTGCGAAAATGCTTGGTTTCACAAATGAGCAGATTAAACCGGGTCTTGTGGTACCGCGCCTCGGGAATACTTATTCCGGCTCATGCATGATGGGGCTGGCTGCAACCCTCGATATTGCCAAACCGGAAGACCGTATATTCATGACATCGTTCGGTTCAGGCGCAGGAAGCGACGCTTTCAGCTTTGAAGTGACTGATAAAATTGACGAAATACGCAACGGTGCGCCCAGTGTTGAAAAAATGCTGGCTAACCCGGTATATATTAATTATGCGACCTATGCGAGACATAAAGGGAAAATCAAATTATAAGGTGATTACATGAGAGATGTAGCAATTATCGGAGTCGGATGCACTGAATTCGGCGAATTATGGGATAAATCATTCAGGGAAATTTTTGTAGAGGCGGGAGTGAGCGCAATAGAAGACGCCAATGTGCAGGGCGGAAAAATCGATGCCCTCTATGTAGGCAACATGAGCGGCGGCAGGTTTATAGAGCAGGAACATCTTGGCGCGCTGATTGCCGATTATTCGGGGCTGGCAAGCCTGCATATTCCCTCAACGCGCGTGGAAGCAGCCTGTGCGTCGGGCGGTCTTGCGCTCCGGCAGGGGATAATCGCCGTAGCATCAGGTTACCATGATATTGTAATAGCGGGAGGAGCCGAGAAAATGACCGATGTAGGCGTCGAAACAACAACGGACGCTCTTGCAGCCGCAGCAGACAGGGAATGGGAAGGAATAATGGGCGCCACATTCCCGGGTCTTTATGCCATGATAGCCAGGCTGCACATGCATAAATACGGGACAAAACAGGAACAACTGGCGGCTGTTGCGGTCAAGAACCATCACAACGGCACCATGAACCCGAAAGCCCAATTCCAGAATGAAATATCGATAGAAACAGTCCTTAATTCTGTCATGGTAGCAGACCCGTTGCGTGTCTTTGATTGTTCGCCGATTACGGACGGCGCGTCTGCCGTGGTTCTTGCCCCGGCTGAGATAGCCCATAAGTTCACGGACACGCCGATATATGTAAAGGCATCTGCGCAGGCAAGCGGAACAATATCGCTTCATGACAGGCCGGATATTACCACACTGGATGCGACAGTAGCCGCGGCGAACTGGGCTTACAAGATGGCAAAAACCACACCGAAAGATATCGACTTTGCAGAAGTGCATGATTGTTTCACTATCGCGGAGATATGCGCTATAGAAGACCTTGGTTTTGTGAAAAAAGGTGAAGGTGGAGAGGCTGCTGAATCTGGTTTGACCGCCATCGGAGGGAAGATTCCCATAAATCCATCGGGCGGATTAAAGGCATGCGGTCATCCCGTCGGGGCGACCGGAGTCAAACAGGCCGTGGAAATTACACTCCAGCTAAGGGGAGAAGCGGGCAAGCGGCAGATAGACGGCGCCGAGACAGGTCTAACCCATAATGTGGGAGGGTCGGGAGGCACTGCTGTAGTTCATATATTCGGGAGGGATAGATAATGTCGGTTCCAAGATTCTGGAGAAGGCTTAAAAACCTGTACAATCTTATCGGGACGCACTGCGAAAAATGCGGCGGGTTTTATTATCCGCCAAGGAACATGTGTCCCAAATGCAGGAGGAACGGCGTGATAGTCCCGTTCAAGTTCAAAGGTACAGGAGAGGTAGTGACCTTTACGATAGTGCACAGCGCGGCAAAAGATTATTCGAAGCTTACACCGTACATACTCGCCATAATAAAATTGGATGAAGGCCCAAGGCTCACTTCACAGGTAATATGTTCTCATGAAGATATCCATATAGGAATGAAAGTAAAATCCGCATTCAGGAAACTCGGTGAAGAGAGCGACAGGGGAATGATATATTATGGGACAAAATTTATCCCTCTTGAGAATTAATTACATAATAAATATCAATTAGAAAACAAGAAATGAATAATCTTTTTCATAAGTCCCAGGCAGATGAAGAACTGGCTGGAAAAATCAACCAGTTTTTCTCCATATATGATATCCAGCATGAGAACGGCAATATCTATTTCTTTGGAATCCCGAAGGAAGACCTGAGGGCAATCTATCAAAAATTGTGGCAGGCTTTTTCTGAAAAGGGTTACCAGTTCACCTTTAAATATGAGCTGGGTGAACACATTCTCATAGCCTCGCCTTTTACACCCGCCCGGGAGCGGAAATGGATAAATGTCGTGCTGGCTCTTGCTACTGTTATTACCACGATGGTCGTGGGGTCGTTCCTTTTTGCAGCCGATCCCATAAACAATCCATGGGATGTATTGAAAGGCATCCCTTTCACCGTTGCAATAATGACAATACTGGGGGCGCACGAGGCCGGGCACTACATAACTGCGAAAAAGCACGGCATGCGAACATCACTGCCTTACTTTATACCCTTCCCTAATATGATAGGTACGATGGGAGCTGTAATCAAGCACAGCGGACCGATACCAAGCCGGAAAGCCCTGTTCGATGTCGGGGTTTCCGGTCCCTTAATCGGGCTTTTTGTATCAGTAGTGGTCACTATAATAGGTCTTCTCCAGCCCCCTGTCACCCAAACCCCAGGCTCATTCCAGGTTCAACTGGGTATCCCGCTGCTTTTTGAATTCATAACGCGCCTCATCCCGACAGCCAATACAGCGGCGCTGCATCCGATTGCATTTGCAGGATGGGTAGGGATGTTCGTGACCGCCTTGAACCTCATCCCTGCGGGGCAGCTTGACGGCGGGCATGTGCTTCGCGCAATGCTCGGTGAAAAAGCCTCGTATGTGTCGAATATTATACCGTTTATACTTATTTCACTTGGATTCTACCTGACTTATTTCCAGAACCGCGATGGGTTTTTATGGGTATTATGGGGCCTTTTCCTGTCGTTTTTTGCGGCGGCAGGACATCCCAAACCCCTTAATGATGAAATCCCGCTCGGAAAAGGAAGGCTGGCTTTAGGGGTATTTGCCTTTATTATGGGGTTTTTATCTTTGACTCTGGTTCCGTTCCAGATGCAGCCCTGAAATCTTATTCCCCTGCCCCGAAAATCCCGGAAACAATCCCTTCCAGCTCTTTTTTTCTCTTTTTATTCGATGACTCCACTTTTCCATCAGGCTCGATAACCGACACAATGACATCAAACCGCTCCGCGGCTGCAATATCAGCTGATGACATTATCGGGATTTCCTCAGACGGCGGCGGAATCATGGGATTTGCCAGATATTCAAGTTCCTGGAGTGCAGGTGTGTATGAATGGATAATCTCGAGTTTCCCCTCTTTTTCATGCTTATAAGCACGGTAAAGAGCCCTGTTCTGCCTGAAGCCCACATATATCTCAAGAAGTGTTACACCTATCTGGGAATTGACCTGTTTTCCAACAACAATGTCGCTGATTATCTTTTCATCTCCATCCCTGTGAAGCAAAAGAAAACCGCTTTCTTTATTCTCGTTATTTGAGATGTCAATCATTTTTCGAAGACAATCCGGAACTGTCATGCCTTTTGTGGGGATTATCCTGTCAAAATCCTTGATAGTCCTTGATATCTGGTCTTCATCATAATCCGTAACCCCATCGCGGTTAATGATATCCGTGACCTTCGCCCCCTGGATGCCCCAGAGGTTTGATTCTATGCCGTACTTTTTTTCCTTCTGGAGCAAAGTCGTAAGCCGCTCTTTTGCGTCAAGATGGCGGGACAGCCTTCTTTTTACAAGCTCTTCATCGCTTGCTATAAGTTCAATTCCTTTGGGTTCTGCGCCCATTTTTTTTGTCAATAAGGATATCTGCCTGATTAATTCAGGTTCGCCCAGTTCCATTACGTCAAAAATATTCTCAACCAGCAATTTGACCTGGTCGTATACCGTGACTTCTACATAGACCGGTTCATCGCCCTCGAAGATGGGAAGCTTTCTTTTTTCGTAAAGCTCACCCTTCATTTTCTCAACAAAGTCTTTCCTGATAAGGACAACGGGCTGGGCAGCACGCGCCCGGCCTTCAAAATAAGCCCCGACATTCTCAGAAAGCAGATGAATCGCCAAGGTTGTTTTTCCCCCGCCCTGCGGTCCTGTCAATATTAAAATAGGATGCTCTTCAAGTTCTTTTAAGAGAATCTTTGCAGATTCTTCTTTTGTGTGTTTTGAAGTATCAAGTATGTCCATCAAAACCCCCGAGCAGAATCCACGTATGCCCCGGAGGGCATACGTGTGTGCGCCGATTCCGAAACCCTGCTGGTTCTCGACTCCGCGCACACGCATGGCGTAGCCATGCGTGGATACGCCCTCCCGAGGCGTAACTCGGGAGGCCCCGCAACTCTGGGGCAGTTAACCACTTAGTCCATTCCTTCCATTCCGCCCATACCAGGCATTCCGCCGCCGGGTGGCATTCCCCCGCCCGGCGCTGATTTGCTTGAGAGCACATCGTCGATGCGCAGGATCATGGTGGCTGCTTCAGTGCCCGAACTTATAGCCTGGGTCTTTACACGAAGCGGCTCAACTACGCCTTCCTTCCACATGTCCACAACCTTACCGCTGAACACGTTCAGTCCCGCGGTCTTGTTGCCTTTCTCATGCTGGCTTCTCATCTCAACAAGCATGTTGATGGGGTCAAGACCCGCATTCTCGGCTAAGGTTCTGGGAATGATTTCCATGGCTTCGGCAAACTTTGCAACTGCTAATTGTTCTCTTCCTTTCAAGGTGCTTGAGTATTCGCGCAAGCGCATGGCCAATTCGACTTCAGGCGAACCCCCGCCAGCTACGAGAGTCTCATCCTCGATTGCAACGCCGACAACGCGCAGCGCATCATGGAGCGCGCGTTCCGCCTCATCCACAACATGCTCAGTTCCTCCGCGGAGGATAATCGAAACGGCCTTGGGATTATGGCATTCTGTGACATAGGTCATTGCCTCATCGCCAATCTTTTTCTCTTCAACGAGACCCGCTTTCCCGACGTCGGATTCGTTGATTTCCTTGAGGCTTGTAAGTACCTTTGCACCGGTTGCACGTGCGAGTTTGTCCATATCGCTCTTCTTGACACGCCTTGCCGCATAAATGCCGGCTTTTGCAAGATAGTGCTGTGCAATATCATCTATTCCTTTCTGCACGAAAACAACATTAGCGCCGCAATCGATCACTTTGTTGACCATGTCATGTATCATCTGTTCTTCCTGGTCAAGGAATAACTGGAGCTGGTCAGGCGATTTTATCGAGATCTCTGCATCCACTTCTGTCTTTTTGATCTCAAGTGCTTCGTTGAGGAGAAGGATCTTTGCATCAGTGACCTTCTTTGGCATGTTTGTATGGACTCTTTCCTTATCTATTACCATGCCCTCAATCAACAGTGAATCTTCAACACTGCCGCCAACTTTCTTTTCGACTTTTATATCTTCGACATCCACGGTCTTTTTCCCATTTTCAGTATCGACAACTGCCAGGACAGCATTTACAGCCAGGTTTGCGAATACATCCTTGGATGCTTCGGCGCCCTTTCCTGTTATTGCTGTTGCTGCGATTTTCAATAATAAATCCCTGTCATCCACCGTTACTCTTTGTGCGAGAGTCTGGAGGATTTCCTTTGCTTTTATCGATGCAAGCCTGTATCCGCTTGCGATAACTGTGGGATGTACTCCCTGCTCCAGGAGGTCTTCCGCATTCTTCAGGAATTCGCCTGCAAGAACCGCTGCCGTGGTTGTGCCGTCCCCGACCTCGTCATCCTGGGTCTTTGCGACCTCGACAATCATCTTGGCTGCCGGGTGCTCGATATCCATTTCCTTAAGAATGGTTGCCCCGTCGTTTGTGATTACGATATCCCCAAGCGAATCCACGAGCATTTTATCCATGCCCTTTGGCCCGAGGGTAGTCCTGACTGCTGCCGCAACGGCTTTTGCAGCCATGATATTATTATTCTGTGCTTCTCTTCCTTTTGTTCTCTGACTGCCTTCTCTTAAAATAAAGATGGGCTGTCCTCCTAGTTGTCCTGCCATAATAAGCCTCCGTTAAAATTTTACTTTGTAATCTGTACAAATACACGCTTGTACGAGGATTCTCACTGTTTGTAATTCTATATATATATTACGGTTGACAAAACCGCTACCCGATTCAAAAGAGAAGCCGAAGGTAGAAACGGAGTTGGCTGAAATTGGCTTATAACCAAGAAGAGAAACGGATAATTAATACATTATATATAGCTCATAAACCACTTACTACTAAGAACATATCCGAGAGGTCATAGATGGCTTGGCGGACTGCAAAGAAGTATCTGGTGTTATTGTATGAAAAAGGCGTTGTAGGTATGTACGGGAAATCTGTCTATTGGTGGCTGAGAACGTGAACTGGATGGAAAAATGAGTAAATACGACAATCTTGATGCACGAAAAGAGCTTGAACAACAAATAGCACAAGACTTAAACAGAGCTTTAGCAAAAAGAGGATTTACCGTAAGACATAATGGTACTACCGAATCACATACTCCTGCTGGAAAACCTGATATAGAACTATGGGATGAAACTACACACATAAACGTTGAGGTAACAAAGCGGTCTAAATCGAGTCAAGACGGAGAATGGCAATCTTTTAAAGACCATTTTGAAGAGACAAAAAGAAATAATACCAATAAAAATTGTTTCCTTTGGTTTGTTGCTCCAGATATCTACTACCGTACTATCAATTCTATCAAAGATTGGAACTTTGCGCATCAGCACGAAAGAGACCAAAAAATGCTTCCAATATGTTTTTCTACATTTGAGATTTTTATAAAAAAGTTAATTGAGTCCCCTAAAGAACAATATACGAAAGCTCACATATTGAGTTTATTCGAGGACTTTGTTCAATTTATAGATGATGAAAATATATTAAGGCATTTCTTTCAAAAGTTGTTCTATACTGACTTACAATTAAAAGCTGAAGTGGAAAAAAGGGAAGAAGAAAGACATCAAAATGTTGTTGAAGAATTAATTAGCGGATTCAAACAACTGGAACAAAAACTAAGAGCTGAAATGATAGCTCTTACTGGGGAAGCTATAAAAAATGTGATATATCTTGTTTTTATTAAACTATACGAAGAAAAAAATGAAAAAGAAGGGGGGCAAAGAAATCGTTTTACAACAAAAACATTTCAAGAATATCAAGAAAATGTCAGGGACAAAAAAAGAGCGATTCATAAGCTTTTTGAGAGTATCAAAAATGATGCAGAACTAAAAACTTGTAAACTCTTAACTGAAGATGATAAATTATCGGCGAGATTAGATGACGATTTTGTAATCGAGCATTTTATCAAGCCTTTTGAGCCCTATGCATTTTATACCACAAAAGTCGATGGGCTTGGTGCTGCTTATGAAGTGCTTGGGCAATCCTCAGGGAAGGATGTAAAAGTTGGGCAATTTTTTACACCTGAAAAAGTTGTAAAATTCATGGTCAAACTTGCTGAACTTAATCCGGAAGATGTGGTTTATGACCCCGCATGTGGAACTGCACGATTTTTGACCAACGCAATGGAAGACATGGAAAATAAAGTAATAGGAACAAGAGACGAAAAAAATAAAATCAAACATATAAGAACCGAACAATTATTTGGAACGGACGATGACCCCACTGTTGCAAAGCTGGCTAAAATGAACATGTATATACACGGAGATGGAAAAACCAATATTAAAGACGATGATGGCTTAACACAGTATGATTGGGATGGGAAAAATGACGTAATCTTAACAAATCCACCTTTGGGAGACTTAAATTATTGGCGTTCCATTTACGATAATGATTTCAGAATTAAAAGAATAGAGGTAATACCAAGAAAAAATATTACTAAAGAAAAACTTGCAACAATAATAACTGAGATTGAGACAAATCAGTTAAAGTTGCGGTCTCAAGCATCACCAAAGAGTGCAAATCGTATAGACAAACGAATCAAGGAACTGGAACTGAAAAAAGCAGAATTGGAATATAAAATTAAGACCAATAATTGTGATTATGCTGTACCTGGAAAACAAATGAAGGGGGGAGCCCTATTTTTAAATGCCTGTCTACATTATTTAAAAAGTGTAAGAGACACATCTGAAAAACCAGAGTGGCGTGGTGGAAAAGTTTTGATAATATTAGATGAAGGAATATTAAATACAGATGATTATAGTGAAGTGAGATATTATATTAAGAAATGCTTTTTTATTAAAGCAATAATTTCATTAACAAGGGATGCATTCGTTCCAGTAGCGAACACAACAACAAAGACATCCATATTGTATGCAATAAAAAAAGAAGACATGGATGTTATTCAAAAAGAACCTGTATTTTTTGGATATGCTGATAAAGTTGGTCTTAATACTAAAAAGAAAATATGTGATAACCACTTGTTCAATAACGGTAACGATTTATTAACGAAATATCTGGACTTTAAATCAAAGGTTTTAGCATCTTACGATGGAGACACATTCAATGAAAATAAGTTTAAAGCACTAAGCTTTATGGGTGGTACAATTGAATGAAAGCATGTTTTATTATAGATTTCCTATTAACATGCAAAATAGATTAGATGAGAATTTTAATAATCCTCGTTTTGATGTCATAAATCCTATCCTCTCTCAAGCGAAATATAAGGTAGTTCTTCTTGATAATTTGCTCAATGACATAAATAGTGGCAAAACTCCAAAGGGACTTCAATATAAAGACGAGGGAATACCGTTTTTAGGAGCCAGCAATATTAATAAAGGGACTGTTGATATTGAATCTGCACCAAAAATAGATGCAGGAGTGCATAATACTATCCTAAAAAGTTCACAAATCAAAAAGGATGATGTCTTAGTTACTATAGCCGGAACTATTGGAGAATGTGCCGTATATGATTTTGAAGATGAGTGCAATTGTAACCAAGCAATAGCGATTTTAAGAACAAAAGAAGAAGAAATCAATCCTTTCTTTCTTGTAGAATATCTAAACTCTGAAATCGGACAACTATT
The DNA here is from genome assembly GCA_049303315.1 of Candidatus Methanoperedens sp. GTDB lineage: Archaea > Halobacteriota > Methanosarcinia > Methanosarcinales > Methanoperedenaceae > Methanoperedens. The sequence continues at coordinate 35,478 of JBAQMZ010000045.1, forward strand.
TTTTAACAAACTACAACATATTTCAAGCCAACCAAATATTAATCTTAGCGAAATAAGAAGGATAAAAATAGTAAAGCCAGAAAAATCAATACAACAAAATATAGTACGGGAATTAAAACCTCATAGCGATGCTGTTAAAACTTTAATCAAAGCGCAATCCTCTTTATTGGAGAGAAAAGAAAAAATCTTCAGATATTTTCTTGGGATTAAAGATTTGGAGATTAAAAAATTTGATTATTATCCTCTAAGTCCATCAGAAATGTTAACTCGATATGATTTTGATTACAACAATCCAAAATATTCTATTTTCGGAGTTATTTTTGATGAGTCGAAATTTGACTTTGTTGATTTAAAAAGTGTAGCAAACTTCCATTATGAAACCATAAATCCAACCAAAAACCCTGAAAAAGAATATGAATATATTGATATTGGGAATATTGATACCAAATTTGGAAAAATAAACAGCACAAGAATGTTGGGTAAGGAAATGACGAGTAGCAGGATGCGAAGAATTGTTAGAGAAGGCTATGTTTTAGTTTCGACAACACGACCCACAAGAAAGGCTATAGCAATAGTTCCAAAAGAATTGGATAATCAAATATGTTCTACAGGTTTTGCTGTGATAGAGTGTAATGAACAAATAACCAATGAGTTTTTATTTTATTTTTTAAGAACGGACATTGCAAAATTACAGTTCGAGCAATTCTGTAGCGGTTCTGGCTACCCTGCTATAAACCAAGAGGTTGATTTGCCTAAAATAAAAGTTCCTTTTATTCCGAGCAAAAACGACCAAAATACAATAGTTTATTCATTGAAAAAGATTGACATAATGATAGAATATTTAGAGAATAAGATTATCCAAAAAACGAATCAAAGCGCAAATTTATTCCAAAATTTAATAATAAATTATGGACTTTAGGTGCAAGTGCGACTTTAAGTGCAAAGCTGATGTTATAAAAAACCTTATTATCTATCATGTGTATGTAGCCGTCGCTGCCAAGGTGGCGGAACGGCTACGCAATCGCCTGCAGAGCGATTCCAATCCGGTTCGACTCCGGACCTTGGCTTATAGTTTTTTAAGTCTTAACACGCGTGAAAGAAAATGAAATAAAGGAGATAATGAGGTTGATTGTTAGTGTAAAGGTTCCGGGAAAAACAGGGCAGGAATTGGAGCGAAGTATTAACCCGTAAGCATTAACAAAAGGCTTAAATCAGAGTATGCCTTTAGAGATTCGCTTTGATGTGCCGCCATAACTCAGCTGGTAGAGTGCCTGGCTGTTAACCAGGATGTCACAGGTTCGAGCCCTGTTGGCGGCGTACACCGGACAGCTTTATTTTTGGGCCCGTAGCTTAGTCCGGTTAGAGCGCCCGGCTCATAACCGGGCGGTCACCGGTTCAAATCCGGTCGGGCCCATCTACATTACTTTGTGTTCTGTAGCTGAGGGCGAGATAGAGGTAAAATCATTATTAAGAAGGCAGAAGATAATATTAAGTAGAAAGAGATAGAATTTGCAATCATGGATACAATAGAAAAAGTTCAAAAATTCGATTATGCAGATGTGCTGATATGGCTGGGAGTCATACTGCTTGTCTTTTGGGTTATAGCTAAAATCCTTGGGATAAGCTAATGCTGTGGCTTGATGTTCTCCCCGTCATAAGTGCAATAGTAGTTATTGCAGGGCTCGGTTTAAAAGCTGGTAGGATCCTTGAAAAACTTGATAATGTAGTTAAAGAAGCGAATAAGATAGAGGCTGAACTCAAGGAAGTCAAAGCTGAACTTAAAGAGCATGATAAACGTTTGACCGTTCTGGAAGCTAAATTTTCGGAGATTACAAATAAGCTTGCAATGACGTGAGATTGCTTCAAAATTCATTCGATCTCAACATCTTGAAAAGCCAGCGTCGACCCGCCATAAGGCATCACAATTATCTTTGCCCTCTCCCCATGTTTGGCAAGCGCCGCCTCCAGCGCCTCCTCCAAAGTCGCTGGAATAAAATACGCTTTTCTCACCATATCATCGGGCAGCGAAGACACAAGATACAGGTCTATTCTGTTCGAAAGCGCAGCAATAAGCGTAGCCTTGTGCCCGCCCATAACGAACCCGGATTTGAATTTCTCAATCACTTCGTTGCGGTCAAATTTCAGCCACTCCTCAAACACCTTGTTCCCGTAGCCTTCACTGCATTCGGCGACAAGGATAATCGAACCACCATCCTTCACCGCATTTTTGACATGCTCAAGCGCCTTATGGGACTGGAATATATCGATGTCCCTGGGCCAGCCGCCAGGTGAAACTATTGCAATATCCGAAGGCTCAACCTCGATCCTGGAAAGCTTATCAAGAAATGCGACCCCCTTCCTGTGCGCTTCTATGTAATCACCCGCAACTGCAAAGATTATCTCTTTCCTGTCGTTCAGTACGACATTCAGGATAAAATCGATACCTAGCATTCGTGCCGCCTCTTCAAGGTCATCCCTTACCGGACTGTCAAGCCGCCCTGCCGAAGAGTTCGGGTCAAGCATCAGCGCATGGTTCGCATCGATGCTCCTCTTTGAGGAGACGGCCGGAAGTATGGACTTGGCGCCGCCTGAATAACCTGCGTAATAATGGAACTCGATAGCCCCTGTGCATATTACGATATCGGAATCTGCAACCATTCTAAATATCTCAACAGGCGTGCCTCTTTTTGTAGTCCCGAGATTAATACAATCGTTAACATCATGCTCGATGCTTTTTACTTTGCCGTACAATTCGCCCAATATGGCTTTTTTCTCATCCTCTGTCTGTTTCCTGTGGATCCCGAGTCCGAAAACAATAGTCACATCTTCGATTCCCCCGGCTTTCAATTCGGAAATCAGGGGAGGCAGGAGCTTGCGGGTAGGAGTGGGGCGGGTCGTATCGCTGACGATTATTACGGCTTTCCTGCCTTCCCGTGCAATCTCAAAGAGGCGCCTGCTGTGTATTGGTGTTTTTAGCGCGCGTTTTATCTCTTTTGTTTCATCCCTGGCAGATTCGGCATTACCTGGTTTTATGAGTTTGACGTTGTACTTTGAAGGTATGTCGATTGAAACTTCTGTTATCCCGAAAGGCAGATAGTATAACACATCTTTCTTCAATGCACAAAAATAACTTAATTGTTTGTATAACGAAACCGTTAAATGCTTTTAATCACTTAGGGAAACTTCATTGCACCGATGGTCTAGCGGCTATGACTTTAGCCTTCCAAGCTAATAACTCGGGTTCAAATCCCGATCGGTGCATACTGTTTTTCTATAGATTATAAATATTCAGAGTGCCTGTTCAACGATAGGTTGACACGAAATTATGCCTGAATATTTCGGATATATAGATAAAAATGTTCTGATTTTAAATGCTTACGAAACTCCTCTTTTGTATTGCATTGTACATCACAAAATTTGCATTTTAAGTGTATATCATAGTGTTTATCTCTTTCTTTTTGGGTTTTAAAAAACTGGTAACATTCTTGACATATATGTATTAAATTTAAATGTCCTTTAAATTCATGTTGATTAGAAAAAATAATATTACACGATTCACATATATAGCTGGGTAAGTGATAAGAGCCCGATGACACCTCTTCACGTTTTTTTCCTTTTCTTATATACTTAGGTGTGCCACATATTGTACAAAATTGATTTGAGCCTACTTCAGACCCACATCTGCTGCAATAATAATCTGTCAAACTTATTGTCATAACATATCTATCTGATAGACTCCTACCTTTTGTTAGGGTAAGGGGCGGTCTGTGGATGCCAAGTGTTCGGATGTCTGAGCAATCATTTTGCTGTCTCTGAAGGATTATCTATTACCCATTTACCTTTATCTTTTTTTATTTTAATAGAATATTTACCAGCATCAGATAAGTTTCCCTCTTCATTTTTCCCTTCCCATTTATAACAATGGAAAATAATGTCGTTAGGTCTAACAATACGTGATTTATCTGAGTCAGGTGTAATAAGAATTATTACCCACGTTTCCTTATCATTGAAAGAGGCTGCATCTTTTTTTAAATCCTTTTCTATAAGTTCTTTGAAATGGTTTACAGAATCCCGATAAGTGCCCGCTTCCCAATTATTATTTTTTTTAACTTTTTTGAACGGACGTGGTCGGGATATTAAAACTTTAAAATCGGATTTTATACCTTTTAACTTATTTATTTCATCACGAATGGCAATTAATTGGTTTTTTGCTTGTCCATCGACTGTGTTGTCTTCTTCATCTTTATAATTCAATACATATTTCTGTTCGTGAATTTTGAAATCGTCTGGAATATCCTCTGAATGTTCTACTACTAAAAAATATTTATTATTTTGACCTAACCATGCTACATCTATATCTCGGCATGGATATTTTCCCAATGAATACATTTCGCCAAATTCGCTCTCATGAAAATCACGGATATAGTCCTTAATATTATCCTGTGTATAACAACATAGAATTTTATAAAGTCCTCCATATTTCATTGCTTCAAGCATAAAACAAGTTTCTACAAATGGCGACCACGACCCTCCATACTTTTTTGTATTCCACCAATTTTCATGACCGAATTTATCGAAATTGTCTTTAACATAATTGAATAATATATTTATAATATCCTCTGGTTTATTTATCTTATCCAAAGGTATCACCTCATCATAAATCTTTGATAAGAGTGATACTTCATAAATGTTTCCAAAAAAAGAAATTTTAAGCAGCACCCCATAATGAGATTAATTTTTCTGGAACTTATTCGCTTTTGACCTCAGTAGAACTTGATAATATCCCCATATCACATGAGATTTCAAAAAATAATAAATCTCAGAAGAAATCCCATCACTTCTGATTTTCCTAATAATAGCAGGTATATCCAGTTCCAGGGGGCAGTTCTTCTTGCACCTGCCGCATGTTAGACAGAACTCAAGCTTCTCGTTTCTCTCATCGCTGTAAAGTGATTGATACGCAATCCCCTTTCCCCCAAGATTGCTATCGCTTGCGAATTCATTACCGATTGTGTTATACATGGGGCAGTGGAGAAGGCAATTCCCGCAACCGATGCAGTAAAGGAGTTCCTTGAATTCGGTCTTTGCCATATCACTTCGTTTGTTATCGAGCAATATCAATACAATCTCTGAAGGACTGTGAACCCCTTTAATAAATTTTTTCTCCACATCCGCAGTCTTGCTCACGCCGCTTACCACTTCGACAAAAGAAGGAATTATCGAGCCTGTGGCATTGTAGCTCAGGATTTTAAGCATGTTCATGGCTGATTCGATATCGGGATATATCTTGTCGATTGAAGTTACAACAATATGTTTTTCCTTGCGCATGACCTCGTAGATATTTCCTTCATTATGTGCCATCACAATCGAGCCTTCCTCCGCAGTTATGGCATTTGCGCCCGTGATGCCGATTTTTGCCCTGCTCAGGCTGGAAACCACATCCGCCTTCACAATTTTTACAATTTCCTCAGGGTCTTCTTTTATGGGAATATCATAGTATTTTGACAGCCCCTTTGCGATTTCTTTTGCAGAGAGGTGGGTTACCGGGCCTGTGGGGTGAGACGGTTTTGCGTCCAATACCTGTAAAATCCTGTCTCCAATGTCTGTTTCAACAACAGTTAAACCTTTTTCCTCAAGGGCTTTTGTCAATCCTATTTCCTTTGTTACATTGGATTTGGATTTGACAACAAGTTTTTCACTCCCCAGCTCACCAAGGATAATATCAATAGCTTCCTGCTTTTCCTTCACAAGATGGACTTTTATGCCATTCTTTTTAAGGCGCTCAATTGCAGCCGCAAGAAGCTCGTTGTTCCCGACACAGGATTTCCGTGTAGAGATGAGCTTTAATTTTTTTTCTGAAAAGTCTTTGGGCGGGTTTAGAGCCTGCCTTTCCTTCACTGAATTAAAAGCTTTTCGAAGGGCAATGACTTCTTCAAAGTTCATGGTATTCTCTTAACGTGTTTATCAGGAACACTATTTCCTATGTGCCGTATATAGATTTCCTGACATCTCGTATAAAGTAACTTTGCGCTCTTGGCGTGCTTTGCGGTGCAGGGTTTTTCACCGCAGAGGTCGCAAAGGACGCAAAGGATTTGCTCAACACCAAATTTTTTTACAGGTCCCTGACAACCAATTTCAGAACGTATATATCTTAAACCCGTCTCTAAACCCTAATAATGGGCATCAAGGAAAGCGCGATAAGGCAATTCGGAAGCAGGGCTGAAGCCTACTCGAAAGGCAATATATTCGTGGACGGCGTTCATCTCTCCGAAATAGTAAAAAGGTCAGGGGTGACAAAGAGCCATCGCGTTCTTGATGTAGCTACAGGCGCGGGTTTTCTCGCGCTTGAGTTTGCAAAAAATGCGAAAACAGTAATCGGTTGCGACATCACGCACAACATGCTCATGAAAGCCATTGAAAAACAGGACATCTCAGGACAGGACAATACCGGATTCCTGCTTTCGGATGTGGAATCGCTTCCTTTTCCTGATGAGAGCTTTGATATTGTCTCATGCAGGTTCGCATTCCATCATTTTCCAGACCCGGGCAAGGCCCTGGCGGAAATGAAACGGGTCTGTAAAAAACGTATGATCATAGTTGACGGCGTCTCGTCCGAAGACCGCGATAAGAGCCTGTTCCATAACCATATCGAAAAGCTGCGCGACCCTTCGCATGTCAGGATATATGCGCTTCCCGAAATGAAAGATATGTTCAATGAAATAGGAGCCGTGATAGCCGATCTTGAGCATACAGATATTCCCCAGGACTTTGATGAATGGATAAGTCGGGCGGGAACAGATGCAAAGACGATAAAAGTCATTGAAGATTTGATGAGGCAAAGCGTGAACGATGACAGTACAGGCTTGCGGGTGAAGCTTGAAAACGGAAGGCTCGGGTTTACCTATGATACGGTTATCCTGATTGCGGATGTCCGCAGATAGCGCAAAAAAGGTTTTTTAAGGCTATTTAAACACCGCAAAGTCGGCGAGACGGTAACAGCGAACTAATACGAACTCGTACGAACTCCAGTGGCATGAGTTCGTATCAGTTCGTACGAGTTATAGTAAGTTTCCTAAATAATCGTAATCACTCTCGAACAATAAATTTTGACAGGATTAACAGGATTGACAGGATATAATTTAATCCTGTTCATCCTGTTATCCTGTCTGAAAACCTTGAAGAATGCTCAAAAGGCATGTCAAAAATTTGAAATTACGGAAATTTACGAATCATGCTATAGTTGTTGATTTCAGGGGATAACAACGCAAAGAACGATTTTTATAACCTTTGCGCTCTTTGCGTGCTTTGCGGTGAATGACAAAACCAATGATTTCTTACAATTCTCCGATTTAATCTAAATCGAACACAGATGACATGGATAAACTGAAACCTCAGTTTACACGGTATAGGGCATGCTTTGCATGCCCTTCTTTTGATAAAACTTTCTTAAAGTTTTTTTGACGGATTTTCACAGATTTATTTTTATCCGTGCCGATCTGTGTCATCCGTGAAATCCGTGTTCCATCACATTATTGCGGAGTTCAATACTTAATGCTTCAAAAACCGTTTCTCAATTACTCCCGGCCATATCGATGCCGATACGATCATCGACAGTATGAAAACATACACCATCCCTGCATACACATCCACAGGTTTGTACTCCGCCGGGTTTGTGCTAACCTTCTGCATGGCAAGAATATAGAACAGTACCATTATAACAACCGAAGTCGCAAGGCTTGCAAGAACACTGTAAACCCCAAGCTTCTTTTCCATATCAATCACCCTTTAATTTAATGCGTTTCATGAGCAGCGTGTTCATAGTCACGGTGACAGAGCTTGCAGCCATCGCAGCCGCAGCAAGCGCGGGATTGAGCAAAAACGGCGGGTTTGTGAAAGGATACAGGATGCCTGCTGCTATCGGGATTCCCACTGTGTTGTAGAAGAAAGCCCAAAAAAGATTCTGCTTGATTTTATTAAGTGTAAGCCTGCTCAGCCGTATTGATTTCGCCACATCGCGCACGTCGTTCTTAATAAGCACTATCTGGGCTGATTCGATAGCCACGTCAGTACCGCTCCCTATGGCTATACCCACATCCGACTGCATGAGAGCCGGGGCATCGTTTATTCCGTCGCCCACCATCGCCACTTTTTTGCCTTCAGCCTGGAGTTTCTTGATTTCCGCCGCCTTATCTTCGGGAAGAACCTCTGACAAAACCCTGTCGATACCTGCCTGTTTTGCGATTGCGTCAGCCGTTCTCCTGTTATCGCCTGTTATCATGGCAACAGAGAAACCCATATTATGCAGTTCACGCACAGCCTCGGCTGAATTCTCCTTAAGGGTATCTGCAACCGCAATGATACCTGCTATTTCGTTATCAAGCGCCACGAGCATTGCAGTTTTCCCCTCATTTTCAAGTTCCAGAAGTCTGCCTGAATGCGGCGTGATGTCCATCCCGTACTCGGTCATCAGTTTCCGTGTCCCGATAAGCACTTTTTTCCCGCCGTATTTTACTTCCACGCCGCGTCCCGGTATTGCCTTGAACTCCTCCGCGTCCGGCACGTCTATGCCGCGTTCTTTTGCGCCTTTGAGGATGGCTTCACCGAGAGGATGCTCAGAGCCCTTCTCTGCAATGGCTGCAAATCTCAGCACCTCGTTCCCGGAGCCTTTTATGGCTATCACATCAGTGAGCGCAGGCTCGCCTTTTGTAAGCGTGCCGGTCTTGTCGAACACGATGGTATCCAGTTTTTGCGCTTTCTCAAGCACCTCGCCGCCCTTGATGAGAATGCCGTTCTCCGCTCCTTTTCCGGTTCCAACCATGATAGCGATGGGCGTGGCGAGCCCAACGGCGCAAGGGCATGATATGATGAGCACTGTTATGGAAATCAACAGCGAAAAAAGGAAAGGAGATGCCATCCCCATCCCGAAGGTTGCAGGCACGCTGAATTTCTCAAACCCTATGAAGAACCAGAAGAAAAACGTAAGCAGCGCAAGTATATGCACAGCGAGAATGAAATGCCCAGCCACTATGTCGGCGAGTTTCTGTATCGGAGCCTTGCGGGTCTGGGCATCTTCCACCAATTTGATAATCTGAGCTAGCGCGGTGTCGGAGCCAACCTTTGTCGCTTTGAACTTTATCATGCCGGTCTTGTTCATGGTAGCGCCAATAACCTCAAAACCAGCCGTCTTCTCCACAGGTATACTCTCTCCGGTGAGCATGGATTCATCAACCGCTGTGAGACCATCGACGACCCTCCCATCGACCGGTATTTTTTCACCCGGTCTCACAACAACAATATCATCGACCTTCACATCCTCAACAGGAATCTCTTTCTCCTCCCCGCCAACTATGATGCGTGCTGTCTTTGCCGCAAGCCCCATAAGTTTCCTGATAGCTTCCGAGGTCTTTCCCTTGGTGAGCGCCTCAAGATACCGCCCGAGCACAATGAACATGATAAGCAGCGCAGCAGTATCGTAGTATGTGTGCTTGTACGCCTCGCCAAGGTCAAGGAATGTGGCTGCAACACTGATAGTATAAGCCGCACCCGTTCCTGTTGCTATCAGGAGGTTCATATCGGTCATGCCGTGTTTTAACCCTTTGTAGGTGCCTTCGAAGAACTGCCGCCCCGGGAAAAGCATCACGATTGTGGCAAGGATGAAAAGTAAGTAATCGTTTTTCAGGATATCGGGTACGAATGCCCATCCAAGGTTGCGTCCCATGTCGCCTAAGGATATCGGGATGGCAAGAATTAGCGCGATTATAAAATTAATCCTCTGTCTCTTTATTTCCTCTTCGCGCGCCCTCTGTTCCCTATCAGCGTCTGATTTTCCCAATTTCTCGGAAGCCGTATAACCCACGCTCTCAATTGTTTTTATCATGTCTGATACTGAGATGAGTTCCGGGTCGTAGGTAATCCTTGCCCGCTCAAGCGGAAAACTGACATCAGCAGAAACAATACCGCCTGTTTTCTTAAGCGCTGTCTCGATATTGAGCGCACAGGCTGCGCAATGCATCCCTCCAATCTTGAGCGTGATATCGCTCTTAGCCACGCCGTATCCGAGGGAAGTGACCACATTTTCTAACCTTTGAAGCGTCACCATGGCAGCGTCGTATTCCACGCTTGCTTTTTCAAACGAGAAATTGACGGAGGCGTTTTTTACCCCGTCCGTCTTTTTAAGCGCCGTCTCGATGTTCTGGGCGCACGAAGCGCAGGTCATCCCTGTAATCTTCAAGGAGATTTTTTTTAATCCGCTTTCTTTAATCTCAACCTTAGTTTCAGGTATAACCGCCTGCTTTATAGGAAGCGGGCAGGCTTCCCCTTCGTCTATTACTTCATACCCTGAAGAAGCAATAGCCATTTTTATTGTCTCAAGGTCTGTGACATTTGTGTCAAATGAGACCATTGCCTCGCCTTTCTTAAAATCAGATGATGCTTTTGTCACTCCTTTTACACTCATTGCGGCTTCAGACACGGTTTTTTCGCAGTGGCCGCACATCATGCCCTTTATTTTAATTACAACGTCTTCCAATGGTATTCTCCAGACTTATTTGTGAGGCTTGATAATATAATACTTATCAGTTATGTTTGTTATGGTTTAAAAAATAAGAAAAATCTTGAATCAAATCTTAATTTTTTTAAATAAACAGGATATCTTTTTTACGCGATATCCTTTGTAGTGTCTATCTGGACGCCGTCTCCGACCTTGAACCGAATCATTTCTATAGACGGGACTCTTCCCCTTATTTTCGGTATTGAGAGCCGGTTTGAAATCTTATCTGTATTCTTATCAAAATCAACATCAAAAATCACGTCACACGCTTTTAATATTTCATTTTCAAGTTTCTTTTCGTGCGTATCCTTGAGACCGTATAAAAAAGTCAGGCAATTAACGGTTTTTGTTGCCTCGTATATCAAATTGATGAGCCGTTTGATTAATCCCGGGTTGACGTTAAGGTTCAGGTAGAAAGAAAACGAGTCAAAAATTATGTTTATATCCTGTTCTTCTTCAGCCAGTATTTTTTTCAGGTTATACTCTGTGAATTCCACTATCTTGGCGTCGACGAATTCATTGCCAATATTATCAACCATCTCTCCATGGGACGAGATATAATACTCGCTGTATATGTCCACAAATGTAATATCATCAGTTTTAAAACCAAAATTCCGGATATCATGCATTACATATACAGGGCGTCTTTCATTTGAAAAATAATAGCTTTTGCGGGCCTGCGTGAATTGGAATAAGAAAACTTCAGCCATGGAAGTGGCATCGGCGTGTATATAGGCAACAGAACCCGACGGCAATCCGCCTCCGAGGGTACGGTCAAGAATAGATATGCCGGTGGTCCGGTTTTGTTTTGTGGGAACCCCGTTCAAGATTGAAACTGCCAGCGAATTATTACTTTGGGGAGGTTTTTTTGTGACAGTCCCTGCTAAAGGTATTCTTTTTCCGTTTGCCATTTTTTCCCTTTTTTGAATATACAGTTATTTTTCAAGCTTAATATAGTTTACTAAAAATGCATTATACTCATGCGCATGATGAGTTAAAATAAAGTTTTAGGTTTTTGTGCTCTCTTCTTTAAATTGCCGGATTTTTTCAAAGAGTGGAAACACATTTCCATGCCTTTGATTGCAGCAGAGCTTTCAGGATTTAACTCAAATGCAATCTGATAACTTTTAAGAGCCTCTCTGATATTGCCTTTTTTATAAAGCGCATTGCCTTTATTATTTAGAAATACATAATCGTCAGGCTCGATTTCCAGCGCTTTATCATAGCAAATTATTGCCTCATCGATTTTTCCTGATTTCGCAAGAGCAAGACCTTTATTGTTCCAGGCGATGGTATTTTCGGGATATATCATAAGCGATTTATTAAATGAATCGATTGCATCTTCATATTTTTTCATGGAATACAGCGCATTTCCGGTAACAAGGTGATCTAAAGCTTTTTTGGCTATTTCATGGCCTGGCGCGGGCTTTTTCTGTTGAGCTTTCGGCGCCGGTTTTTCTATCTTAATAATTGTTCTTTCAGGGGGCGGTTCGATAAATGCTTGTTTATCGATGCTCTCAACAGGAGCAGGTTCGGGTTTAATTGTTTCCGGTTCAGGTTGCGGAGGTGTAATGACCTGCTGTTCAACGGCTTGCGGTTCTATGAATTTCTGTTCCTTGATACTCTCAACAGGAGTGGGTTCAGGAATTATGGCAACCGGCTCCGGTTCGGGTTGCGGGGGCCTAATGACCTGCTGTTCAACGACTTGCGGTTCTATAAATTCCTGTTCTTTGATGGTTTCAGCAGGATGTTCAGGCATCACGGTAACGGTTTCTGGCTTCGGCTCAGGTTGCGGAGGTGTAATGACCTGCTGTTCAATGGCTTGCGGTTCTATAAATTCCTGTTCTTTGATGGTTTCAGGAGGGGCAGGCTTTTCAACTACCGTCTCTTGCATTGGTTCAGGCTTCGGAGGCGTAATGACCTGCTGCTCAACAGGCAGGGGTTCGGTAGCAGGAGCCGCCTTCTCCTCTTGCGGCATGGCTGATGCAATCTTTTGCAAATCGATTGTTTCACCGGTTTGTTTCATTTTTGCAAGAGCGAGCCCTTTATTGCTCCATATCTTCTCAACTTTCGGATTTATTTCAAGAGCCTTATCATAGGATTCTATAGCCTGGGCAAACCGGTTAAGTTTTACGAGAGCCAATCCCCTGTTATTCCAGACCGTCTCGTCCCCCGGGTTAATTTCGATTGATTTGTCATACGCACGAAGCGCCTCTTCAAAATTGCCGCTCTCAAAATACACATCGCCCTTGCTGCACCATGCGGCGGCGTCATTAGGATTTTTTTCAAGCAATTTATCATAACAGGCAATAGCCTCAGGCAGCCGCCCGAGCTGGGCAAGCGCAATGCCTTTATTATACATCACTTCTTCGTCATCAGGTTTAAGTTCAATGGCTTTATCATAGCACTGTATCGCTTCTGCATATCTGCCTGTTCTTGCAAGCGCAAGCCCCTTATTATTCCAGACTTCGGTTAATTTCGGGTTTATCCCGAGGACTTTATCATAATACTGGATAGCCTCTGCGTACATGCCGCTCTCAACCAGAGTATTGCCCTTATTAGCCCATACACCCACATCCGCGCTCCCGCCCGCACCTACAGTTTCACGTTCGGAAATGGGTTTCTTTTTCCTGAAAATCGTCTCAAATCCCATATCTCAATTCCTTAAATATAATGAGCCAATTAATATTGCTTATCCTATTTAATGTTTATTTAAATACAAGAGTTGATAAGCGAAAAGCCTACAATATAGGAATAATTTTTATCCCGGCAAAAATAAATATAGATAAAAATCAAACACTGGTAAAAATACAAGGAAATAGCAATGACAATCCAGATAGATGACCAGGGATGGGGTACGCCCGTTGGAGGGGTTGGTATCATAGTAGTGAGAAAAGAGACCGGGGAATTGCATTATGAAATCGTCCCGATAGAGCATTTTGGAAAAGAAATGTTCAAGAAGAAGACCTATAATGCGGGAGCGCAAAACATAGTGAAGAAAGGTTTCCTTAAACTGAAAGTCCCGCATGATGAGGATATCGAGATATGCTCAGGCTGTATCCACGACAAGACAATCGAGTGGCTGAAAAACGAGGGCTATAAATTCACGGTTATGAAAATTGACGGTATTGCCCAGCAGAAAGGAGAATCGATGTTCATCGAATATCTTCGCGGGCTTGGCGTCCCGAATCCGCCCGCTATTGTCGAGGAAACAGTGGATGAATACAAAGCGCAATTTTTCTATATCATGGACTGGGTAAGAGAGGACCCGCAGGGAAGGAAGCATCTTTGCAAAACCGGGTGGAAGTATTTCAAGAAATTCTTTAAAGATACGAATAAAGATTAAGTGTATTATGGTCAAAAAATGTATCCATGTGGCTTCACTGAACAAAAATAAGATAAACGCCGTTTGCGAGGTATTTCCCTCATATCGGGTGAAGGGGATGGAATGCAGGTCAGGCGTCAGGGAACAGCCTCTTTCTCTTGATGAGATAATAGAAGGCGCGATATACAGGGCAAAATCGGTTTTTGGTGATTGCGAATATTCGGTGGGAATTGAAGACGGGATAGCCCCTGTGCCCTTCACACATAGCGGATATATGAACTTTTGCTGCTGTGCCGTGTACGATGGAGAGCGGGTTTTTCTTGGTCTTGGACCAGCCTTTGAGTACCCGCCCCAATGCACCAAAAGGGTAATCGAAGAGGGGATTACAATCTCGGAAGCGTTCTTGCCAGTCTCAAATAAGCCTGAAATCGGGTATGAGGAAGGCATTATCGGCTGGCTTACCCGCGGAAGAATAAGCAGGAAGGATTATACAAAGCTTGCCGTGGAAATGGCAAGGATACAGATGGACAATGCTGAGCTTTATGAGCTTTGAACTTACACCGGGCACACGGGCGCCGGGCATCCGCCTGCATATTCGTCATCAGCGGATACAAATTTATCAACCCTGTCACCAAGATATAGCACCTGCTGGGGCTTGCTCCCGTACCTGTAAACTGTAATTCCCTTGCATTTCAGTTCATATGCCAGCATATATGCTTTTTCAACTTCCTTGATGTCCACATCGTTTGGAAAATTGATGGTCTTGGATACCGCGTTATCCGTATATTTCTGGAAAGCAGCCTGCATCCTGACATGCCACTCTTGCGCTATATCAAAAGCAGTCACAAACACGCGCTTCACATCCTCGGGAACTTCTTCAATTCCAGCGAGAGTTCCTTGCTTCGCGATTTTCATCATCAGTTCCTCGCTGTAAAAACCACGCTCTTTCGCCACCGCCTCAAAATACGGGTTTATTTCAAGGAGTTTAGTTCCTTCCATGACGTTACGCACGAAAGAAACCGCAAACAGGGGCTCGATACCGCTTGAACAGCCTGCGATAATGCTGATAGTCCCGGTGGGGGCGACAGTGGTCACGGTGGAATTACGTATCGGTTTCTTATACATGCTTCCCGGGAAATTCGGGAAAGCGCCCCGCTCAATCGCAAGTCTTTCGGAAGCGGCATGGGATTTTTCCTGGATGAATTTCATTATCTCTTCGCCTGTTTTGAGGGCGTCTTCAGAATCGTACGGGATACCGAGCTGCACGAGCATATCTGCAAAACCCATTATTCCAAGACCGATTTTCCTGTTAGCCTTTGTGATAGATTCTATCTCAACGAGCGGGTATCTATTCACATCTATTATATTGTCAAGGAACCTGACTGCATTGTTTATGATTTTTTCAATTTTTTCCCAGTCTATCGAGCCATTCTTTACCATCCTGGCAAGGGTAATCGAACCCAGGTTGCAGGATTCGTAGGGTAAGAGCGGCAACTCGCCGCACGGGTTTGTGCTTTCCATCTCCCCTACCCGCGGCGTTGGATTATGCCTGTTAATCTCATCTATGAACACAACCCCCGGGTCGCCTGTCCTCCACGCCATTGTTATTATGAGGTTCCAGATATCCTTGGCCGTGACCTTCTTCACAAGTTCTTTGTTCCGTGGATTTATTAACTCGTATTCACCATCTTCCATGAGGGCTTTCATGAACTTATCGTCCACTGCTACCGAGATATTGAAATTCGAAAGGAAACCTTCCTTTGTTTTTGCAGTGATGAATTCAATGATATCAGGGTGGTCTGCCCTTAGAATCCCCATATTGGCGCCGCGCCGCTTTCCTCCCTGCTTTATGATATCCGTGGTGGTGTCGAACACCCGCATGAAAGAAACCGGTCCTGATGCGACCCCTTTTGTAGATTTTACAATATCTCCCGAAGGCCGGAGGCGCGAAAATGAAAAACCCGTACCGCCGCCAGATTGCTGGATGAGCGCCATGCTTTTTACTGCATCAAAAATACTCACAAGCGAATCCTCAACCGGAATGACAAAACAGGCTGAAAGCTGTCCCAGGTCTGTGCCCGCGTTCATAAGTGTCGGGGTATTGGGCAGGAATTCAAGGTTTACCAGCATGTTGAGGAATTCATCCTCGGATTCGGGGTCAAGCGCTACGGCTTTTGCGATTCGTCTGAAAAGTTGAAGCGGTGTCTCAATCACGTTACCGTCCTCATCTTTTAACAGGTAGCGCCTCTTGAGGACTCTTACGGCATTAACGCTCAGCTTCAGTTCATCCTTTACTCCAAGAAATTCCTTGGCTTTTCGTATCTGTGAGCGCTTTTCCCTGTACAGGATGTACGCCTTGGCAACGCCGGCATAGCCGTTTTTAATCAAAACCTCTTCTACTGTATCCTGGACATCCTCAACGCCGGGGATTCCCGTGATTCTTTTTTCAAGAATCTCAACAACCTGTTTTGCTATATCCTCTGCCCTTTTACCATCCTTGCTTTTTGTGGCGATAAAAGCCTTAAAGACGGCTTTGGCTATCTTTGTGCTGTCAAAATCTACAATTCTTCCGTCCCTTTTTCGGATTTTTTGCACCATTTTTAACCCCTTGTTCTGGACACTATAATATTAGTAGTGATGGTCAATAACTTAAACCTTGAGGCTTTTTGAGTGTTATGAAAGACAATGATATGAATCAAGAAAGCACTGAAACTTACTACACCGCTGGATTATGAGCGGAGGAAAAATTAAAGCAAGTCCTCAGGTCTTTTTATTTTAATTATAGTATTTATACTATTAAAATGTGAGTCATATGTTACTATACAATCGCATTTTTCAACGAGCGACAGTATTGCATGCTTTTCTCCTTCGCTTTCTCCGAGAGTTTTAACAAATCTTTGTTCTTTAGCTGTTTTGCAGCAATTTCATGAAGATTCATAATACTATCGTCCCGTTGCTTGTGTTTCATAGTTGTTTTGTTGGTTTATTGATTTCGAACCCACTTCTATGCTTTTATTGTTTTTTCGATCCTTCTTGCCCTGCGAAGCACATCTTCAAGACTCATTTTTTTAGTAATGTCCCTGAGTTGCGCTGTTGCGTCTCCTATTCTGGGAGTTATCGCCTGAAGATAGATTAGATACTCTTCTGCGCTAAGCTCTCTTTTCAGTATGTTGAATACTTTTTCCATTACCTTTGGAGATTCTGCGGCGGCAGCTTCAGACATATTATACCTCACATGGATTTTTAACTGTTATATTATATCTTGATATGCAGTTAGCATTATTTAAAATAATATCATCGGTTGTTATAAATAGCTCGGCTTTGTTTTCTATCGCAACTGCAATATGTAAAGCATCCATCGCATCGACTGCGCATGTTTTCATGAGTTCTGCGGCTAATTTTTCAATGTCATCGGTAATATCGGCAAAACGGTTTGCAATGTACCTTACCAGCGCCAGAACTGTTTCTTCTTTTATTTTTGGTGTAATCATGGATATTTCAGCAAGCAAAACGCTGGAACCTATTATTTCAAAATCCCAGACATCAACTTTTCTTAAAATCTGAGCTACTGCATCCGATTCCTGAAGAATCCGTGGATTCGATGGGGCATCGAACGGTCTGCACCATGCACATGTGTCTAAATAAATGCGCCTAATAGATTCACCACGCATCTTTTCTCTGTTCTTCACCTAAATAAATCATGTTATTTCAACCGTGGATTTACTTTTGTCCGGTTTATCATCATTTTATTTAACCAGAGAGATTTTAATCTCCGGCGCCGGCAGGAGCGGCGGATTGCTCTGAAAGCATGCAGGCTTGCGAAAAGAGGGGGAGAGGCTTACGCAGTCTATTGATAGGGGTATGTGTTCTTAATCTGGTTGCGCTGGTTAGTGAAACAGCCGGGTGACGGAACACGGATGACACGGATTCGACGGATACGCACGGATTTTGTATCAATGAAAAACCGCACCCTCTTCATTTACCTGTTTGTTTCGATGAACGTAAAAGGAAGAGTAGTATGGTATTTTTATTCAACCATAACATTTAAAATTCTAGGCCAACATGACAGTAGACTGGCTTAAAAGCTTAATCGCAGGCACGCCAGCATATATGGGAATTATACGATGATAAAGACAAAAAAGGGCAAAATTGAATTATTATAAATAATATATAGAATTATAGATATTCAGTATAGTTAAAAATATATATATGCACTATATATTGGAATATAAGTTATTAATATGGTGGATGAAAAATATATTAAAAATAAACTACTGTAACAGGTGGATATTGAAAATAGCAGAAGTTCGTCTATATACCTGAGGTAGCGAGGATGGAACTAAGAAATACCAGCTCAATCCCCTCAGAGCATGATGAGATTTTTTCGATGTGTAGAGATGATTTTTTTAAAAGTAGCCTCGTTGCTAAATGGAAAGGCAGTGCACTCGGCGAAGAATCAACCCTTCATCAGGTTTCACCCTATATTGGCAAAATGAAATCTTCGATGACTAGTGCGCTGATTTCCACATTTACAAACGAAGGTGAAACTTTATACGACCCATTTTGCGGTTCAGGAACCGTAGCTCTTGAGGGTTGGGCAGCAGGGAGAAATGTTATAGCTAATGACTTGAATCCGTATGCCTATGTTCTTACTAAGGCAAAACTTTTTCCTTACCTCACCATAGAAGATGCAATAGCTGAGCTCGATATAGCTGCTGAATATGTGCGCCCTCTTGTTCCAAAAGTGGATTTAAGAAGAGTCCCTATATGGGTACGTTCTTTTTTCCATCCAGACACACTTCGTGAAATTATTACTTGGTCTCAAGTACTTATGTCAAGAAAATCCTACTTTTTATTATCTTGTTTACTTGGGATTCTCCACCACCAACGGCCAGGATTTTTATCATATCCGAGTAGTCATACCATACCTTATTTGCGACAAAGAAAATTTCCGCGTAACTTATATCCAGAACTTTATCAATATCGAACAGTGCAAGACCGACTCGAAAAAAAGGCCAAGCGTATGTTAAAGAGAGTGCCTGACTTAGACCTTAAATTGTACCGTAAATGTAGTCTAAGCAATGCTGCTAATTTCTTACCTAAACAAAAAATCAACTGTATTATAACAAGTCCTCCTTACATGAGACAATTAGACTATGGACGGGACAACAGACTTCGTTTATGGTTTTTAGGTTCAAAAGACTGGAAATCGCTAGATGATATGATATCCCCTTCGGAAGAAAAATTCCTAAACTTGTTTAGGTCTTGTTTAAAACTATGGCATGACGTCTTGATTCCAAATGGATTGTGTATTCTTGTCCTAGGAGATACCCATAGCCGTCTGTATGATATGCCACTTCCTGATACAATTGCTCGGATTGCAACTCAGGAGATTGGGGGATATTCAGTACTCTGGAAGTATAGTGAACCAATTCCAGATAATCGTCGGGTTCGTCGTGGCTATTGTGGTAACCTGATGGAAACGATATTAGTCCTACGGTATAATGGAGGTTATTAATATTCCTGAGAGATTAAATGAAAAAGATCCTTACATTGGGTGTCAGACATCAACCAATTATTACCTAAAAGAAAAAGTTGGTGAAGGAAAGATCGGAATTGTCTACAGGGCTATTAGATCAGATCCATCAGATACACTAGCATGTAAAGTTATACCTGATGGAAAGCTAAGAGCTGGATGGGAGAGAGAACTCGAAAAAAATGTTCTTTTACGAGGCGTTCCTAATATAGTTCCTTACCACTCACATGGTCCCTCTTTTGATAATAACCATCGACCATTCACTTATGTTTTATTTGATTTTATTCAAGGCAGAAATCTCAAGCAATACCTCGAAAGTCCCCCTTGGCCGTTAGATATGGCTTTTATCGAATCTATTGTAAAGACTATTCTACAAGTCCTTCACGCTTGCCATGCAGTTGGAATTCAACATGGGGATCTTCATGAAGGCAATATTTTGATTAAAGATCCAGATTCGCGTTTACCTGGAAATCCAAGGACTATTTGGATATCCGATTTTGGTTATGGTGGATCACATAATAAACTTGATCCCAAAGATGATTTTAGGCAACTATTCTCAATTACTTTAAACCTACTTCGAAAATTGGATCGGGCAAATCTTAATCCTAGGGATAGAGTTATGCATCAAAAAGTAGAAAATTTCTTGAAAAAGAAGATTCTGGAAGTAGATGCCACTCAAGGCCATCATGTTCGTAATCCCGAATTATTGCTGATTGAATTTAATAAGTTAAATTGGGACGCAGAAAACGAATCTGCAGCTGCCGTAATGGGGATAACTATAAAAAGACCAAGTGATTTTCTTTGGGCTGAAGCATTAGGGTATAGAGTTGATGAATGGAGGAACTTATTTGTCCCAGAATTTTTGGCAGCAGAAGATCTTCTTAGCATGAACATTACCGTGCTTACGGGAGCGAGAGGATGTGGAAAGACAATGGCTTTTAGGCGGCTTACCCTTTTAATGGATAAAGTAATTGGAGAACCATCTGGTGTGAAAGGGGCAGATCAGTTCATTGGTTTTTACCTTAATTGTAGAGATCTAATAGAGGCTTTCCCTTGGCTGCCAGGTAATATTAATGAAGGTGTGCAGCAACAATTAATTCACTATTTCCACTTAGCTTGGTTCAGTGAAATTTGTAAGACCTTAGCAATCTATGAACCAAATCAATCTGAAGGATACAAGTGGTTAGATGGATTTCTTGTTGGTATTTTTCTTAATAAGTATCAGCCCCTTCCGCAGGGTGCCGATGTCTTAACACATGTCCGAGCTTTCATAGAAACTGAAAAAGAAAGATGTCGTTGTGCTCCACTCGGTGAGGAGAAAGGTCTAACGTACTGGCCGCTGGCAAGAACAGATTTTCTCGATCTAATCCAGAGTTTGATTGAGTCCCATTTACTGGGCATTGGATCGAAACCCCTTTACTTTTTCTTAGATGATTATACCATGCCAATTATACCTGATCGAGTTCAGCGTTTTCTAAATCTAATAATCTTTAAACGAAGAAATAATATTTTTTTCAAAATATCCACGGAGTCTTCCAACAGTTTAAAAATGGTAGGAGTGCGTGGGAAACCTCTTGAAATCCATCATGATTTTGAACTAATAGACCTTGCAACTGAATGCATACATCAAGATAATAAGGAAAAGGCTATATTATTGGATAAGATTTTCAGACCGCGTATAGACAGACATCCGAATCTTTTTGGAAAGAATCTAAGCCTTGAGAATTTACTAGGAAAAATGAAATTATCAAATAATGAGCTTGCAATAGCAATGCGAAACACTGGGCAATTAAAGCGAGATACAAAAATTCTATACTACGGAGCAGACGCCTTTGCAGGAATGTGGACAAGCGATATAAGGAGTATGATCCAAATGTTTACTGATATGCTTCGTGAAGCAAATGGAGGACTAAAAGAAGGAAATACAAATATTAAACCTGAAATACAAGATAGAATCTATCGAGCCGCCGGAGGTGAATTCTTAAAATTCACTGAATTAGCAAAAAATCCCTTTTATTTGGAAAATAGTTCATCGTCAAAAAAATCTGGAGAACCATATGGGAGCCATCTTAAGGAAATAGTTGAAGCATTCGTAGAAATTTCAAGATTTGAACTAACTACAGGACCCCTAGTTTCTAATCAAGGAAGACAAAATCCAAAGCAGGCTTTCCGTTTAGAGATTATTGATAAGTTCGATCTTCCTAATGAGGTCATGCAGTATTACGAAGGATTGATACGATGGCATATTTTTCTTCAAGATTGGAGGGGCAAAAGCGTCCGTGGTATGATTACTCCGAGGCTCTATTTAAATAGGATTCTGATTCCAATTAGTAATCTCACATTCTCAAGCCATGATAATATGCAGCTTACTAATATGGAATTTGTTGAATTATTGAAAGAACCAAAGAAGTTCCTTGAATATTGGAAGAATAAAAAGAGAAATAGTAAAAATAGAAAAAGAAATCGAACTTATATAAACGTTCCCGCATTGTCTACCTATGATTACGATTTAAACACAAAAGGGGGCTAAAAACTGTGATATTTCCTGAAGTTTCACTTGCAGCTAAATTGCAGCCAAATAAGAGCCGTCTCTTTATTGGAGCATATGGATTCGAATGGCGTTCTTTAGGATGGGCTAATTATCAACTCCAACAAGGAGTTATATTAAACCGTGCATGTGTGTTCAAATATAACCGTCCAAAAGGCAAAAATCGCATTCATGAACTTCAGAAAATACTTGTAGAACTTGGAATCAAAAAACCGAAAGATATTCCTTATGATGCAAAGTATCCTTATAATATAGAAGAAGTTGTTGCTACAGAATTTAATAATTTATTAACAGATTTTGAAGAAATCATTGTGGATATAACCTCAATGACAAAACTCTTAATCCTCGTTTGCTTATGCAAGTTGAGCGTGTTTTCGGGCACATTAAGAATTGTATATTCAGAGGCAGAAGATTATGCTCCTACCAAAAAGGAATATGATGAATGGAAGAGAGAGATGAAGTTAATTGCAAATTTTCCTAGCCGAGGTTCGGGACCAATCATAAGAACAAAGTGCCTGAGTAGTATTAGAATGCAAGGTCAACCAGTTTCACTGATTGCTTTTACGTCTTTTAATGAGCAACTGGTTCGCTATATGCTTGGGACTATTAGCCCCCATAGGTTTTTATTTATTAATGGAAAGCCACCTAGGAAAGATTATGATTGGCGAGAGAAAGCCACCCAAGAAATACACAATAAACTAATAGATCAGTATTCAGATGATAATCCTATTGAGAATGGATTGCTTAAAAGAACAGCAAATACACTAGATTATAGGGATACAATTTATAAGATTGATGAAATATATAAGCAGTTTGGGACACATGAACGGATTATTTGTGCCGCTACTGGAAGCAAGATGCAAACGGTTGGGTTGTTTTTCAGTAAGATGATGCATCCCGATATTCATGTTGAATATCCAATGCCAGATAGTTATTTCGTGAAAGGGATAAGCAAAGGAGTTCGTATGGTCCATGAAGTGGTCATTCCACATTTTTCAGAATTTATAAAAAATATTGTAATTGAGGAGGGAAAAATGTCATGATTTGCAGATGTTTCTCCAACTATTTCCGAATACGCGCACGTCCCGCGCAGGGCGACGCCTGTGTTGGCACCTTCAACCATTCACAACTTCAACCGACCTTATCTTGACAAAATCCTTATCAAAAGTCGCAATCATCCTTATCTTCCTCATCTCCATACAAGCAAGATTCGAAGCATCCACAAAACTCAAACCACTATCCTCCCGATTCGAAAAAATCTCCCACGACCTTTCAAACACTTCGCTCGCTTTCATTATCTCGATTTCCCTTGCCTCAAGCAGGACATTTCCCACTTCCTTTGCAGCCTCCATGCTTTTCCGCAGCGCCACTACAGTTGTAACTTCCGAGAACACGAATTCCGATATTATCCCGATTCCGTAATCCCCTGCATTGAGTTTTTGAAAGATAGCCACAGCGTGTCCACGTATGCGGAAGCATACGTGTTGTCTTTGCTAAAGGTTTCAAACCTTTTTGATAAACCTTTCCTAAAGGTTTTCATTTAACAAAAAGCCCGCATTTGCATGAACCTTTTTTTCTTATGTCAAGAGTCCTGTGGATACAGGGACAAATTAAATCCCTGTCTTTTTCAGGGTTACCTGTAACCTGACGGCAGCCGCAATACTGTACCCCGTATTCTCTCTTATTCCGGGCAAGACCTTTTATTGCTTGAACAACCACATCATAATCAGGATTAAGTTTCAAGCCGTTTTTTTCTGCGTAGTCCTTTGCCCATTCGTAAATCTGGCCTTCAATATCATCCATTTTAACCACTCTTTACTTTCTTTGCGATATTTTTACCAAACTCCCTGCACTTTTCCAATCCAGCTTCATCAGGCTTTTCGTGAATAAGAAGACCTTCCATCGTCTCCATCCCGAAGCCTTTCAACCTGTTCGTGATAAGATCAACAACTTCAGGAGACCACCCATAGGAACAAAAAGCAGCCCCTACTTTACCCTTCATGTCCACATCCTTTACTCTTTCAATGAAAACCTCAAGGGCGGGCATGATTTCATGATGATATGTTCCCGAACCGAGAACCAGGCCGTCAATATTTTTGATATCATCTATCCTTGCCTCGTGGACATGGGAGAGTTTTACCTCCACTTTTTCTGACTTTATTCCCTCTGCTATCGCTTTTGCCATCATCTCGGTATTATGCGTTGCAGAATCGTATATTATTGCCACTTTTGCCATATTATTCCCCTTAATAAGCATTTAACCTTTAACGCCAATAAGGTTTTCGCAATTCGATATATGCATTATGCGCAACTGTTGCCCCATGTGCCACCGCGACCACGACCAGTTGAAGGTCAGAGGCTATGTCGCCCACTGCATAAATCCCATCAATATTGGTTTTCTGGGTTTTATCGGTCTTGAGGTACCCTTTCTCATCCATCTCAAGCCCGAGTTTCTTGAAAATCTCGGTATTCGGTGTCATGCCTACAGCCAGTACGACCGAATCCACTACCTGCTGGATGGTTTCGTCCTCCTTTAAGTCCCTCATAATTGCTTTCTCGACCTTTTCAGCGCCGGCTATTTCGAGAACCTCGGTATTATACAGCACCTTGATTTTATCTATCGCCTTCAGGCGCTCTATTTTCTGCGGCAACGCTCTTAGCTCATCCTTCCTGTGCGCTATGGTGATGAGGTCGGCGGTATCAGCAAGGGAAAGCGCGGCGTCAACTGCGGAATTACCGCCCCCGACGACAAGAACACGTTTTCCCACAAAATTCTGGGGGTCCCTGACATAATAATATACGCCGCGTTCATTCTTGCTGAATTTATCTTCGCCTTTAATGCCGCCTGTGGCCGGGGAACTGCCAGTTGCAAGAACGATAACTTTTCCTCTGTACGCGCCGCTTTCAGCAATGATTTTCTTGTCCTGCGTGATTTCATTTACGCGTTCTTTTTTCATTTCCACTTTCAGTTTCTTTGCTTCATTCACCCAGCTTTCAACAAGGTCAGTACATGTTGATTTCTCACACAGCCCGGGGAAATTTTCAATCATCTTGTTCGGGCATAACCATGAAAGTATCCCGCCCCAGTTTGAAGCTTCAAATATCGCGGTTTTAAGCCCCCTGTAGGCGCACAATATCCCGGTTGTCAGCCCGCCCGGTCCCCCGCCTACGATAATCACATCAAAATCGTATTTCTCAGCCTCGATTTTGGCTTTCTCCTCTTTTTTGGTCATGTAATCTTTTATCGCAGCATGAAGTGCATCGGCTGCAAGATTTGAGCAGTGCATCTTGATAGGAGGCAGGCCGTCAAGTTCGGCCGCCACATCTCCCCTTGTAATTTTAAGAGCTTCTTCAAGCGTTTTACCAATGGCCATTTCAGTAATCATGCTGCTTGTTGCGATTGCTGAGCCGCAGCCAAATGTCTTGAACTTCACATCTTTTAAAATGTTGTTCTCGACCTTGATTTGTATCTCCATCAAATCCCCGCAAACCGGATTCCCGACTCTTCCTTTTCCATCGGCGTCCTTGATTTCTCCAACATTGCGCGGGTTCCTGAAATGCTCCATTACTTTTTCTGAATATTCGAATTGTTCTTCCATATTTTCACCCTTTTCTCGGATACAGCGGCGACAAAGCCCGAAGTTTCGCCACTACTTTGGGTACGGATTCAATGACATAATCAACATCTTCTTCGGTATTTGTTCTGCCAAGCGTGAGCAGGAGCGAACCGTGCGCTTCCTCATGTCTCAATCCCATTGCAATAAGCACATGCGAGGGTTCAAGCGTTTTCGTGGAACACGCCGAGCCTGTGCTCGCAATTATCCCCAGGTCGTTGAGCTGGAGTATGATGCTTTCGCCTTCAATGAAACTGAATCGGAAACTTGCATTATTCGGAAGCCTCTTTGTCCTGTGACCTGTGAGATATGTGTACTCGGTTTTCAGGATATTGTCCATCAGCCGGTCGCGCATCCTGATGAACCGTGCGCCGTTATCAACCATTTCAGCCATGGCAAGCTCTGCGGCTTTTCCCATACCGACTATTCCCGGGATATTCTCAGAGCCGCTTCTCATACCGAATTCCTGCCCTCCTCCCAGCATGAAAGGCAGTATCCTTACTCCCTGTTTAACATACAGGGCTCCCGCGCCTTTTGGGCCATACATATCATTTGAAGAAAGGGAGAGAAGGTCGATATGCTCTTTTTCGACATCAACCGGGACTTTACCGCATGCCGCCGTCCCGTCAACATGGAACAGGATTTTCCTATCCGACGCAATTTCCCCTATTTCACGTACCGGCTGTACCGTCCCCACCTCGCCGTTGGCATACTGGACAGAGATGAGAATGGTTTTTTCAGTTATCGCGTTCTTTATTTTCTCCGCATCCGCAAGCCCGTCTTTGTCAACAGGAACATACGTCACCTCAAACCCGTTTCTTTGAAGGTCTTTTAAGGTATTCATCACAGACATGTGTTCAACCGAAGTTGTGATTATGTGGTTCCCTTTATCCTTATATCGAAGCGCTGCGCCGCGAAGTGCCAGGTTATTTGATTCCGTGGCGCATGATGTGAAAATTATGCTCTTAGGATTCGGTGCGGCAACCAGGTTTGCAACTTTTGTGCGCGCGGCTTCAAGCTGGCGTTTGGCTCTCCTTCCAGGCGAATGAAGGGAAGAAGGATTCCCGACCTCTTTATCAAAATACGGCATCATGGCTTCAAGTACCCGCGCATCCACGGGCGACGCCGAACCATAATCCATGTAAACTTGTCTCATTCTTTTTCTCCTTTGTAGTTAGCGATATCCTGAAAGCGCTTTGCGTTCTTTGCGGTGTGAATTTCACCGCAGAGATTATATCCTTCTATCCCTGCCTTCCGGTCCCTCGCATTCGGGGATATAGCAGGTCGCATCAATGAATGCGCACGCTTCTTTGCATGAAGGACACCGCTCAGGAGGCGAAGGTTCGCCTTCGAACTGGTAGCCGCACATGGAGCATTTCCACTGGATTTTCATACTCCCTCCTAAAACCACATCGTTCCGTCAGCTTCAAGCACAAGGTCATTTAACGTGGCGGCGCCAACGATTTCGGCAGGAGGAATAAAATCTCCGCGTGCAAGGTTGATTAGCTGGCAGCTCTGCTCGCAGACCATGAGTTTCACACCTGCCTTCACGGTCTGGTCCATTACCTCTTTGAGAGAGGGGAATTTCCCGAGCTTAATCTTTTCAGCATTTCCTTTTTTAACGACTGTAATTCCCATACCGAGGAAATAAATTGTCGCATCTATTCCCATTGCTTTTGCTGTCTGGGCAAGGATGAAAGGGGAATACAGGCGTTCAGGCGTATCGATTCCACTTGTCTGGACGTATAGTAAGTTTGTCATGATAAATCTCCCATCATATATTATGATTAATGATAGATACACTTTTCCATTTCAGGATATCCTTATCCTGCTGTCGATGACCGATACGCACCGCTGCAATTCCTGTCTTTTTGATTCAACGTCGCGCTTCAGGGATTCGACACGGTTTCTTGATAATTCAAGCTCCTTTTCCAGAACAGTAATCTTATCCTTTAAATCAGCAATTCTCTTCTCAAGTCCTGCTTCTTCATCAGCCGCTTTCAGCCCCGCTATCTTTTCTTTTTGCTTTTCAATATCCTGTGTAATAGCCTGATATTCTGTTTTTGACGAATCTAATGATGCAAGTACAAGTTTTGTTTGCTCAAGGATTTTATTGGTTTTTTCAGTGGTAAGGTTCAGGATATCGCTTTCAACGATTTTCTGGAATTCGATAAAGAATTCAGGATTTACATTTATCTGGCCTGATAAGCACAAATTCAGCCCTTCCTTAATTTCAGGAGACAATGTATGTCTCTCGCTATCGTTTAATTGCTTGAGCCTCGATAGGGCTTTATTCAAAGGAAGGATGAGACCCCTTATAACAGCCTCCTTTTTACTGGCATCAGTCTCAAACGAAATAAGTTCTTCCCTACTTTTAATATACTCTTTCCATAGTTCGCTTTCCTTTAACAGGGCAAGGGCTTTCTCCTTCAATAGGAGTTCCTGTTTCAAAATGGCAATTTTTCCTTCGCTCTCTTTTATTGTTTTTTCATTGAACCCGATATCCAGAGTTATATTCTTGATATTTTGTATTGTGGTTTTGGCAATATTCAGGGCATCCAGCACGTTTCTTTTGTTATCTATGGGTTCAATAAGCTGGTTCAGGAGCCTTCCGAGCGCGTTTACTTTTGCGATTAATTCTTTTGATTCCTCAAAATAAACCAGTTTGGTGTACTGGTAGCTTTTCATCATATTTTCAAGGCAAACGGTCAGTGTCTGGATAGCATTTTCATGAAAAGCCATGATAGTGCCGATATCGGTAGCTTTCGGTGTATTAATATTATCAAGAAGCATCCTCACCTGCTTGCTCATGTTGTCCCTGTTGCTTGCGGCAACCTTCACCATTTTAAGATGAAACCTCCCCTCAGGCGTCGCCTCTTCAAGTGCGGTCGTGCTCTCCTTTATCGCAGACAGCGCTTCCCTTATCTCGGAATAAAGGGAAGAAGCATCTTTGCCCATCTCCTCCGATATCTTCTTCGACCTTGATTCAAGCCATTCCGGCAGGTCATCAAATGTTATCCCGGATGGCGGGGTTTGCCTTTTCCCAAATAACCTGTCAATCCATTTCAAATCGAATCCTTCTTTGATGAACACAATGCTTATTCTTCACAGGCGGCTTCATCCGACATTTTCCCGCTGAAATAGCTATCGTATGCTCCCATATCAAAATGCCCATGCCCGCTCAGGTTAAAGAGGATGGTCTTTTTCTCTCCTTTCTTCCTGCATTCAAGCGCTTTGTCTATCGCGCATTTTATGGCATGCGATGATTCAGGTGCAGGAACTATGCCTTCACTTCTTGCAAATGTCACAGCCGCCTCGAACACCTCGGTCTGGTGATACGCCACAGCATCTATCACTTTATCAGCATACAACTGGCTCACGATTGGAGAGTCCCCGTGGTACCGCAGCCCCCCTGCGTGGATTGCAGGCGGCACATACTCGTGTCCCATGGTGTACATCTTTAGAAGCGGCGTCAGGCCAGCAGTATCGCCAAAGTCATACCTGAATTCCCCGCCTGTAAGGCTCGGGCATGCTGTAGGTTCAACCGCAATTACTTTTATGTCCTTTTTTCCTGCAAGCTTATCCATCAGGAACGGGAAACTTATACCTGCGAAATTGCTTCCCCCGCCAACGCATCCTATGATATAGTCGGGATATTCCTCGACCTGCGCAAGCTGTTCTTTTGCTTCCTGTCCTATAACCGTCTGGTGAAGCATGACATGATTCAACACGCTTCCGAGAGAATAGTGCGTGTCATCATGGGTTGCAGCGTCCTCGACTGCCTCGCTTATTGCAATTCCAAGGCTGCCCGGGGAATCCGGGTCTTTTTCAAGCATCTTTTTTCCTGAGTTGGTGAGGTTGCTCGGGGATGGAATAACATCAGCGCCCCATAGCTGCATCAATGACCTGCGGTATGGTTTTTGCTGGTAGCTTATTTTTACCATATAGACCGTGCATTTCAGGTCAAAATAAGTAGTGGCAAGCGCAATGGCGCTTCCCCACTGCCCGGCTCCGGTTTCCGTTGCCAGCCGTTCAGTTCCTTCTTTCATATTATAATAGGCCTGGGCAATCGCAGTGTTGGGTTTATGGCTGCCTGCCGGGCTTACGCCTTCGTATTTGTAATAAATCCGGGCAGGTGTTTTAAGTGCAGCCTCAAGACGGTGCGCCCTGTAAAGAGGAGTGGGGCGCCACATCCTGTAAATATCCCGGACCTCATCGGGTATCGGTATGAATCTTTCCTGGCTGACTTCCTGCTTTATCAATTCCATCGGGAAAAGGGGAGAGAGGTCTTTGGGCCCGATAGGCTCTTTCGTGGCAGGGTTCAGGGGCGGAGAAAGGGGTGTGGGCATATCCGGGAGGATATTGTACCATTTCTTCGGGATATTATTTTCATCTAAAAGTATCTTTGTCTGTTGCATGGGGGAACCTCGTGGGTAATATTTACGTGGGGGTATATCAACCTGAGTTTGACAGTTGACAAATCTTTTTTATCGGGAATGTCTTTTTTAGGGGAATATCTATTTGACAGTTAATAGAATTTTACAAAATATCATGACAATTTGCTATATTATTCCTTGATTTTGT
>JBAQMZ010000046.1:0-4047 GCA_049303315.1 Candidatus Methanoperedens sp.
TCATGTATTATATGACAACAAAGCATATATATGTTTCGGTCAAAATTCTAATAAATAGGTTACTGCTTTAGGAAAAATATTTTTTTTAGATTTTGTTGTCAGAAGTTTGGGGTAAAGTTGGGCAATTTAGGAATTGCATTAAATTTTACTATTTTGAATATGTCCAAAGTATACGGTATTAACACTACTATACCAAGAACCATTATTGCTATACTCGTTGTTATGCTCAAATTAGGAACATCAATATTATCTATGCCAATTATATTAAATATATTAATGTTAGTTTTTAATACTAAGAGTGGATAGATAATTAATGCAGAAAACAAAACGCACATCAGAATGAACTTTTTGCGTAAAAAATAATCCATTTCCTTGTAGCATCCCTTAAGCATCTCAGCTAGAAATGTTGTGACAGCAAAAACCAGAGCGAATATTGCTGCCAAATTTGTTGAGATAGCTGTTAATAAATTTGAAGAATCATTTATTTGCGATGGAGAGTTATTTGTTTGTGGTAAGGGTAGAGAGTAGATAACAAACCAAGCTATTAAAGCAATAATTATGCAACTAATCCATAAGTGACGAAATATCCATTTTCTTAACGCAGCCCAAACATTCTCAAACCATTTATTTATATTCATTTATTTTCCATTTTTTAAACTCAACCAAAAACATCTCATACCCGCACCCTCTCCCCGCACTCATTCCTCCTGTAAACCCCGAACTCTGTCTTTTTCAAAACATCCCCTGAGAACACAGGCCCGTCCTTGCACACGCGCAGCCCGTCCACGCAGCACGCGCCGCATATCCCGATGCCGCATTTGATATAGCGGTGGAGGCTGAACTGCGCCTTTGACGGTGCGACCTTATCGAGAACCTTTTTCATCATAATCTCGGGGCCGCAGCAGTAAATTTGACTGAATTTTTTCTCATCATCGAGCAATTGGGTCACGTACCCGTGCTTCCCTTCGGAGCCGTCATCCGTGGCAACCAGCACTTCGCCTGCGGCTTCAAATCGCTCCCTGAACAGCAACTCGTCTTTTGTTTTGGCGCCCAGCAGCGTTGTGACCTTGAGCCCGGATGCGCTTGCTTTTTCTGCCAGCGGCGCAAGGGGAGCGGCGCCGACGCCTCCTGCGACAAGCAAAATGTGCCCTTTCTTGATATCGAATCCGTTGCCGAAAGGCCCGCGGATGCCCACGGAATCGCACTCCCCAAGTTCAAATAACGCGGATGTTGCATGTCCTACTTTCTGGACGGTTATCGCGTTCTCATAGGAGAGCGCCATCGGGATTTCATCTATTCCATGTATCCAGACCATCACGAACTGCCCCGGGATTAGTTCAAAAGATGTATCAAAATAAAAAGTCCTGATTGTAGGGGTTTCATCCACAATTTTCGTGATTACTGCATTAACAGGTCTCATACTCTGTGCGCCATCCCGTGTATGTCCTCCAGCGTCCATTCCTTTTCTTCAAGGAATTCCTGCATACATGAGTAAATATCATTGAAAATGTTAATATTATTCCCAACCGCAGAACCAATCTCTACCGCCTGCGCGCCTGCCATCATGAATTCAATAACGTCGCTGTAGTCTGAAATTCCGCCAACGCCAATCACCGGTATATCAAGGGCTTCATAGAGGTCATAGACGCATTTTATAGCTACCGGCTTAATAGCCCTTCCTGAAAGCCCACCGAATTTATTGCCCAGAATGGGATACCCGCTTTCGATATCAATGGCCATTCCCCGGACAGTATTTATCGCGACCACGGCATCCGCCCCGCCGCGCTGCGCTGCCAGCCCTATGTCTTTTATATTCGTAACATTTGGCGTAAGTTTCACCCAGACCGGCACGTTTGCGGCTTTTTTGACGGCTCTTGTGATATCTTCCACAAGCTCCGGGTCTTTCCCGATTTCAGCGCCGTAACCGTGGGCGTGCGGGCAGCTCACGTTAAGCTCGAATGCATCGGCGCGAAGCACCCCGGCGATTTCTGAAAAATCAAGAGAGCAGCCGCCGAAGATGCTTGCGATTACAGGAACTCCAACTTCTT
This sequence comes from Candidatus Methanoperedens sp., assembly GCA_049303315.1. GTDB lineage: Archaea > Halobacteriota > Methanosarcinia > Methanosarcinales > Methanoperedenaceae > Methanoperedens. Next base: position 2,049 of record JBAQMZ010000046.1, read on the forward strand.
TTGCAATATCTATCTCGCCCTGGAAATTCTTATAAGAAGGATTTGGAAGACCCATTGCATTCAGGTAACCGCAGTCCACTTCCACCATACTCGGATTACTGTGACCGCCTTTTGGCTCCAACCCGATGGATTTTGTAACAACAGCCCCTGCTCCGCTTTCGGCTATTCTTTTAAGCGAGCCGCCTGTAGTGCCCATGATGCCCGCGGCGAGCATGAGGGGATTTTTGAGTTTCAGTCCGGTCAAGGTTCGTGAAAGCATTATGGCTTTACCATGTTTGGTAAATACTTAGTTCTTTTTATAGGCGCCCGGAACGAAACAGGCATTTTTATTTCGGCTATAAGAATTATACAGGATTATTGCAGCGACCAGCGTTATAAAAGATATAACATTGGCTGAAATAATGATTGCATCCCCGATATGATAACCATACAGCGCCCACAGGATTGTGCCGGCGCTGAATTGCAATAATGTAACAGGGCTGATATCCCTGGCCGATTTTGTCCTGTGCATTTTTATAATCTGGGGCACAAACCCGAAAGTCGTAAGAAGCGCCCCCCCGATTCCTATTAAATACCATTCCATATTTTTGATATCTCCTTCACTTAATCAGCAAATTCATTAATTTATGACCTTCCACAAGCCCGAAAATACCTTCCTTTGCCGCAGCCTCATCAAACCTGTCCACATAATCCGCGCTCTCGGTCGAAGAATAAATCGCAAAAGGAACAGGCTCTCTTGTATGCGTTCTCAGAGATATTGGCGTGGGATGGTCGGGCAGCACCATAACCCGGAAATCCCCGAACCCGCCAAGCTCGTTCAGCATTCCTCCCACCACTTTCTCATCAAAATCCGATATTGCCTTTATCTTGGCTTCGATATTTCCCATATGCCCCGCTTCATCAGGCGCCTCGACATGCACAAGCACAAAATCATGGGCGTTCAAAGATTCAAGCGCATATGCAGCCTTACCTGAGAAGTTGGTATCCAGATATCCCGTAGCCCCGGGAACATCTATGATATCAAGACCCGCATACTTCCCGATGCCTTTTAGCAAATCAACTGCCGAAATTATTGAACCCGAAACGCCATGCATGTCTTTAAAAAGAGGCATAGCCGGGGCTTTGCCCTGACCCCACGGCCAGATAAGGTTCGCGATGTTCTTTCCGTCTTTCCTTCTTTTCATATTGATTTCATGTTTATCCAGAATTGGCTTTGAGGCTTTGATGAGATTAATCAAGAGTTTCGAGTCTTCCCCGCGCGGCAGGACATCATTAACAGATTGCCCCACTACGTCATGAGGAGGAGTGCACTGTGCTTTTTCCCCATGTTTCATCACAAGCAAATGCCTGTAACTCACGCCTGCATGGAATTTGCAGTCGTTACCCAGTTCATTATCAATGGCTTCGATTAAGACCCTTGCCTCTTCGCTTGAAATATAGCCTGCGCTGTAATCTGCAATCAAGCCATCCTTCTCGGTTATAAGGTTGCACCTGAAAGCGATATCATCTTTATCAAGAGCTACCCCGATACTTGCAGCCTCAAGAGGACCGCGCCCGGAATAATATTTTACCGGGTCATAGCCCATTATGGAAAGATTTGCCACATCGCTGCCTGCAGGCATATTGTCAGGCACGGTTTTTGCAACGCCGCATTTTCCGTGCTTTGCGATAAAATCCATATTGGGAGTATCGGCAGCCTCTATCGGAGTGAGACCGCCAAGTTCAGGGAGAGGATAGTCTGCCATTCCGTCTCCTACGAGGACGATATATTTCATACCGCCCACTAAAGAGAAGCATATACAAGAAAATTTCGGTTAAAATCCGTCAGATATGCGAGATGAAAAGATTCGCTGAATTCTCAAAAATTATATTAAGAGGATTTCGATTAACTTGTAATTTTCCCTGATATTCGAGCATATTATGAATATTCATGCCTATGCTGCCTCCGTTTCTCATTTTTTCTTTAATTTGCATGTTTTATCAGATAGCTACCGCTATT
>JBAQMZ010000047.1:0-9468 GCA_049303315.1 Candidatus Methanoperedens sp.
CTATGTAGACAGCGTGTTCGCAGGTGCAACCAGTGATATGGTGCAATTGAGATACACATGGGCAGTCTCAAAGTCGGTTACAGAAGTCAAGACAAACGATAAATTCGGAAGCCTTACAGTATTAACATCAAATTCGACTGATATCCAGGCCAAGAACAAAGATACCACAATAACCCTTACCCAGGACGGTAAGATTGATGTTATGGGCGAGATCAAGTTCAGGGTTGCAGATACCAACTCAGCCTTGAGATACTACCCAATGGTTGAATACCAGATAGGTCCATCAGTAACAGGCACAGGCACAGCAACAGGCACAGCAACAGCAACCGGAACAGCGAAACCAACAAATGTAACTGTGACAGCGACCGGAACAGCAGTAGGAACCGGAACAGCAGTAGGAACCGGAACAGCCACTCCCAAACCAACCGCAACTGCAAAGGAGCCGGGCTTTGAGGCAGGTCTCGCAATTGCAGGCTTGCTTGCAGTAGCGTTCCTTGTGCTGAGACAGAGAAAGTAAATATATAAATTCGAAGGGAGCAATCCCTTCACATTTTCTTTTTTTAGAAGTATTTAATTATAGGGCATACAATATCGAATGTAATGTCCAGACTGCCATATAGAAAGGATATACTTAATTGGGATTTGACGGCGTTTCCCGCAGTTATTTATCTGGCGTTAATATTTTTCATCTCCCGTATTTCTTTTATAGCTCTTGGTTTCAGCGCATTTACAAACCCGACAGACCAGGATGTGCTCGCTGTCGTGAATTCCGCATATTTGCTAAGATACGACTATGCATACACAGTATCCCGCTTTCCGGGATATCCATTATATGAATTCGTGAACGCTTTGTTTATTGGGGGTGGATGGATTGCAACAAATACAGCCACCATGGTTGTTTCTTTCATATGCATAATAATTTTTGCAAAAATATTGAACCTTTTTAAAATGAAAAATAAAGCTCTGCTGGTATTTACGTTCGCATTTATTCCCATAATATGGATAAATAGCTCGATAACTATGGATTATATGTGGTCACTCATGTTCATCATGCTGGGAGTTTATCTTGTGTTTTTGGGTAAATATCCAATGGCTGGAATCGCAATCGGGCTTGCTATCGGGAGCAGGTTCACCTCGGCATTTATGGTAATCCCACTCTTTTTTTGGGCTTTTCAGAAAAAAGAAAAAATTAAGGATATCATGATTTTTATTTATATTGCCATGGGAACAGCGTTAGTGGTGTTTTTACCAGTATTTTATAAATACAAGCTTGAAATCCTCCAAGGGTCTGGTTTTCTCTCTACAACCCCGATCAGGAATCCCATTAGCATGATGACGAATCTGGCGTTTGAAAACATGGTAACGGAATTATTTGGATTGGCTGCTCTCATATTTTTGATATTTACTATAATATTAACTTTCAAAAGTAAACCAGTAAATGAGAATAAGGATTTATTGTTTTTTTGCTGGATAACCATTATTATTTTTGTTCTCCTTTATTTTATTTTTCCATATAAGGTTGCTTACCTGATCCCGGTTATACCTTGGACTCTTATCGTAATAAATGAAAACCTGAAGAAGAACTTTACTGTTATAGTATGTGTTTTATTATTGTTGAATGGCATCGTGTCGATTAAAGTCATAAATGAAGAGAACTCGCCGATGTTGAAATTGGATACGGGGCTCGTCATAAAAAATTATGAAGAAAGAAAATCAGTAAGCATAGAACAATCAAAAGAATATCTGGAATCGTTATCGGATGTAATAAAAAAATGAGAAATAAACATGCAGTGGTATATTGATGTAATAATCTGGTGGCTTTTGATAGAGCTCATCGGGTTTATAGCTTTACCTGTGGCCGGCTACATATGCAGCGCACTCCCGGACAAAGGATATGCCGTATCCAAAATCATGGGTCTTCTTTTGCTAACTTATTTTTCATGGATTATAACCTATTTTGGTCTCGATTACAGCACATTCTCGGTATTTTTTTCATTGCTTTTGATAGCAGCTATTTCTCTTATATTTTATAAAAAATTTGGTCTGGATATAAATAGACATTTTGCAATAAAAAATGAACTTTTTTTTACGGCAATATTTTGCGTTTTCCTGGTTATTCGTTCTTTCAGCCCGGATAATTACTGGGAAATAGGAGAGAAATTCATGGACAACGCTTTCATAAACTCAATTCTAAGAAGTTCATCTTTTCCGCCGACAGATCCATGGTTTTCCGGGATATCCATGAATTATTATTATTTCGGTTATTTACTGGTTGCCGATTTGATAAAATTAACCGGAAGTCTTCTCCCTGTAGGCTTTAATATTGCCTCTGCGATTTTTTTTGCATTATCCTCAAGTGCGGTTTTCGGTATCGGCTTTGGATTAACAAGAAAAATAAAATACGGATTGGTTGCATTTGTTTTTGTGCTTTTTCTTGGTAACCTTGTTGGATTCATGCAATTGTTAGTGATCCTTTTTTTCCCGGCATATTATGGACAATTCTATGTTCCAAACGGCGACCTTTTAACCCGCCTTTTGACATTCAGTCAATGGCCGAGCGTAAACATAATTCCGGGTGGTATTTTTGAGATACCATATCATGTTTATCTGGTAGGCGACCTGCACCCTGACATGGTCTCAATCTCTTTTCAGTTACTTATACTGTCTATAATTTTATGCGTTCTAACAGCCAGAACAATCACACTATTTCAAACAATCATATTTGGTTTAATTGCGGGGTTTTTTTATCCCCTTAATACATGGGATTATCCTACTTATATTGCTATCATAATAGCAGCTGTATTCCTTATAATCAAGAATTTTAAAAAAGCCATCTTATTTTCGGGGCTGATTCTGATTTTAAATTATATTCCCTATTTGCCGTACCATCTTAATTTTCAAAAAGTACATGAAATTAAGGTGGTTGCTTCTGGCAGAACAGAATTAGTCAACTATCTGTTAATATTTGGAACATTTATTTTTATGATTTTTTATTTTTTATTAAATAACAATCAATCGGTGAGAAAGAATTGGTTAAAATGGCTTGTGATTCTTACAGTATTAACGTCTATAGCTTTCATATTTGGATTTCAGTTACTTGTTTTATTAGTTCCATTGGTAATTTTATCATATTCAAAAATGGTCGAGGAGAAAATCCCTGAAAAACAATTTATTTATCTTCTCGTGCTGATGGGTACATTATTGAGTCTCTTTGTTGAGATGTTTTATTTAAAAGATAATATGGACAAGCTGGGATATTTTAGATTTAACACCATTTTTAAATTATATCTACAGATATGGATTATGTGGGGAATAGCTGCAAGCTACATTTTTTATGAACTAATTAATAAGAAAATAATATATGTTACATGTATTTTATTAATAATGGCATCAATTTATCCGATTTTTGTTACCATAAGTCAGTCAAGCGGATTCAATGTTGCGCCAAGTTTAGACGGTGAGAGGACTATTGAGAAGGAGCATCCACACGACTATCAAGCAATCGAGTGGCTGAGAAGCAAAAATGGAACGCCCGTAGTACTTCAAGCAGCTGGTTTTTCATATACATGGAATTCCTACGTCAGTGCATTTACAGGCATGCCCACAGTTCTTGGATGGGAATGGCATGAATACCAATGGAGAACGAATCTTGAAGAAATAAATATCCGTAGAAGTGATGTGGAAAGGGCATATACTTCATCTAATTATGAGGAAATTAAAAACATTATAAGCAAGTATGATATAAAATACATATATGTCGGTCCTGTCGAACGCGACCGCTATAAGATAACAAATGTTTTTGAAGAACAAAAAGAAAAATTTAAACTGGTTTTCAAAAACCATGAAGTAAAGATATATGAGGTTCAATAATTAAAAAAAACAAACCTATAAATCATCTCTCTCCAACATTGGGTCGATGGATGAAATTGCCCGCTCCGTAAACATTCTGTATGAAAGATATCCATATCCATCTCTCCCAATCCGCAGCGAACGGGACCTTGTAAGTAAACTCCATGCCAACGTCATGTCAAAAATCCTTTCCACCGCGGAATTGGAGCCCCGCTTACTTTGCGGGAAAGAAGTGCTTGACGCAGGCTGCGGAACTGGGGAAAAGTCGTGCTATTTTTCATATTACGGCGCCAATGTGACCGCGCTTGACCTCAGCAGTTCCTCGCTTGAGGCTGGAAGACGACTTGCAGAAAAATTCAAATTAAAGATTGATTTTAACCAGTGCGACATCGCAGAATTCAAAACCGAAAAAAAGTTTGACCACATATTATGTCTCGGGGTGCTGCATCATACCAGCGACCCGTACATGCGTTTTCATGTGCTTGCAGGACTTTGTAAACCAGGCGGGACTATTACCGTGGGGTTATATAATCGATATGGTAGATTCATCCACAGGGCAAGGAGGACCTGGATAAAATTGAATGCAGGTGAGGATATCCAGAAGCGGATGTCGTTTGTTGAAACCTCGATATACAGGGGGAAATTCAAGAATGCGCATGAACAGGCTTATGCTGCGGATAAGTATGCCAACCCTTATGAGAGTTATCATTCAGTCAGGGAGGTAATTGGCTGGTTCGATAAAAATAATATTACGTATATTGGTTCGCATCCGCATACCGGAACAGGAAAGCTTCAAACTTTTTTATCCGAATTAAAGTGGTTAATCAAAAGGAACGGATTTTTCATAATATCAGGCAGGAAAAATTGATGAAGTGGCGTTTCATTGACCTTGATATGATTGACGGCTTCTATAGCGCGGCCCTTTTTGAATCCATAGCAAAGCATGTAGGCACAGGTTCATCGCCTGAAACTATCCTTTTCTGGCGCGTTAAGTCTCCGGTCGTGTATCTTGGGTATCATCAGTGCGTAGAGGATGAGATTCATGCTGACTTCTGCAATCGAAGCAACATCGGGATAGTACGAAGGATACTCGGAGGCGGATGCGGGTTCTGTGATTATAATCAGGTACTTTATTCCGTAATCGGACGGGAGGGCGGCGTGATTCCAGGCGACATTCAATCCGCATATACAAAAGTCCTGACCGGAGTGGTTATTGCTCTTGAATCTCTGGGTGAAAGCGGTGAAATTGAACCTGCGCGCAACGCAGTCTATTCAAAAGGTAAGAAGATTTCCGGGAATGCACAGGGGCGCATTGACGGCGCAGTGCTGGTAAATGGCAGCTTGTTACTGGATTTTGATTTCGAACTGATGGATAAAGTATTGAAAAATCCCACAAAAAACCTTCGACCCGTACCTTCTGCAAGGGAAGGGATGATAACCCTGAAGGAAATGGGCATTACCGATATTGAAAATGTTAAAAAAGTATTGAGACAGGGGTTTGAAAAAGCGCTTGGTATAAAGACAGAAGATTGGCAGTTGACTTTGTTTGAAGCTGATACGGCAAATCAATTATTGGGTAAGTACACACAAAAAGAGTGGACGTATAAGATGGATATCAAACGCGCTCTCAGGAAAAAACCTGCCGCGCCTTCTCTTCTGCAATCCGAATGACTTCCCTTACAGGAACGCCGGATTCCTGGGCAGTTTTTTTACAATCCTCAAATTCGGCTGATATGTTCAATAGAACCCCTCGCATATCCCTTGCAATTTTAACTGCTATAGGAAATATCCGATTGTTAATAGTTATATCCACTTTCCCCATCTCCCTCTGCGCAATCAGCCTGTGTTTTACCGGGATTATCCTGACACCGAGAGAACCGGTTTCCTCAATTATTTTTCTTGCAAGCTTCCCGGAATCCTCAGGTTTTGCAATCACCTGGATTATATGACCGCTTCGCCCTTTTTTCATCGTAGCCGGGATTATGGATACATCCTTTGCACCTGCACTCAGCAACTCATCAATAAGGTTGCCCAGCACCTGGCCCGTGACATCATCAACGTTTGTCTCAAGCATCTCGATTCGGTCCGGGATAAGCGCATCATCTATTTCTCCTTCGATGATTCGAAGCACATTGGGAATAAAGAGGTCTCTGCTTCCCGCTCCATAACCTATGCGTTCTGTTACCATTGGAGGACATACTCCTTTTTCATTGACAAAATAGGCAAGCAGCGCTGCACCAGTTGGCGTGAGTAATTCCCCATCGACATGACCTTGCTGCCAGGGAAGGGAATATTCCTTCAGGATTTCAAGCGCTGCGGGGGCAGGGACGGGGAATTTCCCGTGCGAGAACTCAATAAATCCCATGCCCACCGAGATTGGAGTGCAATATATCCTGTATTTTTTTAAACCGAGGTCATGAAAAGCCGTACAGGCGCCCACGATATCGGCAATCGCATCCTCCTGACCCAATTCGTGGAAGTGAAGTTTTTCAAGAGTTATTCCGTGAACTTTTGATTCTGCTTTCCCGAGGATGTTAAAGACCAAAATTACATCTTTTATTATCTCCGGATGAAGGTCAAGTGAGTTGATGCGTTCAAGGATTTCCCCGAATGTCATGCTTCCTTCTTTTTTCGTGACTACATTGACCGACTGCGCCGAAATACCTTTTTTAGCGGTTCTTGAAAATTCAACCTTGACATTTGCGGCTGACTCCATTGCTTCCCTGACTTTCCGGGAATCTGCCCCAAGATCGAGGAGAGCACCGATAATCATATCGCCTGAAGCGCCTGAGAATGGGTCAAACAGTATGGCTTTCATATTCCAAACATCCTATATCCTTATTGGGATTTATAAACACTGTCTGGATCTATAGAAGAAATACCCTATTACGCCTATTGTAATTACTGGCGACACCCATTCCTGTACAACCACCCCGAAACTTTTAAGCACCATCGTTATTCCCAGGAAAAATATGGAATACATTGCCCCGTTTTTAAGGTAAATGTATCTCTTAATCCTGTCGATATTGCTCACAGTCAGCTCTCTTACCACAAATGCCCCGATGCCATTGCCAATCAGTATCAGAGGCACGGACAACGTAAATGCAAACGCTCCCACCACACCGTCTATGGAGAATGTGGCATCAATAACCTCAAGATAAAGGATTTTGCTCCAGTCGCTCATGTTCGTGCCGCCTATGAGTTCTTTTTCATGCATCTCGGCATTCTGCTTGAATCCGTGGGTTATGAAAAAAGCCGTTGACCCGACCACTGCGCCAAGTGCCATGAGCGGGTGTTGTTTTATTGCAAACCAGACTATGACCGTCAGGATTATGGAGACGATCGCGAAGAACCATACGCCGTGCTGGTGGAAAAATCTCTCCCCGCGCAGTCCATAATTTTTTGCTTCGATGAACAGCCAGTGGAAAAACAGGAAAATAAGGAAAATCCCTCCCCCGACAAGTAAAAATGGCGAGGATTCCTCAATCACCCTTGCTATTTCGGGGTCATCACTGAACGTTGCAGTCAATGCACCAACCGGCCCCAGCGATGGGTTAGTTGCCCATACAATGAGCCAGGGCAGCGCTCCCCTTATAACAAAAACCGCAAAAAGCAATCCATATAATAAGAACCAACGTCTGGCTTTCATAGACATCGTGGAAAGTACTTCTGCGTTGATTACAGCGTTATCGATGCTGCTTATGGTCTCGAATATAATTAGACCAACCACAATCAGGATAATTGAGAATATTTCCATGTTCACCGAACTTTTTTAACCGAATAGCTGATACGAACCTGCTTTTCACTCACCGCAAGTTAATAATCATTTTCATGGTACACTTTTTTACTAAGTTCCACTCAGGCGGAAAAAATAGGGATATGTATTACCCATTGATTATTTTTTTAGCTCTTACTTTAATATGAAGTTCCAGCTTGTGGTCTTCAGCCGTTGATATATTACCTCCAAAATAATATACAATCCTCCCTTTCACCGTAAAATCTCCTGCCTGGCTCGTCTTTATTCTTATTTCTATATCCCTTAAGCTTCCAGGGTCAAGATTATATGTGGAGGTATATTGCCCTGCGCCTGAAGTAGCGAATTCCGAAGAAGTTACCGACATACCCGAAGGGGGGATTAAAATCACCTGGACAGTCATCACCGGTTTTGTAATAAGATTGACCGCTGATAACTTTAATATAATATCTTCTCCAATGTTCACATCCGTCTTTTCGCCATAAAGCTCGACGCTTGCAGACGGTACAGGAGTTGTTGTCCGGGGCGTAAGGCCGGACGTGGCAGCAGGTGTGCCAAACGTCACGACAGGTGCTTCTTCCGTTCCTCTTTCTGCCTCGAAATATGTTTTATCCTTGAAGCCGTACATATTTGCTATTATAGATGAGGGCATCCTCTTTAGCTGTATGTTGTAATCCCTGACCTTCTCGTTATATCGCATTCGTTCCACTGCGATGCGGTTCTCGGTACCTTCAAGCTGCGCCTGCAGTGCAAGGAAGTTCTCGTTTGACTTAAGCTGGGGGTAGTTTTCTACGATAACCAGTAACTTTAAACGGGCTGTATCCAAACCTTTTGCAGCCTCTATTTTCTCTTCCTGTGTTGCAGCCGCATTCCAGTCCGCGCGATATTTTGCCAGTTCGGTAAACGTCTTCTCTTCGTGCGCTACAATTCCTTTTACGGTCTCAACTAGATTGGGTATCAGGTCTGCACGGCGCTGGTACTGGTTTTCCACCTGATACCACTGGGCATCAACACCTTCTTCCGCCGATACAAGACCGTTATATGTAACAAAGAACCAGCCGCCAAACAACAATACGAAGACAAATGCAATAGCAAATAACGTTTTTGAACTCATTCCGTCACCTTGAGATGGTCAACAATTTCACCTATTGCAGTAAGTACCCTGATGAGTTCCCTGATATAATGCTCTTTGTCTTTCCTGAATTTAGCTTTTCCCAGCCGTATATCATGAATTTCTTTTAAGACCTGCAGGTCTATACCATAACCTTCTGAAACAACCTTGAACATATCCTGTGTATCGATATAATGTAAATCCTTAAGGTATATCAGCCCGCCAATAATCGGTACAAGCGTGGGGACTGCTGAAAGGATGAGAGCTTCAAGATGCCTGTCTTTTAATTGGAGATATTGCCTGCGAAGGTGAATCAGCTTTGAGCGAAACTCGAATTCAAGCTGGTGGCGCAGGTTTTCTTTGGATATCTCTATATCCTTCAGTATGTCATCGCCATAATGTATCTTGTGATGCTGCCTGATATTTAAAAACTCAATTGGAAATACGTCCACCCCATCCATGAGCTCTTCTCTTGTAAAAATGAAGGGTATTTCCTTAAGCTGCTTGAGCTTCTGTAGCTCATCAAAATCAAGGGTGTTGCAAATTGCAAGAAAGCTCGTTTCATCCCCTGTATAATATTCTGCAAGCGCTACCAGATTTTCTCCAAGAATTTCTTTAATTTTTGTTTCTATCTCCACATTATCACCTCGTAAACTTTACCATTTCCCCCTAAATCCCCCGCCGCCCGACCTCCCCCCGCCAAATCCCCCGAAACCGCCTCCTGACCCGCCTCCGCCAAATCCCCCTCCGAAGC
>JBAQMZ010000048.1:0-12956 GCA_049303315.1 Candidatus Methanoperedens sp.
GTCATCAATGACAACGGCGGAACCAATGTTTCAGGCGACTTCACCATGAGCGTTGCAGGAACCAGTGTGGCTCCGGCAAGCTTTGCAGGTGCGGAATCTCCGGGAACAACAGTTACACTGGATGCGGGTTCTTACAGCGTCAATGAAACAGGCCCCTCGGGCTATACCTCAAGTCTCTCGGCCGATTGTTCCGGCAGTATAGCCGCTGGAGAGACCAAGACATGCACAATAACCAACGACGACATCCAGCCAGTGCTGAAGGTGATCAAGCACGTCATCAATGACAACGGCGGAACCAATGTTTCAGGCGACTTCACCATGAATGTTGCGGGAACCAATGCTGCTCCGGCAAGCTTTGCAGGTGCGGAATCTCCGGGAACAACAGTTACACTGGATGCGGGTTCTTACAGCGTCAATGAAACGGGACCTTTTGGTTATGATACGAGTTTCTCAACTGACTGTACTGGCAGTATAGCCGTAGGCGAGACTAAGACATGCACCGTAACCAACGACGATCAATTCAGGCATCTGAGTTTCATCAAGGCTGGGGCTCTGAATATCACAGGTAAAAACTTAGACTATACGATCAATGTGACTAACGATGGGGCCGTGAACCTGAATATTGTAAACATAACGGATCCGACCAGCGCATTGACATGTGATATAACGTATCCAAAGCTGTTAGCTCCGGGTGAATCAATAAGTTGCACTGTATCGTATCCGGCGGAGACTCCTATCAATGCAACCACAGTCATAGAACTGGCAAATCCGGACATAATCTTGAGGGTTTAATCAAGATGGAAATATAGCATTTCGCCAAACGCAAGTTGAAAAATATGAGGTATTCAGGTCTGACCTGAGCCTCTTTTTCTTTTTTATTACAAAATTAAGTTCCTAATTTATAACCTAACACAAATCATATATTATAAAATATTCATGTAATCATAATGACCGTCTGGTTCACGATTTTATAAGTAGATTTATATCATGAGGATGGGACACGCTCATATTAACGCACGCGACCCAGCAATTCCTTCAGATTGAAATGTTCATATCCGCCATACTGCGCCGGGAAGTTATTTATTGCCAGCCAGATATCTCCGGTTTCGGGATAAGCCACAAGGCTCCACATGTTGGCTACATGGGCTTTAAACGTTCCCACAGGCTCTTGCGCCTGATAAGTAAAATCAGGATACATGGCGCATATGGTACAGAGGATATTATTAGTCCATGAGGGAAAATCCGCCGGACGGGTCATCCGCGTATAAGGGTCGTAGCGGTCGCTTAATATTTTTATGGCATTTTCCGGAGTGATTTTGCCATAATATTCGTGGATCAACTGCCTGTACCGTTCAAAACGGCTGGGCGCCTGGACGAAGAAATTATACGGGTCTTTAAGGCTGTTCTGCCAGTTTTCAATAGTGGAGATATCCTTGAGTTCGTTCACGAGCACCTGGTCAGCAACCATATTGTATCCCGAATAACCCGCCCAGCCCGGATAGCAGTTGGAATGGTTTGACTGCCACATCGCTTTGACATCGGGCATAGGATAACGGACACAAACCATTCTGGAAGACGTTTCAACAACCGCCGCCTTTTTGGCTTTGGCATCCGCCACGTGGTATGCAATGCCGGCGCAGCGGGGGTGCTCCCGGAATATTTTTATGGCATCATCCACGGTACTTGCATGGGTCAGCAGCAGGCGTGTGAATATGGCAATACCGCAGCCTTCCATGCTTTCGTATTGCATGGAGTTCAGTTGCGTCATCATCTCAAAACCCTTCTCATTTACGCCCCCATCCAGCCCGATCATCCCCGGATACGTCAGGAAGGCGTGACCGAATCCGTTATCCGGGTCGGCTATGACCATCATCCGGTTATCCAGTTGCTCTGGCATGTTGAAATTATCTTCATTCTTGCCGAAAATCAATTTACCATCGCCGCCTGCCCATTCATCCCAGGCGCAAAAACTGCTGCACCCGCCGCCAGCCGGCCGGGTTGAGCCCGAAGGCTCCGGATTTCCCCTGCCGTCGCACTGCCAGTAATGGGGATGGCAATAGATACACCATTGGTCATAGTTGGTATTCCAGAGCAATATCTGCTCCAGGGTTATGTTCACTCCCGCAGCTTTTGCACCGTCGGCGATTCCCCTCATTTCTTCTTTAAACTCCCCAGGGAGAAACGGTTCCGCCTTTTTCTGTCCTGTCCACAACATCTCCTGCGCTCTTTTAAGATCCGAGCCTGTCTGTTTGGCAACATAAGCGGCAGTAGCCAGAAGCGTCCTGTTTATCATAAGGGCTATTCTACCAGCTAAAAAATAGCCATGCTGATATCCCATCTCATATGGTTTGCCTTTAATGCGCAGAATCTTTACGCCATTTTGTTCTTTAAACTGTGCTTTTTTAAGTATTTCATCTTGTCTCATACCAACCCTCATTTGAAGTTGTCATTGGGGATATATAAAGTCTTTTAGCCGGAATACATGCATGTAAGCCTATATACGAACTCGAAACCCGAACTCATCGGGTTTTATGGTCATTTTCATGCCAAAAAATCAGGTGAAATGAAACTACGAACCCGCTCCTTACGTTGCCAGACCTATTTCTTCAAAATGCTCTCAAGGCAATAGACGGTCAACGATGTTTCTTCGCACAAATCCCCTAAATCGCATATCTTGCATAATTTATCCAGATCCTTGATTTCTACGTCTAATGTTCCTTCTTTTTCATGAAGTGAGTAAAGCAGCTTCAAATATTTTCCTTCAACTATCCTGGGAAGTTCATTCCTTCTTTCAAGCCCGTACCACTCATAAACACCCTTATTTCCTTTAGATGAATTGCACCTCTTACATGCAGTAATGGCGTTGTCCCCTGTATCAGGTCCTCCCCTGCTTTTGGGTATCAGATGATCAGTACTTAAAGGCTCCTTACTCCCGCAATATATGCATTCGTTCCGCTTTTCCCGCTCTTTTACATATTCTCTTATAGACCCTGACCATTGAATATCCTCATTTTTAAGCTGTTTGAATCTGTCCATGATAAAACCATAGTTCTTGGTTTTTCCATAACCTGCCGACTCAGCTATAAGTTTTGCATATTGCCAGTAGATTAAATCTCTTACTGTTCTAACAGCTTTTGGTGGCATGATAGTAACCTCTCAAGATTCATAAATAAAACTATCGCCGATAATAGGCTATAGCTTTGATGGGGATGATGAGAACCAAGTTGAAATGGTTACTGTAACTCACCTGCAATAATCACTCTACCACCGAAGCGTCCTCTGCCACGCATCTTTCAGTTCATCAATTCCCCGCCTGCAAGTTTGAAAGGCGTGCTGTGCTCTATATCACAGTTTATGCCGTAACCGGCGAGAATAAACGCTTTTGGAGCCATTTTATTCCTGAATTTTTATTTTACTTATACTTGCTCAATCTGTTATAAGTTCAGTGGTTCTTTTGCCAGTTTGATATTAAAAATATTAACCGCTTCCATTGATCCGAGCGTTACGACGTATTTATCTGCATCTTTTTTTGTTGGAGCATCGTCTGTAATCAGGATGCAGCTATGTTTTTTTGCTGAAAATATAATAGGCCTGTCAGATTTATCGCCTGCATTGATGGTTTTAAACTCTTCTTTTGAAGGAGTTTTGACGACCTCAAATTTCGTCCTGCAAAATTCAACAAATTGATTAATATCATCCTGATTGAAAGAATAAGTTTCTTCTAAAATCTTCCTGACTTCTTTAAGAACATACTCATTTATAACTAAAGGAATATTATTTTGAAGTACTATAGATAGGGAGGCTATGTGCGCTTTTCTATCCGGAAGCAATGAATTCAGAAGGATATTGGTATCCAGGAAGAGTTTAATCATCACCGAAGGTCTCCTTGTAGAGGCCCCGTCGAGTACTTCGGATATCCTTTAATATTTTATCTTTTGTGAGTTTTTTCGCTTTTGCCTGGGATTGCAATTTTAAGAAGAGTTCAGGAATTTCCGGCGCCTCTTCGCGCAGCAAATGCATTGCAGCATGGCGCAGGAAGTCCGAGCGCGTGGTGTACAGACCTGCTGAAATCAGGGAGTCTATTTTCTTGAGTTCTTTGCCTGTAATGCGGGCGGTTATGGATGCGTTGGCGGATTCCATGGTGTATGTATATAATTACAACAGGTATTTAATGGTATTCGTGTACCTTGTGCCGTGTGCACTCATTCTATATACGAGAAAAATCACTATAAATAGACCTTATCATGGTGATCGTAATCTTCTATTATCACGATTTTATTTTTCTCATTAACTGAATACGTCAGGACAAAGCTCTTATAAACATGCACTCTTCGCAAATGCTGCATCGGCACTCTTAATGGCTTGAAATGTAAAGGTTTTTCACAAATCTGTTTTATCTTTTTCTCGATTATCCGCATCTGTTTCGGATTTTTCTTTGCAAGTTTAGAAAATATCCGGTCAACGCTTTCTCTCACTTCAAGAGAATACATATTAATCTAAGCCGTAATGACTGCTAAAATCCGTGATCTTAATAGTCTTCTCTTTTTTCCTTGCTTTGATTTTTTTGATAAATTCAGGTCTAAGCTCAGGTTCAAGAAGAGATTTTCCATATTCACTTACTACAATATTGATGGCCTCAGACTTTGTTCTTAGCCCGTGCTTTGCCTTTACTATATTAAGTAGCTTATTTGCCCTCTCACTAATGTTTACTATTGCTTTTACCATATTAATGCAATGTTAATAGATTATTAATATCGTATATATGTTTTCTTTTTTCCATTTGATATTTTCTTTCTGCGATTTTACCCCATTCCCCCCACTCACCAACTCAGTGTCCTCTGCCACGCTTCCTTCAACTCAGCTATCCCCGCGCTCAGCACCACCTTCTCCCCGTCCATCACCGTGAAATTCTGCTGCGCTGTAACCACGCCGACATCTGCAAACACGTTTCCTTTCATTATCGCCTCAAACCTCGCAACTTTTTCCGGCGCCACAGTCACCACGAATCTGCTCTGCGACTCCGAGAACAGTATCGTATCAGCGCGCCTGATATTCTCAACTGGCACTTTTGTCAATTCAATGGTCATGCCAAACTCGCCTGAGAACGCGCTCTCGGCAAGCGCCACGCCAAGACCGCCGTCAGAGCAGTCATGACACGAAGCGACAGTGCCTTCGTTGATGGCTTTTTCAAGAGCGATATACAGACGTTTTGCCGACGCCGCATCAACTCTTGGCACGTCGTTGCCTATAAAACCAAGAGACGCAAAATACTCAGACGCTCCGAGTTCATCCTTCGTCATACCCAGTACGTAAACCCTGTCGTCCGGTCTTTTCACGTCCATTGTCACAGCTTTCCTCACATCCTCTATCTTGCCAATCGTTGAGAAAAGCACTGTGGGCGGTATCGAAATTTTCCTGCTTCCAATGATATAATCGTTCTTCATGCTGTCCTTGCCTGAAATGCAGGGCACGCCGTAGGCTTTCGTATAATCATATAATGCCTTGTTCGCCCTCACAAGCTGCGCCAGTTTAAACTCTCCATCCGGGTTTTTCTCGGATTTCACAGGGTCGCACCAGCAGAAATTATCAAGACCTGCAAGGTGGTCAAAAGAGCCTCCCACACAAATGTGGTTCCGCACGGCTTCATCGATGGCGCATGCTGTCATGTGATATGTATCAATATCACCGTACCTCGGGCAGATACCGTTTGCAACCACCACGCCCTCCATGCTGTCAAGGAGAGGGCGAAGGACTGCGGCATCACTTGGACCATCGCCGGTAAGCGGTTTTATGACCGAGCCGCCCTGCACTTCATGGTCATACTGCCGGATAACATATTCTTTTGAACAGATATTAAGACGCGAGAGGAGTGTTTTAAGTGCTGCTGTCAAGTCCACAATCCCAGGCACCGGTTCTTCGAACTTCCTGGGTTCCCACCTGGCATTCAGCTTCATCGCAGGAAGACCGCTGTGCAGGAAATCCATATCAAGGTAAGCCACGTTTTTATCGCCGTACTTTGCATGGAATTTTCCGCTGTCCGTGAAAATACCTATGGCAGTTGCCTCAACATCCCTTGTTTTTGCAAGAGCCAGGAATTCATCTATCTTATCCGGAGATACGGCAAGAGTCATTCTTTCCTGCGACTCTGAAAGCAGTATTTCCCACGGGTCAAGTCCCGGATATTTCAGGGGGCATTTCTCAAGTTCGATAAGGCATCCTCCGCTAAGCTGAGCCATCTCGCCTACCGAAGAGGATAAACCTCCCGCGCCGTTGTCCGTAATGGCGTGATACAGCCCCAAATCCCGCGCCTCAAGCAGGAAATCCAGCATCTTTTTCTGGGTTATGGGGTCACCTATCTGGACTGCAGTTACAGGCGAATTCTCATCAAGCTCAAGCGAGGAAAACGTGGCGCCGTGTATGCCGTCTTTCCCTATGCGCCCGCCGGTCATCACTATCAGGTCGCCGGGATTGATCTCTTTAATGTGGGAAAGCTTGCCGTTTATTACTGAGGGCATTATGCCGCCCGTCCCGCAGTAAACAAGCGGTTTGCCCAGATACCTCTCATCAAACACAATGCAGCCGTTCACAGTCGGGATACCGCTCTTGTTCCCCCCGTGCTCCACGCCGCGCCTCACCCCTTCAAATATTCTTTTCGGGTGCAAAAGCCGCGGCGGCAACTCCTTGTCATAGAACGGGGATGCAAAACAAAAAACATCGGTATTGAAAATCAACCGCGCACCCATGCCCGTGCCCATAGGGTCGCGGTTCACGCCCACGATACCCGTGATTGCGCCGCCGTAAGGGTCAAGGGCAGAGGGTGTATTGTGCGTTTCCACTTTCATCACAAGGTTATAATCGTCATTGAATTTGATAACGCCGGCGTTATCGGTGAAAACCGAGACAAGCCAGGGTTTGTTGATTTCCCTGGTTGAGCGCTTTATGAAAGTATCAAAAAGCGAATTTATGATATTGGTTCCTTTTTCATCAGTATAGGTTATCTGGCTATTGAATATCTTATGCTTGCAATGTTCTGACCATGTCTGTGCAAGCGCCTCGATTTCCACATCGGTGGGAAGAGAAAGACCGATTTCTTTTCTTTCTTTTTTAATACCAGCTTCTGCAAAATACGTACGGATTGCCTTCATCTCCGCAAGGTTCAGGGCAAGAAGTCTTTGAACGCTTATTTCCTTTAACTGGTTGTCGCTGACATCCAGATTTAGTGCCGAAACCGAAGGTGTATGTTTTCCTTTCACTACCGGCAGCGGAAGGTGCACGCCTTTTTCGCTGTCCCAGTCGTCAATGTTTATAATAGCCCACCTTTCAATCAGGCTGTTTGCAAGAAGCCCGCCTGCAATTTTATCGGCATCTTCTTTTGTGATATTTCCCCTGATAAGATACTGTCTTGAAAAATAAACTCCCCGCAATTCGGTTTTAAGCACATCTTCAGAGGCTTTTTTCGAAGTCGCTCCGACATTGTCGGTCACGCCCGGCTTGAATCCCACTTCTATCAACCATGAAAAATCCTCTGCCAGAGGTTTGGATGAGAAGACCTGGATTACAGGGTCGGCAAATAATTCTTCCCCGAGCAGATTCAAATCCTCTTGTGATAGATTTGCATCGAAAGTGTAAACCTCGATAGTCCTGACAGAGTCAACGTTAATATGCAGGTCTTCGACTATCCTTTTTTTGACGCCTTCGCCTAATGCGTCTTTCATTCCCTTTTTAAAACCTACTTCAATCCTGCTGGCCATTATTTGTTCCTTTTTGGTGACCCTGTTCAATCGGGTTCATCAAACGAGTTATATTTTTAATTTTTTGAGAAATTTGCTTTTAATTAACGATTTATGTTAACCGACTCTAGCTTCTCTATACTGGCCTTTAATGCTAGCATGCCAATATTTTCCGTGTGATTCAGCATACTCAAATTCATTCCACATGTGTTCTGGAAAATCATAGTATTGCCAAATTGCTCCTCCATTTTTGAATTCAATTTCTAAAGTTCCGCTTGATGAATCATATCCAATGCTATTTATCATGCTTGAATTTACTGGTTTTCTGTCCATAGTTATTTGGTTTTAAATTTTTGTTCACGAATTGATGTAACAACTTCTTTATAATTATCAGCATCTGGCTCGTATTCTTTGCTCCAACCTTCAATTAGTTTTGGGTCGTCACTTGTTGGTCGTGGGTTGTTTAATTTAATTCTAACTCTTGAAGGAATCTTAATTGCTTCCCCAACAATGATAGCTTCACCTGTCCGCAAAGAAGGAAGTAAATCAATTAAGCTGATTAAATTGTCAGGTGCAGACGATTTGACAATTGATTGGTCGTTAGAATTTGTCAAGCGTAAAGCAATGTATGTTCCCACTTGAGCTAAAATTGTTTCTGAAATTTCTGATGGCCTTTGAGAGATTACCATTGCACCAATCCCAAATTTTCTTCCTTCTTTGAAAATCTGTTGAACTGCATATTTTGAATAGCTTTTGTTTTCACTTTTGTTTAAATAAGAGTGCGCTTCTTCATATGCAAGTAATATTGGTCGAGCCTTGCCTGTGTATGCTTCACTTCGTCCCCAAAACATACTGTCGTAAATAAATCTTGTAATAAGTCCAACCGTAATATCTAAAACTTCAGGTGGAACTCCGTTTAAATCTAAAATTGTTAGGTGATTGTCGCTTCCAATCCATGAGTTAAGCAAGTCATGTAAATCAAATTTTGAAGTTTCGTCTTTAAACTCACCAGGGTTGAAAAGAAAATCATAATTTGAATCACGCAAACGAAGAATCAATTTCTTTTCATAAGGATACAGTTCCTGATTTTGTTTTGGTTTGTATGGAGCTACTGATCCCATCGCGTATGGTTCAAATTTTGGTGGAATTAATTTTTCATAATCACCTTTATTGACTTCGCAAGCTGTATCTTTTGTTTGCTTCTCTGGTACTGCTTCTTTATATGAAGCATTAAGCAACCAGTAAATTTCATACCATAATTCTCGGACATTAAAAGGAATCGGAGAATCGGCAGTGATAAAATTTGAATCAACTTTTCCTGCTTTTAATTTGTCGTGATTTTTTCTCTTGCGTTCAACAATTAGCTCACGAAATTTTCTATACTGTGGCATATGCTCATCCCTTGAAGTTGCACCTACGAGAAAGTAAGCCAACTCATCGAAATTCATTAACCAAAAGGGAATGTAAAGAGGATTGTCTTTGTCATTTATTTTTAGAACATTCGCCCCCTTAAAAGCAGAACTGTATTCTCCATGAGGATCAACTAAAATTACTCTTGAACCTTTATACTCATTGAGAATTGCTTTTAGAACACCAACTGTTGTATTTGATTTTCCACTTCCAGTTGAACCGAAAATTGCAGAATGCCTTAAAACAAGTTTATGCAGATCAACATAAACACTAAGGTTTTCTGATGATGAATGTTTACCGATTTCAATTGAGCCGACATCTCTCTTACCATAAATTTGTTGGAGGTCTTTTTCAACTACTAAGTGAACTTCGTCATTTATTGTTGGATATGTCCCTATTCCTTTTTCAAAATCATCATCTCCTATTTTTTCACCTACAAGTTGAATGGTTAAAAACCGTGAACCAAAATTGTATTTGACTTGCTCGTCATTAAGTTTGCTTGGGGCATTACTTACCGATGAAACAATACCATAAAGTGTGATGTTGCCTATTGGTAGTTTTACAAATGTTCCTATTTGCCCAATCTTGTATAGTCGTCCATTGATGATTGGTGCAGCCGATGGAATCTGGTCTGATACTTCAACTTCAACCGAACCAGAATCAACTCTGATAACTTTGCCTAAATACGTTACTTCGTTTATCATTTCTTCAATGTGTCTAATAGTTCTGTTTTGTCTGAATATGTGATAAGAAAATTAACGAGTTGATTGAAGTCGCCTAATTTGAATTCGTTCTTCCCTTCATCCCAATACGAATCCCATTTTTCAGTGTCTTTAATTTCATCTTTGTTGAACTGCCAGTCACCAATAGTACCATTCACAATTGCTTTTTTTGGTCCAAAAACATTTAGGTTCATGTAAGATGATGCAGTTAATTTATGCAGATTCACCACTTCAGAATCTTTGAAACAAAGAACAATGCAAAACAATCTATTGTTTTGCCGAAGGCAATTAAAAATTATATCGTTGATGTGTTGGTCGGAGAATGAATAACCAGAAAAAATGAAAAGCAATTCACCGCTTGATAAAAAACTTTTCAATCTGTCAAAGTATGCTATGAATGGTTGCTTACGCGAAGAATCATATTTTTCTTTTGATGGGTAAATTACAAGTTCTTTATCTATTGCGGTTGCACTATCAAATTTACCCACCCTAATAATTTTATGTGAATTGTCTGAGGGATTTTGTTTCCAAAACCAACTTAATGAGCCATGAATTTTCCAAAGACGAATCCAATTTTTTGTCATGTCAGTTTTCCCTGCTGATTGCTCAATACTTTCTTGCCAAAAGAATGGTTCGTATGAACCAACAAAGCCATCAAAGTATGGAATCTGACTTGCTTCTAATGACTTCTCAATTATCAAATCATAATTTGTAGTGAAAACTTCTTTTGAATATTCTCTGTTCAAGATGTTAAGCCATGCAAAAAATTTTATTGGGTTTGTTAAGTCTGCTTTCCCTTCACTTTCAGCAATAATTCCATGAATTTGATTGCAGATTTCTTTGTCAAGATTCTTGGCTGCTTCACCTGAAACTTTGATAAAATCTTGGTCGGGTTTTTCGTTTGTGATCTCTCTGATTCTGCGAATATGATTCAGTAGCTCTTCAATGTTCACATTTTTTCCAGTAGAGGCTTTTAAATTATCTCTTATGATTTTAAAATTTTTTAAATTGTCATTTGTCAATTTTTTTTCAATTCCAGCAGTTAGCATCTCAATGTTTGGAATATCTAAAGCACATGATGTTCCTGCCCCGAAAAAAAATCCGATATTCTTGGAATATGCAAGTTGGGTTTTGAGTTCTTTAACTTCTTTTACTACATCCATCTTGTCAATATTATTTTTGCATACAAATATAGTTACCGTCGTTGTGGATAGAGGGTCGTCTTAATTGAAATGTCTGTTATAAAAATACTCGAATCTAAGAAATAAAAATATATAAGCCTTATTTCAGGTTGTTTTTAGGTCAATATGCCAAGATATATTTTATCTCAGGATAACTACCAACACGAATTAAAACACTCTCTCACAAGATAAAATTTCTATAACCCATACTCGCACCCCGCCCCCTGCCCTATCCCTTCATCCACCCTGACATGGAGCTTTTTAATATTATCCGCACCATTTGATTTTAACCCGTTTGCCATTTCGGTTGAGAAATACCTGCACAGTTCTTCGGCGCTGCTTATATAGAAAACAGGAGTCTAATTTTCTGCTGATGCCATTGTGGCACTATCTCTAACTATTACTTGTGCTTGATATCCAAGACGTGACAAAAAGTTTTCACAGTCTTCCCACGACATCCCGAAGGCTTTTACGTCAGCCAGACCAAGCCTGCTGACTATATCGCGCAGGGTTTCAAAGTCATGATTTTCAAAATCTGCTTCCATCATGATATTTTCTGCCCAGTCTACAAGCTCTGCCTGTGTGATGCGGTGATGCAGGTAATCGATAATTCTCTGTGCAACGTCTTTACGATTGAGTTTCATATTTCTTCACCTTTTACTTTTTTATGCCCCTTATCTTGGGGATATTTTTCATGGATTTCAACTAGCATGCCATTATTATCATAAATTTCCTGATAAAACCTTAAAGTTTGTTCTATTTCATCTACTTCCTTAACATAGCGAGCTGTCCAACCATTATGGCCTTCCATTTTATAAGAATAGCGTCGTCCACCGCCAATTAACTTTTCCCATGTACCAAATTTATTTTCATTCACCCTGCGTTTACTCTGGTCGTACATAATAATTGAGGTAAATATCGTTTGTTCTCCGACTCCATTTCTTCCAGGCACAGTTCCAGTACCTCTTTAAGGTTCTCATGAAGCTCATCAAGAGTCTTTGCTTGAGTATGGGCGCCGGGAATTCCCGGGACAATCGCTACGTATAAGCCTGTTTCAGGATCTTTTTCGATATATGCTGTTATTGTAGCCATTTTAGACCTCAGTAATCTTAATCTGGTCTTATAAGGTATTACATAGCTGAATAAGTATATACTTTTTCAGTAAAAGCTGTGCATAAAAATATTACCGTTTTTGCATGAAGAAATCATGAAATTTACATCTCATACTCGCATCCTGCCCCCTGCCCTATCCCTTCATCAACCCTGACATGGAGCTTTTTAATGTTATCAGCGCCATTTGATTTCAAGGCTTTTGCCATTTCGGTTGTGAAATACTTGCACAGGTCTTCGGCGCTCACCGATTTCGTGGGGAGGAACACAATATCTTCCAGAGGCAATACATATCGCTTTTTACTTTCAATTATTTCAATCGAAACCCCATCCTTTTTCACAATCCGAAGGCGCGGGTCTTTTTCCGCAACCAGGACTTTATGGTCAAGCCTGTCGCAAATTCCGTTAACAATCCCTTTAACCAGCTCAAAATCAATGATAAATTCCCCGATTTGTTCGCCTTCGAGCCGCACGCTAACCGCATACGTGTGACCGTGCAGGCAGCCGCACTTGGGATGGTTCGGGATGAAATGGCATGCAGAAAATCGCAGTTTTGCCATCCAGCCGTCTATTTCAATGAACATGATATCGGCTTAATTACCCTGTAAGGTATAATCCTTTTGTCAGAATGTGTGTGTAAAATCTTTGGTGTTGTTAAATCAAAAAGCAAAATAGCCACAGAGTCGGCTATGAACCCCTGGTTCATAAATGAACATGAAAAAATTAATATTGGTTGCCTTATTTTACTAATATATCTGGTATAAGCAGAGTAGACCAATCTGTGTCTGAGTCTTGAGCTCGTC